>NZ_JAMSHT010000001.1:1326666-1990000 GCF_023805295.1 Sphingomicrobium sediminis
AGGATACCGGGAAGGCCGATATTGCCCATGGAATATGCTCCTAAGCTTGAGTTGGACCCAACCTAGTCCTCTTCGCGCTCACTTTCCAGTTCATCCATGTCATCATCTGTATCCGCGCCCGCTTCCTCGAGCGCCAGCTGCATCGCCTCCTCGTCCAGCGGATCGAGCAGGCCGGCGGCCTTGAGGTCGTCGATCCCAGGCAAATCGCGGCGCGAACCGAGCCCGAAATGGGTGAGGAAGTCCTTGGTTGTGGCATATTGCAGCGGACGGCCAGGCGTCTCGCGGCGGCCCGCCGTGCGGATCCATTCAGCGGCCATCAGCACATCGAGCGTGCCTTTTGAAATCTGCACGCCACGAATGGCCTCGATCTCGGCGCGGGTCACCGGCTCGTGATAAGCGATGATGGCGAGCGTCTCGGTCGCCGCACGCGACAGGCGGCGCTGCTCCTCGCGCGTCCGGCGCAGCAAATGCGCAAGGTCGGCCGCGGTCTCGAAATGCCAGCGCTTGCCATGCTGGACGAGCCGCACGCCGCGATTCTCGTAATGCGCGGCAAGCGCGTCCAGCGCGGCTTTCACATCGCCCTCGCCGACATGCGCCTCGATATCCTCGCGGGTCAGCGGCTCATCGGCGGCGAACAAGACCGCTTCCACGCTGCGCTCGAAATCATCCATGCTCATACGACCCTCTTCACGCGGATCGGCTCGAACTCGCCTTCCTGCTCGAGGCTGAGGCGACCGGTCCGCGCCAGTTCAAGGCTGGCAAGGAAACTGGAAGCGAGACAGCTTTTCAGGAACGCACCGTCGGTCGACTTGGGCAGGAAGCTGGTGAGATCGGTCCATTCGACCGCAAAGCCCAGCATCGAGGACAGGCGCTCCATCGCATGCTCGAGCGTCATCACCTTGCGGTCATGGACGACATGCATAGCCGGCTGCGTGCGCGCCCGGACCTGCCCGTAGGCGGCATAGAGATCGTAGGCCGAGACCTGCCAATTCGACTTGCGCAGCGTCTTGAGGCCTTCCGGAGCACCGCGCCAGAAGCGTTCGCGCCCCAGCCGATCGCGTCCCAGCAGCCGCGCCCCGGCATCGCGCATCGCATCGAGCCGCATCAGGCGCTGCTGGAGCCGCAGCGCCAGTTCCTCGGGACTGGGATCGGCCTCCGGGTCTTTGGGCAGCAACAAGCAGCTTTTGAGGTAGGCGAGCCAGGCCGCCATGACGAGATAGTCCGCAGCCAGCTCCAGCTGCAGCGTGTGCGCTTCCTCGATATAGCCGAGATATTGCTCGGTCAGCTGGAGGATCGAGATTTCATGGAGGTCGACCTTCTGCGCCCGCGCCAGGTTCAGGAGCAGGTCGAGCGGCCCCTCCCAATTGTCGAGGTCGAGATGCAGGCTCTCGGGCGGTGCCACAGGCGATCGGAATTCAAGCTCCCCCATGGACGAACCCTAGCGCGAATGGGGCTTTAGGCAAGCGCGAGCAGCTGGTCGCGTTTCTCGAGCGCGGCGGCGAGGTCCAAGGGATCGCCGGCATCGGCACGGATCGCCATGGCCCGGTCCATGCGTTCGCAGCTGAGGCGATGCATGTCGGGCACGACCTTCGCGACGTCGACCATCTCGTCCATCTTGCCCGAACAATGGAGCGCGACATCGCAGCCTGCCTCGATAACGCCCTGCGCACGCTCGGCCATCGAGCCTTCCATCGCCGCCATGTTGAGGTCATCGCTCATCAGCCAGCCGTCGAAGCCGATACGGCCGCGAATGATATCGCCGATGACGGTCGGGGACTGGGTGGCGATATGGTCGGGGTCCCAGGCGGTGTAGACGATGTGCGCGACCATCGCCATCGGCGCCCAGGAGAGGCTCTCGAACGGAGCAAGGTCGAGGTCGAGATCGGGCCCGATCGCCTGCACGACAGGACGGTCCTTGTGGCTGTCGACCATGGCACGGCCATGGCCCGGAATATGCTTGATGATGCTGACAACGCCGGCCGAATGGAGACCCTCGATCACCGCGCGGCCCAGCGCCGCCACTTGCATCGGTTCGGCGCCCAGCGAGCGATCGCCGACAATCTCGTCCGCGCCCTGCTGGAGCACGTCGAGCACGGGTAGCGCATCGACGGTGATCCCGGCCTCGGCGAGCATCAGGCCGATGGCGCGGGCATTGGCGCGCGCCGCCTCGATCGCCGAGGACGGGGCGATGTCATACAGCTTGGCGAACTTGCCCATCGCCGGAAATTCGGGAAATTCGGGCGGGCGCATCCGTGCGACGCGGCCGCCTTCTTGGTCGATCAGGATGGGCAGGTCGTCACGGCCATGCAGGCTCTTCAGGCTATCGGTCAGCCCGCGCAGCTGCTCCATATCCTCGACGTTGCGGCCGAACAGGATGTAGCCCGCCGGATTGGCGTCTTTGAAAAAACGCGTTTCCTCGTCGGTGAGCGTAAGCCCCGACATGCCATAGATGACCGCCTGCATCAGTTGACGATCACGCAGCTTTCGCCCGCGGCACGCAACGCGTTGCAGGCGCTGCGCGCGGCATCGGCATCGGCAGCGCGGGCGCGCAGGCGGAAGAGGTTCTGGCCGTTTACATTGGCCTCCTGGATGACCTTATCCATCGCCGCGACTTCGTCGAATTGCGAGGACAGCAGCGCCCAGCCGGTCTCGGCCGTGGCACGGCTCGAATAGGCGCCCAGCTGAATGAGCGGACCGCCGGCACTGCCGCGCGCGACGGGCGGCGGGCCTTCCGCGGGCACCGGACGGCGCGTCTCATTATCCGGCAAGGTCGCGGCGGGACGCTGCGGCTCATCGACGGCGATACGCGGCGTATTGTCTTCCAGCTTGTCGGTATCGAGCTGCGCGTCGGGATCCTCGCCCTCGCTGGTGGCAAAGGCGGTCCCGCTATCGTCGGACAGATCGAGGCCACCCGGATCTTCGGGTTCCACCTTGTAGGGGGTCGACGGCGCGGCGATTAGCTCGGGCTCCCCACCGACACCGGAATCGCGGCCCAAAAGGAAGGTCGTAACGGCGAGTGCGCCCAAGGCGAGCAGGACGACGACGGCACCCACCGCCATCTTGGTCCCGCTGATCGTCTGCGGTGCCGACTCGTCCTCTACCGGCTCGAGCCAGGGCAACCGTTCTGCATCTTCCTGGGCGGCTTCGTTCACTAACGCATCTCCTCGGCCGCTTCGACGCCCATGATGGCGAGGCCGTTCCGTAGAACCTGCCCGATCGCACGGGCCAATTCCAGCCTCGCGCGCGACAATTCGGGCTGGTCCTCGAGCAGGAAGCGCTTGGAGGGATCGTCATTGCCGCGATTCCACGCCGCGTGGAAGGCAGCGGCAAGGTCGTAGAGATAGAAAGCGATGCGATGCGGCTCGTAGGCATCGGCGGCGAGCCGCACCTGGCGCGGGAACTGCGCGGCCAGCTTCACCACGCCGCGCTCCTCGTCGTCGAGCAAGGTGAGGTCGGCCTCGCCTGCATCGAGGCCAGCCTCAGCCGCCTTGCGGCCAAGCGAGGAAATCCGCGCATGCGCATATTGGACATAGAAGACAGGGTTTTCCTTGGTCGCTTCGGTCACCTTGGCAAAGTCGAAGTCCAGCGGCGCATCGGCCTTGCGGGTGAGCATCATGAAGCGCACCACGTCCTTGCCGACTTCGCGGACCATGTCGGCGAGCGTGACGAAATTGCCCGAGCGCTTGGACATCTTCACCGGCTCGCCATCGCGGAACAGGCGGACCATCTGGACCAACTTCACATCGAGGCTCTTCTCGCCATCGGTCAGCGCGTTGACCGCCGACTGGACGCGCTTCACCGTCCCGGCATGGTCGGCGCCCCAGATGTTGACGAGATGGTCAGCCTTTTCGGCCTTCTGGTAGTGATAGGCGGCATCGGCGCCGAAATAGGTCCAGCTGCCGTCCGACTTCTTCATCGGGCGATCCTGGTCGTCGCCGAACTGGGTCGAGCGGAACAAGGTCAGTTCGACCGGCTCCCAATCCTCGGGCGTTTCGCCCTTGGGCGCTTCCAGCATGCCGTCATAGACGAGGTCCTTGGCCTTCAATTCCTCCATCGCCGCCTCGACCTTGCCCGAGGCTTGCAATTCGGCTTCCGAGGCAAACAGGTCATGATGGATGCCGAGCAGCGCCAGGTCGGCGCGGATCATGTCCATCATGCGCTCGACCACGAAGGGCTTGAAGACGGGCAGCCATTCGGCCTCGTCCTTGCCGACATAGGTGTCGCCAAATTCGTCGGCGAGCGCCTGGCCCACCGGCTTCAGATAGTCGCCCGGATAGAGACCTTCGGGGATCTCGCCGATATCCTCGCCCAGCGCTTCGCGGTAGCGCAGGTGCGCCGAGCGCGAGAGCGTGTCGATCTGGCTGCCGGCATCGTTGACATAATATTCGCGGGTGACGTCGCGCCCTGCCCATTCGAGCAAGTTGGCGAGCGCATCGCCGACCACCGCGCCGCGGCAATGGCCCATATGCATCGGGCCGGTCGGGTTGGCGCTGACATATTCGACATTGACGGTCTCGGTGTCGCCCGAGGTGGCGACGCGGCCATAGGCATCACCCTCGGCGATCATGGCATGGAGTTCGTCATTCCAGACCGCCGGATCGAGCCGCATGTTGATGAAGCCGGGGCCGGCAATCTCGACGCTGGTCACGCCATCCAGCGCTTCGAGCTTGGGCGCGATTTCGCCTGCAAGCGCACGCGGATTGGTCTTGGCCTGCCCGGCCAGAACCATCGCCGCATTTGTCGCCAGGTCGCCATGCGAGGGATCGCGCGGCGGTTCGACCGCGACGGGCTTGGTATTCACCGTCTCGGGCAAGGTGCCGGCGGCAATCAGCTCGGCAAGGATGGCGTCGAGTTTCGACTGGAAACGGGCGTAGAGCGACATGGTGGATTTTCCGGAAATCTAAAAGCGTTTCCGGGCATCTAGCCGCCTTGGTCGGCCGCTTCAACCGATCAGCGTCTCGCGCATCAAATCCGGGCGGGTCTGGGGGAACAGCAAGGCGCCCGCATCGTCGATGCCGAAATGCTGCGCCAGCGCGCTCGCGATCAGCGCATCGAGCCCCAATGTCGGCATCAGATCGCGGCCCTGATAAAGCGCATTCCTCTTCAATCCCGGCCAGTCGGCCAGCACGTCGCCGCCTTTCACTGCACCGCCCAGCAGCATCGCCATCGAAGCGGTGCCATGGTCAGTGCCGTTGGTGCCATTCAAGGCTGCGGTGCGCCCGAATTCGGTGGCGACAATGACGAGCGTGTCGCTCCATTCATCGCCCATCGCCGCTTCAAACCCGCCGAGCAGCGCATCGAGGCCGGTGAGCGCGCGGCCAAGGCGGCCAGCCTGCTGGTAATGCGTGTCCCAGCCGTCGGTCTCGACCATGACGATGCTGGCGCCGTCGGGGCCGGTCATGAGGTTGGCGGCAAGCTCGCCCATCGCCGCGCCATCGCGGGCATTGGCGACATCGCCGGCCATGCCGCGCACCGCTTCGGCCTGTTCCCACATGGGTCCCAGTTCGGGATCTTCCGCATAGAGATTGCCGACCCGCGCCATCAGGTTGGCGGTGGCATCGGGAAGTCGTGACGGCGCGAAGCTGGCCGCTGCGACCGGCCCGCGTAGCGCCACCGGCAAGGCGGGTGCCAGCGCGACAGCGCGCGTGCCGGGCAATGCGCCGAGCAAGCGGTTCACCCAGCCATCCTTGACGGCATAGGCCTGCGCCCCGCCCGTCTCGAGGACATTCTGGCCATCGAAATGCGAGCGGTCGCGATAGGGTGAGGCGACCGCATGGACGAAGCGCGCATCGCCCTTGCCGTGCATGGCAGCAACGCGTTCGAGCGAGGGGTGCAGCGCGAAGTCGCTGCCGATCGCCACGCCTTCGCCGACCCGCTCGGCTTCTTCACCACGCAATCCGCGATAGGCCGCATCGCCAATGGGCGCGAGCGTGGCGAGGCCATCGGCAGCGCCGCGCTGGATCACGAAGAGGAACTTCTTGGGCGTGTCCGCACCGGCAGCAAAGCCGATCTGCGGCAGCGTCACCAGGCCTGCGCCCAGCGCGCCCAACTTCAGGAGGTTGCGACGAGTGACCATGATCTATCTCCGCAGCATTTCAGGACTGACGAGGAAAAGGGCGAAGCCATCGGTGGCGCTGGCGGCGCGGCGCACTGCCTGTGCGCTCGTCTCGCTCCAGCGTGTCCCGACGATAGCGGGCGCGATGTCACGGGCATCTGCGCCCCGGGCGAGGCCGGCCATACGCTGCGCAGCCTCGACACGGCGCACCAGCGCGTCGGGTCCGGCCCAGCTTCCGGCGACATCGTCCCAGCCTGCCGGGCTCGGGACCTGCCAGGTCGGCTGGCCAAGCTCATTCAAGATGCCAAACAAGCGGCGACCGTCGGGCGTCTCGCCGCCCATCGCGCGCAGCGAGGCGATCGTCCAATCCCAGGGATTGCGGAACTTGGCGCTGGTCGCCTCCCACGCTTCGGGGCTGTCGATGATCGCGCGATAGACGGTCGGCAGGCTGCCCTGGCTTGCGAGCCAGGCCTGCTCGATCCGCGCCACCATGGCGGGCGGCGGCTCGTCGGCAGCGAAGTGACGCGCCAATTTGGTCGCCATGTGCCGCGCGGTCGAAGGATGCCGCGCCAGCATGCGCAGGATTTCCGCCGCCTGGTCGGGACCGTCATCGCCGAAGCGTTGCCCTATGATCGTGCGGCTGCCCGGCTGGTGCATCGCGTCGACGAAGATCGTCTCGCCCGGCTCGCCCCGCGCAAAACGCTGGAGCGGGCCACGGGTCAGGCCGGCGACCGTCCACCCGGTCAATGCATGAGCAAATTCGGTGACGTCGGCCTGACTATAGCCACCATCGACGCCGAGCGTGTGCAGTTCGAGGATTTCGCGCGCCAGATTCTCGTTGATCCCGAGATCGCGTCCGCGCCGCGCTGCGCCGCGTCCGATCATGCTGTCCGGTCCGATCGATTGTGCCTGGTCGAGGTAGAGGAGCATGGCGGGATGCGCCTCGGCGCTCAGCAACATGTCCTCGAAGCGGCCCATGACATGCGGACGGATCGCGTCGAACTCCATGTTGCCGGCGAAGCCGAAGACGCCAGGTTTGCGGCCCGACGTTGCGAAATGGTTTGACCAAAAATGCACCATCCGCTCGAGCATCGGCGCATCGCTGTCGATGGCGAGCCGGGCGCGGGCATTGACCATCGCGACCGTGTCGACGCCAACCGACTGGCGCAACTGGCGGCGGAGGTCGCGTTCGATCTCGGCCTGGTCCATCTCGCCGCTCTGGCCATTGTCGCGAAATTCGCGGAGCGTCCCGTAAAATGCCGCGACCTTCTCTGCCGACGCGCGGCGGTCCGGGACGTCATCGGGAACAGGCGCGAGGCTGCGATCGAGCTGCGCCAGCGCCCAGCCTTTCGCCTCACTTCCCACTTGCTCTCCGGCGCGGGCACCGAGCCCGAAACGGGCCTGTGCAAAGCCGATATCGCTCATGTCCGCCTCCTTGATCCTGGCGAGCATGATGTCACCTGACCTCAGTGGGAGCCAGTCGCAGAGTGTCGCAAATTGTCGGGAGGCTCGAGCGGCCTAAGGCAGCTGCGAAAATTCGGTTGAGCTGGGCACTTCCTCGCCCGGCCCTTCGGCAGCGCGGCGTGCTTCGTCGCGCAGGCGCCAGTCGCGCTCGAACATCCAGTAGGCCAGCCCCACGCTCGCGCCATAGATGATCCCGGCATCGACCGGCATGACGCCGAGCCCGCCGGGTCGTGCAAAGCCGCCGGCAAAGACGCTCACCAAAGTGATGCGCGTGATCAGCCCGGCAAGCCCGCCCATCAGCAAGGCGGCAATCCCGACCCATGGCTTGCGCCAGGCCTCGCCCACGGCGGCAGCGGCCGGATAGCCGAAGATGACGATGGCGAAGGCCGAGATCGGCACCAGCAAGGCCGTCATCATCAGGAGCAATGGAATTTCCTGCAGCCCCGCATCGAAGCCTTCGCGGTCGAACAGCAATAAAGCGACGATCAGCAGGATCGAACCGATGAAGGTCCCGGTGATCGACCCCATGATGATGGGCGCGCGTGGGATGAAGGGCTTCATCATGACGCAGTGTCCCCCTCGGCCAAGGCGTGGATCTCGCGATTATGGTGGATCGTCTGGCCACCGCCTTCTGCGCCCACCAAGGCGGCGATGGCTTGAGCCACGGTCTCGCCGTCGATGGCCTTCAGATTGGAGGGGACGATCAGATTGGTTAGCGGCGAGACGAGGATGCCGAGCCGCTCCTTGAGCCGCCTCTCCTTGCCGCGGTCGCCGCGCAATAAACCGGGGCGTACGATGTCGAGGCGGTTGAACCCGACGCCGGCGACGTCCGCCTCCATCTGTCCCTTGATCGCCAGATATTTGTTGCGCGAATTGGCGTCGGCGAGGCTCGATGAAACGACGATCAGCTGGCGCGCACCGGCCTGTTTGGCGGCATCGGCGAAATTGACGACGCCGTGCCGGTCGATGCGGTCGAACTTTTCCCAATCCTTCACCTTGGCCCACGTGGTACCGATGGCCGCAATGGCGACATCCACCTCCTCGTCGGCAATGAGGCCCGGCCAATCCTTCATCGGGGCCACCTTTTCGCGCCATCCGACATGCGGCGGCAGGCTCGCGCGGCGGGCGAGCGAGAGCAAGCGATGGTCCTTCAAGTGCGGCACGAGGTGCGAGCCGATGAGGCCCGTCGCGCCGATAAGGGCGATGCGCGTCACGGCGTCAGAAACGCGCCGCGGGAAGCGGTGATGGGCCCACCCATTCTTCGTAGCGGGCAATGGCGAAAGGATCGGTCATCCCAGCAATATAGTCGGCGATGCCGCGCATCCTAGGGGTCTCCCCGTCGCCGCGTGCCCATCCCGAAGGCAGCAGCACGGGATCCGCAAGCAAGGCCTCGGCCAGCCCGGTGACGATCCGCTTGGCCCCGCAACGGATCGGACGCAGCGTCTCGCTATTGTAGAGATTGGCGTAGAGATGGCGCTTCAACGCGCGTTCTTCGGCCTGCATTCCCTCCGAGAAGCCGACAAGCGGACGTCCGGCGGCGCGTACGTCGTCGACCGTGTCGACGCCCGTCTCGGTGATGCGTCGGCGCGTCTCGGCAAGCACATCGCCGACCATCGTGCCGATCATGTCGCGTACCAAGGCCGCGCGCTTGCGGTCGGGATCGAGCCCCGGATGGCGGTCTTCGATCGCGTCCCAATGGCGCTTTACCAGCGGCAGGGCGAGCAGATCGTCGAGGTCGAGGATGCCGGCGCGCAGCCCGTCGTCAATATCGTGATTGTCATAGGCGATGTCGTCGGCAATCGCCGCGAGCTGCGCCTCGAGGCTGGCATGCTGGCCGAGTTCGAGGCCGTAAGCGGCATCGGCTTCGTGCAGGGCCCATTCGGGGGCGGCGACAGGCCCGTTATGCTTGGCCAGCCCCTCCAGCGTTTCCCAGCTTAGATTGAGGCCGTCAAAGGCCGGATAGGGACATTCCAGCGTCGTCAGGATGCGGATCGAGTGGCCGTTATGGTCAAAGCCGCCACCGGCCGCGAGCGCCTCGGTCAGCGAATCTTCGCCGGCATGGCCGAACGGCGGGTGGCCGAGATCGTGGGCGAGGCAGAGCGCTTCGGTAAGGTCCTCGTTGAGGCCCAAGGTACGGGCCATCGCGCGGCCGATCTGCGCGACTTCCAGGCTGTGCGTCAGGCGGACACGATAATGATCGCCATCGGGCGCGACGAAGACCTGCGTCTTGTGGCGAAGGCGGCGGAATGCGACCGAATGGATGATGCGGTCGCGGTCGCGCTGGAAGGCGTCGCGGGGGCCTCGGGGGCCGCGATCATCCTCGCAATGCTGGCGTCCGCGCGAGGCCGCTGGATCGCTCTTCAGCGTGGATGACAGCAAGGTTGGCCCCCTCGAAGGTCGGGTTAGAGACGGTCGATCTTGAGCGCGGCCGGATCACGCGACCAGACGAAGGCGTCGACGCCCTCGGCCTTGAGCTGGTTGACCCGGGCCTGCGCATCCGCCCTGCTGGAAAACGGGCCGACGAGCAAGCGGTGAAATTCGACGCCGCGCGTCACGAGGCCGGCATTCTCGCCGAGCAGGCCAGGCGCACGGCCGCGGATGCGACGATATTCGAATGCCATTGCAGAGGCATTGTCGCTGCCGGCCAGCTGGACGAACCAGCGCCCCTCGACCCCGATATCGGGCGCGGGTGCGGCGGCAGGCGCAGCGGGACGCGGCGCTTCGACCTTGGGTCGCGGCGCGGGCGGCGCATCATATTTGGGCATGGGCGCGGGCGGCGGATTGATACCGGCCGCGCCTTCAGATTTTCCCAGCGGGGTCGCCTCGTCATCCGTCTCGATGCTGGCAAGCACGCTGTCGAGATTGGCAAGACGCGTGTCGCGGCTCGGCGTGGCGGCAGCCTGCTGCCCGCGGCGTTCGGCTTCGAACCGGTCCGCCTGGACCGCAGGGATATCGACCGCACGCACCTCTTCGCTGCGCACCGGCGCCTCGCGGACGGTTACTTGCGGGATGGGCGGCGGCGCGGCGGGTTCAGCCTCGGCCACGGCCCAGCCTTCGGGCATGTTTTGCGCTTCGGCGACTTCGGTATCGGGCGTCGAGACCTGCCAGCCTTCAGGCAGGTTCTGCGCCTCGGGGTCGACCGTGGCGACCGGACGCGGTGCCGGCGGGCCCGCGGGCTCTCGCACCGGCGACGTCGGCACGGTCGGCGTCGACACGCGTTCGATCCGGTCGGCGGTCGGGAAGATGCCAAGATGTACGGCCGCGGCCTTCTGGCGCGGCGACATGGTGGGCAGTTCGGCGAAGAAGGGGTTCATCCGGTAGGAAGCGCCCGGCATGACTTCATCGATGGTCGCCGCAGCACCCTGCAGGTCGCCGGTCATGGCGAGCACGAACGCCCGCGCACGGATCGCCGCCATGTCGTCCTGTGCGACCAACGGCGCGAGCAGGCGAAGCGCCTCGTCGCGTTCGCCGCGCATGCCGAGGTTGAGCGCAAGGCGACGGCCGGCCTTCTGGCCCTCCGAGCTGCGCAAGGCCGCACGATAATCGGCTTCGGCCTCGCGCTGGCGACCGAGCAGGTCATAGGCGAGACCACGGCCTGCACCCATGTCGCGCTGCGTCGCGCCAAGCGCTGCGGCATCGGCGAAATAGGCAAGCGCCTTTTCGGGATCGTTCATCTGCACCGCGACACAGCCGAGCCCGATCAAAGGACGGGGATCGCTGGCGCGGATGTCTGCGGCGCGGCCATAGAAGCCGGCGGCGGCGGGCAGGTCGCCCAGCGCGAGCGCGGCCTCACCGGCACCGATCAGCGGGTCGAAGGCATCGGGACGCTCGGCCAGCACGCGCAGGTTGCGCGAGAGCTTTTCACCGGGCGTTTCCGAGGCGATTTGCGCCGTCGCGGGCGTAGGCGCGAGCGCGAGCATGACTGCCGCGAGCGCCGCCCCAATCGCGGGCGCGCGTTTGGATTTCGGATTAAGCATGGCGGCCTTGTGCCACGTCGAAGCTTTCTAAAGCCTGTCGATACCGTCCGGCACGCGATGAAACGTGCCGGTCCAGCGACAGGTGGAAATCCATCAACCCGTTAATATTACTGATTATTCTGGCGGTTAAGGAAGCCCGGAATGTCGACATTGTTGCCGAAGCTGCCGGCCTTTTCCTCTTCGCCCGCAGCAGCAGCGCCCTTGGCGATATTGCTCATGCGTTCGAACAGGCTGCCACCGCCGCCCTGCGGCGCGCTCGGCGCTGCGGTCGGCTTGGCTTCACCCTTGGTCGCGAGGAGCGGCATCGGTTCGGCTTCTTCAGCCTCGGCGACTTCTTCCTCTTCATCCTCGTCGACCGGCGGGGCGATGGGCGGGCTCGAGACCGGCTCGGCCAGCACATCTTCCTCGTCGAGGGTCAGGATGTCGTCGTCATTCGTTTCTTCGACCATGTCGGTGAGGTCGAGCGCGTCGTCCTCATCTTCCTCGATGATCGCTTCGGGTTCGTCCTTGGGCGTCGGCGTGCCGATGGTGAAATCCGCCTTGGGCGCAGCGCCCGTGGCCGGACGACCCGCGCCGGGGAAGCTGAACACATGGCCCGAACCGGTCGCGCTGGTCGTGGTCCGCGTCGGCGCCTTCATTTCGGCGTCGCCGTCGATGCCGGTGGCGATCACGCTGATGCGGATACGGCCTTCCAGCTCGGGATCGAAGGCCGAGCCCCAGATGATGTTGGCGTCTTCGTCGACCAGATCCTTGATGTGGCTCGCGGCCTCGTCGACTTCCATGAGCTTCATGTCGCTGCCGCCCATGATCGAGATGACGACGCCGGTCGCGCCAGCCATCGACACGCCGTCGAGCAACGGGTTGCTGATGGCCTTTTCGGCGGCTTCGATGGCGCGATTGTCGCCCTCGGCCTCGCCCGTGCCCATCATCGCCTTGCCCAACTCGCCCATCACCGACTTCACGTCGTTGAAGTCGAGGTTGATGTGACCCGGCATGATCATGAGATCGGTGATGCCGCGCACGCCCTGCTTGAGGACCTCGTCGGCCATTTCGAAGGCTTCCTTGAAGGTCGTGTCGGGGGTCGCGAGGCGGAACAGGTTCTGGTTGGGAATGACGATCAGGGTATCGACATGGCCCTGCAGCTCTTCGATGCCGCTATCGGCAGCGCGGCCGCGGCGCGCGCCTTCGAAAGCGAACGGCTTGGTCACGACACCGACGGTAAGGATGCCCATTTCGCGGGCCGTCTTGGCGATGACCGGCGCGGCGCCCGTGCCGGTGCCGCCGCCCATGCCGGCAGCGATGAAGCACATGTGGCTTCCCGCGAGCGACTTTTCGATTTCCTCGGCGGTTTCTTCCGCAGCGGCGCGACCGATTTCCGGCCGCGAGCCTGCCCCCAGGCCCTCGGTAATCTTGAGACCCAGCTGGATCTTGGTGTCCGCCGGCGAGGCGTTCAGCGCCTGCGCATCGGTGTTGGCGACGATGAAATTCACGCCCTGGATTTCGGCCTCGATCATGTTGGCGATGGCGTTGCCGCCGGCGCCGCCGACCCCGACCACGCTGATGCGGGGCCGCAGTTCGTCTACTTCGGGTCGCATGAAATCGATGCTCATTGGGTCGCCCTCCCTGTTGGCGCGCAAATCTTTGAAACCTGATAGGGAATCCTATGACATCGCGACTCCCACCCCAAGCGAAAAATGCGCTCACAGCCCAATAAGTGAATAAATGATTCAGTATGGGACGACTAATCGACCCGCTGATTCATTTCGGGACGGATCAGGCGCCCTTGAGAGCCTGGAACAGCCGCGCGATTATGCTGTCGCCGCGTCGCCGGCGGAGCGATCCGAGCGCCAGGTCCTGTTCGCTCGCGCCGTCATCCTCGGCGCCCAGCAGCAAGAGGCCGGTCAGGGTCGAGAAGGCCGGGCCCGCTTGCGCTTCGGGCATGCCGGGCAGCTTGATCGGACGGCCGATGCGCACGCGGTGGCCGAGCACGCCTTGCAGGTAATCGTCGATATTCTTGAGCTCCGCCCCGCCGCCGGTCAGCACGACCTGTCGCTTGGCCGGGCCGCCAAAGCCGAGGCCCTTGAGGCCCGCGTCGATTTCGTTGGCCAGTTCCTCGACCCGCTGGCGGATGACGGTGACCAGTTGGGCGCGGGTGATCCGCGCCGGCTCGCCATGCTCGCCAATCTCGGCATCGATCATCGCCTGGTTGTCCGACGGGCTCTGGATTGCCGAGCCGTAGAAGCATTTCATCCGCTCGGCATCGCGGCGCGTGACCCCGAAGGCCATGGCGATATCCTCGCTGATATCGCGCGCGCCGATGGGAATGGTGCGCAGGCCCACCAGCATGCCGCCGACATGCACACCGATCGTGGTGACGTCGGCGCCAAGTTCGACCAACGCCACGCCAAGATCGCGCTCATCCTTGCTGAGACAAGCGCGCGCGCTGGCAAGCGGCGCGGCGATGATCGCGCCAACCCCGAGATGCGCAGCGCGGATGACGTAATCCAAATTGCGGAGTGGCGCTTCCTGCGCGGCGATGACATGAATGTCGACGCCCAATTTGTCGGCATGGAGGCCGCGCGGATTCTTGACCCCTTCGACCCCGTCCAGCGTGTAGAGCGCGGGCTGGGCGTGCAGCACGACTTGCCCATCGCGTTCGATCGCGCCCTGCCCGGCTGACAGCAATTGTGCGACGTCACCATCCTCGACCTGCTGGCCGCCCAGTTCGACCTCGACATTGGCGACATCGCTCATCAAGCCGCCCGAGGCGAAACCCGCCCAGACGTCGTTGACGGTGACCCCGCTCATCCGTTCGGCAAGGTCGAGCGTTTCGCGCACGGCGGTTTCCGACAAGTCTCGATCCGAGATCGAGCCGCGCTTGACGCCGCGGCTTTCGCGCTGACCCGAGCCGACAATGTCGAGTTCGCCATCCTCGCCGACGCGCGCAATCAATGTCGCCACCTTGGACGATCCGATGTCGAGCGCAGCGATGAGCTTGCCGTCGGGCGCCGCCATTATTCGCTATCCTCCGTGACTTCCTGCTCGGACGCTGCGGCAGCAGCTTCCGCCGCCTCGCGCTCGGCGCGTTCGCGGGCATCCTCGAACTGTTCGCTCCGCGCGATGGCGCGTCCCGGCAGGCGCAAGTCGTAGCGCTCGACCCCGATGCCGAGGAGCGGCGAACGGCGGTCGACGCGGATGAAATTGTCGAGCGCTTCAGCGGCTTCGCGTTCGCCCTCGGGCAAAGCGAGAATTTCGCCTGTGGCGACGTTGAGATCCCAGCGGCGACCGCTCACCCAGCGCGCACTGGCCAGTTGCGGGCGCAAGGTCGGCGCGCGGTCGAGCAGGCGCTCCAGCGCTTCATATTGCTGGTTGGCCCCCTCCCCGATCAACAGCGGCAGGTCCGGCAATTCGGCAACCGGCACGCGCTCAAGGATGACGCCTTCATTGTCGATCAGGAACAGGCGGTCGCGGCCCTGCCACAAGGCCACCGGCTCACGTTCGACAATGTCGATGACCAACGTGTCGGGATAACGGCGAGAGACGCGCGCATCCTTCACATAGGGGAAGGCCAGCAGATCGCTGCGCACTGCGCCGACATCGACCAGCGGCAGCGCGCGGGTGCGCTGGCCGAGCGCGATCTGGTAGACCGGTTCGCTCTCCATCCGCTCGACGCCTTTCACGTCGATGGTGCGAACGTTCATGCCGGCATCGCCCATCGCGCCGCCGAGGCCGCGCGCCGCCATGCTGGGCAATTCCAGCGCGAAAATGACAGCAATCACGGCGACCGCGATCAGCGCGCCCAGCGCCCCGCGAGCGACCTTGTCGGCACCCGGCGTCGTGCTCGGCGCGGCCTTCTTCTTGCGCGCCGGCGCCTTCTTTCGCGTCACTTTCTTGGCGGGGCGTTTCGCCATCAGGCCAGCGCCTCCGCGATCAGCTTCTCGACCAATTCGCCATAGTCGATGCCGCGATAGGCGGCCTGTTCGGGCACGAGGCTGAGCGGCGTCATGCCGGGCTGCGTATTCACCTCGAGGAGGAACAGTCCGTCCATCCCCCGCGCCTCATCCCAGCGGAAATCGGAGCGCGAGCAGCCCTTGCAGCCAAGATGGCGATGCGCATCGAGGGCGATCTGTTTCATGCGCTCCGCAATGTCGTCCGGCACTTCGGCGGGGCAGACGTGGACGGTCTGCCCTTCCTCATATTTATGTTCGTAATCGTACCAGCCATTGGCGATCTTGAGCTCGGTGACGCACAGCGCCTCGCCGCCCAGCACCGCGACGGTCAGCTCGTGCCCGGCGATGAATTCCTCGGCGAGCAGCCGGTCGAAATCCTGCCACGGCCCTTTCGCATCGGACGAGATGGGCGACCCGTAATTGCTCTCGTCAGTGACGATGGCGACCCCGACCGACGAACCTTCGTCGACCGGCTTCAAGACATAAGGCCGCGCCATCGGATCGGCTTTGTATAGGCTCTTCGTCTCGACGATCTTGCCCGGGGGCATCGGGATGCCATGCGGTTCCAGCACCGCCTTGGTCAGCTGCTTGTCGATCGCCACCGCCGAAGTGGTCACGCCACTATGCGTGTAAGGGATCTGCATGAGGTCGAGCATGCCCTGCACCGTGCCGTCCTCACCGGGCGTGCCGTGCAGCGCATTGAAGACGACGTCAGGTCGCATCGCGGCCAGCACCTGGGCGACGTTGCGGTCCATGTCGACCGCCGTGACATTGGTCCAGCCGCGCCTTTCGAGCGCCGCGACAACACCCTTCCCGCTCGACAGCGAGACGTCGCGCTCTGCCGACCAGCCGCCCATCAACACGGCGACATGCATGTCCTTGTTCAACTCGCTCACCGACGTCCCACTCGTTTGATTTCCCATTCGAGCTCGACGCCCGAATGCTGCTTCACCTTCTCGCGCACTTCGTCACCGAGATCCTCGATATCCGCGCTCGTCGCATCGCCCGTATTGATGAGGAAGTTGCAGTGCTTTTCGCTCACCATCGCGCCGCCTTTTTTGAGGCCCCGGCAACCCGCCGCGTCGACCTGCTCCCAGGCTTTGCCGCCCTCGGGGTTCTTGAAGGTCGAGCCGCCGGTCTTGGTGCGCACCGGCTGCGAATTTTCACGCGCTTCCTGGATGCGGTCCATCTCGGCCTGGACAACATCGGGATGTTCGGGATGCCCGCGAAAGGTCGCCGCAACAACGATCGCGCCGTCGGGTAATTCGCTGTGCCGATATGAATAACCAAGATCGGCATTGTCGAGCCGCTTCACTTCGCCCTCGCGGGTGACGATTTCGGCATCGATCAGCACGTCCTTGGTCTCGCGCCCATAAGCGCCGCCATTCATGCGGACGAAGCCGCCGACCGTACCGGGAATGGAGCGAAGGAATTCGAGGCCGCCAATCCCCGCATCGCGCGCTTTGGAACTGACGAGGACGCCATGCGCGCCGCCACCACAGCGCAGCGAAACCGTATCGACCCGCTCGACCTGCGCAAAACTCTTGCCCAGCTTCACGACGACACCCGGCACCCCGCCATCTCGGATGATGAGGTTGGAGCCGAGGCCCAGGCCCATCACGGGTACGTCCGGGTCCAAGGCCTTCAGGAAGTCGGACAGGTCTTCAATGTCGGCGGGTTCGAACAACCAGTCGGCATTGCCGCCCGACTTGAACCAGACGAGCTTAGCCAGCGGCGCGTCGGGGGTCAGCTTGCCCCGCACCTCAATCTTGTCGGGTGTACTCACTTGGCCGCCCTCGCCGACTTGATGCCGTCCTCGAGCCGCGCGGCCCAGCCGGTAATATCGCCCGCGCCCATGCACAGGATGACGTCATTCTTGGCCGCAACGTCGCGTAGCGCCTCGGCAAGATCGGCTTCGTCCTCGACCGTGCGCACCATGCGGTGACCGCGCTGGCGCAAGCCCTCGGCAAGCGCTTCGGAATCGACACCCTCGATCGGGTCCTCGCCCGCGGCATAGACGGGCGTGATCATGACGATATCTGCCTCGTTGAAGGCGGTCTGGAACTCGTCCATCAAATCGTTGAGACGGCTGTAACGGTGCGGCTGTGCGACCGCGATGACGCGGCCCACGCCTTCGGCTTCGCGTGCGGCTTCGAGCGCCGCTTTGATCTCGACCGGATGGTGGGCGTAATCGTCGATGATCGTCGCGCCATCGACTTCCCCGACCTTCGAGAAGCGGCGCTTCACGCCGTCGAAGCTCTTGAAGCCGTCGCGGATCTGCTCCTCTGTAACGCCCAATTCCATTGCCGCGCCGATCGCGGCCAGCGCATTCTGGACGTTGTGGCGTCCCGGGATGGGGACATGGATGTCCTTCATCACATGCTGCTCGCCGTCGCGGTCGGTGTGGACCACGTCGAAGCAGGTGCCACCAAGCTCGGCGCGGACATTGTCGGCGCGAAGATCGGCCTGCTGCGAGAAGCCATAGGTGCGGATGCGGCGATCCTGCACCTGGCCGATCACATTCTGCACTTCGGGATGGTCGATGCACATCACGGCAAGTCCATAGAAGGGCACATTCTCGATGAAGTCGACGAATGCCTCCTTCACCTCGTCGAAGCCGCCATAATGGTCGAGATGTTCGGGATCGATATTGGTGACGATGGCGATGGTGCCATCGAGCCGGAGGAAGCTGCCATCGCTCTCGTCGGCCTCGACGACCATCCAGTCGCTACTGCCGAGGCGCGCATTGGAGCCGTAGCGATTGATGATGCCGCCATTGATGACTGTCGGGTCGATCCCGCCAGCATCGAGCAAGGCCGCGACCATGCTGGTGGTGGTCGTCTTGCCGTGGGTGCCGGCGACCGCGATCGTTTGCTGCATACGCATCAGCTCGGCGAGCATCTCGCTGCGCTTCACCAGCGGCAGGCGTTTTTCGCTCGCGGCCTGGACTTCGGGATTGGTGCGGCGGATCGCGGTCGAACAGACCACGACTTCGGCCTCGCCAAGGTTTTCGGGGTCATGCCCGATATGAATGGGGATGCCGAGATCGCGCAGTTTCTGGACGACGGGGCCGTCCTTCATGTCGCTGCCCTGCACCGAATAGCCGAGCTGGTGCATCACCTCGGCGATGCCCGACATGCCGATCCCGCCAATGCCGACGAAATGGATGGTGCCGAGGTTGCGGCCTAGTGCCTTCATGCGGGAACTCCCATGCCGCTGGGCCGCGGGGCGGCGACGCCGACGGGTCCGATAGGAATGGGATTATCGCCTGCCGCGATACGCTCGACCAGGTCTGCAAGCTCTTCGGCGGCGCGCGGACGGCCGACCGACAGGCTCCGCGCTGCTGCGTTGGAGAGCGCTTCCGGATCGCCGGCAATTTCTTCGATCTGGCGGGCCAGCTTTTCCGGCTTGAAATCAGGCTGCTTGATCATTGCCGCGCCGCCGGCCTTGGCCATTTCGCGCGCATTGAATGTCTGGTGGTCGTCGGTCGCAATCGGCAGCGGCACGAGGATGGCGGGCCGCCCCGCCGCAGTGAGTTCGGCGATGGTCGAGGCACCGGCGCGCGCGATGATGAGATGCGCATTGCCGATACGGCGCGGCATGTCCTCGATATAGGTCAGCGTCTCGGCCGGGATGTCGAGCTCGGAGTAACGCTCGGTCACCCTTTCGATATCTTCAGGACGGCATTGCTGCACGACACTGAGGCGATGGCGTAGCGACGCGTCGAGCTGGCCCAGCGCCTCTGGCACGACTTCGCCCAGCACGCTCGCACCCTGGCTGCCACCGGTGACGAGGATGTTGAGCGGCGCGGTTTCGTCGAAAGCCGGGAACGGCATCTCGCCCAGCCGCGCTACCTCGACACGCACCGGATTGCCGACCATCACTTCCTTGGATTTGTCCTTGGAGCGCTGCACCTGCTTATAGGCCGTTGCGATGGCCTTGGCCTTGCCCGCCAGCATGCGGTTGACCCGGCCGAGCACTGCATTCTGTTCGTGAAGCACGGTCGGGATTTTCTCGGCATGCGCTGCAAGCAACGCGGGAAATGCCGGATAGCCGCCAAAGCCGACGACGCAATCGGGGGTGAAATCGCGGTAGAGTTCGCGCGCCGCCTTGCGTCCCTTCATTACGCTGAAAACCGCCTTGATCATACCGAGCGGACCACCGCCCAGGCGGCCTGCCGGCAGCACCTCGACCGGCACATCCTCGAAGATGGCGGGGATCTTGGCGCCGCGCGCGTCGGTGACGAGCATCACGCCATGGCCGCGCGTCTTGAGTTCGTTGGCCAGCGCATGGGCCGGCACCATGTGCCCGCCCGTCCCGCCGGCGGCCAGCGTGATATTCATGTTCCGCTCCATCGGACCACATAGGGTGATCGGTTGAGATAGGGGTTTCGGCGACTGAAGGCGAGCAACAATCCCATGCCGACCGACAAAGCCAGCATCGAGGAGCCGCCATAGGAAATGAAGGGCAAGGTCATGCCCTTGGAGGGCGCGATCTGGACGTTGACCGCCATGTTGATGAAGGCCTGCAGCCCGAACTGGAGGACGAGGCCCGAGGCGGCGAGGATGGCCAGCGGGCTGTCCTCGTCGAGGAGCTTCACCAGCACGCGCGCCACGATGGCGAGGTAAAGAATGGCGATGGCGAAACAGGCGACCAGCCCGAACTCCTCGCCGATCACGCTGAATATGTAGTCGGTATGCGGCTCGGGCAGGTCGAACTTCATTTCGCCCGCGCCCGGGCCCAGGCCGAACATGCCGCCATTTGTCAGCGTCGCCATCGCATTGTCGGTCTGGAAATTGTCGCCCGTGCCGAACAGGAAAGCGTCGATCCGCTGGGTGGCGACGTCGTAGAAGAAGTAAGCGAGGACGAGCCCGATCAGACCGGCGACGCCAAGGCCGATGACCAGCTTCATCCGCGCGCCCGCCAGCGCGAACAAGGCCGCCCAGGTCACGAAGAAGATGACGGTCGAGCCGAAGTCGGGCTGGCGCATCAATAGGAAGCCCACCGCACCGACAAGAAGGGCGCTCGCCCCGGCGCGCGCGGCAAAGCTCATCTTGCGCGTGAAGATCCAGGCCAACGCGACGACGAAGACGGGTTTCATGAACTCGCTCGGCTGGACTCGGGTGAAGCCCAAGTCGATCCAGCGCTGCGCCCCGTTGATGGTCGAGCCGATAACCGGCACCAGCGCCAGCGCGATGAGGCCGACGCCGGTGGCCACAAGGCACAATTTCGTCAGCAGCTCGCGCGGCAGCATGGAGACAAGAATCATCACCGGGATCGAGGCAGCGATCCACATCAGCTGGCGCCAGAAGAAATAGAGTTCGGGCAGCGTTTGCGTCGAGCTGGAATAACGATCCGCACCGGCGGGCGACGCCGCTGCGACGGCGATAAGGCCGATGCCGATCAGGATGGCGAGCAGCAGCAGCAGCACGCCGTCAATTTCCCAGAACCAGCGCCCCAGTGCGGAGCGGTCGGCACGGCCATATTTCTGGGGGCTGAGCTTCAGCATCTCAAAGCGCCTCCACCGCCGCGCGGAAGGCATCGCCGCGCACCGTGAAATCCTTGAACTGGTCGAAGCTCGCGCAGGCCGGCGACAGGAGGACGGTATCGCCCGCCACTGCATCCGCCGCTGCCATCTCGACTGCCTTGTCCACGCTTCCCGCTTTCACGGTTTCGACCTTGCCCGCCAGCAGCCCTTCGAACAAGTCCGCACTCTCTCCGACAAGGTAGGCCTTGGCGATATTTTTTAGGTGCTGCTCCATCGCGCCCAGATCGTCGGTCTTGGCCTCGCCGCCGAGGATCCAGCGGATGCGCTCATAGGCAGCGAGCGCGGGGGCAGCCGCATCGGGATTGGTCGCCTTGCTATCATTGACGAACAGGACGCCATCCTTCTCCGCCACAATCTCCATGCGATGCGGCAGGCCGGCATAGCTGGCGAGCCCCGCCTCGATCTCGTGACGCTCCAGCCCCAGCGCCGAGCAGGCGAGGATCGCCGCCGTCGCATTTTGCGCATTATGCGGTCCGGCAAGCGCGGGCCATTTCGAGGTGTCGAGCGCGCTGCCGTCGGGCTCGCGGATCGCGACGCCGTCGTCGCCCTGCATCGCAAACAGTCGCTCCTTGGACGCGCGATATTTGTCGAAACTGCCATCGTAGCGATCGAGATGGTCGGGCGTGACGTTGAGCAGGACAGCCACCTCGCAATCGAGGCTCTGCGTGATATCGATCTGATAGCTCGACAGTTCGAGGACATAGACGCCGCCCTCTGCCAACGGATCGATGCTGAGGATGGGCTCGCCGATATTGCCCGCAGCGATGCTCGGCACGCCGGCCTCGCGCAGGATATGGTCGATCAGCGCAGTCGTCGTCGACTTGCCGTTGGTGCCGGTGATGCCGACCACCGCATGAGGAGGCAGTGCCGAGCGAGCGCGCGCGAACAGTTCGACATCGCCGATGATCTCGCAGCCCGCCTCGCGCGCCTTGTCGGCAATGGGATGGCGGTTGATCGGGACGCCGGGCGAGACGACGAGGCTGTCATAGCCATTGAGCCCCTCGGTCACGAAATCGACTCGCGTCGCGAACGGATTGGCCTTGGCGCGGGCCTCTTCATTATCGTCCCAGCAGGCGACCTCGCAGCCGGCCTTGATCAGCGCATCGACGCTCGCGATCCCCGAGCGCGCAAGCCCGTACACCGCGTAGCGTTTGCCACGCCAGGCGGTGCAGGCGATCACCGCAGTTTCAGAGTGCTGAGGCCCGCCAGCGCCAGCACGAAGCTGATGATCCAGAAGCGGATGACGACGGTCGGCTCGGACCAGCCCATCTGTTCGAAATGGTGGTGGATGGGCGCCATCTTGAAGATGCGCTTGCCGGTCCGCTTGAAGAAGAAGACCTGGAGGATGACGCTGACCGCCTCCAGCACGAACAGGCCGCCGACGATGGCGAGGACGAATTCGTGATGGGTCGCGACCGCGACGGCACCTAGCGCGCCGCCCAAGGCAAGGCTTCCCGTATCGCCCATGAAGACTGCAGCCGGCGGGGCGTTGAACCAGAGGAAGGCAAGGCCCGCCCCGACGATCGCCAGCAGGAAGACGGTCAGTTCGCCCGTCCCAAGGACATGCGGGATACCGAGATATTCGGAGAAGACCGCATTGCCGACGAGATAGGCGATGAGCGTGAAGGCGATCGAAGCGATGATAACCGGCATCGTCGCCAGCCCGTCGAGGCCGTCGGTCAGGTTCACCGCATTTCCGAAGGCGACGATCACGAATGCGCCGAAGGCGATGTAGAGCCAGCCAATATCCATCACCGACCCCTGCATGAAGGGCAGATAGAGATCGGTCCCCGACAGGTCGACCATCAGGAAGGTCGCAAGCCCCGCGACGAGGAATTCGAGCAGCAGCCGCAGCTTGGCCGAGAGGCCGGCATGATGGCGTTTCTTCACCTTGTCGAAATCGTCGACGAAGCCGATCACCCCGAAGCCTGCGGTGACCAGCAGCACGGCCCAGACATAGCGGTTGCCGATATCCATCCACAGCAAGGTGGCAAGGAAGACCGAGATGAGGATCAGCAGCCCGCCCATGGTCGGCGTGCCGCGCTTGGCGAGGTGCGATTGCGGTCCGTCGGCGCGGATCGGCTGGCCCTTGCCCTGTTTCTTCCTGAGCCAGGCAATGAAGGCCGGCCCGAGGATCAATCCGATCAGCAACGCGGTACCCGTGGCGGCACCGGCGCGGAAGGTGATGTAGCGAAAGAGGTTGAGAGGCCCCGGGAATCCGAGCCATTCGGCAATCAGGTAAAGCATTATGCGCCGCCTCCTGCCACCTGATCGACGACCTTGCCAAGCCTTAACGAATTGGAGGCTTTGACCAAAATCGCATCTCCGGGGCGGATTGCCGTTAACAGGGCATATCCCGCGGCATCCGCATCGTTAACGTGAATCACCTCGGTAGGGGTCAGCGAAAGAGCATCCGCGAGCGGCGCCATTTCCTCGCCGACGAGGATCGCGAGCGCGATCTTCGCATCGGCGACCGGCCCGGCCAGACCGGCATGGAGCTTCGGTCCCTCCTCGCCCAACTCCTTCATCGCGCCCAAGACCGCGACATGGCGCTTCGCCTCGACATCGCCGAGCATTTTCAAGGTCGCCGCCATCGAAGCGGGATTGGCATTGTAGCTTTCGTCGATGATGAGCACCTGCCCGCCCTCAATGTCGACATCGAGCCGCTGCCCGCGCCCCTTGAGGCCGGCCATCTCGGCAAGCGCGAGACCGGCACGCGCAACATCGCCGCGCGCTTCGCCCACCGTGGTCAGCACGGCGAGCGCATTGGACAGCCAATGGTCGCCCGGCATCGCGATGGTGAAGGTGATGGTGCGTCCGGGCAGGCGCGCGGTGACCTGGCTCCCGCCCTGCGGGGCTGCGGCAGCATAGAGGATCGAGGCATCGCCTTCCTTGCCGCCGAACGTCAGGACCCGATCGGTCTTCTGCTTGGCCGCCGCCACAAGGCGATCGCGCTGTTCGCTCTCTTCGGGGACGATGGCGACGCCGCCGGGTTCGAGCCCTTCGAAGATCTCGGCCTTGGCATCGGCAATGGCTTCGATGCTGCCGAGATTCTCGATATGCGCCGGGGCGATCGCGGTGACGAGCGCGATATGCGGGCGCACGAGCCGAGTCAGCGCGGCAATCTCGCCGGCATGGTTCATGCCCATTTCAAGGACCGCCGCCTTGGTCTCGCGCGGCATGCGCGCAAGACTCAGCGGCACGCCGGTATGGTTGTTGTAGCTCTTGACCGAGGCATGCGCCTTGCCGCCGGTGGTGCGCTCGAACGCGGCGCGGAGCGCTTCCTTGGTGGAGGTCTTGCCGACACTGCCGGTCACGCCGACGACGACTGCCTCCTCGCTCAAGCGGGCGCGCGCCGCCTTGGCCAATGCTTCCAGCGCAGCAGGGACATCCTCGACTTTAATGTGCGGCACGTCGACATCGCGGCTGACCAAAGCGGCGACGGCGCCATTGGCGAAGGCTTTCTCGATGAAATCGTGGCCGTCGTGCGCGGTACCGGGCATGGCGACGAACAGGTGACCGGGCTCGATCTCGCGGCTGTCGAAGGCGACGCCGTTGACGTCGAAATCCCCGCTGGCCGTACCGCCGGTGGCGGCGATAATCTCTTGCGCGGTCCACAGGCTCACGCGGCGCTCTCCCGCGCAACCTCGACATCGTCGAACGGCAGGACATGGTCGCCCACGATCTGCCCCTGCTCATGCCCTTTGCCGGCGAGCAGGACGATATCGCCTGCTCCCGCCATCCGGATGGCCTCGCGAATGGCCTCGCGCCGGTCGCCAATCTCGATGGCCTCGGGGGCTGCCTTGAGGATCGCCTTGCGGATCTTGGCCGGATCTTCGCTGCGCGGATTGTCGTCGGTGACAATCGCGATATCGCTATATTCGGCAGCGACTTCGCCCATCGGGCCTCGCTTGCCCGCATCGCGGTCGCCGCCCGCACCGAAGACGGTGATCAGCCGGCCCTCGACATGCGGCCGCAGCGCCGCAATCGCGGCCTCGAGCGCATCGGGCGTGTGCGCATAGTCGACATAGACAGGCGCACCGCGCGCCGAGATGACCGCGCGCTCAAGCCGCCCGCGCACCGGCGAGATGCGGCCCATCGCCTGAAACAGCTTGCCCCAGCTGGCCCCGCTGGCCAGCGCAAGGCCGGCGGCGACGAGGACGTTGGCGGCCTGATATTCGCCGATCAATGGGAGCTTGAGCAGCTGCGTCTCGCCGTCATGAGTGATGCTGAGCGCCTGGCCTAGCGGCGTCGCGCGGCGTTCGCCGAGGCGGATCGTCTCGCCGCGGCTCCCCACTGTCATCAGCTTGACGCCACGCGCTTTAACCCGCGCGATAACCTCGTCCGATTTGTCGTCATCGGTCCAGACGACCGCCGTCCCCTTGGGATCGAGCCGCTCGTCGAACAATTTCATCTTGGCCTCGAAATAGGCCTCCATCGTCTCGTGATAGTCGAGATGGTCGCGCGAGAAATTGGTGAAGGCGGCGGCATGGACCGGCACGCCCGAGGTGCGGTGCTGGTCGAGGCCGTGGCTTGAGGCTTCGAAGGCGACATGGCTGATTCCCATGCGCTTCAGCCCAGCCATATTGTTGAGGAAGGTGACGATGTCGGGGCTGGTGAGCCCCGTCTTCACCTGGTCTTCCGAGGTCGTCACGCCCAGCGTCCCGATGCTCGCCGCCCGTGCACCCATCATGCGCCACAGCTGGCGCGTCATTTCGACGGTCGAAGTCTTTCCGTTGGTGCCGGTCACGGCGACGATCGTGTCGGGATAGGGCGCATAGAAGCGGCCGGCGACATGCGCGAAATAAGCGCGCGGATCTTCCGCCTCGATATGCTCGGCGCCATCGACCTTCACGCTGGGTCGGGCGATGACGCCGATCGCGCCGGCCGCAACCGCGCCTTCGATAAAGTCCTCGCCATTCACCTTGGCGCCCGGAAACGCGCCGAAAATATTCCCTTGGACCACCTTGCGATGGTCGATGGCAAAGCCGGTAATCTTGATATCGCTCGCGCGGCGCGCGAGGTCGCACAGGCGCAAAATGCCTACTCCTCGTCTTCGCGGATGAACGGAAGCACGCTCGCCATGTCCGGTTCGCGCGTCGCATCGGGCGTGACGCCCAGCATCGGTGCGATCCGCGCAACGGTTTCGGACACGACCGGCGCGACATTCCAGCCCGCGGTTCGCCAACCGAACGTTTCCTTGGTGCCTTTGGGTTCATCCAGCATCACGACGATCACATAGCGGGGTTCATCGATCGGGAACACACCCGCAAAGCTGGTGGTGACGAGGGTGCGCGAATAGCGGCCGTTGACCAGCTTTTCCGCGGTTCCTGTCTTGCCGCCGACGCGGTAGCCCGGCGCATCGGCATTGCGACCGGTGCCGTGGGTCACGACGAGGCGCAGTAGCGCGCGCATCTTTTGGCTGGTCGATTCGGAGAAGACGCGTTCGCCTTCGGGGACAGGATGTTCGGGCCCGACCTTGAGAATGGTCGGCGGACGATAGAGCCCGCCATTGAACAGGGTCGCATAGCCATTGGCGAGGTGAACGGGCGACACCGCAATGCCGTGGCCATAGCCGACGGTGATGGTCGCCAGTTCGTCCCACTCGCGCGGCGTCAGCGCGGGCCCGCGTTCCGGAAGCTCGTAATCGACCTTCTCGAGGAACCGCATCTTGCGCAGATATTCCTTCTGCCGCTCCGCACCCAGGCGCATGGCGATCTGTGCCGTGCCGATGTTGGAGCTTTCCATCATGATCTCGGCGACCGTGCAGGGGCGATTGAAGGGGTGCGTGTCGTTAATCTCGCGCTTGCGGATGACGAGCTTGTCGGGACAATCGTAGACCTGCCCCATCGACACGATCTGGCCGGCCTCGATCCCCATGGCGACGGTGAACGGCTTGAAGGTCGAGCCCAGTTCGTAGGAGCCGAGGCTGGCGCGATTGAAACGCGCTTCGTCGCCGCCCTGCCCGGCCACATTGGGATTGAGCTGGGGAAGCGAGGTCATGGCGAGGATTTCGCCCGAATGGATATCCATGATGACGCCCGCCGCACCTTTGGCGTCGAAGCGGGTCATGGCGTCGGACAGTTCGGCCTTGAGCGCGCCCTGGACCGGCGCCGAAATGGACAGCACCACCGGATCGTTGCGGCGGGCGGGATCGAGCAGCAGGTCGTCGAAGGCGCGCTCGGCACCAGCGACGCCATGACCGTCAATATTGGTATAGCCGATGACGTGCGCGGCGAGCGCCGTCTGCGGATAGAGCCGGTCGGGCTCTTCCTCGATCTGGATGCCGGGCTCGCCCAGTGCGTTGACCGCCTCGACAAGGCGCGGGCTGGCGCGGCGGGCAAGGAAGTTGAACCGCTCGCCCTTCAGCAGCGCATAATAATCGGCCTCGTCACGCTCCGGCATGAGCTTGGCCAGTTCGCGTGCGAGGTCGAGCTTGTTGCCGATGACGCGCTTGGGGTTCACGCCGATGGTCCAGGCGTTGATCGTGCGGGCCAGCGGCTGGCCGTCGCGATCGACGATATCGCCGCGCGTCGGGAGATAGTTGGACGCGTTGCGCGGCTCGCCATCGCCCATGCCGAAGGCGGCGAGCCAGGCGAGCTTGCCGCCGACCACCGTGATGCCCAGCCCGAATGCGATCATCGCCAGCATCAGGCGCTGATGCATCATCGAGAGGAGCTGGCGCTTCTGGCCCTGCAGCTTGAGGCGCTCGGGCGCTGTGATGGGGGTGACGGGACCTGCGGGCGGGCGGTTCATTCGCCCTCGCCCGTATCGAGCGAAGCGCGGACCTTGCCGGCGCCATTTTCAAGGTCGGAGATGACTTCCGAAAGCGACGCCGCCGGAAGGGGGATATCCGGCGACGCCGCATCGGGCCCCTCGCCCTCATCGGAAGTCGGAATGGTGCGCTCGCTGGTCAGGCTGGCCTGGACCACGAGATCGGACGGCGAACCAAGTCCGTCGCGCTCGGCTTCGGCCAGGATGACCGGCGCTTCGAGGCGCGGGGTCGGCTCGGGCCGCGCCATTGCGGCGACGACATAGGCATTGGCGGCAAACTGATCGGCCTCGGGCGCGCTCAGGCGCAGGAAGCGCGCATTCCAGCGCTCGAGCTGCGATAGGCGGCCGCGGGTGCCAATTTCGGTTTCCAGCTTGCGGATATCGCGCGTCACATAAGCGATCTGCTCTTCGACCCGCTCCAGCTCGGCGCGCGACGAGGCGACCTGCAGGCTGACGAGATAGCAGGCGAGGATCGCGCCGGCGGCACCGGCCGTCCAGATGATCGAGGCGAAGCCGCGCATCATGCCGCCTTCTCCCAGGCAGGCGCCGAGGTGCGTGTTGCGGCGCGCAGCTTGGACGAGCGCGAACGCGGGTTGCGCAGGATTTCTTCTTCGCCCGGGCCGATCGCCTTGGTCACGTCTTCGAAGGTCGGCGCGGGGCCGTCCTGACGCTCGGGCATGTGGCGCGAGCCCTGCGGGCGATTGCCCGACCGGTCGCGCAGGAAATTCTTGACGATACGATCTTCGAGGCTGTGAAAGCTGACCACGGCCAGGCGACCGCCAGGCTTGAGCACACGCTCGGCTGCACTGAGGCCCTTTTCCAGTTCCTCCAGTTCGGCATTGAGGTGAATGCGGATGCCTTGAAAAGTGCGCGTCGCCGGATCGGTCTTCATACCCTTGTGGTGGCCAAGGGTGTTGCGCACGACATCGGCCAGCTCGCCGGTACGCGAGAGCGGGCGCGCCTTGGCGATGGCGGCAGCGACGCGGCGCGCGCGCGGCTCCTCACCATATTTCTTGATGATGCGGGCAAGCTCGCCTTCATCGGCATTATTGACGAAATCGGCGGCGGTCTGGCCCGATTGCTCCATGCGCATGTCGAGCGGGCCGTCCTCGCGGAATGAGAAGCCCCGCTCGGCCTGGTCCAGCTGCATCGACGAAACTCCGAGGTCGAGCACGACCCCGTCTACCGTCCCGTCGATGCGCTGGTCCATTTGACTGAATGTCGCCTCGATGAGGGTAAGGCGATTGTCCGGCAGCCGCTCGCGCGCAGCCTCGATCGCATCGGGGTCGCGGTCGAAGCCGATGACTTCGCCGGCGCCGGCCTCAAGGATCGCGCGGCTATAGCCGCCCGCACCGAATGTGCCGTCGACAATCCGCGAGCCGTCGCTCACGCGCAGTTCGCGCACGACCTCGTCGAGAAGGACCGGAATATGGGGCGCACCGCTCACAGCTTCACCCCGCGCTCTTCGAGGCGGAAGCGGGCAATATCCTTCATGTCTGCCGGGATTCGGTCGTCGGCAAGCAGCTTGGCCGGATTCCAGACCTGGAAGGTTTCGCCGACGCCGATGAACAGAGCGAGATCCTCGATCCCGCCCTTCGATCGCATCATCGGGGGCAGGACGATGCGGCCGGATTTGTCGTAGGGCACTTCTTCGGTGGCACCGAAGGCCATGAGGTTGGCGGCCATATAGTCGACGTCAGCGCCCATCGCCGTCTCGGTCTTTTCCGCGCGGCGCTCCATCTTCTGGTGCTTCAATGCGGCATAGGCCGGATCGTAGGCATCGAGACAATCGAAGAGCGCATGCTTGGCCAGCACGATGGTGCGCGCATCGCCGCGCCGTTCGATCACCCCTCGCAGGAATACGGGCACGGAGACGCGACCCTTGGCGTCTACCGCGTTGACCGCGCTTCCCTGAAAGAAATGTTCGAGTCCCATTGCCGCCCTGTTTCCTGGTGCTGCTCCCACTCGCCGGTCGGGGCGCATGAGAGAGCCAACAAAGGCGGACGACCGGCGGGCGGAGGCAGCGCCTCCATCACCCAATGTGGGTAACCCATATCAGTGCGGGATACAATGGGTTTTGATGCCATTTCATGGGTTTTCATGGAATCTATAGGATTCCTGCGGGGTTGCGATGACAGGGTCGGGGACGCCGCGCCACCCATGCGGGAAGCACGACCCTGTGGATAAGTCTGTTTGCAAGTGAATTTGGCCGAATCGCGCGACTCGGCAGCGAGGCGTTTCGGGCTCAGTCGAGGAAGACGTTCATCCAGCCGACGAGCAGCGCACGGTTGCTGTCGCCAATCTCGCCCTCTTCCATCACGAAATCGGCATCGGCCACGAGCAAGGCCTGTCCCTCGCCCACGTCGCACAAAGCAATGAAGCCCTCTGCCTCGAGGCTGCACCTGCCGCCGTCTTCGACCGCGAAGCGGCCCGGTGCACGGGCGTAGACCAGCCGCTCGCCGACCGGCACGGCAAAGGCCCCCAAGGCTTCGGGTCCGGTCAGCCGCACGCCCCAGCGACCCAGCAATCCGGTATCGGCAAAGAATGGCGGCGGCGCGAGCGGCGCACCAAGCGGCTGCCCGCTTTCATATTCGAGCCGCGGATCGGCCAGCAGCACGACCTTGCCCCCGGCACGGACCCAATTGTCGAAATCGACCAGCGCCTCGGCGGGCTGCGCGGCAGGATGCGCCATGAGGATGAGGTCGTGACCTTCGAGGCTGGCTTGGTCGGCCACCGCGATCGTCTCGACCCGATATTCGGATTGCAGCAGGCTCATCAGCGGAGAGCCAGTGTCGAGCAGATCGCCGCCACCCGAAAAAGCCACCGGCAGGCTGGAGAGCAGCAGCAGTTCCTCGGCAGTATCCACCGCGACGATTTCGACGTCGGGCATCGGCTCGTCGTCCAGCGTATCGAGGAAAGCCAGCAAGCGCGCGCCGCCCAGCAGCAGCGCGAGCACCAGCGCGACGACCCCTAGGACTGTCTTCACTCGCCCTCCGGCGGGACGGTGATTTCGTTGACGATCAATTCTTCAGTCGCCGGATCGATCGGGATCGGGATGGGTGCGGGTGCCGGCTGTTCGGCCGCCTGGCCGGGCGCGACTCCGAGCTCCGACAAGGGCTCGTTCGCCGGCGGCGGTGGCACGTCTTCGGCAAACACATCCTCATTTTCGACCGGCACATCCTCGCGCGCGCCGGTCACTGCAGTGCCCAGAAGGACCAGCAGGAACACGACGGCAAGACCGGTGATTCCGATGCGGATACGTTGTTGCGGCATGACACCCATGGCCAAAAGTTAGGCCCGCCCGTGCGCCTAGGCAATGGTCAGATGGGTGACAGTCGCACTTGACGCCTAGGCTCGCAGGTCTAAAAGCCGCCCATCATGATCAAGCGCAACCTCACCATCGCCATCGCTGCCCTCGCCATTGCGGGGTGCAACAGCGAACCCGAGACCGTCACCGCCGGTGAAATCATCGACCCGCAGGCCGAAGAGCTCGCCAAGCGCGAACCGATGGACATCAACGACCTGCCCGTTGGCGTGGGGAGCGACACGTATCGCTGCTCGGGCTCCAATGCCGTGGTCCGCGTCGACTGGGTGCGCACTGGCGAAGACCTGACCGCGCGAGTCACACTGCAGGGCAGCACCGGCATAACCTTGCCGGAAACCTCGCCCGGCGTGATGGCCAACGAAGACAATACGCTGCGCGGCACCCCGGGTAGCGACAGCATCACCTTCAACGGCGCGACCTGCTCGCAATAAGCGCGCACCGCCAAGGAAAAGAGGCCCTCCCAACCAGCATCGGTTCGGAGGGCCTTTTTTTATCCCGCCCACACCATTAGAGCCGCTGACATGACCGACCAGCCCATCACGCCCGAAACCGTCGCCGAACACGGCCTGTCGCAAAGCGAATATCAGACCATCCTCGACGCGCTGGGGCGCGAGCCGAACCTTGTCGAACTCGGCATCTTCTCGGTGATGTGGTCGGAGCATTGCTCGTACAAATCGTCCAAGCTTCATCTGAAGAAGCTGCCGACCGAAGCGTCCTGGGTCATCCAGGGTCCGGGCGAGAATGCCGGCGTCATCGATATCGGCGATGGCGATGCGGCCATCTTCAAGATGGAGAGCCACAACCACCCCAGCTATATAGAGCCCTATCAGGGCGCGGCGACGGGTGTCGGCGGGATCCTGCGCGACGTCTTCACCATGGGCGCGCGTCCGGTAGCCAACATGAATGCGCTGCGCTTCGGTCGCCCCGACCATCCCAAGATGCGCCACCTTATCTCGGGCGTCGTCTCGGGTATTGGCGGCTATGGCAATTGCGTCGGCGTCCCCACGGTCGGCGGCGAGACCAATTTCGACAAGGCCTATGACGGCAACATCCTCGTCAACGCCATGACGGTCGGGCTCGCGAAAGCCGACAAGATTTTCTACTCGGCCGCCACCGGCATCGGCAATCCGATCGTCTATGTCGGCTCCAAGACCGGCCGCGACGGCATCCATGGCGCGACCATGGCCAGCGCCGATTTCGACGAGGGCATCGAGGAGAAGCGCCCGACCGTGCAGGTCGGCGATCCCTTCACCGAAAAGCTGCTGATCGAGGCCTGCCTCGAATTGATGGCCACTGATGCCATTGTCGCGATCCAGGACATGGGCGCGGCCGGCCTCACTTCTTCTTCTGTTGAAATGGCGACCAATGGCGAGACGGGCCTGCGCCTCGACATGGACAAGGTGCCGCAGCGCGAAGAGGGCATGACGCCCTACGAGATGATGCTGAGCGAAAGCCAGGAGCGCATGCTCATGGTGTTGAAGCCCGGCAAGGAAGCGATGGCCGAGGCGATTTTCCGCAAATGGGAACTCGACTTTGCGGTCATCGGCGAAGTCACCGATACGGGTCGCATGGTGCTTGAATGGCAAGGCGATGTCGTCTGCGACATCCCGCTCGCCCCGCTCGCCGACAAGGCGCCCGAATATGACCGCCCGCATCTCAGTCAGGACGAATATAAGAAGTGGGCCAATGTCGCCTCGCTCGATGACCTGCCCGACAGCAAGGATGTGTGCGGCGACCTATTGAAGATGATGGGCAGCCCCCATCTCGCCAGCCGCCGCTGGATCTGGGAGCAATATGATTACCAGGTCATGGCCGACACGGTGCAGGGCCCGGGCGGCGACGCTGCCGTGGTCCGCGTGCATGGCAGCGACAAGGCGCTCGCCATCACCACCGATTGCACGCCGCGCTATTGCTATGCCGACCCGGTCGAGGGCGGCAAGCAAGCGATCGCCGAGGCCTATCGCAACCTCAGCGCCGTGGGTGCCAAGCCGCTCGCCGTCACCAACTGCCTCAACTTCGGCAATCCAGAGCGGCCCGAAATCATGGCCCAGTTCGTCGGCTGCCTGGAAGGCATGGGCGAAGCCTGCCGCGCACTCGATTTCCCGATCATCTCGGGCAACGTCTCGCTTTACAACGAATCCAAGGCGACCGGCGGCGGCAGCGCGATCCTGCCGACCCCCGCCATCGGCGGTGTCGGCGTCATGCCCGATTGGAAGAATAGCGCGACGATCAAGCTCGGCACGGTCGGCGAAAGCATCGTCATCATCGGCACCCGCCATCATGAGGATCTCGGCCAGTCGCGCTGGCTGGACATCTGCCATGATCGCCGCGACGGCGCGCCGCCGCGGGTCGACCTTGCCGCCGAAAGCAAGCATGCCGAAATGATCCGCGACCTTATCGATGCGCGGCTCGTGTCGGGCGTCCATGACGTGTCCGACGGCGGACCGCTGGTCGCCATCGCCGAGATGGCGCTGGCCTCGAACCAGGGCGTGCAGCTCGACAGCGATATCGGCGATACCGCTGCCGACTGGTTCGCCGAGAGCCAGGGCTGCTACGTGGTCTCCACGCCCAAGCTGGCCGAAGTGAAGGGTCGCCTCGCAGAGGCCGGCATCGAGTTCGATGTCTGCGGCACGGTCGCCCCGCACCAGGACGTCGCAATCGACGGCCGCGGCGTGCGGCTGGAAGACCTGCGCGCCGCGCACGAAAGCTTCTTCCCCGAATTGATGGCCAGCGAGCTCTAAGGCTCCCGCCTCGTTTATTCTTCGAGGTCGGGCAGCACCTTGCGCAAGGTGCTGAGGACTTGGCTGCTGGTCACCGGTTTGGACAGCACCTTTTCATCGCTCGTCTTGAAGCTGATCTGGTCGGCGCTGTAGGCGGTGATGAAGACGAACGGGATGTCCCGGTCGCGCAGGATCTCGGCCACCGGTTTGGACGTCTTGCCCGCGCCCATGTTCACGTCGAGAAAGGCCGCGTCGATCTTGGCTTCGTCGGCGAGCCGCTTGGCATCCTCGACGTGGACGCTAGGGCCCACGACCTCGAATCCGAGGTCCTCGAGCATGTCGGTCATTTCGAATGCAACCACGACTTCGTCTTCGACGATGAAGATGCGATGAGTGTCACTAGTCACTGGCGGCCTCCTCCTCGCTGAGGAGTGGGAGCTGGAAGTGCCATTCAAATCCCTCCGGTTCGTATGATGTCTGGACGGCGCCGCCGGTTTCGGCGACCAGCGCCTTGCTGGTCACGAAACTGCCGAAGCCCTTGCCCTTTGTCGCGCTGGGCTGCGGACCGCCACGCTCTATCCAATCTATATGGAGTTGCTCGCGGCCATCGACATGGACCTTGTCCCAGTTGAGCAACACTTCACCGCCCTCGACCGACAGGCTGCCATATTTAACGGCGTTGGTCGCGAGCTCGTAAAAGGCCATCGAGAAGCTGATTGCCTGCCGCGTCTGCAATTGCGCAAGCGGCCCTTCATATCGGATGCGCTCGCCGCAAATCGGGTCGAGTACGTCACGCGCGACATCCTCGAACGGCGCACGCGACCAGTCATTGCCGATCAGCTTGGAATGAGCCGCAGCATAAGCGGCGAGGCGATTGTCGATGGTGCCGGTAATCTCGGCCTCGACCTCGGCATTGCGCAGCGAGCGCGCGACGATCGCCTTGGTCACCGAAAAGGCATTCTTCACGCGGTGATTGAGTTCGGCGATGAGGATCTTCTGCTTTTCGCGCAGCTGCACCTCGGTATCAATATCGACACAGGCCACGACCGCCCCGGTGCGCTGACCGTCGTCATTGAGGATGGGCGACCCGATAATCTTCATCCAAAATTTGGTGCCATCACCACGCTGGTAATGAACGTCGAGTTCGGCGCGCTCTTCGCCAGCGATGACGCGGGCGAGCGGATATTCCTGCGAGGCCACCTGGCGACCATCGGCATGGAAGCTTACCCACTCGCCATATTCGTCGACGCCCTCGCTCATGAAAATGGGATGGCGAACCATCCGCTCCATATGCGCATTGCCGTGGACGATCTGTCCCCCGGCATCGGTCACGACCACGCCGACAGGGACGATGTCGAGCATCGCTTCCAGCTGGCTTACCTTGGCCCGGTGACTGCGTAGCTCGATCGCGCGGTCAGCTTCGGACTTTTCCAAGCTGGCCTTGAGCGCAATCAGTTGCGCTGCGGCATCCTGGATCTCATTTTCAACCATGGTTGCTGGGTCCCTCTCTGCGCGCCTGACGATGAAGCGGGCTGTGAATGACGGAAAGTCCCGGACGCCCAGCAAGTTCCACGACCCAATGCCTAGCCATCCGCATCGGCGTCGTTTTACTATTGCAAATCATTCGCAATAGCATACAGTCGCACCATGATCGTTTGCAGCTGCAATGTGATTCGCGAGAAAGATATTCGCGACGCCGCGCGCCGGGGATGCCCCGACGCGGAGACCGCTTATCGTTCGCTCGGCTGCCAGTTCCAGTGCGGCGGCTGCGAGGACCATGCCGACGACCTGGTCGCCTGCGAGCGCGCCAAGTTGCTCGCCCCGCGCGACGTCCGCGCCGCTTGATCGCCGCGCCTGCTAATCACTCGCATTAGCGCAAAACCCTGAAAATCCGCCATTCTTTGTCTTGATGCGTCGCGTTTCAGGGCGTATCAATGCGCCCAGAATTTGCCCCATCCAAGGATTGCGACATGGCCAAGATCGCCGACAAGAAGATGATCGAATATTTGAACCAGGCGCTCACCAACGAGCTGACTGCGGTCAACCAATATTGGCTTCATTATCGCATTCTCGACAATCTCGGCGTCACCCGCCTTGCCGCGTTCGAGCGCAAGGAATCGATCGAGGAGATGGAGCATGCCGATCGCATCACCGAGCGCATCCTCTTCCTCGATGGCCATCCCAACTATCAGCGCCTTGCCGGCGTTCGCACGGGCGAAAATGTCGAGGAGATCATCCAGGCCGATCTCGACCTTGAGATGGACGCCATCCCGCTGCTGCGCGACGCAGTCGAATATGCCGAGAGCATTCGCGACTATGTGACCCGCGAGCTGCTCGCCGACATCCTCGTCAACGAGGAAGAGCATCTCGATTATCTCGAGACGCAGCAGGACCTCATCAAGCAGATGGGGCTGCAGAATTACGTCCAGCTGCAATCCAAGCCGGCGGACGATAGCGACGGCTAGGGCTTGTAACTTCCCCGCCATTCGCGCGAAGGAAGGAGCATGAAAGACGTTCCTTCCATTCCCTATACCGACCTGCCCGACCTCACGCCGACCGAGCGTGTCGAGCGCGCGCGTGAATTCTACGAGAGCATCAAGGATCGTCGATCCTGCCGTTTCTTCTCCGACGCCCCTGTCCCGCGTGCGGTGATCGAGGAAGCGGTGCGCGCTGCGGGGACCGCCCCCAATGGCGCGAACCACCAGCCATGGCATTTCGCGGTCGTCGAGAACCCCCATGTGAAGCAACGCATTCGCGAGGCGGCCGAAGAGGAAGAACGCGCCTTTTATGAGGGCCGCGCCGGCGACGAATGGCTCGACGCATTGGCCCCGATCGGGACCGATGCAGAGAAGCCATTTCTCGAAACCGCGCCCTATCTCATCGTCGCTTTCGGGCAGCGCAAGGGCGGGCCCGATCCGGGCGACCGCAAGCAGAATTACTATGTGACCGAGAGCGTCGGGCTGGCCTGCTCGCTGCTCATCACCGCACTGCATCGCGCCGGGCTGGCGACGCTGACGCACACCCCCTCGCCCATGGGCTTCCTGCGCGACATTTGCGAGCGGCCCAAGGACGAGAAGCCGGTGATGATCATCGTCGCAGGGCTTCCCGCCGAAGATGCGACCGTCCCCGAACATGCCGCCAATAAGAAGCCACTCGACCAGATCATGAGCTGGCTCTGACCGTTCGTCGGTCGGTGCCTCCTGTTCGCCCTTTCATCGAAGCGGCGTAGCGCGCCTCCGCGCCGACTGCCATGTGCGACCCTGAAGCGAAGTAGGGGAAGCAAATTGGCCACCACGCAGCCCGGGCGGATCATCAGCCTGGACATCATCCGCGGCATTGCCGTCATGGGCATCCTGTCCGTCAACATCGTCGGACTGGGTATGATGCAGGGCGCCTATTTCTGGCCGACCCTCAATGGCTTCGACGCACTTGGCGACCGGATCATGTATCTTGTTAATTTCGTCCTGATCGACGGCAAGATGCGTTCGCTCTTCTCGATCCTGTTCGGGGCCAGCCTGGTGTTGATTTGCGAGAAAGCGCTGGAAAAGGGCCAGTCGCCCGCCAAGACGCACTATGCGCGCATGGTCACATTGCTGCTCATCGGCCTTGCCCATTTCTATTTCCTCTGGTGGGGCGACATTCTCTCCCACTACGCGCTGATCGGCCTCGTCGCCTTCCTGTTCTGGAAGCGCAGCCCCAAGGTGCTCCTCATCTGGTCGATCATTTTCCTGGTGCTCAACGCCCTCATGATGATCGGCGGCAGTTTCGACATGGCCCGCGCCATTGGTGCGGATCCGGAAGAAAGCCAGCAAGCCGCTGCCTTCGCGCAAATGGCCAAGGGCGCCCCGCCCGAAGCGCTGGCCGCGACCGCCGCTGCCGTCGCCAACCCGATCGCGCACCTCATGCACATGATCGACAACCAACTGCTCCAGCCCTTCATGGTCAGCATCTTCCTGCTGCCCGAAACACTGGGCCTGATGCTGCTCGGCATGGCGACCTACAAATTGGGCTTCCTCACCGGCGAAATGCGCGACAGCGTCTACAAGAAATGGGCGTGGATCGCGCTGGGTGGCGGCATCGTCTTCACCGCCTTCGTCGCCTACATCATCCATGTCCACGATTATGCGCCGCCCTGGCCGATGATCGGGCGCAATGGCGCGACCGCATGGACGCGCGCGCCGATGGCGCTGGGCTATGCCGCCTTCCTGATCCTCGCCTTCCGCAACATCGGATGGCTGGGCGAGCGGGTTGCCGCGGTAGGCCGCGCCGCCTTCACCAACTATCTGGGGCCCACGCTCATCACGACGCCGATCTTCTTCGGCTTTGGCGGCGGCCTGTTCAACGAACTGTCGCGGGGCGAGCTGTGGCTCTTCTTTGTGCCGGCCTTGTGGGCGCTGATGCTGCTCTGGTCGAAGCCGTGGCTCGATCGCCATCGCTACGGCCCGCTCGAATGGGCGTGGCGCTCGATGGCGCGCGGGCGTATAGAGCCTAATCGCAAGGCATTGCCCAGTGGGGTAGCGGCAACCGCCTGACGGAATAGAAATTGGGGGATTTCAGCTTATGGCGACGACCACGCAGCAACGCATCCTGACGCTCGATATCGTGCGCGGGGTAGCGGTGATGGGCATCTTGGCGATGAACATCTACGCTTTCTCGATGCCGTTGGGGGCCTATTTCAACCCCAACGTCTATGGCGGCGACAGCGGTATCAATCTCGGCACCTGGTATGCCGACTACATCCTGTTCGACGGCAAGATGCGCGGTCTCTTCTCGATCCTGTTCGGTGCATCCGCGCTCCTGGTCGTCGAGAAAGCCATGGCCAGCCAGAAGAGCGCGGCCTTCACCCACTACAGCCGCATGTTCTGGCTCTTCCTCTTCGGCATGGCGCATTACTGGTTCATCTGGTGGGGCGACATCCTCGCCATGTATGCGCTGTCTGGCCTGTTCCTCTTCTTCTGGCGCAAGAATAGCGCGAAGGTCCTGCGCAACTGGGGCATCGCATTGTTCGGCGTCATGACCGCCTTCTCGCTGGTCCAGATGGGCGGCCTCGCTGCGGTGATGTCCAATCCCGACATGATCCCCGCCGAGGATTATGAAGGCATGATGGAGAATCTCGCGGTGGCCAAGATCTTCATGGGCATCGACACGACCGGTGTGGCCGCCGAAATCGCCCGCATGAAGGGCGACTATGCCGGGATCCTCGACTGGCGCTTCAACGAGCATCGCTGGAAGATGCTGGGCTTTGCCGCGCAGGGCCTGCCGCAATCGATCGGCATTATGCTGATCGGCATGTGGCTGTTCCGCAATGGCTTCCTCACCGGCAGCTGGGAGGCGGCCCGCTACAAGAAGGTCGCGACCTGGTGCCTCGCCATTGGCGGGCTTGGGTCGGCAGCGATCGGCTATGCCATGATGTCCGCCGACTTCACCTTCATGTCGATCATGATCGGCATGACCGCCAACGGCCCGTTCCAAGTCGTCATGGCGATTGGTTGGGCGGCGCTCATCATCCTGCTTGCCAAGAAGGGCATGGAAGGCGGCCTCGCGACCCGGCTCGCGGCTGCAGGACGCATGGCCTTCACCAACTATCTCGGCACCTCGATCGTGATGACGCTCGTTTTCTACGGCTATGGCCTCGACCTTTATGGCCAGTTCGATCGCTTCGCCGTGAACATCTTCGTGCTCGGCATGTGGGCGCTGATCCTGCTCTGGTCCAAGCCGATCCTCGATCGCTACCAGTACGGCCCGCTCGAATGGCTGTGGCGCAGCCTTGCCCGGCTCAAATTCCAGCCGATGCGCAAGAAGCAGATCGCGGCGGCCTAGTCCGAGGTCCTGAACCGCGCGGCGGCTTCGTCGCGCGGTTCGACCCGGAAGGTCGAATAATCGCTTTCGTTGAAGCGATAGGCGCGGCCTTCATCGTCATAGTAGAAATCGCGATACAGCCCGTCGCCCAGGGCGCGCAGCTGTCCGCAATAGGGCACCGTCTCGACCAGTGAGAGATAGGCCATAACGATGGCGCTATCCCGGCTCTCCTGATCCCACTCCTCGATCGGTCGGTCCGCATGGATCCAGGCGCTGTCATAGGTACCGCACTCATTCACGCCGCGACGGTCGGATTGCAGCCCGAACGAGATGACGATGCCGTCCTCATATTGCATGTAGCGCCAGCCATCGGCCGCGCCGCTGGGTTTGCGCGCGACATAGCTATAGTCGAACCCTTCGAGCTCGATCCCGCGCTGGTTGAAGACGAAAACGCTTTCCGACGGGCCGCCGACGCGCACCACGGCGCTATCGTCGAGGTCAAGCCCCTCTGCCTCGATCACGTCTTCCCGCGACATGCCGCTCGCCTCCCAATCGGGATCGAACTCACCCAGTTCGGCAGCGTCGATTTCCGATTGGCGCAAACCGTCGATGAAGCCCGGATTGCGGCGCTCGAATTCGACGAGCATCGCTTTCAACGGCAGGGGTTTGATGACGGGGGACGCCAGCGTGGCGGCGATAAAGATACTGAACATGCGCGGCAGGTTAGTCGCGCGATGGCGCGGTGCCTAGCCTCGCGAGGCGCGGCCAAAGCTGGAATTATGCACGTCGGCATTGCCGAAGCCCTGGGGACGCTGGCGCTTCATCAGCGGGCTCACGGCCTCGTCGAACGCTTCGAGCGTGACGTGGAACAGCTCTTTCAAATTCACGACGTCGGGAATGAGTTCGTCAGGGAAGCGGCCTTCCTCGACGCAGCTGCGGGCGGCGACTTCGATCCGCTCGGCGACTTCGGCCAGCGGCTCTGCGCCGAACTGCCGCGACTCGCCCTTGAGGGTATGTGCGGGAATGATCAGCGCGACCGTGTCATGGGCGTGCATGGCGGCTTCGATCTTTTCGAGGCTCTTGATGCCGTCCTCGCGGAAATAGCCGAGGATTTTGACGAAACCCGGGCCCAATTGTGCCCGCGTTTCCTCGAAATATCGCCAGTCGACAATGTCTGCCTGCTGCGCCAATCCGCATCCCCATCCGATGACGCACCTTCAGGGCGCGCCGGTCCAATGATCGGCCTAGGCAAAGAGGGTAAAGGTTTCGTTTAAGACCGTTTCTTGTTCGCGTACGGGTTCTTGGGCGCGCGCAGCATCAGGCGCACCGGAATCGGCCCCAGATTGAGGTCGCGGCGAAGCGAATTGACCAAGTAGCGGACATAGCTTTCGGGCAATTTGTCGACGCGCGTCCCGAACAGGACGAAGCCCGGCGGGCGGGTCTTGGCCTGCGTGATGTAGCGCAGCTTGATGCGAATGCCCTTGGGCGCGGGCGGCGCGTGCGCGTCGATCGCATCGTCGAACCAGCGATTGAGCAGGCCCGTGGGCACGCGGATCGACCAGCGTTCGCGCAGGTCGAAGGCGGCTTCCATCAACTGGTCGATGCCCTTGCCGGTCTTGGCGCTGACGGCGATGAGCGGCACGCCTTTCACCTGCGCCAGTCCCTCGTCGAGCGCGGCGCGCACGCCATTGAAAAGACCCGACGGGTTTTCGGCGACGTCCCACTTATTCGATGCGATGACCAGCGCGCGGCCCTCCTGCAGCACCTGGTCAGCGATGCGTAGGTCTTGTGCTTCGAGGCCTCGCGTAGAATCGAGCAGCAGGCAGACGACCTCGGCGCGGTCGATCGACCGCTTGGTGTCGGCGGCGGACAGCTTTTCCAACTTGTCATCGACTTTGGCCCGCTTGCGCAGACCTGCCGTATCGACCAGCACGACATCCTTACCCTGCCATTCCCAGTCGAGATGGATGCTGTCCCGGGTGATCCCGGCTTCGGGCCCGGTGATGAGGCGATCCTCGCCCAGCATCTTGTTGACGAGGGTCGACTTGCCCGCATTGGGGCGACCGACGATGGCGAGCTTCAAGGGGCCGAGGTCGACCACCGGCTCGTCTTCGGGTGCGTCAGGATCGATCACGACGTCGGTCTGCGGCAGGTCCTCTTCCCAGACCTCCTCCTCGTCGCGCTCGATATGTTCGCGCAGGCCTTCGAACAGGTCGACCACGCCTTCGCCATGTTCGGCCGACATGGCGAACGGCTCGCCAAGACCGAGTTCATAGGCTTCGAGGCGCCCGGCCTCGCCCGCCTTGCCCTCGCATTTGTTGGCGGCGAGCACGATCGGCGTGTCGAGCCCGCGCAGCCAGTTGGCGATCTCGCGGTCGAGCGGCGTCAGGCCAGCGCGGCCATCGATCAGGAACAGGGCGACATCGGCTTCGCGGACAGCAGCCTGCGTCTGCGCGCGCATGCGGCCCGGCAGCGTCTGTTCGTCTTCGGTCTCGAAACCGGCCGTGTCGATCAGCGTGAAATCGAGGCCCAGCAGCGTCGCATCGCCCGCGCGCCGGTCGCGCGTGACGCCCGGCTGATCGTCGACAAGCGCCAGCTTCTGCCCAACCAGGCGGTTGAACAGGGTGGACTTGCCCACATTGGGGCGGCCGACGATGACGACGACGGGTTTTCCGGAGCTTCGGGCCATCGCGCGGCCCTGCACGGACCGCGCTCGGCCGTCAAGCATTAGCGGTAGGCGGCAAGGCGGCCTTCGTCGGTCAGGACGTAGAGCGTCTGGTTCGCCACGACGGGCTGCAGGCTCACCGGCTGGCCGACATCGCGCTGGTTCATGAACGCGCCGGTATCGGCGTTGATCTCGACCAATGCACCGTTGGAGCCCGTCACGAACAGGCGGTTCCCCGCCATCACCGGACCTGCATAGAAGATCGGGCCGCGACGCTTTTCCTCGTTACGGAAACGCGGCAGCTGGTTGATCCAGCGGATGAGGCCGGTCTGGCGCGCAATCGCGATCAGCTGCGCTTCGCTGGTGACGACATAGACCCAGTTGCCCGCGACATAAGGCGTCGAGGAACCGGCAATGTTGAGTTCCCACTGACGACGGCCCGACAGGATGTCGAGCGCGACCATGCGGCCGCCCTGGCCGAGCGCGAAGACCTGGCCGCCGTCGATCACCGGATCGGCGTCGATGTCCGACAGGCTCGAGACGCTGCGCGAGATCGAGGTGCGCGTCAGCACGTCCTGCCAGACGAGACGACCATTTTCGTAACGATAGCCATTGAGCTCGCCCGAGCTGAAGCCCGCGACGACGGTACCGCGACCCGCTGCCGGTGCGGCCGAACCGAAGACGCCGGCCATTTCGAAGCTGGCGGGGTTCGACCATTGGGTCGAGCCATTCACCGGCGACAGGGCGAAAATCTGGTTGTCCTGCGTGGTGACATAGACGTGGGTGCCGTCGACCGTCGGCGCACCGCGCAGCGGGCCGGCCGGGGTCACGGTCCAAAAGATGCCGCCATTGGCGGGGTCGATCGAGACCACGTTGCCAAGGCCGTTGGTGGCGTAGATGCGGCCATTGCCGAAGGCGACGCCGCCGCCATAGAGCGAGTCGCGATTTTCATCCGAGGAATTGGTCTCGGTCGACCAGCTCAGCGTGCCGGTTTGCGCATCGAAGGCGCGGACGACGCCAAGCGTGTCCATCGTGTAGACGCGGCCCTGCGTGACGATCGGCTCGGAAGCGAGACGCGCGGTCGAGGACGAACCCTGGCCGATGCTCTGGCTCCAGGCGAGACCGACGTTATCGGCGATGGCAAGGTGGCCCATCGACTTGGCCGCATTGCCGCCCGACTGGCTCCACTCATTGTTGACGCGCGCGGCCGGAATGTTCGCCGGCAGCGCTGCAGTCGCGGCATCGATACCGATGTCGAGCTCGGCGCCCAGCACCGGCTGGCGTTCGCCGATCACCGGGGTCGTGTCATTCTTGTCGCCGAGCGAGATCAGGCCGCAGCCCGACAGCATGGCGGCCGCGACGGCGAAGCCCGAAAGGCGGATGAAAGGACGCATCATCATTTAGAAATCCTGCTGTTCGATACTGGCCAGCGCGGCGCTCGCGTCGACCCCGTAGGTGCCGGCAATCTGCACCGAGCGCGCGCGCAGCGAGCGCGGCACGTCCGGATTTTCGGCAATCTGTTTGAAAAGCTGCGCCGCCTCGTCCTCACGCTCGGCCTCGATAAGGGCGAGTGCGGTCAGTTCGGCGGCGCTGCCGTAGAAGGGCTCTTCCTCGTTCACCAGCGGCTGGAGACGCGCGATCACGACATCGGGTTCGACCCGGTCGAAATCGAGCAGGGTCTGGCGGATGAGCGCGGCGTCGCGATAGGGCTTGGCGATATCCTCGTCAGCCGCGATTGCGGCATAGATTTCGATGGCACGGTCGCGATTGGCATTGTCGATCTCGATCGCCGCCTCGGCCATCATGATCGCGCCCTTGCCGGCACCCGAGGCTTCGCCCGCCGCTTCCTGGAGGCGCGGGACGAGCGTGTCGGATTCTTCGGGGTTGCCAAGATCGGCAATGACCTTGGCCAGTTCCTCGGCGCTCGCTTCTGCATTCTTTGCCGACTGGTCCTGCCAGAAGAGGAAGCCCGCGACGGCAGCGAGGAAGATGAAGACGGCGCCGCCGATCCACTTACCCCATTTGCGGCCGAAATCGGCCATCTGGTCGCGACGCAAATTCTCGTCGACTTCGCGCTGGAATGTTTCGCTGTCTTGCGGGGGGATCGCCACGTTGTTCCTCAGACCTGAATGCGTAAGGGGCGGGGGTCGGCGACCGACTATCCCTCCCCAAGATGAATGGAGGCTGGCTTAGCGCCCTTCCAACCTAAAGGCAAAGGGGGTTAGCGCGACCTGATTTGAGACATCATGCGCCATCCTAGCCACATGCCGATAATCGCTACGATCGAAGCTATGAACGACGTGCTGGCCATGTCGCTAAGAGTGGCAAAAGGCGGGCGACCCAGCTTCAACAGATAGTAGTGTCTGATTGTCGGCCAAAAAATCATCCCCAACAGTAGAATGGGTAACATCCACCTCTGACGCGACCCGGCAAGCCAACGTCGAGATATGAGACCGGCTAAGAAGCCAAGGATCAAATAGACACCAAAAAACAGAATCGCCTCGGAGAATGTCACTTTTTCGGTCGGTAGGTCTGGTCGCTGGTCGGGAAGCTGCGGTCTTTCACTTCGCCCGCATAGGTCTCGACGGCGCTGGAAATCTGTTCGGCAAGGTTGTGGTAGACCTTCACGAAGCGCGCGGTGCGTTCGAACAGGCCGAGCATGTCCTCGGTCACCAGCACCTGCCCGTCGCAATTCTTCGACGCGCCGATCCCGATCACCGGCACCGGGCATTGCGCGGCCAGCTTGTCGGCAATAGGCTCCATCACGCCTTCGGCGACGAGGCTGAAGGCGCCTGCATCGCACACAGCCTTAGCATCGGCGAGGATCTTGGCCTCTTCGCTATCGTCGCGGCCTCGCGCGCGATAGCCGCCCAGCATGTTCACCGCCTGCGGGGTCAGGCCGACATGGCCCATCACCGGAATGCCGCGCGAAGTGAGGAAGGCGATCGTTTCCGCCATCGCCTCGCCGCCCTCCAGCTTGACCGCCGCGCAGCCGGTTTCCTTCATGATCCGGCTCGCGCTCTCGAAGGCCTGGGCCGGTGATTGCTCGTAGCTGCCAAACGGCATGTCGACGATGATCATCGCATGCCATGAGCCGCGCACCACCGCGGCGCCGTGATTGCACATCATGTCGAGGCTGACGGGAATGGTGCTGTCGAGCCCGTAAATGACCTGCCCCAGGCTGTCTCCGACCAGGATCATGTCGCAATGCGCATCGAGCAACTGCGCCATGCGCATCGTATAGGCCGTCAGCATGACGATCGGCTCGTCAACCTTCCCGTCCTGCTTGCGGGCCTGAATCGCGGGCGCAGTGACGCGCTTGCCGGGCTTGGGGGTCGGGGTGGCGCGGGACGTATCGCTGTCGAGCGTGATTTTGGACATGGCCCTTCCCTACCCTGCCTGCCCTTGGTCGAAAAGGGCAGTACGCAGCGCCTGACCGATGCTAGAAGGCACAAAGATGGACGAGACCAAGGACATTGCCGGCGTCATCGCGCCGCCGCCGCTCATCTTCGGCGTGCCGCTGATCGCCGGGCTCGCCTTTCACGAGTTAGTCGGCGGGTTCGATTTCACCGTGCGCGACCTGCCCTGGCTGGTGCGCGCTGCCATGGGGCCGGGCTTCGTCATTTTCGGGGCCTTCATGATTGCCGGCGCAATCCTCGCCTTCCGCCGCGCCGATACGCCTGCCGAGCCGTGGGAGCCGACCCGCGCGCTGACCTTCAAGGGGCCTTACCGCCTCACCCGAAACCCCATGTATCTCGGCATGGCCGCCATCTATTTTGGCCTGTCGGTATTGGCCGGTTGCTACCTCCTGCTGGCGATACTCGCGCCGATCCTGATCGTGATCGACCGCTTCGTGATTGCGCGCGAGGAACGCTATCTCTCGGCCAAGTTCGGCAGCGACTATGACGACTATCGCGCCCGGTCGCGCCGCTGGCTCTAGGCATCCGCGCATCTGAAAATACGCGTTGCACAGTCTATGCAGACCTTTAAAAACCAGTCCGAGTTCACGAGGAAACAATAATGACCAAATCGCTTGCCATTGTCCCGCTCGCCCTTGCGCTGACCGCCTGCCTTGGTGGCGGAGGCGAGAAACCGATGATCTTGCCTGCTGCGGTCGAAGGCACTGCGAACGAAACCAAATGGGTGGACCTTGCCCGCGAAGAGCAAGAACTGCGCGAAGAGGTGGCCGACGCCAGGGACGACGTGCAGAGCGCGATCAACAAACTCGACGATGCCGAAGGCGACCTCCGGAAAGCCGAGGGAGAGCTTGTCGAGGCCCAGCGTGCATGGTCGGTCTATGAGGGTACGCCAGTCCCGACTGGCGACAGCGAGACGATTGCGGCAGAAACAAAACGCCGCTCGGAAGCTGCAAAGAATCTCAGCGAAGCCGAAGAGGAAGTTGCCGAAGAGCGCGGAGACGTTGCCGATGCGCGCGATCGCCTCGCCGGTGCGCGCGATACGCTAGCTGCGCTGGAAACCCGGCTTGAACAAACCCGGCAGGAACGGCGCCGCCTCGAAGGCTATTAAGAGACTTCGACACCCTTCCAGAAGGCGATGCGGCCCTTAATCTCCTCGGCCGCCGCCTTGGGTTCTTCATAGGTCCAGGCCGCGTCATTGTTGGTGACGCCGTCGGCGCGGATCGAAAAATAGCTGGCCTCGCCCTTCCATGGGCAATGGCTGGTCGTGTCTGACGGGACGAGCTGGTCCATCTTCACATCCGCGCGGGGAAAATAGTGGTTGTTCTCGACCACCACCGTATCGTCGCTCTCGGCGATCGTCTCGCCATTCCACACTGCCTTGACCATCTCTCATATCTCCTTCGCCCAAGCGAACGAGACAGATGGCAATGCCGTTCCCTCTAGGGTGCGGGACGCAGGCGCCAGCCGAGCCGCGGGCCCTTGGTGAGCCAGCGTGCCGCCTCGGTGAGCGGCAGTTCGACCCGCCGGTGAAGCAAGTTGCCGGCAAGGAAAGCGAGGAGCATCGCGCCTGCCCATTGCGCCCACCACGGCAACGGCACGTCGATCGATAGCGCCAGCTGCAGGACGATGGGATGGCTGAGGTAAAGCGCGTAAGACGCATCGCCCGCTCGCGTGAGCGCGCCCTCGCCGATCTGGGGCAGGGTGAGTGCAGCGACCAGTAGCAAGGTGGCGGGCAAACCCCAGGCGATAAGGCGCAGGTCGTAAGATCCCTCCAGCCCGAGACTGGCGAGCAGCCCGCATATGCCGATTGCCAACGCCGCCATGCCTACGGCCCGATGTCGACGCGTGTCGAGCCTCGGCAGCAGCCGCGCGACCATCGCGCCGAGCAGGAATTCGAACGCCACCCATTCGGCGCCGGCGACCATCACCATCAAGGCGATCGCGATGGCCAGCACTGGCAGCAGGCCGACCCGCGAGCCGAGAGCAATCGCCCCGGCGAACGCGGCATAGAACCAGGCCTCATATTCCAGCGTCCAGCCGACATAGAGGATGGGATCGGCGCCGACGAGCGGCTGCGACAGCAAGGCAAAGCTTGCCAGAATGTGGGCGGCGCTGCTGGGCGCGAACAGGCCGGCCATGCCCGCGACCGTGACGATTGCCAGCATGAACCAGTAAAGCGGCAGGATTCGCGCTGCGCGGTCGGCAGCGAAACGCCATGGCGAGCGCGCCTTGCGATCCTGGATCGCGACCATGAGATAGCCCGACAGGACGAAGAAAAGATCGACCCCGGCATTGGCCCACGGGTCGAGCATGGCGAGCGACTCGAGCGGATAGCCCAGCCCAAGCGCAATCGACACGCCATGAAGGACGAGGATCATCCCCGCCGCCACGGCGCGCATTGCCTGAAGGTTGTTGAGCTTTCCGGTCATGCCGCATGCATGGCACGGCATCGTTAAATTTCGGCTTAGACCAGCATTTTCCAGACCCCCGGAATGGTCAGGACCAGGAACAGGATCGCCAATGTCACGAGTGCGAAACTCAATCGGGGCGGCAAGCGCATTGCGCCGCATCCTTTAACAAGGGGGCGACTCATCAAGACATCATGCCCCCGCACCGACCCCTCGTCGGCGGGGCTGATATAGATTAATGTGTGCGGCGCACCAAAGGAAATCGTCGCCTAGTCGGCGATACCGGTCATCTTTTCGTAGCCAGTCGAATCATAGCCGATCAGGATGGTGTCGCCATCGGTCACGACCGGACGCTTGATCATGCTGGGATGCGCGACCATCAGCGTGATCGCCTTGTCGCCGTCCATGTCCTGCTTGAGGACGTCGGGCAGCTGGCGGAAGGTCGTGCCGCGCTTGTTCAAAAGCGGCTCCCAACCATGTTCGAGCACCCACATTTCCAGCGTTTCCTTGTCAACGCCCGACTTCTTATAGTCGTGGAAAGTGTAGGGGATCTGGCGCTTCTCGAACCAGTTCTTGGCCTTCTTGACCGTATCGCAATTGGGAATGCCGTACATCGTGATCATGGGGAAACCCCTCCCGGAAATCTGTTGGAACGCCATATGCGAAAGCCCCGCGCCCGCTTCAACCCCCTAAGAGACCGAAGCGAACGCGGGGTGCAAGGCCAAGCCGCCCGTTGAGAGCGTTTAGCGGCCTTCCTTGCGGAACAGGATTTCGCCGCGGCGCGAGACCAGCAGCTTTTCGAAATTGGCAGGATCGAAATAGGCTTCGACGCGGTCGCCATCGGGCGTCGTGCCGTACACTTCGTAGCAGCCGCCATCCAATTTCACCTTGCGCACCTGCCAGCCTTCTTCGACCAGCTTGGCCTCGAGCGCATCCATCGGCTTGCGATCTTCAGCCTTCACGTCGCACTTCATCTTGCCCGTGGCGTGCGCCGGGGTCGCGGTCAGGGCAAAACCGGTCGTGGCCGCAGCAAGGCCGGCGGCAATCATCAGATACTTCATGCAAAATTCCTTCTTTTGAAAAACGGTTGGGCGAGGCGCGCCAGCTGGAGCGCTGCCAAGGGGACGAAATGGACGAGCGCCTCGGTCATGCCGTCATGAACAAGGAGCCAGTGGATGAGGGTCAGGATGGCGGCGGGATAGGCAAAGCGCTGGAGACGCTTCCATCCCTTGCCGAGCGCACGCATCGCGGCATCGCTCGACGACAGAGCCGGCGGCAGCATGGCGAGCAGCGCCAGCCAGGCAGTCAGGATCGAGGGCACCAGTGCCTCGTCGATGACGTACGAAAGCGCCCCCATGTCGACGAGGTAGAAGCCGAGATGCGCCAGCGCGTAGAGGAAGGCGGCAACGCCAATCGCGCGGCGGTGGCGAATGAGAAAGGCAACCCACGGCCGGTTGCCGAAAAGCTTTTGCAGCGGCGTCAGGATGAGCGCGAGGATGATGAAGCGCGCCGACCATTCGCCCGTCTCGGCGATCCAGTCGGCCAGCCAAGGATCCTCGGCCAACGCCAAACGCACCGCCATGACCAATGCCGGCGCCGCCAGCACTGCCCAGACCAGCGCCTTGGTGCGCCCGATTCCCGCCTGCCTCTTCACTCTTCCTTCATGTCATTATTGCAAATGGTTCGCAATAGCGGAAATGAGGTTTGCCACATTTCGTCGAAGTGGCTTTGCGCGCGCTTCCGGCGCGCGGTAGGGAAAGAGCATATACTGACGAGATTCCGAGTTTTCCTATGATCCCCAGCCTTTTCGCGCTTGCCATTGGCAGCGCCGTTCAGCCCACAGCGGCGCCGACCATCGACAATAGCGTCACCGCGATCCGGACCGAATATGGCGACGTGCTCGCCGCCGCCGATCCAGGGCTGACCCCGGCGACGCAGTTCCAGGCCGGATCGATTTCCAAATGGGCCTGTAGCGTCGCAATTCTGCGCATGGTCGACAGCGACCGCTTCACGCTCGACAGCACCATTGGCGACGTCCTGCCGGGCTATGAGGGTAAAGGCGCCGCTACGATCCGCGTGCGGGACTTGCTCGCCAATCGATCCGGCCTCGCTGACGGCCTCATGCCGGCACTGCGCGAGCAAGGCCCGGAGGCGCTTCTCATGATGGACATCGGCGCGCTCGAGGCGGCGAACATGTTTGCCGCAGGCGATCCCGCAGCGCCGCGCGACAGCGACTATAGCTACGACCTGGTCAACTGGATCATGGTGCAGGCGATCCTCGAGCATCAGTCGAGCCAGCCGATCGCCGACTATTTGGCAGATGACCTTTTCGGCCAGCAAGCGGCCAACCTCGCCGACACCTTCATCGCCAGCGGCATCCCCGACCTCAACGATGCACCCGCCGTCGAAGGCGATGTGATGCCCGTGCCCGGCTGGCTGCAATGCGCCGGCGGCATGGTGACCACGCCTGTCGACCTGATCGGCTTCATGTACTGGGTCGAGCAGGACGCGCTGAGCGTGGATGGCGTCGAGGCGCTGATGGAGCCGACGACCTGGAACGAGGACGGGACAGCCTACACGCTTGGCGGCAGCATCCTCATCGATGCCGAAACCGACCAGCGTGTCTTCTGGCTGTCGGGCTCCAACGGCGCCTTCAAGTCGCGCGCCGCCTACAATCTGTGGACCGGCGAGGCCTTTGCCGCGATGAATGCCGTCGATGATGCGGGCGCGCTCTCGCGCGCGGTCGAGACCTGGTATTGGGGCGAGCAACTGGCCGAGCCGATTATGCCTCCGCCTGCGCCGCCTGGGGACTAGGCCTTCTTGCGCAGGACCACCCACCAGATCATCGCCGCGGCAATCAGCCCTCCAACCACATTGGCGGCCAGCTCCGCGACATAGACGGCGTCGGCGCCCCAGGCATCGCGCAGCAACCACGCCACCGGCACCATCACCAGCAGGACGCGAGCGAGGCTCTGCACCAGCGCGTTGCCGGCGAAATCGAGCGCGTTCAATGCGCCGTTCGCAACGATCAACACGCCATAGCCCGCATAGCCCCAGGCCGCGATCTTGAGATAGTCGGCCATCGCCGCGATGACTTCGGGGTCGTCGGTAAAGAGACCGCCCAAGGGCTCACGGAAGATGACCAGCACGGCGCCAATCACCAAGCCGTAAGCGAGACAAAAGCCCGCGGCGTAGAGCAAAGCCTGGCGCACCCGGCCATATTCCTTGGCACCCCAATTCTGCCCGACGATGGCGCCGATCGACGCGCTCAACCCGAGCAAGGGCACGACCGCGAAGCTCTGTAATCGCCCGCCGGTCCCGAAGCCCGCCACTGCCGCCTCGCCCGCGCCTGCGGCGAGGAAGGCGGTCAGCACCGACAGGCCAATGGGGTTGATCGAATTGGAGAAGGCTGCCGGACCTGCGACCCGGAAGATGGCGCGCGTGCCGCCTTTCCAGTCGCACTGGTTCAGCGTCTTGGGATGGAAGGACAAATCGCTGCGCTGGAGGAAAAAGAAGCCCATCGCGCAGCCGACAACCCAACCGCCAATGGTCGCCCAGGCCGCGCCTGCCACGCCCATCCCTTCGAACCCGAACGCACCGGTGATGAGGATCGGATCGAGGATCCAGTTGGCCGCCGCATAAGCAACGAGGATCGTGCTCGCCCGCTTGGCCAGCCCCTGCCCGCGTAGGCAGCCATTAGCCCCCATGTTGACGAGCAACAGAGGAAAGCCGAGCGCGAACGGCCCCATATAGGCGCGAATGAGCGGCAATAATTCCTCGTCCGCCTGCATCAGCCGGAACAGCGGATCCATGAAGACGTAGAGCGACAGGCCGACGGCAATCCCGAACGCGCCGGCCAGCACGACGCCCATATTGCCGCGCCGCCGCGCCAGCTGCTCGTCGCCTTGGCCCAGCGCGCGACTGACCACGCTGCTGATTCCGGCAATCACCCCGACACCGAGCGAGGAGAGCGCAACCGTGATCGGGAAGATGAAGCTGATCGCGGCCAGTGCATCGGCGCCGAGCTGGCCGACGAAATAGGCATCGATGATCCCGACGCTCATCAGCGCGGCGCCGCCGACCATCATCGGCAGCGTCTGGCTGACGAGATGTCCGGGGATCGAACCGGTAACGAGCATCGCCGACTTGCGCGAAGGCTTGCTATCGGTGGCGTCGGCGGCAGGGGAATCAGAAGCCATGCCTGTCGTCGTTATGGCAAAGCTTCGGATAGCGATAGTCGTGACGTCGATTGCCCAGCCGCTTTGCCTTTATGGACAGCAGACCACATTTATGCCCAAGCCGAACCGCAAACCGGCTAGGTGGTCTCATCGCCAGCCGCGAATCGCGACATTTTCGCAAAGGGATTTGATGTGAGCTTGAAAAAGCGGGCCAAGAAACTGCTGGGACGGCGCGCCGCCATCGCGATCGCCAATGTGGCTAGTTTCCCGTTGCGCATGGCACTGCGACGCCGGCTGCGCGATCGGATCGGCATGCGCGACTGGAAGCGGATCAGCCGCATGCAGGCGGTGAGCTGGCCCGATGATTTGTCGCGCCCGGCAAGCCTGCTCGACACCAATTATTACCTTCCCAAGATCCTCATCGCTCTGGGCATCAAGCGGCTCAGCCCGACCGATGGCTTCGACCCCGAGCGGGCCATCTTCATTCGCTTCGAAGACACGACCAACGCCGTAAGAGGCGAGGAAGAATTCAAGGCCCTCGAAGCCGTGGCGAACCACGCCGGCGACCTGTCGGGCCTCACAATGATCAACAATGGGTGCCGCGACATCTCGAAGCGGAATGTCGCCAAGGTCTTCGAGGACGTGTTCGGCTATCCGCTCGACGTCGATCCGACCACCCACGAGGGAGAGATGGTCGAGAAGTCCGATACCAATGCCCAGCATGATGGCCGCGTCATTACCGGGCCGATCGCCCCGGGCGAGGTGCGCGAGGATTGTGTCTACAGCGTCCTCGTCGATACGCGGGTCGACGAGGGCTCGGTCCAGGATTTCCGGCTCATGTATATCGGCGAGCTTGCCGACTTCTGCTTCCGCGAGCGCCGCCGGATCGAAATTCGCTTCTCGACGACGAACATCAAGACCGACGTCGTGCAGACCAGCGAGCATTTCAGTGACGAAGAAATCCGGCTGATCGAGACGTTCTGCGGCCGCATGGGCCTCGATGTCGGGGAACTGGACTGCCTGCGCGATCGCAATAGTGGTCGCATCTATATTGTCGACGTCGCCAATACGCCGGGATCGAACAAGGGCCTGCCGCTGGACGGTCAGATTGCCTCACTGGAACGGGCCGCTCTCTATTTCGCGAAGAATATCTGCGGGGCGGAAATCTCGATCTAGTTTGCCCGAGGCTTGCGCATCGCCAGGGCGACGCCGCCCAGGATGATGGCGGCCGCGAGGACCAAGCGCATCGTCACGGCCTCGCCAAGCAGCGGCCAGGCCATCAATCCTGCCGCGACCGGCGTTGCCAGTTGCACGGCGCCGACGCCCGACAGGCTGAAGTGCGGGGCGACTAGGCGCCAGGCGACATAGCCAAGGCCGCTCGCCAACGCCCCCGACAAGGCGGCAAGCACCGCGCCCGTGCCGGTCACGGGCTCTGCCATCACGAAAAGAGGAAGCGCCAGCACCGCAGCGACCGCGAACGCGCCGGCAGTCGCGGGTGCCGCTTCGCCTTCGCCCGAATGACAGACGAGCGAGTAGAGGCCCCATCCAAGGCCGGCGAGCATCATCAGCGCGGCGCTAGCAACATCGACCGTGCCCACGTCTGGCGACAGAAGATAGACAACACCGGCTAGCGCGATGGCGATCCCGGTGAAGCCGCCCCAGCCAATGCGGCCGCCACGCGCCGATCCGACCAGCACCATCACGGTCTGGACCGTCGCGAACAAGAGCAGCGCCCCCGTCGCCGTATCGAGCCGGACGTAGGCGAAGGAAAAGGCGATGGCGTAGAGCGCGAGAAACAGCCCGGCCGGCGCATCGCGTTTGATCGAAGCGCCGCGCATCAGCGGCAGCAGGATGAGCGCCCCAGCGCCCAGGCGGATCGCGCTGTACGCCCCCGGTCCCATGTCGCCATCCAGCAAGGCCGCGCGCGCCAGCAGCGAGTTGGCGGCGAAAGCGAGGATGGCCAGCAAGCCGATCCAGGCGAGTTTCACGCTAGGAATAGTTGATCTTCACCTTGGCCGCCGCCGCGGCGGCGACTTGCCGCGCGCGGTCGATACAGCCGCCGCTCGCCAACGCGACACCCATACGGCGATAGGGCCGCGTCACGGGCTTGCCGAAGATCCGCACATCAACATGCATGCCCTCGGGCGCTGCGATTGCCTCGGCCAGTCCCTCGAACGCAAAGTCGTCGGCCTCGCGATCGGCGAGGATGACCGCGCTTGCGCTGGGGCGCGCATTGATGGGCGGGATCGGCAGGCCGAGAATGGCGCGCGCGTGCAGGTCGAATTCGCTCAGATTCTGGCTCGCCAGCGTGACCATGCCGGTATCGTGCGGGCGCGGGCTCAGCTCGGAAAAGATGACCTCGTCATCCTTCACGAAGAATTCGACCCCGAACAGGCCATGCCCGCCCAAGGCGTCGACGACCTTCTTTGCCATCGCCTGCGCATCGGCGATCGCCTGATCGCTCATCGCTGCCGGCTGCCAACTTTCCTGATAGTCGCCGCGCTCCTGCCGGTGGCCGATGGGCGGGCAATAGTGGACGCCGTCCTTCGCGCGAATGGTGAGCAGGGTGATCTCATAGTCGAAGTCGATGAACTGCTCGGCAATGACGCGCACGCGATCGCCGCGCATGCCGGCGCAGGCGAATTTCCAGGCCGTGTCCAAATCGGCAGGCCGCTCGACCGTCGACTGTCCCTTCCCGCTCGACGACATGACCGGCTTGACCACCAGCGGAAAGCCGATCGTCGCTGCTGCGGCCTCCAGTTCGTCATAGGTCTCGGCATAGCGAAAGCGCGAGGTGGTCAGCCCCAGTTCGCCTGCCGCCATGTCGCGGATCGCGTCGCGGTTCATGGTCAGCCGCGTCGCCTTGGCGGTCGGCACGACATTCCAGCTCTCGCCTTCCAGCTCGACCAGCATCTCGGTGCGGATCGCCTCGATTTCGGGGACGATATGGCTCGGGCGGTGCTTCTCGACCGCCGCCCGCAGCGCCTCGCCATCGAGCATCGAGAAGACCTCCGCCGCATCGGCAACCTGCATGGCCGGCGCGTCGGCGTAGGAATCGCAGGCAATCACCCGGCACCCGAGACGCTGGCACGAAATGACGAATTCCTTCCCCAACTCGCCCGAGCCAAGAAGGAGAATGGTCGCGGTGGGGGTCATGGGGTGCGCTCCTGATCGAGTGGTCGCACGAGCTATCGCGCCCAATGCGGGCAAGCGCAACCTAGAGCGCGGCGGTGACGGCGTCCGCGACCCGCGATGCACCGGCGATCGACAGGTGATCATCATCGAAATATTGCGCTTTGCCATCGAGCGTCGCGCTGCATTGCGTGTCGTCGCACAGCCATGTGCTCGGATCGATGACGGTGATGCCGCTCGGCAGGGCAGTGACCAGTCGGCGAGTGGACGCCATACGCTCCTCCCACCATCGTTGCGGCACACCCGAAACTTCCGCACCTTCGGCCCGCATCACCAGCGCATCGACATGTTTGGGCAATTCGGGTGGCGGCAAGAGCAGGATGACCCGCTTGCCCGCCGCCCGAAGCCGCGCAACGGTATCGCCGAGCGAGGCCTCGTACATCGCCGTCCGCGACAGGCGATCCTTGTCGGCAGGCTGCGCCGGATAGTGACCGGCCACTTCGCCGGCGAGGTGATAGGGCAACCGATAGGCCACCAAAACGGTCTGAACCGCCTCGTCAGTGACCAACGCGTCCACGACCTGCTGCGTCCAGACGCCGCAGGCCTCCCGACCCTCGAGGGAGGTGCCGTAGAGTGGCGGGCAATCGCTATAGGTCAGCTGGCGCACCGCCACTTGCTGGCCGAGCGCGAAGGCGGGTTCGACACCGTGGCTGTCTCCGAGCACGGCCAAGGTCGGTTCGCCCTCGCCGATGACGCAACTGTCGGCATAGGAAATCGGATTGTCGTCGCCGGCATGGCAATCACCGCGCAGCGGGCTCGGCGTCGCCGTTGCAAGAAAATCACGCTGCCACGGCTCGGTACGCGCTGCTGCAAAACCGTCCCCTTTGTCAGCGACCATCCCCAGCACCAAAGGTAGCGCCAGCAACACCGCTGCCCAGCGCCATAGCACGCGCGCGGGCATCGCTTTCTTGTCACGGAACGGCCGCTCGATCACATGCCAGCTCAACGCCGCCAGCCCGAGTGCAGCAACCAGCAGTCCGGCCATCAGTAGCGGATCGGGCGCGCCGAGGCTCCGGATCCGCGCAAAGGCGAATAGCGGCTGGTGCCACAAATAGGCGCTGTAGCTGATGAGGCCCACGCCAACGAGCCAGCGGTGCGAGAGCAGCTTGCCGACCCTGTTGCCCTGACCGGCAAACAGGATTAGCAGCACCGTCCCACCCACCGGCAACAATGCAGCCTTGCCCGGGAAGGGCGTACCGGCATCGTAGAACAGGATCGACGCCACGATTGCCACGATACCGACCAGCGCGAGCGCATCGTTCTTGCCGATACCGCGCTCACGGATCAGCAGCGCACAAATCGATCCGGCCAGCAGCTCCCAGGCGCGGCTCGGTGCAAGGAAGAAGTTGGCACTGCCATCGCGCGGCTGCAGCCATTCGCTATAGGCGAGGCTGGCGAGCGCGATGCCGAGCAATGTCCAACCGACCCGCTTCGGGCCAAACCGCCACAAGGCCAGCAAAGCGATCGGGAAGATGACGTAAAATTGCTCCTCGACCGCGAGGCTCCAAGTATGAAGCAGCGGCTTTTCTTCAGCCACTGCGTCGAAATAGCCGCTTTCATTCTCGAAATGGAGGTTGGAGAGGAACAGGCCGACCGCCATCATCGAACGCGCAAAGGCGTCGAATTCGGCGGGTGTCATCCACGCCCAGGCAAAGGGAATGCAGGCCAGGATCATCGCCGCCAGTGCAGGCAGGATGCGCCGCGCGCGCCGCTCGTAGAAATGGGTCAGGCTGAAGCGTCCTGCCTCCATCTCGCCGACCAGGATCGACGTGATGAGATAGCCCGAAATGACGAAGAAGATATCGACCCCGACAAAGCCGCCGCCAAAGGCCTCGAAGCCAGCGTGGAAGGCCATGACCGGCAGGACGGCAATCGCGCGCAAGCCATCGATTTCGGGCCGATAGGCGAGCCGGAACGGCGCGGGCGCACTGCCCACGCGACCGCGACCTTCAAGGTCTCCGGCAAATCCTTCCACACCCATGCGCGTATCTGTGCCTGCAAAAGGTGGAGTTGTGGTTAATGCCGCGTTGAGAAGTGCCTAGTCTTCGCGGTCGAAGCGGACGTTGCGGATGCGGTTATTGTCGACCGAAAGGGCAATGACGTTCCCGGCCTCGTCGCGCACGCCGCGGAAGACATAATTGTTCCAGACGAGGCGATCATAGCCATCGGCAACCGCATCGCGGGCGCGGCCATTCTTGCTCATGGTGAAGGCCATCCCCTCACCCTGTTCGAGCACGATCACCGTATCGGTCTCGGCATTGACGTAGCGACCCTCCATCGCTGCCAGCGTGCCCGCATCATAGGCCGCCTCCATCGTCACGACATTGCGCGGACCGGAGGGCTGCGACGGCGGCGGCGCGGGCGGCAGGGCATCGCCCAGCAGCGCGATGCCGATATTGTTGACCGCCTGCACGATCGGCAGGTTGGAGGCGTTGGAGAGCACGACGATGCTCAAACGCTGCTCGGGATAACGCAGCGTGTAGGCATTGTAAGCGCCGGTCGAACCCTGGTGGTAGATGTCGTGTAGACCGTTCGTATCGGTGTGTTCGAGCCCGAAGCCGTAGCCGCCGCCCTCGGGACGCGATTGGCTGAGTTCGATGAGCTCGGGAGCGAGCGGACCCGGGGCGCCCTGCAATATCGCTTCATAAGCGAGCTGGTCGGTGAGGCTCGAATAGACGAACCCGTCGCCCTGCGTGTTTGCGATATCGGGATTTTCCAGCCAACTGCCGAAATTCATATAGCCGCGCGCCAGGTCCGGGATCACCACGCCATAGCGCCGACGCACCAGCGTATCGTCCATTCCCAGCGAGGCGAAGAAGCCATTGGCAACTTCATAGAACGGCTCGCCCGTCACGTTGGCGATCATCTCGGCGAGCAAGATGTAATTGCTATTGGAATAGAGAAAGTCGCTGCCCGGTGCGAAATTGAGATCGGTCTGGCGGTTGAGCAGCGCCATGGCCTCGCGGTTGCGCAGGCGGTTTTCGTACCAGGTGATGCCGGTCAGGCCCCACAGGTCGAATATGTCGCGAATGCCGCTGCGGTGGCGGAGGAGTTGCCGCACCGTAATTTCGTCCTCGATGCCCGGCATCGCATTCGGCAGGTAAGTGCGAAAATCCTCGTCGAGGTCGATCCGTCCGTCCTCGGCCAGTTGCAGGATCATCATCGCGGTGAACTGCTTGGCGACCGAAGCGATGTTGAAGACCGTGTCGGGCGTGATCGCATTGCCGTGCGACATGTCGGCCAAGCCATCGGTGGCCTCGAACACGGTCTCGCCGCCGCGCACGACACCGATCGCATATCCCGGCGCCTTGCCAACCTCGATCGAGGAGATGATCGCATCAACGGCCTCGCGCTCGGCTTCCGAAAGCGGCTGCGCCAGTGCCGGACTCGCCAGCATCAATGGCGCCAAGGCCAGGAATTTCATCGCCTTCATCATCATCCCCTGTTCGTTACCCACCGAGCAGATACGGAACCTAGGGCGCGAGAGATGCATGGCAACCGGTGCTTCGACCAATGGGTGCTGGAAATCCGGGACGCGCGGCCTAAGGTAGCGCTCAACAAGTGGCGTGGGGGGACAGTACAATGGCGATATTCGGTACGGACGGACAGCCCGTGAGCCGGGTGCAGCGGACCGAGAATGTGGAGCGCATCCGCAACGTCATCCTGGTCGTGGGGATCATCGGTTGGATCGGATTCGTCGGCTATTCGGCCTACAATGTCGTCGAGGCGCTGAACAATCCGTCGCCAAGCTACGTCGAGGATGATTGGCCGCCTGTTGCCAGTATCCCCTCCGACCAGATCATCTTGCGCGAGCCCACAAGAATGCCGGACGCCGTCGCCCGCGCCGCGCAAGTGCCGCCATTCCCCGCCGACGAGCAGGGCCGCGTCGACGCGCTCGATATCGGTACGTGGCAGGACGCCTTGCCGCCCGCTTACCAAGGCGGGTTCGGGCGCTACGGGCTCACCGTCGATGGCGAGCTGACGGAAATCGAGATCGATCCGAATTACGGCAATCGCGTCTATCTCGACGCTGGCGGCGGCGCGCCGATCGCTGCCGATGTCGACACGGTGGGCGCATCCAGACTGTCGCGCCTACGCGAGGGCGAAGGCGTCCGCCTCAATTGCTCCGGCGGCGATTATCGGTTTGGCGAGACCTTGCTGTTCGACTGCACGCTGGCGCCTTGAGCGCTAGAAACTGCAATCGCCCGTGCGGCGGGCGCTGATCGGGCTGTCGAGCGAACCCATGGCTTTCAATTGCGCCAATTCCTCGGGCGAAATGGTCGTCGCATCGTCCTCGGGATCGAAGCGGATATGGCCTTCATAACCCTCGGCGCTGATCACGCCTTCGATGACGATGGCGATGCTGCCCTCGAAAGCGGGATGGCGGCAGGAGCCGGCCGCGCGAAATGCATTGCCCTCACGTTCCCACGTGCCTTGCGTGCAAATCTCGTTGCTGGGGAGGTACAGCCGCACTAGCTTCTTGGCATCGAGGATGCTGTCGGCCTGGACGCACATCGCGGTCTTGGGCTCGGCAAAGTCGGCGTAGAAAGCCTCGAAAATCTTGCGCTTCGGCACGACCTCGTAACGCCCGGCGAGGATTTCGACCGGCTCTTCGGAAGCGGCTGCCTCCAAGTCCTGGCCGCAGCCGGTCACCAGGCCTGCGGCCAACACTACCCATACAGATCGCGCAAACATTCCCGTCTCCTTCACTTCGAATGATAGGAGGAAATGCGCAAGAATGGGTTAAACCCGCGCTATTCTAGTCCTGTGTCGAGGCGATGATCTGCCGCGTGGTAATCGAAACGACGCTTGGCCAGCCTGCCAGCTCGTCGCGTAGCTGGGACAATTGCTGGATGGAATCGCACTCGCAGTAAATTACGGAATCGATGTCTCCCGTGACGCAATAGGCTGCCACGACGCCGGGCAGCTGCTTGATTTCGTCTAGGACATTGGTGTGGGATTCTCCGACCTTGAAGCTGATCGTGAGGAAGCCGCGCACGTCGGGCAGCGCATCGGGCGCCAGCTCGATCGTATAGCCGCGAATGACCCCCATTTCCTCCAGCTTGGAGATGCGGTCATGCGTCGCGCTACGCGACAGGTCGATGTCGCGCGCCAGCGAGACGAGGCTTGCGCGCGCATTCTTCCTGAGCGCCCGCAACAGGAGCCGGTCCTTCTCGTCCAGGTCGGCCATGATCGATGTTGCCCTCTGCCTCGCCGTCACAATGCCAGCCGCACCGGACGATTTCCTTCATCGCCCCCGTCTTGCTGGTAGAGGCGCCAGCCTCGCGCCCCCAAACTCGGCCCCGATACAGGAGGCTGACATGGAATTGAGCACATTCATGCTGTTTGCGGCAACCACCCTGGTGGTTGTCCTCACCCCCGGACCCGCCGCGATCGCGGCCGCGGCGCAGGCTTCGAGCAACGGGGTGGCCCGAACACAGGCGACCGTTGCGGGCATTGCCAGCGCCAATGCGGCCTTCTTCGTCCTTTCGGCGACCGGTATCTCCGCCACCATCATCGCCTCGGAATCGATCTTCACGGCGATCAAATGGTTCGGGGTCGCCTATCTCACCTACCTAGGGCTAAGCGCGATCTTCAGCCGCACGGGCGGCCTGCAGGTCGAGCGGGGCGAAGTGGGAAGCCTGTCCGCCTTGTTCGGCAAGGGTTTCCTGGTCGAGGCAGCCAACCCCAAGGCCTTGCTCTATTTCGCGGCAATCCTGCCCCAGTTCCTCGACACCAGCGCGCCAATCTTGCCGCAGATGGTCATCATGGGACTTGTGACGCTGGTCTTCGATTGGATCGTCTATTCGGGATACGCGGTGCTCGGCGCGCAGATTGCAAGCCGCGGGGTGCGCCCCTCGGTCGTCCGACGATCAACAAATTTGCCGGCGGCGCATTGCTCTACTCGGCATTCCGCGTCGCCAAGGTGGCCGTCTAGTCTAGCCGACCCAACTATGCGGGTTCGAGACTACTCCCACTCGATCGTGCCGGGGGGCTTGCTCGTATAATCGTAGACGACGCGGTTGATGCCCTGCACCTCGTTGATGATGCGGGTCGCGACATTCTGCAGGAACTGGCTTTCGAAGGGATAGACGTCCGCCGTCATGCCATCGACGCTGGTGACGGCACGCAGGCCACAGACCGAGTCATAGGTCCGCGCATCGCCCATCACGCCGACGGTGCGCACCGGCAGCAGCACAGCAAAAGCCTGCCAGATCGCGTCATAGAGGCCCGCCTTGCGGATCTCGTCCAAATAGATCGCGTCAGCCTTGCGCAGGATGTCGCAGCGTTCCTTGGTCACTTCGCCCGGAATGCGGATGGCAAGGCCCGGTCCCGGGAAGGGATGGCGACCGACGAACGCGTCAGGCAGGCCAAGCTCGCGGCCCAGTTCGCGCACTTCGTCCTTGAAGAGTTCGCGCAACGGTTCGACCAGCTTCATGTTCATGCGCTCGGGCAGGCCGCCGACATTGTGGTGCGACTTGATCGTCACCGACGGGCCGCCGGTGAAGCTGACGCTTTCGATCACGTCGGGATAGAGCGTGCCCTGCGCCAGGAAGTCCGCGCCGCCGATTGCCTTGGCTTCCTTCTCGAAGATATCAATGAAGGCGCCGCCGATGAACTTGCGCTTCTTCTCGGGGTCGGTGACGCCCTCGAGCCCGCCGAGAAACTGCTCTTCGGCATCCACATGGACGAGCGGGATATTATAGTGGCCGCGGAACAGGCCGACGACCTGCTCGGCCTCGTTCGCGCGCATGAGGCCATGATCGACGAAGACGCAGGTCAGCTGCTCGCCGATCGCTTCGTGGATGAGGACGGCCGCGACCGCGCTGTCGACGCCGCCGGACAGGCCGCAAATGACCTTGCCGTCACCGACCTGTTCGCGGATCGCCTTGATCTGCTGGTCCTTGTAGGCAGCCATGGTCCAATCGCCAGGCAGCGCGCAGACATGGCGCACGAAATTGGCGATGAGCTTGGCGCCGTCGGGCGTATGCACCACTTCGGGGTGGAACTGGGTGCCGTAATATTTGCGGCTCTCATCGGCGATGACGGCAAAGGGCGCGCCATCGCTTTCCGCGACGATTTCGAAGCCTTCGGCGAACTGCGTCACCTTGTCGCCGTGGCTCATCCATACCTGGTGGCGCTCGCCCACTTCCCACAGGCCGTCGAACAGGGCGCATTCTTTTGTGACGGTGAGGTAGGCGCGGCCGAACTCGCCGCCCTCGCCGGTCTCGTGACCGGGGCGAACCTCGCCGCCAAGCTGGTGGCTCATCACCTGCTGGCCATAGCAGATGCCGAGGATGGGCAGGCCGCTGTCGAACAGCATTTGCGGGGCGCGGGGAGACCCCTCTTCGGGGACGCTGGCGGGGCTTCCGGACAGGATGATGCCTGCGGGCTTCAAGCGGTCGAACGCCTCTTCGGCCATGGTGAAGGGAGCGATCTCGCAATAGACGCCGGCCTCGCGGACGCGGCGGGCGATGAGCTGGGTCACCTGGCTCCCGAAATCGACGATTAGGATGGTGCCGCCATGATCCACGCTATCGCTCATTGCCCTCGCTGCCTGTCTGCCATTGCCTTGCGAGAAGCGCCTAGCCGACAAGGCCGCGCGCCGCAACGCCGGTCGAGCGCATGCGAAATCCTCACCGAAACGGACCCAGTTTGGCAGGCAAGGCGGCGGCCATGCTGCTAGGGCGATTTCCGTCACCTCGACAGAGCTCCACCCCCGCCGCCGACCGTGCGCGTATTCCACGCGGTCGGCGGCACCGGCGGGGCCGATACGCGACGATGCAGGAGCATTTCACATGGCACGGATCATCATGGCCGACGATGACGAGGTGGTCACCTTCCTCGTTCGCTCGCTGCTCGAAGATGCGGGCCATATTGTCGGCGTGCTGCCGGATGGCGAGCGCGTTGCCGAGGTAATCCTCGCCAAGCAGCCGGACCTGCTCATCCTCGATTGCGGCATGCCTGGCAAATCGGGGCTCGAAGTGCTTCGCCAACTGCGCGCCGAGGGGATTGCACCGCGCATTCCGGTGCTCATCCTGACCAGTCGCCAGTCGGTCGCCGACAAGGCCATCGCTTACGAGGCCGGGGCCAACGACTATCTCATCAAGCCGTTCGACAGCGACGAATTGGTGGTGCGGGTCGAGGCATTGCTCGGCCTCGCGCGACGCCGCGCCTGACCCTCAACGAAAAAGGGCCGCAGGATTGCTCCCGCGGCCCTCTCTCTCGCGTCACTGTCGCTTAGTAGCGATAGCCATAGTTACGATAGCGACGATCGTCATAGCGATCGTTGCGGTCGACATCGGTATCGCGGATGCGACCATTATATTCGATCTCGCAATTCCAGTTGAGGTCGCCGCCTCGACGGTCGTAGCGATTGTAGCGGCTGTTGCGATCGTAGCGGCTGTAGCGGTCATAGCCGTAGACGTTGCGACCGCTGGTGGCGGTGCCATAGACCTTCCAGCCATAGCGCGTGCGTTCGACATGGGTGATGTCGGTCACCTGGCCGCCAGGGCCGTAACGGCCGCGATAGTCGCGCAGGATGCGCGCATCGACACGGCGGGCGCAGCGATCGACCGCTTCACGCTCGCCGCGAATACCGCGACGGTCATAGCGATCGTAGCGATCGCGGTAATAAGGCTGTCCGCCCAGAACTTCGCTCAGCACTGCGCCGACAATCCGTTCTGCGGCCCTGCCGTCGCGGTCATAGCCCTGCGCCTGCGCCGGGCTGGCCAATGCTGCACTCGCTGCGATCATGCCGGCGGCCGGCACTGCCATCTTCAGAAATTTCGCCATGGGGTTCTCTCCCAATCCTGTTCCATTGTTACACCGATGACCGGCACGGCGTCGCAGCGCGTCGATCTTCGCCAACAGGGGTAGGAAAGCGTGCATGCATTCATCCTGAACGTAGCTGTTGGCGGGGGTTCATCTTGGCCGAATGGCGGCGCGGTTCATCGTTAACGCATGCAGTCGTTTCGCCTACGAAACCTTACTTTTCCGCCATAAATGCCGGGTCGTCGCCTTGCCAATGTAACATGGTTTAGTCATCATGCCGGGGAAAGGGGCGAGTCGCATGAAGAGATTCCTATTCCCCGTGGCTCTGGCCACCGCAGCGCTGGGAGGCTGCGCGGGCCTCGACATACCCACCGATCCGCTGACGGCGAACCAATGGCATCTGGTCGCCATCGAGCGGCCCAGCCAGCCGACCGTCAACCTGTCGGGCCGGGCGCAGGACAGCCACTGGATCCGTTTCCGCCAGGGCGGCGATTTCAATGCCAGCCTCGACTGCAATACTGGCAATGGAGATTGGTATCGTCCGGGTTCGGGCGCATCGGGTGCGCGCGAAGGCCTGCTCGAAATCGGCGAGATTGCGTCGACCCGCGCCCTTTGCCCGTCGCCAAGCTATGGCGAGGAGATGGCCGCCGCGCTGCCGCTCGCGACCGCCTACGAGATTTACGACAATGATCGCACGCTCGTCGTGCGCACTCGTACCGCCAGCTACCGCTTTACCGCGCGCTGATTTGTTCAAGGCGCGACCTTTGATCGGAGTGATGCCAATCTAGTGACTTAAGGGAGACTGACATGAAAACCGTTGCCACCCGCACTCTCGCCTTGGGAGCTATTGCCTTGGTCGCAGTTCCGGCACCTGCAATTGCGGACCCAGCACGCCAGCTAGTCGATATCAACGGTATGTATGCCGGCCCAGGCGAACGTGCATTGCGTGATCGCGGTTTTGCCTTTGTCAGTCACGAACGGAACTCGCGGGGCTACGACTACAGCTATTGGTGGGACGAAGACGACGATGATTGCGTTCGCGTAGAGGAATATGACGGACGCGTTCAGTCGATCAGCGATGCCAGCGATCAAGATTGCGGTCACCATCTCAGTTCGGGGGTTGAAACGGCTCTCGGCGTCGCTGCGGGTGCAGCCATTCTCGGCGCAATCTTCGGAAGCAAAGGCCATGACGATGATCGGGATGAGAATCAGCGAAACTCTGATCGGGAATATGATCGCGGCTATACCGACGGCCTTCACAATGCATCATACCATAACCGAAGGGGGACGGATGAATATGCAAGCGGCTACCGGGCGGGTGTAACCCAGCGAAACGCCAATCTACGCCATCATGACCGCCGCGGTGGCTACTCAGATTATGCCGATTGGCGGGATCTTGTCGGCGCGCGCGCCACTGCGATCGACCAACTCAATAATCGCGGCTTCGAGCAAGTCGACAATTTCGTAAGCGGCAATGCCCGCTATTCGATCTGGTGGCGCGAGGGGTCCCGCCAATGCCTGCAGGTGATCACTGCCGACGGTCGCCTCGAGAATATCACCGACATCCGAACGCATCCGCGCTGTCGCTAAGGAGGCCGACATGAAGTCGATATTCTGCGCGCCTGCCTTCGCGCTGGCACTTGCCGCCTGCGGGGGTGATGCGGCCACCGACGAACCCGAGGCTCCAGCCGAAGAAGTCGCCGTCATCGGCGAGGATCTCGCACCCTTCGGCGACGGCTATCCCAACAGCGGCGATCCCTGCCTCCGCCTCGGCGAGAGCGAGGCGACCAGCAACTATCTCGACGATAGCGCGATCCTTGTCGGCTGTCCGACCGAGGCCGATGCCGAAGCGCTCGACGGCGAGATTGTCGGCAATGTCGGCGGCGTCCGCCTGGTCTCGGTCCCGACAGGCGATGCTAATGCCGGCATGGGCGAAGGCGGCCCGCCGATGGTCGAGGAAATGCCCGACCTTCCCGATCCCGAAACCGGCTACAATGCGACGGCAATGGTGCCCTGCGGCTTTGGCGGCGCGGCGCCAACGTCCAACTGCGATGCGGGCGTCAAGCGCAATTGGGGCGATGATGGCACCACGTTGGTCGAAGTTACCAAACCCGATGGCCGCAAACGGGCCATCTTCTTCCGCGGCACGACGCCTTATGGTGCCGACGGCGCACAGGCCGACGGTTCCGCCGGTTGGGACTTCGAAGTCAGCCGTGACGGCGACCAGGTGACGATCAATTACGGTCCGGAAACCTATATCGTCGTCGATGCCTTCGTCGAAGGCGGATAGGCCATGACCGGGGGGACTGGATCGAAGCGCTCGGGCGCGCAGCGCGTCCTGCTGGGCTTCGGCATCGTCTATGCGCTAGCCGGCCTGCTTGCGCTGATTGTCATCCCGGCCAGCGTCTATGGCTGGTTCGGGGTGGAGTCCGATCCGCTATCAGGCGTCTTTGCCCTGCTCCTCGCCCTGCCCTGGACCATCGCGCTCTACCTGATGGGAGATGTCGGCACGTGGGGAAGCCTTGCCTTCTGCACTGCCGCCATCGCCCTCAACATCTATCTCATCTGGCGCTTCTCGCGCCCGCGTCGGTAAAGGTAACGTAATGCGCATTCTGATTGCGGCAGCCGCCTTGCTTATTTCCACCCCCGCTCTTGCACAAGGAGCGAAGGTAACCTCGCCGATCGAACTGGCGCAGCGAGCCGACGACTTGAAGCCCGGCGAATGGGTTTGGGCGCCCGAGATCGCGCCCGAGGGGCCGGTCGTCGTCTATGTCGATCTCACCCGCCAACTGGCGGACGTGTATCGCAATGGTCTTCGGATCGGCGTCACGACCGTATCGACCGGCAAGCCTGGCCACGAGACCCCGACCGGCATCTTCAAGATCCTGCAAAAGGATCGGTGGCACCATTCCTCCACCTACAACAACGCGCCCATGTATTTTCAGCAGCGCCTCACGTGGGACGGCGTGGCGCTCCATGCCGGCGGCCTACCGGGCTATCCCGAGAGCCATGGCTGCGTGCACCTGCCCTACGAATTCGCCGAGGAATTGTTCGGCACGACCACGATGGGCGGCACGATCATCGTTCAGGGGCGCGCCGGCGCGCCGATAAAGCTCCGCGCCGCCGGCGTCCTTTCGCCCGCCACCGGGCAAGGCGAAGGCGAAGATTATCGCCCGCTGGGAAGTGCAGACTGGCGCTGGACCCCTGAAGTGGCTCCCGAAGGTCCGGTATCGATCGTCATCAGTTCGAGCGACAGACGCATGGTCGTCATGCGCAATGGCAAGGAGATCGGGCGAAGCATTGTCGACCTAGGCGGGCAGCACAGCGCCACCAAGCTCGCCACCCTTATCGTCGACGGTACGGGTCAATTTCATTGGTCGGTCATCCCTCTGCCCGGTCACGAGGGCGACGGCGGACATGCGCTCGATGCAACATTGCTCGAGCGAATGCGACTGCCCGAAGAATTCGAACGCCGGTTGAAGCCGGTGCTATCCGCAGGGATGCACGTGCTGGTTACCCCCGCCCCGATCCGGGCAGAAACGACCGGCGTCCCGATCACCGTTGCCGCAGCCAAACAGTAGGGAAATCAGATGGACATCGATATTCCGCACTTGTTCGCCACGATGGTCGTGCTTGCCGTCGCCATCTTGGTGTCGGACCACTTGGGCTGGAAAGAAAAGGGCAAGTTCAGCTGGAAGCTGTTTGCCCTGATCTTCGTCGCCATTCTCGCGCTCAACCTTGCCTGGCCTTACGCCGCCTGATCCTTATTCACCGCCCGCCATGTTGAGTGCGGGATCGGCGATCGGCACGTCGAGGCCGGTATGTTCGGCCAGGAAAGCGGCGACGTCGGCGGCTTCTTCGATGATCTTGTCGGTGGGCTTACCCGAACCGTGACCCGCGCGGGTCTCGATGCGGATGAGCAGCGGATCATCGCCAGGCCCGGCCACTTCCTGCAGCGCGGCGACATATTTGAAGCTGTGACCCGGCACGACGCGATCGTCCGTGTCCGCCGTTGTCACAAGAATCGCCGGATAGTCGGTCTCCGCCTCGACATTGTGATAGGGCGAGAAGGCAAGATTATAGCGCGCGTCGCGCTCCTGCTGCGGATAATTGTAATCATCCACCCAGTAGCGGCCCGCGGTGAAGCGGTCGAAGCGCAGCATATCCATTACACCCACGGCCGCATGGCCTGCATCGTAAAGGTCCGGGCGCTGGTTCATGCTGGCACCGATCAAGAGGCCGCCATTAGAGCGGCCCTCGATGGCGAGACCCTTGGGCGTGGTAACGCCATTGGCCTTGAGCCATTCGCCTGCTGCAGCGAAATCGTCGAACACATTCTGCTTGTTGAAGCGGCGCCCGCCATCATGCCACGCCTTGCCATATTCGCCGCCGCCACGAATGTTGGCGACCGCATAGGCACCGCCGGCATCGAGCCAGGCGAGGCGCACGGGATTGTAACCCGGCGTCACCGAAATGTTGAAGCCGCCATAGGCGTAGAGCAGGGTCGGAACCGGCCCCTCGACATCGGCGCGGCGGGTGATGAACATCGGCACGCGCGTGCCGTCCTTGCTCTCGTAGAAGACCTGTTCGGTGACATAGTCGCTGGGATCGAACGGCACGTCGGGCGCGGCCCAGACATTGCTGGTCCCGGTCGCCACGTCATAGCGGTAGATGGTCGTCGGCTGCGCAAAGCTGGAGAAGGCGTAGAAGGTCTCGCTCTTCTCCGGGCTGCCGCCGAAACCGCCCGCGCTGCCGATGCCCGGCAGGTCGACGGTGCGCACGAGATCGCCGTCCATGTCATAGACGCGCGCTTCCGATTTCACGTCCACCAAATAGTTGGCGATGAGGTGGCCGCCGACATGGCTGACGCCGCTTAGCACCGCTTCATCCTCAGCGATCACCCATTCGCGGGCAAGGTCGGGATCGGCAATGTCGACCTTGAATACGCCGCCGCGCAGCGCGTCGCGATTGGTCGCGAAATAGAAAGTGGTGCCGGCATTGCCGACATAGCTCGTCTCATAGTCGACGCCCGGCTCGATCACGATCGGCATGCCGTCGCCCTCAAGGTCGATTACAGCGGTTTCCCAGCCGTCCGTGCCCGTCGAAGATGAAGTGACGAGATAGCGCCCGTCATCGCTGACGCTCGCGGTATTGTTGAGATCAGGATTGTCGGGGCGCGCGAAGACCAGCTTGTCCTCGCTCTGGTCGGTGCCGAGCGCGTGGAAATAGACCGCCTGGTCGGTGTTGAGCCCGGTGAATTTGCCGCCTTCCTCGGTGGCGGGAAAACGGCTGTAGTAGAAGCCCGACCCGTCCTTGGCCCAGGATAGACCCGAAAACTTTACCCACTCGATGCTGTCGGACAGCTTCTCGCCGGTCGCGACATCGAGCACTTCGATGGTGCGCCAGTCGGAGCCGCCATCCTGGATGAAGTAGGCAAGCTTGCTGCCATCGTCGCTGGCGACCGAGCCGGCCAGCGCGGTGGCGCCGTCTTCGGACCAGCCATTGGGGTCGATGAGGACGCGCTCACCGCCGTCCATGCCGTCGCGGACATAGAGCACCGACTGTGGCTGCAACCCGTCATTCTTGGAGTAGAAATAGCGTCCGCCCTTCTCGCTCGGCGCGCCGATCCGCTCGTAATCGTAAAGCGCAGTCATGCGCTGCTTGAAATAATTGCGCTGTGGCAGCGTCTCCAGATAGTCGAAGGTCAGCTCGTTCTGCGCCTCGACCCAGGCCGCGACTGCCGGTTCTTCACGGACATCGGCCTCGAGCCAGCGATAAGGATCCTCCACGCTCAGCGAGCCGACCTGGTAGGTCACGTCCTGCCGCACCGTGTCGGGATAGGCCATCGTCATTTCGGGCTCTCCGGTCGTCATGGCGGGTTCGTCATAGGCGGTGGTGCAGGCCGTGCTGGCGAGCAGGATGGCGGTCAGGGCGGCAAGGCGCATGGTCATTCTCCGTACGGATGCAAAATCGCGCAATGGATGGCCCCTCGCCCGGGTCTTGTCCAGTCGCGACGACGCTTGGTCGAAGCGTGATTGCTCCTGCGGGCGCCCTCGCTAGGTCGGTCGCGACGGATCGCAAGACATGGAGAAGTTCACAATGGTTCTCGGCCTCGTCGCCCTTGCCCTTATCCAATCCACGCCGATCGACGGCGCCCGGCTCCACGAAGGCGAGCAGTGTTTTGCCATCCATGCCGGCGGCAATCGCATCGGCACGGCGCGCCATGTCATCGAGCGTAGCGACGTGGATGGCGACCCTTATTGGACCATCACCGCCACGCAGCGGATCGACGCCAACAATTTCGAAATGCAGGACGTCGCGATCCTCGATGGCGCGACGCTCCAGCCGCTGCGCCTCGACAATAGCCGCAATGGCGAAGCCTATGCGACGCTCGTCTATGGCGATGGCATGGTCTCGCGCACCATGGCGGCCTCGCCCGCGACGAGCGAAGAGATCGAGATCGACCCGGCCGCGCTCGATGCGAATATCTGGGGACCGCTGCTGTCGGCGATCGACCTCGAACCCGGCATGAAACTCGACCTGCCCGCCTTCCACTATGAGCGGGGCGAAACGCGTTTCCTCATCGAGGTGCAGGGCGAGGAAGTGGTCGAGACGCCGACCGGCGCACGCGAGGCCTGGCTCGTCTCGATCGGCCATCCCGACACTGGCGGGGTCACCTACTGGATCGCCAAGGATGACGGGACCGAACTCGGCATCCCCGGCGAACGGTTCGGCCAGACCCTGCTCGAAAGCTGCCCTGTCGTCGAATAGGCCCCGCCTAAAACAAGAAGGGCGCGCCTGCCGTCATGGCAAGCGCGCCCTCTTTGTTCATTCTGGCAACGTGCCGGGGGCTTAGGCCTCCAGTTCGTCGTCCATATCGACCGGACCCGAATCCTGGCCCTTGGCGTCGACGTCGCGATCGACGAGTTCGATGACGCCCATGGTCGCAGCGTCCGACGCGCGGATGCCGGCCTTAATGACGCGGGTGTAACCGCCGTCACGATCGGCATAGCGCTCGGCGAGCACGTCGAAGAGCTTCTTGAGCTGCGTGTCGTCCATCAGCTTGGCGTGCGCGAGACGACGGTTCGAAAGACCGCCCTTCTTGGCAAGCGTGATCAGCTTTTCGACATAGGGACGCAGTTCCTTCGCCTTCGGCAGGGTCGTCTTGATCTGCTCATGCTTGATCAGCGAGGCTGCCATGTTGCGAAGCATGGCCTGACGGTGCGAGGAGGTGCGGTTGAGTTTACGATGGCCAACGCGATGGCGCATAATCTTTTCTCCGTTCGTATGGAGCCCGTATTAGGTAGCTCCAGCCTGGCCGATGCTTTCGGGGGAACGGCCTTGCCCCAACAAAAAATCCGGCCGAGCGAGGCCCGCCGAACTTGCCCGCGCCTAAAAGGGGATTTTGCCCGCCAAGTCAAGGGCAAAGCATATCTGCCGCCGGCCGCCCTGACACAATAGAAACATTGTCGCGCGTACGCCGACATTCGCCTGCGACAGGGCCGGTTCATCTTCAGCCTCGAACAAGGAGGAAGAGATGACCCCGTTGCAGATTGCCCACGTCCAGAACAGCTTCGACAGGATCGCCGTCGACGCACCCCATTTTTCGGCGCTTTTCTATGCGCGGTTGTTCGCGCTGAACCCGCAGCTGCGCCGTCTGTTTGCAAGCGATATGGGGCACCAGGAACAGCGGCTCATGGAGATGATCCAGCTGGTCGTGAATTCGCTGGATTCCTTCGGCGGCCTCGTACCCGTGCTACGTGCCTTGGGCGAGCGGCACCAGGATTATGGTGTTGCGCCACGCGACTATGACACGGTCGGATCGGCCCTGCTGTGGAGCCTCGACAAGGTGCTAGGCACCGGCTTTAGCCGCGAGGTGAAGCTGGCTTGGATCGCCGCCTATACGATCATGTCGACGACCATGCTCGAAGGCGCCCGCCGCCGCGCTGCCGCAGCCTAGAAAAAGCTTTCGATCAGCGCGCGCAGCCGTCCGCGCGAGAAAGGTTTTTCGAGGACCGGCAGGTCGACGTCGGACAAGAAGCGCGTCGCCGACGGCCCCAATATATCGCCCGTGACCACGCCGAAACGCTTGGCATATTCGGGCCTGTTCTCCTCGATCCAGCGATAGAATGCAGGGCCGTCCACGTCGGGCATGCGCAGGTCCGACAGGATCAGGTCGAACGCCCCGCCTTCCTCCAGCGTGGCGATCGCCTGCGCGCCGCCGACCGCAATCTCGACCTGCATCCCTTCGCGTTCGAGCATGCGTTTCAACGTGCCCGCCAATTCCTCCTCGTCATCGACGACCAGGACGCGCTTGCCGCCCTCGACCGGCGTTGGCGTCGGTGTCACCTCTTCCACCCGTTCTTCCCCTTCTCCGATCGGCAATTCGAGCCGGAAATGCGCGCCCGCCTCGCTGGGCTCCAGCGATAAGGCACCGCCATGCGCCTCGGCGATGCCATGGCTGAAGCTGAGGCCGATGCCGGTGCCGGACCCTACCGACTTGGTCGTAAAGAACGGCTCGAAGATGCGGCGCCGAATGTCTTCCGGCACGCCTGGCCCGTTATCGATCAGGTCGATGCGCGCCATGCCGTCGTTCGTTCGCGACGTGCGGATCATCAGCCGGCGCTCGCCTTCGCAGAGTTGCAGCGCCTGGCTGGCATTCATGATGAGGTTGAGCAGGACCTGGGCGATCTGGTCGGGGTCGGCGCTCAGTTTGGGCAGGTCGGGATCCAGCTCCTCGACGACCTCGATCCCATCACTACGCAGGCCATAGGCGGCCAACTCGAGCGACGACTTGATAAGGGCATTGAGGTCGGTCTCGGTGCGCTGCGGCTCCTTTTGCCGGGCCATGGCGAGGAAGGTCTGCACGATGCGCCCGCACCGCTCCGCTGCCTTCTTGATCCGTGCCGCCGCCTCGCCAGCCTCGGTCCCCTCTGCCTCCTCCTCGAGGATCGCCGCCTCGCCGACGACTATGGCGAGCGGATTATTGAGCTCATGACTTACCCCGGCAAGCAGGCTGCCGAGCGCGTTCATCTTCTCCGACTGGTGAAGCGCGTCGCGGCTGCGCGTCAATTCCTCCTCGGCCACGACCTGCTTGGTCACGTCCATGAAAACGCCGCCGACGCGGGTCATCTCGCCATTCACGTCGGGGATGGGAAAGCGGATGTTGAGGCCGACCGCGCGGCCATGTTCGAGCCGATATTCCTGCTGTACCGTCACCGGCTTGCCGGTCTTACGGACCTCTGCCTCATAAGGCTCGCCCGCCTTGGCGATCATCGGCGAGACCTCTTCGACCGTCTTGCCGATTATGTCCTCGGGATCCATCGCCAGCTGGCGGCCACCCTCTTCGTTCATGATCAGGAAGCGTCCGTCCTCATCTTTCATGAACATGGTCATCGGCGCGTTCTGGAGGAAGGCGTTGAGGCGCGTTTCGCTTTCGCGCATGGCGGCCTCGGCCTGCTTCACTTCGCTGGTGTCGAGGATGACGCCGCCAATGTAACGGATCTCGCCCTCTTCATCGATTACGGGAAAGCGGATCGACAGCGTGCTGCGCGGACCCGCCGGCGTCTCGAATGTGGCCTCGCGCACATGCGGCTCGCGCGTCTCGCGGATGATCGCGTCGACCTCTGCGGCTTCCTTGGCCGATTGCGGATCGAGCAATTGCGGCGGCGTCATGCCGATCACGTCCTTGGCCGGCCGCTGGAAGATCTGCGCGATGAACTTGTTGACCACCGCATAGCGATCGTCTGCATCCTTCAGGTACATCGCCACCGGTGCATGATCGAGGAACGCCTTCAACCGCGCCTCGCTGTCGAGCAGCTTGGCCTCGGCCTCTTTCTTGTCGCCAATATCGACGACGCTGACGACCACGGCGGGCTCGCCATCATAGTCGATGCGGCGCCAGCTGACACTAGCCCAGAACCAGTCGCCAGAGGCATGCCGGACCCGGCATTCGTAGATGTCGCGATCCTTCTCGCTCAGCACCGCGCGGCGATAATCCTCATGCTCCTCCGCCGAGGCAAGCCAACGCGCCTTGCTGATCTTTGCAGCATCATGTTCGCCGGGAATACCAATGAGCTCGAAGAATGCCGGATTGGCGAGCAGCACCTCATTATCCTCGAGCCGCGCAATGAGCATCGCCACCGGATGATGTTCGGACAGCGCGCGAAACCTTTTCTCGGTCTTCACCGCCTCGGTCGTCTCAAGAATGACCACGCCGAAATGGGCGATCTCGCCAGCCTCGTCGCGCAGCGGGAAGGTTGCCGCCAGCGCGTAACGCTCCTCGCCCCCCACGACGAACGTCTGGCGCCGCAATTGCGGCTCGCCGGTCCCAAGGATGGCTTGATCAACGGCGGCGATCGAGGCCGCCGTCCCTTCGTCCATATGATCCGAATAATGCGTGCCAAGCGCCGAGCCTTCACGCTCGACGAACAGCGCGTCGGCTGCCGCATTCAGCCGAACGAACCGGCCGTCCAGGTCCTTGACGAAAAAGGGCACAGGCGAGCGCGCGAAGAACTCGTCGAACAAAGCGTCCATTGCCGTCATCGCCAAGCCCCTACCCGTGACGGGGGCAGCCTAGCGGCATGTTCACCAACGAAAAAGGGCCGCCCCGCGAGGGACGGCCCTTTTGTCGTTCGAACCGGTCGAAGCTTAGCCGAGCAGTTCCTGCTCGAGCTTCTTGGCCATTTCCTCGATATTCTCGGGCGGCCAGCCGGGGATTTCCATGCCGAGGCGCAGGCCCATCGAGGCAAGGACTTCCTTGATCTCGTTGAGGCTCTTGCGGCCGAAGTTCGGCGTGCGGAGCATCTCGGCTTCGGTCTTCTGAACGAGATCACCGATATAGATGATGTTGTCGTTCTTGAGGCAGTTGGCGCTACGCACCGACAGCTCCAGCTCGTCGACCTTCTTGAGGAGGTAACGGTTGAGCTGGTTGGTGTCCTGGCCACCTTCGCTGCCACCCTGGCTCTGCGCCGGGGCCGGAGCGACCATGCTGTCGTCGAAGTGGACGAACAGCTGGAGCTGGTCCTGGAGGATGCGCGCGGCATAGGCGACGGCATCTTCGGGCGTCACCGTACCGTCGGTTTCGACGGTCAGGCTCAGCTTGTCATAGTCCAGTTCCTGGCCGACGCGGGTGTTTTCCACCTTGTAGGCGACCTGCTTGATCGGGCTGAACAGGCTGTCGACCGGGATGAGGCCGATCGGCGCGTCGGCCGGACGGTTCATCGCCGCGGGCACGTAGCCCGAGCCGACATCTGCGGTCAGTTCCATGTTGAGCGTCGCACCATCGTCGAGGTGGCAGATGACGAGGTCGGGGTTGGTGACCTCGATATCGCCCGGGCAGGCGATCTGGCCGGCGGTGATTTCACCGGGGCCGGTCGCCGAAAGCTGCAGGCGCTTGGGGCCTTCGCCTTCCATCTTGAGCGCGATCTGCTTGACGTTGATGACGATGTCGGTGACGTCCTCGCGCACACCGGCGAGCGAGGAGAATTCATGCAGCACGCCCTCGATCTTGATCGAGGTGACGGCAGCGCCCTGGAGCGACGACAGGAGCACACGACGCAGGCTGTTGCCCAGCGTCATGCCGAAACCGCGCTCGAGCGGCTCCGCGACGAAAGTGGCCTTGCGCTTGGCATCGGTGCCGGGCTTGCGGTCGAGGCCGTTGGGCTTTTTCAGTTCCTGCCAGTTTTTCGCGTTGATCGACATAATGTCCCCAGACTGTTGGCAGGGCGTCCCCTGCCGATTTGTAATATTCAGTGCCGGTCCCGAACGGCGGGACCGGAAGCGATCAGCGCGTTTGTTAGACGCGGCGACGCTTGGACGGACGGACCCCGTTATGCGGGATCGGGGTAACATCGCGGATCGAGGTGATGGTGAAACCCACCGCCTGCAGCGCACGAAGCGCGCTTTCACGACCCGAACCGGGACCCTTCACTTCGACCTCGAGGGTGCGAACGCCATGATCCTGCGCCTTCTTGCCGGCATCTTCGGCGGCAACCTGCGCGGCATAAGGGGTCGACTTGCGCGAGCCCTTGAAGCCCATCATGCCGGCCGACGACCAGCTGATGGCATTGCCCTGCGCATCGGTGATGGTGATCATGGTGTTGTTGAACGAAGCGTTCACATGGGCGACGCCGGCGGTGATGTTCTTGCGCTCACGGCGGCGGACGCGTTGCGGTTCACGTGCCATTTTGAAATCTCTCTAATCTAAAAGCTGCAGCTGGAAGCAAACCCTTCAGGGCTTACTTCTTCTTGCCGGCGATCGGCTTGGCCTTGCCCTTGCGGGTGCGGGCATTGGTGTGGGTGCGCTGGCCGCGGACCGGGAGGCCCTTACGGTGACGCAGACCACGATAGCTCGCGAGGTCCATGAGCCGCTTGATGTTCATTGCGGTTTCGCGGCGAAGGTCGCCCTCGACGGTGTAGTCAGCGTCGATGGTTTCGCGGATCTGCAGGACTTCCTGGTCCGACAGGTCGGCAACGCGCGTTTCCGGCTTGATCTTCAGCTTCTTGGTGATTTCCTTGGCGGTCGTGTGACCGATGCCATGGATGTAGGTCAGCGCGATCTCAACGCGCTTGTTGGTCGGGATATTAACACCCGCGATACGTGCCATTGAAACGATTCTCCTTAAGCTCCACAGAATCGCGGGCACTCCACGATCCCATCTCAAAGCGTTAAAACCCTGATTTCCAACGAAAAAACGGCAGACACAACGAGTGTGCCGCCGGACCCCGGTGGTTCAGGATGGGTGCGAAATAGGTTTGGCCCCTTTGAGAGTCAAGGGGCGCAACACTTTTGATGGAGCAAAACGGGTGAGCCCGCTATTGGTCTGCTCCATGGGTGCAAGCATCTTCGAATTTGACGAGCAAAAGGTCAAGCCCGGCCACCGTGCCAGCTTCGACCTGCCGATCAGCCGCGACGCCACGGGTAGCCTCGTGCACATGCCCGTGCGCATCGTCCATGGCGCCGAGGAAGGCCCCGTCCTCCTAATCAGCGCCGCCGTCCATGGCGACGAAATCAGCGGGATCGAGGTCGTCCGCCGCATCCTCGCCAAGGTCAAGGCGCGCAAGCTGCGCGGCACGCTCATCTGCGTGCCCATCGTCAATCCCTACGGCTTCGTCGCCTGGTCGCGTTATTTGCCCGACCGGCGCGATCTCAATCGCAGCTTCCCGGGGCGCGAGGATGGCAGCTTGGCCAGCCGCATCGCCTATATGTTCCGCACTAGGCTGATGCGCCGCGCGGACTTCGCCATCGATCTCCATTCGGCGGCGATCCACCGCTACAACCTGCCTCAGGTCCGCGTCAGCCCCGATTGCACCCGCGCCAGCGAACTGGCCCGCGCTTTCTCGCCACCCATCATCATGCATTCCAAGTTGCGCGAAGGATCGATGCGCGGCGTGGCGATGGACGAGGGGCTGGAGATGATCCTCTACGAAGCGGGCGAGGCGCTCCGCTTCGACGATTTTTCCACCCGCGTCGGCGTCAACGGCATCATGCGCGTCATGCAGGAAATGGACATGATCGACCTCAAGCCCACCAAGCGGAAGATCATCGAGCCATTGGAAAGCACCCGCTCACTGTGGCTGCGCTCCCCGCGCGGCGGCATCGCCGCGATCCGCACGCCATCGGGCCGCAAGGTCCATCTCGGCCAGCAGGTCGCGGTCGTGCGCGATCCGACCAGCACCGAGGAAAGCATCATCAAGTCGCCCATCGAAGGCATCGTCATCGGCCATAGCCGCATGGGCGTGGTCAATCGCGGCGATGCGCTACTCCACATCGCGCAACTGGGCGAACCCGGCATCTACCTCGACCCGCTCACCGAAGAGCGTTTGTCGGGCGCGATGCTGGATGAGCATGAGATCGACTAGGCGCGGCGCTTTTCCCTCGCTAAGCAAGCCCCATGCAGCGTTTCACGCACACTGATCCTGTCCCCGCCGGCCTCGAGGGTGCCGTCATTGCACTCGGCAATTTCGACGGCTTCCATTTCGGGCATCAGGCAGTCGTCGGACGCGCCATTGCGCGGGCGGCGCATGAGGGGCGACCGGCGATCGTTGCGACCTTCGACCCGCATCCGGTCCGCCACTTCCGCCCCGACGCCAAGCCGTTCCGCCTGACCAGCCTCGACCAGCGCGAGGAGATGTTCGGGGCGGCGGGCGCGGACGGGATGCTGGTCTTTGCCTTCGACGATGCACTTGCCTCGCTTACCGCTGCCGAGTTCGTCGCGATGCTGGCCGACGTCCTGAAAGTCGCTGCGGTCGTCACCGGCGAGGACTTCACCTTCGGCAAGGGCCGCGAGGGCAATGTCGAGAAACTCGCCGAGCTGGGCGCGGCCAAGGGCATCGCTGCGGAAGCCGTCCATCCGGTCGAGCTGGAAGCGGGCATCGTCTCCTCCAGCCGCATCCGCGAAGCCCTGCAGGCCGGCGACCCCGGCACCGCAACCCGCCTCCTCACCCGTCCCTTCGCCATTCGCGGCGAAGTCGTCCATGGCGACAAGCGCGGCCGCGAACTGGGCTGGCCCACCGCCAATATGGAGATGGGGCAATATCTGCGGCCCGCTTACGGCGTCTACGCAACCCGCGTGACGCTAGCCGATGGCAGCGAGCATGATGCTGTCTCGAACCTTGGCGTACGGCCCATGTTCGACCCGCCCAAGGAACTCCTGGAGACCTTCATCTTCGATTTCGCGGGCGACCTGTACGAGCAGGAAATCACCGTCGCGCTGCACCATTACCTCCGCCCTGAAGCGGCCTTCCACGACATGGATGCGCTGAAGCGCCAGATGGACGCGGATGGCGAAGAGGCGAAACGTCTGCTTGCGGCAGGAAGCGCCACCGCTTAAGGCGGGCGGCTATGTCCGACAAGCCGAACTATAAAGACACGGTCTTCCTGCCCAAGACCGATTTCCCGATGAAAGCCGGCCTCCCGCAGAAGGAGCCGAAGATTGCTTCCAAGTGGGAAGAAATGGGCATGTATGAGCGCCTGCGCGAAGCCCGCGCGGGTCGCGAGAAATACATCCTCCATGACGGCCCGCCTTATGCCAATGGCGACATGCATATCGGGCATGCGCTCAATCACGTCCTCAAGGACATGGTGGTGCGCACGCAGACCCTGCTCGGCAAGGACGCGCCCTACGTGCCCGGCTGGGACTGCCACGGCCTGCCGATCGAGTGGAAGGTCGAGGAGCTTTACCGCAAGAAAAAGAAGAACAAGAACGAGGTCCCGGCGAAGGAATTCCGCGCCGAATGCCGCGCCTATGCCCAGAAATGGGTGGACGTGCAGCGCGAGCAACTGAAGCGCCTCGGCATCGGCGGCAAGTGGGACGATCCGTACCTTACCATGCGCCCCGAGGCGGAAGCGCAGATCGTCGCCGAACTTTTCAAGTTTGCCGAGACGGGCCAGCTCTATCGCGGCGCCAAGCCGGTCATGTGGTCGCCTGTCGAGGAGACCGCGCTCGCGGATGCCGAGGTCGAATATCAAGATCTGACCGATAGCCCGCAGATCGATGTGTCATTCAAGATTGTCGAGAGTCCGATCAAGGAATTGGTCGGGGCCTTTGCGGTCATCTGGACGACGACCCCGTGGACGATCCCGGTCAATCAAGCGCTCGCCTATGGTCCTGATGTTGAATACGTCCTTCTTTCGGTGACAATCGACACGGTTGGAATCGGCACGGCGGGTGATGACCGGGTAAATGAAGTTGTCGGGGCTGCGGGTCTCCCCTTCAACGTCAATCACATCGTCAAGTTTCTAGTAGCAAAGGACTTGGCCACCGAGTTTGTTGCCCGACTGAACAAGACCGTACGCGCACTTGATTTTGGCGAGATCGATAAGGGTGCAATCTTCGTTCAAGAATATGTCGATCCGTTTTCGGAACGAGACGCTCTTATCAAAGGCGCCGACCTCGCCGGCACCGTGGCCCGTCACCCGATGCACCATCTCGGCGGCTTCTACGCCAAGTCGCGTCCCTTCCTCGCGGGCGATTTCGTCACGACCGACAGCGGTACCGGCCTCGTCCACATGGCGCCCGACCATGGCGAGGACGATTTCGACCTGTGCAAGGCCAACGGCATCGACCCCGTTTTCGCGGTCATGGCGGACGGGCGCTATCGCGACGACTGGCTATGGCTGGGCGGCGATGACGAGCGCCGCCGCAGCGTCATCAACAAGCCCTTCAACTCGCCCGAAGGCCCGATCTGCTCGGACTTGCGCGAGGCGGGCGCGCTGCTCTCGGCCAGCGCCGATTATGCGCACAGCTATCCGCATTCATGGCGGTCCAAGGCGAAGGTCGTCTATCGCTGCACCCCGCAATGGTTCATCGCCATCGACAAGCCGCTGCACCACCTCAATCCCAAGACGCCCGCGGAGAAGCGCTGGGAGGATGAAGGCGGTCCGCCCAACGATGGCGGTCCGATCGACGATTACCCCACGCTGCGCGAAGCCGCGATGGAGGCGATCGACCAGACGCGCTGGGTGCCCGCCAAGGGCAAGAACCGCATCAGCTCGATGGTCGAAGGCCGCCCCGACTGGCTGATCAGCCGCCAGCGCGCCTGGGGCGTGCCCATCGCCTTGTTCGTCGAGCGCAAGACCGGCGAGTTGCTGGTCGACCCGGAAGTGAACGCGCGCATCGTCGCCGCCATCGCCAGCGAGACGGTCGATGCGTGGGAGGAAAGCCGCGCCGCCGACTATCTCGGCCCCGACCGCAACCCCGACGATTACGAGATGGTCACCGACATTCTCGACGTCTGGTTCGACAGCGGGTCGACCCATGCCTTCGTGCTGGAAAGCGAGCGCTGGCCCGAATTGCGCAGCCCCGCCGACCTATATCTCGAAGGCTCGGACCAGCATCGCGGCTGGTTCCAGTCAAGCTTGCTCGAAAGCTGCGGCACGCGCGGCCGTGCGCCCTACGACACCGTCCTCACCCATGGCTTCACCATGGATTCGAAGGGCTTCAAGATGTCGAAGAGCCTCGGCAACACGATCAGCCCGCTGAAGGTCATGGAGACCAACGGCGCGGACATCATCCGCCTGTGGGCGCTCTCGGTCGACTATACCGAGGACCATCGCATCGGTGACGAGATCCTCCGCGGCGTCGGCGACCAGTATCGCAAGCTGCGCAATTCGCTCCGCTACATGCTCGGTGCGCTTTCGGGATACGATCGCAGCGAGGCCGTCGCGCCCGCTGACATGCCCGAGCTGGAGCGCTACATGCTCCACCGCCTCGCCGAGCTGGACGCGAAGCTCCGCCACGCCGTCGATGATCTCGACTTCAACACCTATGTCCGCGCGCTGGTCGACTTTGCCAATGAAGACCTTTCAGCCTTCTTCTTCGATATCCGCAAGGACCGGCTCTATTGCGATGTCGACATGGAAAGCGGCGAGGAAACCGCGACGCGCAAAGCCTATCGCACGGTCCTCGACCATCTGTTCGAAGCCATGGTGCGCTACCTCGCGCCGGTGCTGGTCTTCACGGCGGAAGAAGCCTGGGGCCACCGCTATCCGGATGCCGACAGCGTTCACCTCGCCGAATGGCCCGAGGTCGATGCCGGCTGGATGGACGAGGCGCTGGCTCAGAATTGGAGAATGATCCGATCGTTCCGTGAGGCAGTGACTTCAGCCGTGGAACCGCTGCGGAAAGAGAAGCGTATCCGGTCAAGTCTCCAAGCCAATGTGCGATTGGGAGTGGACGATCCCAATACTCTCTCCACAATAAACGACTATGATCTCGATGAGATTTTCATTGTAGCGAAGGTCAAGACCGAACTGCTGCCTGCATACGATCAGTTCGATGATCGTTTTCAACCAGTCCGCGTCTTGCCTAGCGTCACTGAGGACAAGAAGTGCGGCCGTTGCTGGCGGCACCTCCCTGAGGTCGAGGAAGATGGCGACCTGTGTAACCGCTGCAGCGAGGTGCTCAAATGAGCCAGCGCCGCGCGTTCGCCATCGCGCTCGCCATCTTCATCGTCGACCAGGTGGTGAAATGGTGGGTCATCAACCCTCTCAACCTCGAAGCGCGCGAGACGATCGAGATTGTCGGCATCTTCAGCCTGACCTGGGTCGAAAATCGCGGCATCAGCCTCGGCCTCCTGCAGGCCGGTAGCGAGACGGCGCGCTGGGCGCTGGTCATCGGCACGGCGGCGATTGCCGCTGGTGTCGGCTATATGATCACCCGTCCCGGCGAGGAAGGCGACCGTCTGGGCTTCGCGATGATCCTCGGCGGCGCGCTCGGAAATATCGTCGATCGCACACGCTTCGGCTATGTCGTCGACTATGCGGACTTGCACTTTGGCGAGTTTAGGCCTTTTTATGTGTTCAACATTGCCGATGCAGCCATTAGCATCGGCGTCGTGCTATTACTGATCCGCGCCTTCATGCCCGAAAAGAAGGCGCAACCGGAGAATGACAATGCGTAAGACCCTGATCCTCGTCGCTGCCTGCGGCACGCTTGCTGCCTGTGGAGGTGCGCAGGGATCGCTCGACGAATTCGCAGTGACGCGCAACGCGCCGCTGATCATCCCGCCCGATTACACGCTCGAGCCGCCGCGTGCCGGCACCGTCTCGACCAGCGCGGGCGAAGCGCAGAGCCAGGCTCTTGAAGCCCTGTTCGGCGGCCCCGCGCCGCGTTCGCCCGGCGAACGTGCGGTGATCCAGGGTGCCAGCGAAGGCACCATCCCGCTCGATGCGCGCTCGACCGCCGGCGACCCCGGCACCCGCGTCGTCGACAAGGGTACGACCACCCAGACCATCCTCGCCGCGCCGGCTGGCGACGGTCAGGACGCCCAGGCCGAGACGCCCCAGTAAGATGGCGGACGCGGGGCAGAACATCCAGGCGACCCTGGTCGATATCGAGAGCCAGCTCGAGCGCGCGCGCAAGAAGCTGGAAGACGGGCTCGAACTGGTCGATGCCGCGCAGAAGGCGCTTGGCGATATCCAGGCCGAAGTGCTGGGCGCGCCCAAGAGCCATGCCAGCGCCGATCCCGACGAAGCCGCATCCAAACTGCTCCAAAGCCTCAAGGGCGCGGGCGAGGAAATGCCCGAGACCCTGTGCGGCGGCCGCCTCGGCGTCGATGCAGAGCAGCGCCTCATCCGCATCGACGGTCATCCGATCGGCATTACCGAGATGGAGTATCGCGTGCTCGAACTGCTGGCCTATGCCCGAAACAATGTCGTGACGCGCAACATGCTGTTGAAGCATCTCTATCGCCGCGCCGACGACCAGCCGCAGCCCAAGATCATCGATGTCTTCATCTCGAAGCTGCGCAAGAAACTGCGCTCGGCCTCGGGTGGTGCGGAGTTTATCGAGACGATCCCGCAGCGTGGCTGGATCCTGCGCGACAAGGATGCGGATTAACCGCGCACTACAGCGCGCTTAACGCGGTTTTCATGCTTGGCCCGCTATAAGGGTCCTCATGATCGCACCACTGCCCAAACTGCATTTCATCGAGAAGGCTCACCGGCCCGTCGACGCCGCGCGAAAGGCGCTCGCCGACAAGCTGGCGCAGAATGGCGTATCGAAGGCCCCGACCTTCCTCGCGCTTTAGGAGCCCTGCTCCTTGGGAGTCGTCGGATCGGCGCCCCATTCTGCCCAACTGCCATCGTAGAGCTTGCCCTCGCGCCCACCCAACAGATGGGCGGCGAAGAGGATCGAGCAGGCCGTCACCCCCGACCCGCAACTGGCGGTGAACGCCGCTGACGGATCCATGCCCGCATCGACGAAGACCTGGCGCAGCTCGTCTTGCGACTTGAGCGTGCCGCCCTCCGCATAGAATTTCGAATAAGGCAGGTTTTTCGCGCCCGGTATGTGACCGGCGGCCATGCCTGCGCGCGGTTCGGGTGTCGTGCCGGCAAAGCGCTCGGGCCCGCGCGCGTCGGCAACGGGCGGCGTCGTGCCGGCGAGGATGTCGGACTTGGTCACCACCTCGAGCTGCGCTGCAGTCACAGGCCACAGGCCCGTGCGCACGCGGGCAGGCCCGCTCTCGACCGGGCGTCCTTCCGCCGTCCATTTGCCGAAGCCGCCATCTAGGACAGCAGCTTCCGCAGCCCCGTAATGGCGCACAATGAACCAGCCGCGGGTCGCCGTGCGCAGCGGGCTATTGTCATAAACGATGATCGGCTTGTCCCGTCGCAGCCCAATGCTTTCGAGCATCTGCGCGCCCAGTTCGGGCGAGGGCAGCATGTGCGGGGCGGGATGGTCGGGATCAGCAAAGCTGCCAATGTCGAGCCGTAGGGCGCCGGGGATATGCCCGGCCTCGAACTCGGCATTGGCGTCGCGCTCATGCGCGGGAAGGAAGAAGCTGGCATCGAGCGGCTGCACCTCGTCGAGATGCGCTTGGAGCCATTTACCGGTGACCAGATCGTCCATCTTCCTCCCCCGCGCTTGTGTCGCGTCAGTCCTGCGCTTCGAGCTCGGAGCCGAGTTTGAGCACCTTGTCGCCGTCATCCTGCTTGATGAGGTAAGCGGGATTGTCCTCGCTGCCGTCGCGGGTGACTTCGTTGCCTTGCAGCGTGCGCGTCACTTCGCGTTCGAAACGCTCCTCGATCTGGCCGCAGCCGGTGCCGTTGCCCCAGTCCCATTTGACATACTGGTTCGATTGGAAGCTGTTCGAATTACTCATGTCTTTTCTCCTTTTCACGCCTTCAAAGCGCGTCGGAGGGGTCGGGTTCCTGATCCCCGCCCAAGGGAGATATTTGCGCGACCGGCGCCGCGCGGCTATGCGCTCGCCCCATGGAACCCAAATTTCTCGGATCGGACAGCCCGCTCCCCGCCTCGCCCGAAGAGGCCGAACTCGATTATGTGCCCAACCCGCGCAAGGGCGAGCTCTACATGGTACGCTTCGTCGCGCCCGAATTCACCTCGCTCTGCCCGGTCACCGCGCAGCCCGATTTCGCACATCTCGTCATCGACTATGCGCCGGGCGAGACGATCGTCGAATCCAAGAGCCTCAAGCTGTTCCTGGGCTCATTCCGCAACCACCAGGCCTTCCACGAAGATTGCACGGTCGGCATCGGCAAGCGGCTTGCCGACGAGATGAAGCCCAAATGGCTGCGCATCGGCGGCTACTGGTATCCGCGCGGCGGCATTCCGATCGATGTCTTCTGGCAGACCGGCGCGCCGCCCGAGGGGTTGTGGCTCCCGGACCAGGGCGTCCAACCGTATCGTGGCCGTGGCTGAGGCAGGCCTCGCCGCGCGCAATCGCGGTCGCGGCTAGGCTTCCTCTTCGACTTCCGGTTCGACCGGGTCGCTCGGCAATGGCGAGGAATGGCGGCGGATCACCCGCCAGCCTTCCTGGCACTGTACCCAGACATCGGTCAGCAGCACGCGCTCTTCGACCAGCTGGCCGAGGCATTTGACCGTCCAGCGGGCATCGACCGTCGCGACGATGGTATTCTCGACCCGCACGCAATGGCCGATCTCGACCTGCATGTCGGCAAGGTCCATCTGGCTGAGCGCGGAAATCCAGCCGTCGAGGTCGAGCGCGACCGGCTGTTCGGCGCGCACCGCGACAAGCTGGAAATCGGGATGGATGAGGCTGCGCAGCCGCGCCTCGTCCTTGGCGAACAGGGCTTCGCGCCACTCGGCTTCAAGACGCTGTACGAGAGACTGGTGCTCGGTCATTTGAGCTTGTTCCAGTCGGGCTTGCTGCTCTTCTTACTCGTCTTGCGCTTGCGCTTCGAGGTCGACGAGGTCGCACGTGCAGCCTTACCCCCCGACATGCTGCCAAGGATCCCGCGCAGGATGGCATTGCCGATCTGGCGCCCGATCTTGTTGACGATGGTACGCTCGGCCGAGCGGATCACCTTGTCCACGGGCGAGGACGACCGGCGCGACCGGCTCGAGCGCGACCGGCGCGCTTCTTCCTTTTCGCGCTTCTCGCGTGCTTCTTCCTCGGCTTCGCGGGCTTCGGCTTCGGCGGCGGCCTTGGCTTTCGCCTCGCCGCGCGCTTCGAGGATTTCGTCGGCGCTTTCGCGGTCCAGTCGCTCGTCATAGCGCGCGCCGATCGCATCCGACGCGATGATCGCGGCGCGTTCGCCAGTCGACAGGATGCCGGCCCGTGCGCGCGGCGGCTTCATCAGCACGCGCTCGACCGGGGTCGGTGCGCCATCCTCGTCGAGGATCGAGACCAAGGCCTCGCCCACCTTTAACTCGGTGATGACTTCCTTGACGTCGATCTCGGGATTTTCGCGGAAGGTCTCCGCGGCCGATTTGACCGCCTTTTCATCGCGCGGGGTGAAGGCGCGCAGCGCATGCTGGACACGGTTGCCCAGCTGGCCCGCCACATCGTCGGGAATGTCGATCGGATTCTGGGTGACGAAGAAGACGCCGACGCCCTTGGAGCGGATGAGGCGGACGACCTGTTCGACCTTTTCGACGAGCGCCTTGGGGGCATCATCGAACAAGAGGTGTGCCTCGTCAAAGAAGAAGACGAGCTTGGGCTTGTCCGGGTCGCCGACCTCGGGAAGCTCCTCGAACAATTCGGAGAGCAGCCACAGGAGGAAGGTCGAATAGAGGCGCGGGCTCTGCATCAGCTGGTCCGCGGCGAGCACGTTGACGACGCCCTTGCCGCTATCGTCCACCGCGATGAAATCGTCGAGATTGAGTGCGGGCTCGCCAAAGAAATGGTCGCCGCCCTGGCTGCGCAGCTGGAGGATCTTGCGCTGGATCGCGCCGACGCTGGCCGACGAGACATTGCCGTAATCGTTGCGCAGCTCGCTGGCACGCGAGCCGACCTCGCCCAGCATCGCCTGCAAATCGTCGAGGTCGAGCAGGAGCAGCCCTTCCTCGTCGGCAAGGTGGAAGGCGATCGTCAGCACGCCTTCCTGGGTGTCGTTGAGGTCCATCAGCCGCGCCAGCAGCAGCGGCCCCATCTCGCTCACCGTGGTACGGACCGGATGCCCCTGCTTGCCGAACAGGTCCCAGAACTGAACCGGAAAATCCTCATAGGCATAATCGTCATAGCCGATCTTGCCGGCGCGCTTGGTAAAGGGATCGTGCAACTTGTGGGTGGGCGAGCCGGGCATGGCGATCCCAGCCAGGTCACCCTTGACGTCGGCCATGAAGGTGGGGACGCCAGCGCGCGAAAAGCCTTCGGCGAGGCCCTGCAGAGAGATGGTCTTGCCGGTACCGGTCGCGCCGGCAATCAGTCCATGACGGTTGGAGCGGTCGAGCCGCATCCCGATCTTTTCGCCGCCTTCACCGGCCGCACCAAGAAAAACGGTATCGCCTGCACTCACCCCGAAACTCCCCGCATTGCATTGCAAGACGGGGAGCCTAGGGGGTCAGCGCTAACGCTGGCAAGCCTTAAGCTAGTCGAGATCGATCCCGATATAGGCCGGGCGGCCGCGACCGCGCTGGATCAGCAGGAGGACGCTTTCGAGACCGGCATCGCGCGCCGACTCGATCGCTTCGTTGACGTCAGCGACGCTGCGGACTTCCTGCTGGTTGACCGAAATGATGACATCGCCGCGCGTCAGGCGCTTCTCGGCGGCATCACTGGCCGGGTCGACGCCACTGATGATGACGCCTTCGAGGTCATCGGGCAGGCGCAGCGCTTCGCGGATGCGGGTCGTCAGCGGCTCGATGGTCATGCCGAGGGCTTCGGCACCTTCGGGCGTGGGGTCATCTTCGCCGCGCATGCCGTCGCCATCTTCCTCGAGGCCGAGCTGCGCACGCATTTCTTCCTGCGTCGGGCGCTGGCCGACAGTGACGTTGAGCGTGCGGGTCTCGCCGTTGCGGATAATCTCAACCGGGGTCGAGCTGCCGACCGGCGTATTGGCGATGAGATAGCTCACCGTGTCGTCGGGCGTGACGGCCTCGCCGCCGATCGAAAGGATGACGTCGCCGCGGCGGATACCCGCATTGTCGGCGGCTTCGCCCTCGATGACGCTGTTGACGAGTTCGCCGCGATCCTTGGGCAGGCCAAGACCCGCTGCAATGTCTTCGGTGAGCGGCTGGAGGCCGACGCCGAGGAAGCCGCGCTGCGGTCGTTCGCCGCGAATGAGGCTGTCGATGACCGGGCGCGCAGCCTCGGCCGGAATGGCAAGGCCGATCCCGACGCTGGCACCGGTGGGCGAAATGATCGCGCTGTTCACGCCGACGACGTTGCCGGCCATGTCGAACATCGGGCCGCCCGAATTGCCGCGGTTGATGCTGGCATCGGTCTGGATGTAGCGATCATAGGCGTTGCCGCGGCCAAGACCGCGATGCAGCGCCGATACGATGCCCGCGGTCACGGTGCCGCCAAGGCCATAGGGGTTACCGATGGCCATCACCCATTCGCCGACGCGCACTTCGTCGCTGTCGCCCCACTGGACGAACGGCAGGTTGTCGCCGTCAATCTTGAGAACCGCGAGGTCGCTCTCGGGGTCGCGGCCCACAATGCGCGCCTCATATTCGGTGCGATCGGGGAAGACGACGAAGACTTCATCGACCGTGCCGTTATCACCGGCCTGGCTTTCGATGAGGTGGTTGTTGGTGACGATGTAACCATCGGGCGAAATGACGAATCCCGAACCCAGCGATCCGGTTTCGCGGGTGATCGGTTCGCCGCCGCCATTGCGTTCGGGAACAGGTTGGCCGAAGCGACGAAGGAATTGTTCGAACGGGTCGGCGCGCTGCGGCACTTCGACGCGCTGGCGGGTGGAAATGTTGACCACGGCGGGCTGCAGGCGCTCGGCAAGGTCGGCAAAGCTTTCCGGCGCTCCGGCGACCGGCACCGGCCGGTTCGAGTTGACCGGTTGCGCAACCTCTCCACCTGTCATCGAGTAGGCACTACCCCCCAGCAACACAGCGGCGGCAATCCCGTAAACGTAGCGCACGGCAGTCATCTCCTTGCCCATTCCCTATCCTTATTTTGCACGGCTGAATATCAAAAGCGAGGCTAGGTCCGACGGCTGAACGGGGTTTGAATGGTCCCCATCGTGCCGACGAACGGGCGCCTCACTTCTACCAAATGCATATACGCCCTAAAGCGTTGCTATTGCCCGTTAAATTCACGTAGATATTCATTGTCGGGCGACAGGATCATCGACGAAGGCGCGGCCGCGCCGGCGCTGTCGCCGATAAAGGTCACGCGATAGCTCTCCATCGCCCGATAGAAATTGTAGAAATCGGGATCCTGGTTGAAGGCTTCGGCATAGGTGCGCGCGGCTTCGGCCTGCGCATCGGCGCGGATGATCTGCGCCTGCTTCTGGCCCTGCGCACGGATTGAACGCGCTTCCTGCTCACGCGCGGTGCGCATGCGGATATAGGCGGATTCGAGCGGCGAGCCCTGCGGCAGGTCGGCCTGCTTGATGCGCACGTCGATGATTTCCGCACCATATTGCGCGGCGACTTGATCGAGACCCTGGCGGATATTCTCCATCACGCCTTCACGCTCGGGGCTGAGCAGCAGGGCGAAGGGACGGCGACCAAGTTCGTTGCGCAGCTGCGAACCGAGGATCGGGCGCAACGCGGCTTCGACCCGCTCCTCATTGCCGGCGGCGACATACATTTGCAGCGGATCGACGATGCGATAGCGCGCAAAGGCGTCCACCTCGAGGCGCAGCTGGTCGGTCGAAAGCACCTGCTGCGTGTCCATGTCGATGTCGCGCACGCGCTTGTCGATCCAGACGATATTTTCCGCGAACGGGATGCGCCAGGTGATCCCCGCGCCCTCACCGCCGGCAATATCGCCTTCGACATAGGGGTTGATGATGCGGTCGGGATTACCGAAGCGCACGACCACGCCCTGTCGCGTCTCGGTCGCGACCGGGAAGCTCAAGGCGAGGATAGCGATGATGGCGAGGCCGATGAACAGCGAGGCCATCGGATAGCGTTTGAAGGTCGACAACATCTTACTGGCCTCCCTGGCTGGTCGAGCGGGCACCGCGGTTGACTTCGGACAGCGGCAAGTAAGGCTGCACGCCATCGGCCTGGATGATCGTCTTGTCGACGCCCTTCAGCACCGCTTCCATGGTCTCGTAATACATACGACGTTGCGTCACTTCGGGTGCGAGGCGATATTCCTCGTAGACGCGGTTGAAGGCCTCGGCCTCACCTTGCGCCCGCGCCGTCAGTTGGAGCGCATAGGCGTTAGCCTCGTTGATCGAGCTCTGCGCATCCTGCTGCGCTGCAGTCACATCCTTGAAGGCCTCGTTCACTTCAGCCGGCGGATCGGCGCGGTTGATTTCCACACCGCTCATCTCGATGCCCGCTTCATAGGCGTCCAAGGTTTCCTGCATCTCCTGAACGACCGCAGCCTGGATGGCCGAACGACCGCCACCGATCGCGTCCTGCAGCGAGCTGTTGGCGATCACCTGGCGCATCGCGCTCTCGGCGACCTGGCGAACCGTATCTTCAGGATTGGCGAGCTCGAAGAGATACTGTTCGGGCTCGCGCACGCGCCAGCGCACGATGTATTCGATGTCGATGATATTCTCGTCGCCGGTCAGCATCAGGCGTTCCGAATTCTCGGCGCCGATCTTGATTTCGCGCACTTCCTCGACATTCACCTTCTCGACCCGCGAAATCGGTGCCGGCAGGGTGATCGAGACGCCCGGCGAGAGCGTGTCGACATAGCGCCCGAAGCGCGTCAGCACGCCGCGCTGTTCAGGCTGGATCTGGTGGAAGCTGGAGAAGATCAGCACGACGAGGATGAGGCCGATAAAGCCCCACATCAGGATCGAGCCGTCAGGACGACCGGGCACGCCGCCCTTGCCGCCACCGAAGCGGGCGCGATTCTTGCCGAGCCACTCGTCCAGCGAGGTGACATTGCGCTTGCCGGGGCCGCCGGGGCCTTGCGGGCCACCTTGCCCGCCGCCGCCGAACCACGGTCCCTTGGGCGGCTCCGAACCGCCGCCATTGTCCCCGCCGCCGCTGCCTTTGCCGCCAGCGCCCCAGGGACCCTTACCCATGTTGAAGAGGGCCCATCCGGCCCAGCCCGTACTTTTGCTCATGACCCTACAATAGGGAGCATCGAGGCAAAAAAAAGTGGCATTCGTCGAAAGCCGCCCTAAGTCCGTGGTCATGAACGACCCCTTGAACCCGCTCGACAGCCATCTTCATGCCGCGCGTATCCGCGCAAAGAAGCTGGTGGATGGTGTCGTCAGTTTGATCGTCGACGTCACGGGACTGGACGCACTCGAGCGGCGCGCGCTCAAGGAGGATTTCGAGCAATCGGTCGGCGCCCTGCCCGATGTCGAGGGCGTGCGCGTCGGCTTTACCGAGGAAAAAGTCGAGCGGCGGATGATCGCTATCGGCTCTGGCAAGGGCGGCGTCGGCAAGTCGACGATGAGCGCCAATCTCGCCATCGCGCTCGCCCGCCTCGGCCACAAGGTCGGCCTTATCGACGCCGATATTTACGGCCCCTCGCAGCCGCGCCTCCTCGACGCGCAGGTCAAACCTAAGGCCGAGGGCAAGACACTGATCCCCGTCGATGCGCAGGGCGTTAAAATGCTTTCGGTCGGCCAGCTGGTCGAGCCGGGCACTGCACTGGCCTGGCGTGGGCCGATGGCGGCGGGCGCGGTCAACCAGTTGATCGAGGCGGACTGGGGCGATGCCGAACTCATCCTCATCGACCTGCCGCCCGGCACCGGCGACGTGCAATTGTCGCTGATCCAGAAAGCAAGACCGGAGGGCGCGGTGATCGTTTCGACCCCCCAGGACCTCGCCCTCATCGACGCTACCCGCGCCATCGACCTGTTCGGCAAGACCGGCGTGCCGGTGCTCGGCCTCATCGAGAATATGGCCGGCTATGCCTGTCCGCATTGCGGGGAAGCAAGCGATCCGTTCGGCCAGGGCGGCGCCGAGGCAGAAGCCAAGGCACGCGACATCCCCTTCCTCGGGCGGCTGCCATTGTCGGCAAGCCTGCGCGAGGCAAGCGATGCGGGCCGTCCCCCCGCGGGCGAGGAAGGCCCGGCGCAGGATGCATTCGAAGCGCTCGCCCGCGCCCTGCTCGATGCGCTGGGGAGCCAAGCGGCGGGCTGATCCGTTGGGGCGGCAAAGGAGACTTCCATGCCGCTCACCAGTGACGACGACATTGCCACCTTGCTGCGCAACACGCGCACCATCGCCATGGTCGGCGCCAGCGACAAGCCGCAGCGCGACAGCAACCGGGTGATGGAATATCTGGTCGGGCGCGGCTACCGCGTCCTGCCGGTCAACCCGCGCATCACTGGCCAGCATGTCCATGGCGAATATGTCTGGCGCGAGCTCGACCAGATCGGCGTGCCCATCGACCTCGTCGACTGTTTCGTCAATTCGAGCCGCGTCGGAGCCATCGTCGACCAGGCCATCCTCGTCGGCGCCAAGGCCATCTGGATGCAATTGGGCGTGATCGACGAGGATGCCGCCGCGCGGGCCGAAGCCGCCGGCCTCAAGGTCGTCATGGACCGCTGCCCCAAGATCGAAATCCCCCGCCTCGGCATCGAGCCGGTCACCGAAATTGACTGAGAAATCCGCCGAATCCCTAATCGGGACAGTCACTTGCTTGACTTGCGCTAACCATATCGGGAAGCTCTTTGTCAGCGAGGGGGGTCCAGTCTTCGACCCGTCTCGAACAGGGAAAGGGGACGAAGATGACCAAGAAATGGGTATTGGGCGGCTGCGCTGCAGTCGTGCTCGGCGGTGCGGCGATGGCCGGCACCGGCCACCAGTGGGGAAATTATCGCTGGGGTCCGGGCAACGAGCCGGTGACGCTCGAGCTGAGCTACAAATTCTCGGCCGCGACCGAGGCGAAGTGGCTGCCTTACTATAGCCAGGCATCGTACAATGCGATCGAGAAGTGGGACAGCAATTCGCAATCGCCGTTGACGCTCATCGAAAAGGGCGAAGCCGCTGGCAAAACGTCGGCAGGCTGCGAGCCGATTGCCGGCGAGATCATCGTCTGCGCCGACGAATATGGCACCAACCAGGGTTGGGTCGGCATCGCGCAGATCTGGGCCAGCGGCGATCAGATCACGCAGGCCACGGCCAAGATGAACGACAGCTATTATGAATATAACAGCTTCTACGACACGCCGGGCCAGCGCGAATTCGTGATGTGCCACGAAATCGGCCACACGTTCGGCCTTGGTCACCTCGACACCAATTTCAACAATGGCAATTTGGGCAGCTGCATGGACTATACGTCCAACCCTGCCGGCCCGCCCGACAATCGCGATCCGGGTCAGGTCGACTGGGACGTGCTCAACAGCTCGACCATGTATGGCGCCGCTGACAGCGGCGGCGGCGGTGGCGGCGGCAGAGGCGGCGGCAAGCCCGACAAGGGCGATGGCGGCGGCGGCGGTCCGCCCCCGGGCAAGGGCAAGAACAAGCTTGGTGCGCTGCCGGCCTCCGAAACCGGCCTCGAACGCGGCCGCTTCGGCGGGGTCGTCGGCTACGATGCCGAAGGACGCCCCAACCAGTTCCTGCGCGACATGCGCGGCGGGGCCAAGCGCTACACCTTCGTCATGTGGGCCAAGGGCTATCGCCCTGAAGGTTCGCGTCGCCGCTAGGCGCGCGAGGCACCACGAAATCGGGCGTCGCACCTCACGGGGTGCGGCGCTCTTTTTCTATCCGATGGCCACGGTCATTTCGGGGACCAGCAGCGTCGGGCTGTCAACGCCGCGGCGGATCTCGAGGTCGCTGCCCGGTTCGAGCGCGGCGAACATGTCCTTGAGGTTGGACGCGACCGTCGCGCCGCTGGCCGGGCCGACGATCTCGCCATTTTCGATATAAAAGCCCGAGGCACCGCGCGAATAGTCGCCGGTTACCTGGTTGACCCCCTGCCCGATCAACTCGGTGACGAGGAAGCCGCGCTTCACACCCGCAATCATGTCGTCCTGACTGCGCTTGCCGGGTTCGATCCAGATATTGCTCGGTCCCGCGGCGGGCGACCCGCCGGGGCCGCGAATGGCGTGGCCGGTCGGATCGATGCCGAGCTGCCGCGCTGCCGCGCTCGCCGCGAACCAGGTCTTGAGCACGCCATCTTCGATGATGTTCATGCGTTTCACCGGCAGGCCCTCGCCATCGAAGCCGTGACTGCGCAGCCCGCGGCGGCGCAGGGGATCGTCAGTGATGGTGACGCCTGAACCGAAGACCCGCTCGCCCATCATGTCCTTGAGGAAGCTCGAGCGCCGCGCGACCATCGCGCCATTTACCGCGGTGCACAGATGATTGATCAGGCTGGTCGCGACGCGCGGGTCGTAGATCACCGGCATCTTGCCGGGCTTGAAGCTCACGGGTCCCAAACGTGCTGCTGCACGCTCGCCGGCGCGGCGGCCAATCTCTTCGGGCGATTCCAGATCCTCGGCATAGCGCGCCGAATGGAAGGCATAGTCGCGCTCCATCGCATCGCCCTCGCCGGCAATGCAGCTGATCGAAAGGCCGCGGCCCGAGCCTGAGAATGCGCCCGAGAAACCGTGGCTGGTGGCCAGCGCGAAACGGGTCGCCTGCGCGCTCGCGCTGGCGCCGATAGACTGGGTCACGCGATCCACGCCCAGCGCCGCAGCTTCGGCAGCAAGCGCCATGTCCTTGAGTTCGGCAGGATCGGTCGGCTCGTCGGGATCGAGATCGAGATCGGGCGCCTCGCCATCCAGCAGCATGTCGGCAGGGGCAAGGCCCGCATATTGATCCTCGCTCGCCGCGCGCGCCATGGCGACGGCGCGGGTCGCCAGGTCTTCCAGCGCATCGCCGTCCAGCGCCGAGGTCGAGACACTCGCCACGCGCTGGCCGATGAAGACGCGCAATCCGAGCTTTTCGCCTTCGGATGCGGAAACATCCTCCATCGCGCCCATGCGCACCTCGACTTCGGTCGATCCTTGCGCGACATAGGCCGCATCGGCGGCATCGGCGCCTGCGGCTTTGGCTTTTTCGACGGCGGCTTGCGCGGCGTCGCGCGCATGTTGGAGGCTTCGCATGGCTCGCGACTTAGGGCGTCACAGGACGCGGGACAAGCCGACGCTCGCGCAGGCCAGCGCCAGCAGCAGCCCGGTCCAGCGATTGGAACGGAAGAGGCCGAGCGCGCCCGCACCATCGACTGGGTCAATACGCACCGCTTGGTAGGCCAGGTGAAAGGCGACCGGCAGCAAGGCAAGAGGCGCGAGGAAATTGGGTTTGATCGTGAAGAGCGCGAAGCCCCACAGGGTGAGCGCGAGGAAATAGAGGATGGTCACGCCGCTCCGCGCCTTCCTGCCGAGCGCCCGCGCACTCGATTTCACGCCGACCAGCGCATCATCCTCGATATCCTGGATGGCGTAGATCGTGTCATAGCCGATGACCCAGAAGACGCAGCCGCCCCAGAGCAGCAGCCCGGCGCGCGCCAGATCGGCCTCGCCGGTCGCGGCAAATCCCACCAGGGCGCCCCAGCTGAAGACGAGGCCGAGCCAGGCCTGCGGCCACCATGTGATCCGCTTCATGAAGGGATAGGCGGCCACGAGGAACAGGCTCGCAAGTGCGACATAGGCCGCAATGCGCGGCAACTGGAGCAGGACCACGAACCCGACGAGGCAGAGCGCGATGGTCAACGTCCATGCCGCCTTCAACGAGACGCGCCCGCTCGCCAGTGGGCGGTTGCGCGTGCGCTCGACCCTGGCGTCGAGATCGCGGTCGACAATGTCGTTATAGGCGCACCCCGCCGAGCGCATCGCGAACGCGCCGATGAGGAACCAGGCGAACAGGTCCCAGCGACCATTGACCCCGCCCAATGCCAGCCCTGCAGCACAAGGCCAGTAGAGCAACCACGTCCCGATCGGTCGGTCTAGCCGCATCAATGCGGCGTAGGGGCGCCAGCCTTGCGGCAGCGCGCCGATTAGGCCGGTGCGTTCGCTATCGGGGACGAGATCCATGTTGGCGGGCATGGCGCGGCGCGCCCTTGCCGGTCAAGAACTTCGCGAGAAACGCTTCTTCAATCGCGCTCGCCGTTCGCGCCAGCGCTGGCGCAGGCTCTTGCGCGCGAACGGCTCTAACATCTCTTCGGTGCTTTCGGGGTCGAGCAGCTCGTGATCGGAGATGAAATTCTCCGCATCGCTCAAATCCTTGAGCTCGAGTAGGGTCAATGTCTTGCCCTCGCCGCGCAGCTTCTCGATCGTGTCGATCAGGCCCTTGCCCTCATTTTCCAGTCGCTCGATCTCGGCAATGTCGCAATCGAGATGCTCGGCCATGAGGTCGCGACGCTGGTCACGAATGACCTCCTCGAAACCGCGGTTCCGGTTCTGCGGCAGCCCGCAATCGACGATGACGTCGCATTCGCTGTCGAGCCCCATCGAACGATTGTTGAGATTGGCCGACCCGACCCGCAGAAACCGGTCGTCGATGACTGCCAGCTTGGCGTGGACATAGATGTCGGTACCAGCCTCGTTAACCGGCACGTAGATGCGGAAATTCTCGCCGCCCGGATTTTTCTGGATGGTCTGCATCAGCCGCTGGCGCGTCCCGTCCATCGCAACGCTCTCCAGCCAGCCATCCGCCGTGCGCGGCATCACCATGACGATTTCGGGTGGGTTGGGTTCGCTCAGCCGCGTGCAAATGGCGGCGGCGATGCGGGGCGAGGTGAAATACTGGTTTTCGATATAGGCGAAGCGCTCGCACTTCTCGATCATGTCGATGACTAGCGCCTCGTTCTCGCGAACTTCCTCGACATCGTTCCACGCCGCGCGGGTCCGCGCGATGGCGATGTCGGCATCCTCGAACATCGGGTCGAGATTTTCGGGCCAGTCATCATCGATCTGCTTGACCGGATCGAGGTCGCGGCTGGTCGCGACTTTCCAGCGTTCGCGGCCCAGCTCGCCAAGCGCCTCGGCGACATCGCCTTTCATTAGCATCGTGGTGTCATGCCACGGCTCATAGGGATGGCCGTTGGGTGTCTTGCGGCACGGATCGTCGGGCTTGTGCTCGCGCGTGTCCCAGCGGCGCATGGCAATGTCGATCCCGCCGCACGCCGCAAGGCTCTCGTCGATGACGACGATCTTCTGGTGATGCGAGCAGCCCTTGGGGTGGGAACTGTCGAACTTGAGATTGATTGGCCTGGCGATCCACCAGCGGATCAGCCAGTAAGTCGCGCGCAGCGACAGAAATTGCTTCAGCGCTCCGAAATTCCATTTGAGGATATCGATCTTCCGACCCGGCTTCTTGCGCGCCAATTCGAGGAAGAAGTGACCGAGGCTGGCATGGTAGCTGCCCTCGCGATCGGGGGCGAGGCTGATGCGCGTGTCGAAATCCCAGCCGACGATGAAGATGCGTTCCTGCGCGCGCTCCATCGCTTCGGCGATGACGCGGTAATAGTCTGCGGCATCGACGATGACGCTGGCGTGGCTAGCCCGCTCGATGCGCCAGCAATTGCGGCCGACCGCAACGATGGGGGTGATTTCCTCGCTCATGCTAAGGCTTAAAGCCTGATGGTGACGCACGTTCCATCGCGGGCTACATGGATGACCATGCCCGCTACTCCCGCCTGGCCGCCCGAAAGCCTGCCGCGTCTGTTCGTCGAGACCTCGCTCAGCGAAGGCATCGAGATCGACCTGCCCAAGAACCAGGCCCATTATGTCGGCACGGTCATGCGCCGCCAGTTCGGCGATGCCCTGCTCCTGTTCGACGGCGAGCATGGCGAATGGCGCGGCGAGATCGTCGAGGTCGCCAAGAAGCGCGCCCGGCTGCGGGTCACCGGCCAGACCCGCCCGCAGGAAGCGGCGACCGGGCTCACCCTCGCCTTCGCGCCGATCAAGAAGCAGCGGATCGATTTCCTTATCGAGAAAGCCGTCGAATTGGGCGTCGAGACCCTCCAGCCCGTCCTCACCCAGCGCACCATTGCCAGCCGGATCGGCGAAGACCGCATCCGCGCGCATATCGTCGAGGCGGCCGAGCAATGCGGCCGCACCGCGATCGCCGAATTGAAGCAGCCGGTGCGCCTCAAGCAATGGCTGATCGAGCGAACTTCCGAGCCACTTTATTTTGCCGACGAGAATGGCGGCGCACCGGCACTCGAAAGCTTCAGGGCACCGCCCGCGACGATCCTCGTCGGTCCCGAAGGCGGTTTTACCGATGAGGAGCGCGAAATGATCCACGCCGAAGAAGCTGCCGTCGCGATCAGTCTCGGGCCGCGCATCCTGCGCGCCGAAACCGCCGCTCTGGCCGCCGTTACCGCCTATATGGCAAGCGCGGGCGACTGGACCGATTAGTGGCTAGTCGCCACTCAAATGAAGCGCTAGGGCAAAAAATATGACGACGCGCACCGACCTTTCCGAGAGTCCGCTCATCGAAAGCCGCGACGATTTGTTGGCGGTATTTTCCGGCGGCGAGAAGCCCAAGTCGGACTGGCGGATCGGCACCGAGCACGAGAAATTCGTCTACAATGTCGAAGACCATTCGGCCCCCAGCTGGGAAGAAGATGGCGGTATCCGCGACCTCCTCACCGCGCTCACCGAGTTCGGATGGAAGCCGGTCATCGAAGGCGGCAAGATCATCGCGCTGACCGGCGATGATGGCACGATCAGCCTCGAGCCGTCGGGCCAGTTCGAGCTGTCGGGCGCGGCGCTGGAGCATCTCCACCAGACCTGCAACGAGGCGGGTCGCCACCTCAAGCAGTGCAAGGCGGTGGGCGAGAAATTGGGCGTCGGTTTCCTCGGCCTCGGCATGTGGCCCGACAAGGCGCGTAGCGATCTCTCTTGGATGCCCAAGGCGCGCTACGGGATCATGCGGGGCTACATGCCCAAGAAGGGCGACCTCGGCCTCGACATGATGCTGCGCACCTGCACGATCCAGGTAAATCTCGATTATGCGAGCGAAGCCGACATGGTGCAGAAATTCCGCGTCGGCCTCGCGCTCCAGCCGGTCGCCACGGCATTGTTTGCCAATTCGCCCTTTACCGAAGGCAAACCCAACGGCTTCCTCTCGTTCCGCAGCCAGATCTGGACCGACACCGATCCCGATCGCACCGGCATGCTGCCCTTCGTCTTCGAAGATGGCTTCGGCTACGAACGCTGGTGCGACTATGCGCTCGACGTGCCGATGTATTTCGTCTTCCGCGACGGCATCTATCACGATGTTGCCGGCAAGAGCTTCCGCGACTTTCTCGATGGCAAGCTGGAAGGCCTCGAAGGCGAGAAGCCGACGCGCGCCGACTGGACCGACCACCTCTCGACCATCTTCCCCGAAGTCCGCCTCAAGAGCTTCCTCGAGATGCGTGGCGCCGATGGCGGGCCGTGGAACCGTATCTGCGCGCTGCCGGCGCTTTGGGTCGGCCTGCTCTACGACCAGCCGACTCTCGATGCGGCCTGGGACCGCGTGAAGGGCTGGTCGATCGAGCAGCGCGAGCAGCTGCGCGCCGACGTTCCGCGGCTCGGCCTCAAAACGCCGCTTCCCAATGGCGGGACGATGCAGGATCTGGCCGAAGAAGTGGTCGACAAGGCGGCCAACGGCCTTCGCGCCCGCGCTCGTTTCAATGCAGCCGGCGATGATGAAACCGGCTTCCTCGATCCGCTGCGCGACCTGCTGGCGCAGGGCAAGACGCCCGCCGACCTGCTGCTCGATGCCTATCATGGCCGATGGGGCGAAACCGTCGCGCCGGTCTATGACGAAAAAAGTTTCTGATTTTCCGCCAAAAAATCGATGCTGCAAAGCAACATGAAGTGATAATTTCACCCATGTGACGATGATTCATTGACTCTTAAGTCAGCTTGCTTAGACGGCGCCCCCATCGGGCAGGCGCGCATGTCTGCCTCTCACTTCTAAGATATTGAAAAGAGAGAATGGACTGATGCGTCGCACCACCAGCCTGCTTTCCTATTCGGCTCTGGCGCTTGCCATGGCCGCCACCGCCAACCCGGCGCTCGCGCAGAGCACCGATGAAGAAGCGGACGTCACCACGCCGCAGGAAGTCGCCGAGCCCGAAGAAGGCATCGGCGTCATCGTCATCACCGCCCAGCGCTACGAACAGAACCTGCAGGACGTCCCGATCTCGGTCGCGACCGTCGATGCAGACGTCCTCAACGCCGTCTCGACCGGTGGCGCGGACATTCGCGGCCTCGCCGGCCGCGTGCCCAGCCTCAACATCGAGAGCTCGTTCGGCCGTACCTTCCCGCGTTTCTACATTCGCGGCCTCGGCAACACCGACTTCGACCTCAACGCGTCGCAGCCGGTCAGCCTCGTCTATGACGACGTCGTTCTCGAAAACCCGATCCTCAAGGGCTTCCCGGTATTCGACATGGAGCGCGTCGAAGTGCTCCGTGGTCCGCAGGGCACCCTGTTCGGCCGCAACACGCCGGCCGGCATCGTCAAGTTCGACAGCCGTCGTCCGGACTCGAACGAGAACTATTTCCGCGGCAGCTACGGCACCTATGACACGATCAACATCGAAAGTGGCATGGGCGGCGAGCTGAGCGACGAATGGTCGATCCGCGCCTCGGTCCTCTACCAGCACCGCGCCGACTGGATCGACAATATCGACACCCCGGAAATCGGCGACCTCGAAGGTTATGACGATTTCGCCGCTCGCCTGCAGCTGCAGTATGAGCCGACCGACTTCGCGACCTTCCGCCTGACCGGTCAGATCCGCGACATGGAAGGCTCGGCCCGTATCTTCCGCGCCAACGCACTTGTTCCGGAAGATAACGACCTCCAGGGCGTTATCATTGGTGACGAGTTCAAGCGTGACCAGGTTCGTGCCGACGGCATCAACTTCCAGCGCCTCGAAACCAAGAATGTCGCGCTGACCGCCGACTTCGACATCGGCGCCGACGCCACGCTGACCAGCGTCACCAGCTATTGGGGCGGCAGCCTTGAATCGCGCGGTGACATTGATGGCGGCTTCGGCAACCAGTTCGGCCCCGAACAGGGCCCGGGTTTCATCCCCTTCTCGGCCCAGAGCCGCGATGACATCCCGTCGCTGTCGCAGATCACCCAGGAAGTCCGCATCGCCAGCAACCCGGCGACCGGCTTCGGCTACCAGGCCGGCGCCTTTTTCTTCTGGGAAGATCTCGAAATCAGCTCGGAAGATTATGGCACGCCGACCGACCTCGCGCCGGCCGCCATCGCCAATCAGGAGCAGTTCTCGGAAGGCCTCGGCGTCTTTGGTACGCTGCGCTACGCCTTCGATAACGGCGTCACCCTGCAGGGCGGTCTTCGCTACAACCGCGACCGTCGCGACTTCCGCGCTGCGCGTCCGCTCGACACCCGCCCGGGCTTCCTCGGCTTCGGCGGTCCGGTCGATCCCATCGAAACCACGGTCGAAGACGAAGTCGTGACCTGGGACGTTGCCGCGACCTACGAGGTCAATGACAACGTCAACATCTACGCCCGCGCTGCCAAGGGCTATCGCGCGCCGTCGATCCAGGGCCGCCTGCTGTTCGGTCGTGACCTTTCGGTCGCCGACAGCGAAACGACCATGAGCTACGAAGCCGGCGTGAAGACCGAGTTCAATCGCGCGCTTCGCTTCAACCTCACCGGTTATTTCTTCGAAACCGAAGACCTGCAGCTCACTGCGGTCGGTGGCGAGAACAACTTCACCCGCCTGCTGAACGCGGCCGAAGTTGACGGTTACGGCCTCGAAGCCGAATTGGTCGCTGCCCCGCTGCCGGGCCTGCTGCTGACCGCCGGCGCCAGCTACAACAGCACCGAGACCCAGGATCCCGGCGCGTTCGTCGCGGGCTGCGCCTCGGGCTGCACCGTGCTCGACCCCGAGCGTGGCGGTGCCCCGGGCATCTTCTCGATCGACGGCAACCCGCTGCCGCAGGCACCGGACTGGACCATCAACTGGACCGCTGGCTACGAAGTCCCGGTCGGCAATGGCGACATCTACGTCTTCACCGACTGGTATTATCGCAGCGAAATCCAGTTCTTCCTCTATGAGTCGGTCGAATATTCGGACCCCGACCTCCTCGAGGGCGGCCTGCGTATCGGTTACCGCACCAACACCTTCGACATTGCCGGCTTCGTTCGTAACATCACGAACGACTACAGCCCCGTCGGCGGTATCGACTTCAACAACCTCACTGCCTTCGTGAACGAACCGCGCATCTACGGCGTCGAACTGGGCGTGAACTTCTAATCGGCCAAAAGCCACGTTAGAACATGGGGGCGGGTCCGCATCGGGCCCGCCCCTTTTTTATGTGCATGACAAGGAATGACTGCATGAGCGAGCGCCGCGGCCTCTACGAAATCGTTGAACCCTATGAGAGCGGCATGTTCGATGTCGGAGACGGCCACAGCCTCTATTACGAGCGTGTCGGCACGCCGGGCGCCAAGCCGGCCGTCTTTCTCCACGGTGGTCCTGGCGGCGGCATCAGCGACAGCCATCGCGGCCAATGGGACCCCGAACTGTACGACGTCCTGCTGTTCGAACAGCGCGGCTGCGGACGCTCGACGCCCTTTGCCAGCCTTGAGAACAATACGACGCAGGACCTCATTGCCGATATCGAGAAGCTGCGCGCGCATTGCGGCCATGACAAATGGCAGGTCTTCGGCGGCAGCTGGGGCTCGACGCTGAGCCTTGCCTATGCCCAGGCCCATCCCGAGCGCGTCGACGAACTCATCCTGCGCGGCATCTTCTTCGGCGACGAGCGCGAATATGGCTGGCTGTTCAAATATGGCGCCAGCGAGCTCTATCCCGACGAATTCGAGAAATTCCTTGCCGTGCTGCCCGAAGATGGTCGCGACGATCCGATCCAGGCCTTCCACCACATCCTCACCGGCGATGACGAAGACAAGAAACTGGAAGCCGCGCGCGCCTGGTCGCGCTGGGAAGCGGTGACCGTCACCGTCCTGCCCGATCCCGACGTCATGGCGCATATGCAGGACGCCAAGCAGGCGCTCGCCATGGCCCGCATCGAGAACCATTATATGCGCCACGGCTGCTTCCTCGAGGAAGGCGAGATCCTCGCCAAGATGGACCGCATCGCCCACATCCCCGGGATCATTGTCCAGGGTCGCCACGATTGCTGCACCCCGCCCCATTCGGCCTGGCTGCTGGCCAAGGCCTGGCCCGAGGGCGAATTGCAGATCGTCGATGATGGCGGGCACAGCTATTCCGAACCCGGCATTCTCGACGGCCTCGTCCGCGCGACCGACCGGTTTGCAGGCAAGTCGGCATGAGCAGCGCCGCCGCCACCACCGTCATCGTCGCGCACATAGCGCAGCAGCAGAAGAGAGTGCTCGATGCGCTCAAGGCCAAGGGCTCCGTATCGCCCGAAAGTGCGACGCGCGACGTCCCCGGCGGCAAGGATTGCGGCAGTGCGTTGAAGATGCTGCTCAAGGGAAAACAGGTCGAGGAGACCGCGGACGGGCGCTATTTCCTCACCGAAAAGGGCCTTAAGCAGCAAGCGGCCGAACCGCCTTCGGGCGGCAAGGTCCTGCTCATCATCGGTGCGATCCTGATGGTGACGGCCTCGGCCATCGCGCTCGTCGTCACGCTTGCCGATTGACCGGGTCGCCCCCATTTGGCAAAGCGCTGCTCCGGCCCTTGGGGCCACCCGGCGTGCGGGTATAGTTCAACGGTAGAACACTAGCCTTCCAAGCTAGATATACGGGTTCGATTCCCGTTACCCGCTCCAGCCGCCAAAATTTGCGCCAAAAGGTCCATTCGCCCTGTTGACTTGGGGCCATGAAAACGCCAAACGGCGCGCCTGCCTTGCCTTAAGCATCTGTGGACAGGTGGCCGAGTGGTTAAAGGCAGCAGACTGTAAATCTGCCCGCGCAAGCGTACGCTGGTTCGAATCCAGCCCTGTCCACCACTTTCCCTTTTTCAGAAAAACTGACGCATTCTGGCGCGAATCAGTGATTCGTAATGCCGCTTTGGCATCAAAAACCGAACGCACGTCCATTTAGTTGTGACGGATACGCAACAAAATGGAGCGTGTCGGCGAAGGAACTAAATCCCGCCAAAGCCGCATTAGTTCATGATATTGCGAGATTTTCCGGCTTCGTTGCTCCATGGTAAAGAGCGTGTAGTGGTATAAAGCTCCAGTTTCGATTAAACTGGATTGTGTAAAGCCGGGGGGCTCTCGTCGCGTTTATGAACTTTGCAGGACACCATTTTGTGAACCCGCATCCTGACAGCATGCCAGTCTCGCCCACTAGTACCGAGCTTGTCGCCCGGCTGTCGGACGGGCAGCGCGAATGCCTGCGCCTGGTCGCGGCCCACATGTCGTCCAAGGAAATCGCTGCCGAATTGGGCATCAGCCCGCATACGGTCGATCAGCGCGTGCGCCAGTCGCTACAGATTCTCGGTGTCTCGCGCTGGCAGCAAGCGGCCCGTCTTCTAGCGGAGGCCGAGGCGGCGCCGGGTGAAGACCCATATCAACGCTTGATACATCAATCGCCGTACATTCCGGAAACCCCCGATCCCCGCCATCCAGAAGCGGTGATCGGCACAGAGATTCGGCACGCCGATCACGCAGGGGGAACCGGTGTTTCGGCGTCGCAAACCGAGCAGGATGTCGTCTCTGACCGGTTCCTCCTGCAATTGCCGTTCGCTACGCGGAAACAGCCGCGGAACGAAATGGGCGTCGGAACCCGGCTCTTGTGGATCGTGCTCATCGCATTGGGCGCTTCCTTCGCCGCCGGGATGTATATGGCAGGACTTGAAAGCCTCGCCCGGTTGCTTTCCGGCTGACCCATGCGCTTCCCCGCTGGCCCGCACCAGTTGGGAGTTTTTCAAATGCGCAAGATCCAGATCCAAAACGCCGCCCATGAGGTCGCGACCCAAGTGCGCGTCGTCGAAGATACGATCGAAGCCGCGCTCGCCGAAATTGCAGAGCTGCAGGGCCGCATGATCCATGCGCGCAGCGTCGCCGGCGTTGCCACCGCGACCGGCCACGAGGCGCTCGCCGAAGTCGCCAAGACCATCCAAGGCCTCGTCGAGGCACGAGGCGGCATGGCCAATGCCCACCGCATCCTCAAGGACACGACCCGCGTCGTTCCAGGCCTGCGCACCACCGGCTTCGGCGATGTGGGCGAATGCCCGCCGCCCGAAGGCGCAGTCGACCTCAAGATCGTTGCCTAGTTTCGTTTCTCCAAAGTAAGGGGGACAGGCCGGATCGCCTGCGTACCGGCGATCCGGCCATTCGAAGACGAACCATGCTGCCATTCGCTCTCTATATCGCCTTTCTCGCCGCCGCCTGCGGTTTCGCCTTCCTGTACGGCGATCGCGACCATCGGCTGGTTGCTGCCGCCTGCGTCGGTGGAACGCTGGCTACAGCGCTTGTTCTCAATCCGGTCGATCAACGGTATGGCGGCATCGAATATGGCGTCCTTGCAGTCGACCTGTTCATCCTCATCATCTTCTGCGTGATTGCCCTGCGGAGCGATCGTTTCTGGCCGCTTTGGGTAGCCGGGCTGCAGCTCACCACCAGCTTCGCGCATGCAATGAAGGCGATGAATGCCGACCTGCTGCCTTACGCCTATGGCGCGGCGGCGCGCTTCTGGGTCTATCCCATCCTCCTCATCCTCATTATCGGCACGTGGCGCGGCTGGCAGCGTCGCCTGCGCGCCGAGAAAAACACGCAGCAGGCACGCGCGGCCTAGCCGCACGCTTCGACCATGTTTAGAACTGGGTCCGTCATGATCGACCCGCTGCCCGCCGCCCTCATCGACGCCTTTTCCGATCCGGTCATCCTGGTCGAGGGGCAGCGCATCATCGCCATCAACAATGCCGCACGCGACCAATTGGGCTTGCGCCTCGCCAATAGCGACATCCGCCTCGCCATCCGCCACCCCGACGTGCTCGACGCCATCAATTCGGGCGACCAGCGCCGGCTCGAGGTCGAAGGCATCGGCCGCGCCGATCAGCCTTGGCGGGTCATCGTCACCCCGGTCGACGAGGACATCACCCTGGTGCGCATGATCGACCGCGCCGCAGAGCGTGCGGCAGAGCGCATGCGCGTCGACTTCGTCGCAAATGCCAGTCACGAATTGCGCACCCCGCTCGCGGGCATTCTCGGTTACGCGGAAACACTGTCCGACGACGGACCGATGGACGACGAGACCCGCCGTAACTTTGCCGACACGATCGAGAGCGAGGCGCGGCGCATGCTGCGGATCGTCGAAGATCTGATGGGCCTGTCGCGGATCGAGGCGGACCGCTTCGTCACGCCGCGTCAAACGCTCGATCTTGCTGACCTGGTCAATGACACGCTCGAGGAAATCCAGCCCACCGCCGAACGCCGGCAATGCAATATCGTCAGCGATGTCGAGGCCAACCTGCCGCCCGTGCGCGGCGACCAAGCGCAATTGATGCAGCTGGTCGATAATCTGGTCGGCAATGCGATCCGCTATGGCTGCGACGGCGAATGCGATTCGGTGCGTGTTGGCTTGGCTCGTTCGGGCCGCGACCGCATCCGCCTCACGGTCGCCGACAAGGGCCCCGGCATTGCGCCCGAACACCTGCCCCGCCTTACCGAGAGGTTTTACCGCGTCGACCCGGCTCGTAGCCGCAGCAGCGGCGGCACCGGCCTCGGCCTCGCTATCGTCAAGCATATTGTCGAGCGGCATCGCGGGACGCTGAATATCGCCAGTGCGCTCGGCACCGGGACCACCGTGACGGTTGACTTGCCGATCCTGCGCTAGCCCCTTGCGCTGCCATTCTCCTGAACCCGAAACGTCACGGAACCGCGAACCGTGTCATGGTTCTGTCATGACAAAGTCACACAGGCTGTAGTCTAGGCCACTAACGGAAGCCCCATCCATGAATACGGCGAATGAGCGCCGAGGGGAGATACGACATGAAGAAAATCGTTCTGGCGGCGCCGCTCGCCATGATTCTTGCCAGCTGTGGCAGTGGTGGCAGCACCGATTCGGTGAGCCAGCTTTCGGTGGTCGGTTCCTCGACCGTCTATCCGTTCACGACCGCGGTCGCCGAACAGTTCGAAAACGCCAATGAAGGCGTGCGCGTGAAGGTCGAATCGACCGGCACCGGTTCGGGCATGAAGCTCTTCTGCGAAGGCCTCGGCATCGACGAGCATGACGCCGTCAACGCCTCGCGCAAGATGAAGATCAGCGAATTCGAAGACTGCCAGTCGAACGGCGTGACCGACATTGTCGAACTCACCATCGGCATTGACGGCCTGACGCTCATCCAGGCGCAGGGCGAAGAGCAATTGAACCTCACCAGCCAGCAGGTCTACGAAGCGCTGGCCGCCAACCCCTATGGTGGTGAGCAGACCGCGCAAAACTGGTCGGACATCTCGCCCGACCTGCCGAACGCCCCGATCCGCGTCCTCGGCCCGCCTCCGACGAGCGGCACCCGCGACAGCTTCGTCGAACTGATCATGGAAGTCGGCTGCAACGCCAACCCCGCCATGGCCGAACTCGAAGAGTCGAACGAAGACGAATATAAGACCGTCTGCACCAAGATCCGTGAAGACGAAGCCTTCACCGAAGCCGGCGAGAACGACAACCTACTCGTCCAGAAGGTCTCGGCCGAGCCGGGCCGCATCGGCATCCTCGGCTACAGCTTCGTCGAAGAGAATCTCGACAAGATCCAGCCGGTCGGCCTTGACGGTGTCGTCCCGACTGCCGAAACGATCGGCAACCTGGAATATCCGGCGGCGCGCCTGCTCTATGTCTACATCAAGGGGCAGCACGTCGAGAACAAGCCGGCGCTCGGCCAGTTCGTCGCAGCTTACAAGCAGGCCTGGCAGCCCGGTGGCATGCTCGGTACGCGCGGCCTGGTCGCGCTTCCCGAAGCGCAGCGCGCCGAAGCCGACGCTGCTGCCGACGGCATGACCACGCTCACCGCAGCGTCGTTCGAATAAGCGACGCCGCGCCCCAAGGGAGACAAGGAACAGTTATCGATGAGCCTCATGTTGGCCACCATCATTATCCTGATCGCCGTCGGCTTTGCCGCGTCCTTCGCGCGTTCGCGCGTGAAGGGCCTGCGGGCCGGCGGTGCGCGGCTCAATAGTCTTCCCAACTATCACGCCGCCTACGTCTTCCTGTGGGGCGCGGTGCCCGCCCTCATTTTCCTCCTGGTCTGGGCTCCGCTCCAGGCCATGTTCGTCGAGCAGGCCGTACTCGCCACGCCCGAGGGCATGGCGTTGCCGGACACCGGCTTCCGCCCGGCCGTGCTTGCCGAAGCCAAGGCGCTCGCCACCGGCGAAATCTCCAGCGCCTTCAACAGCGATGCCCGCGCGCTCGCTCCCTATTTCGAAGCTGCCATCGGCCGCTATTCGATGATCGGCGCCTTCATCGCCTTCGTCGTTGCAGGCCTCGGCACCTTCTTCTCGATGCGCCGCGTCGGCGTGAACTTCCGCGCCCGTAACGGCGTCGAGCGCTGGGTGATGGGCCTGCTGGTCATCGCCTCGATGGTCGCGATCTTCACGACGCTCGGCATTGTCCTCTCGCTGCTGTTCGAGACGATCCGCTTCTTCAACCTCGTCAATCCGATCGAATTCCTGTTCGGTCTCGACTGGTCGCCGCAGCTTGCGATCCGCGCCGACCAGGCCGGTTCCTCGGGCGCATTCGGCTCGATTCCGCTCTTCTGGGGCACGGTCTTCATCGGCGCGATCATCGCCATGATCGTCGCCATCCCGCTGGGCCTGATGAGCGCGATCTTCCTGACCCAATATGCCCCCGCCCGGCTGCGCAGCTGGCTCAAGCCGATCCTCGAGATCCTCGCCGGCGTGCCGACCGTGGTCTACGGCTATTTCGCCGCGCTGACCGTGGCCCCCGCGGTTCGCGACTTCGCGCTCGCCATGGGCCTGTCCAACGCATCGAGCGAAAGCGCGCTGGCTGCCGGTGTGGTCATGGGCATCATGATCATCCCGTTCGTTTCCTCGATGGCCGATGACAGCATCGCCGCCGTGCCTGCTGCCATGAACGATGGCAGCCTGGCATTGGGCGCGACGCAGTCGGAAACCATCAAGCGGGTCATTTTCCCAGCCGCTTTGCCCGGCATTGTCGGCGGCATCCTGCTCGCCGTCAGCCGCGCCATCGGCGAAACCATGATCGTGGTGATGGCCGCCGGCCTCGCCGCCAACCTTACCGCCAATCCGTTCGACAGCGTGACCACCGTCACCGTGCAGATCGTCCAGCTGCTGACCGGGGACCAGGAATTCGACAGTGCCAAGACGCTCGCCGCCTTCGCACTCGGCCTCGTCCTCTTCTTCATCACACTGGTGCTCAACCTCTACGCGCTGCGCGTCGTCCGCAAATATCGTGAAGCATATGAATAGTCCCACCGAGAAACTGGGCGCCGCAGAGCGCTGGACCAGCGAGGCCATGCAGCGCCGCGTCAAGCAGCGCTATGCCGCCGAACGTCGCTTCAAGATGTTCGGCATGGCCGCGGTCGGCCTGTCGGTCGCCTTCCTGGCCTTTCTGCTCGTCAACATGGCCACCAACGGTTTCTCCGGCTTCTTCCGGACCGAAGCCAGCGTGACCGTCAACTTCCCGGCCAGCGACGTCATGGTCGATCCGGCCTCGCTCGAGGGCGACGATGCCCGCTCGATCCTGTCGGGCGCCGGGCTGCGCGGCGCGATCCGCGAGGCCGCCGTCGACACTTATGGCGAGGCAGGCGAAGAATTGTTCGGCGGCAGCGCGGTCAATGCGCTGACCGACATGCTGGTCGACGATCCCGACATGCTGATGCGCGAAGTCGACATCATGCTGCCGGTCACCAGCGAAGTCGATCTTGCCCATAAGGGCGATGGCAGCGCTGCCGGCGAGGCCCTTGCGGCTTTGGCTGCAGAGCGCGGCACCATCGATACCAAATTCAACTGGACCTTTCTTACGGCCAGCGACGCCACCAATCCCGGCGAAGTCGGCATCTGGGGCGCGCTTGTCGGCAGCTTCCTGACGATCATCGTCACCATGTTGCTGGCCTTCCCGATCGGCGTCCTCTCGGCCGTCTATCTCGAGGAATTCGCGCCCAAGAACAAATGGACCGACATGGTCGAGGTCTCGATCAACAACCTGGCTGCCGTGCCGTCGATCATCTTCGGCCTGCTCGGCTTGGCCGTCTTCCTGAACTTCATGCACCTGCCGCGTTCGGCCCCACTGGTCGGCGGCCTGACGCTGGCGCTCATGACCATGCCGGTCATCGTCATCGCCGGGCGCAACGCCATCAAGGCCGTCCCGCCCTCGATCCGCGATGCTGCACTCGGCGTCGGCGCCTCCAAGATGCAGGTCGTGTTCCATCACGTCCTGCCGCTCGCGCTGCCGGGCATCCTCACCGGTACCATCATCGGCATGGCCCGCGCGCTGGGCGAGACCGCCCCGCTGCTGCTCATCGGCATGCGCGCCTTCGTCTCCTCGCCGCCCACCGGCATCATGAGCGACGCGACCGTGCTGCCCATGCAGATTTTCCTCTGGTCCGATGAAGTCGATCGCGGCTTCGTTGAAAAGACCAGTGCGGCAATCATCGTTCTCTTGCTTTTCATGCTCGCGATGAACGCCCTCGCCATCTATCTCCGCAACCGCTTCGAACAGCGCTGGTAGGAACGTCCCACCAATGAACGACACCAACACCACCACCCAGGACGCAAGCACGGCGCCGGCCACCAACGGGCCGCCCAAGATGCGTGCCGAGAATGTCGACGTCTTCTATGGCGACAAGCAGGCCATCAAGGGCGTCTCGATCGACATTTTCGATGACAAGGTCACTGCCTTCATCGGCCCTTCGGGCTGCGGCAAGTCGACCTTCCTGCGCACCCTGAACCGTATGAACGACACTATCCCCTCGGCCCGCGTCACCGGGCATATCGAGCTGGACGGCGAAGACATCCACGCCGCTGCCATGGACGTCGTCCAGCTGCGCGCACGCGTCGGCATGGTGTTCCAGAAGCCCAACCCCTTCCCCAAATCGATCTACGAGAACATCGCCTACGGGCCCCGTATCCACGGTCTCACCACCAACAAGGCGGAAATGGACGAAGTGGTCGAACAGTCGCTTCGCCGCGCCGGCCTGTGGGACGAAGTGAAGGACCGCCTCGAGGAAAGCGGCACGGCCCTGTCGGGCGGCCAGCAGCAGCGCCTGTGCATCGCGCGCGCCATCGCGGTCGATCCTGAAGTGATCCTGATGGACGAGCCCTGCTCGGCGCTCGATCCCATCGCGACGGCCAAGATCGAGGAATTGATCCACGAACTGCGCGGCAAATATGCCATCGCGATCGTCACGCATAACATGCAGCAGGCCGCGCGCGTGTCGCAGCGCACCGCCTTCTTCCACTTGGGCACGCTCGTCGAATATGGCGAAACCGGCCGGATCTTCACCAATCCTGCCAAGCAACGCACGCAGGACTACATCACCGGTCGCTATGGTTGATCCTACCGAAAACGAGTCGCTCATCGGGGCGCACACGCTCAAGGCCTTCGACGAAGACCTCGACCAGTTGCGTGCGCTCATCAGCCAGATGGGCGGGCTTGCCGAGCACCAGATTCGCGAGAGCATGCGCTGCCTGACGCAGCGTGACATCGAAGGTGCGCGCAAGGTCGTCGAGGCCGATCGCCGCCTCGATGAGCTGGAAACCGAGACCGAACGCCGCGCCATCGAGACGATCGCATTGCGCGCGCCGCTCGCCGGCGACCTTCGCGACGTCGTCGCCGCGCTCAAGATTTCCAACGTGGTCGAGCGGATCGGCGATTATGCCAAGAATATCGCCCGCCGCGTCGAAGAGCTGGAAAGCGCGCCTGCCATCGAGCCGCTGTCGCTGATGCCCGAAATGGCGCGCATCGCGACAGAGATGGTGCACGATGTCCTCAACGCCTTTGTCGAACGCGATGCCGAGACGGCCTTGCGCGTCGCGCGCCGCGACCAGGCGGTCGACGATTTCTACAATTCGATCTTCCGCACCCTGCTCACGCACATGATGGAAGACAGCCACAATATCGGTCACGCGACGCAGTTGCTGTTCGTCGCCAAGAATATCGAACGTGTCGGCGATCATGCCACCAACATTGCCGAGATGGTCTATTATGCAGCCACCGGCGGGCGGATGGCCGACGCATTGAACGCAGACGATACCGTTTAGGGTTAGAGCGGAAAAAGGGGTCGAAGCGCATGTCGGACAAGAAGCTATTGCTGGTTGAAGATGATCGCGCACTGGCCGATCTCGTCACCTATCATTTCGATCGGGCCGGCTACGACGTCACCCGCACCGGCGATGGCGAAGAGGCGCTGATCCTCGCCGAGGAAATCACCCCCGACCTTATCCTCCTCGACTGGATGATCGAGGGTATTAGCGGCATCGAGGTTTGCCGCCGCCTGCGCCGCCGCCAGAATACCGCCAACCTCCCGATCATCATGCTGACCGCGCGCGGCGAAGAGGATGATCGCATCCGCGGCCTCGAAACCGGCGCCGACGATTACATCACCAAGCCGTTCAGCCCCAAGGAACTGGTCGCGCGTGCTGGCGCCGTGCTGCGCCGCGTCCGCCCCGCGCTTGCCGCCGAACAGCTCGAATATGCCGGTATCGAGATGGACCTCGCCGCGCACCGCGTCCGCCGCGACGGCGAGCCGATCCAGGTCGGCCCAACCGAATATCGCCTGCTCCGCCACTTCCTCGAAAATCCCGGCCGCGTCTTTTCGCGCCAGCAATTGCTCGAGACCGTCTGGCCGCATAGCGAGGATATCGAACTGCGCACCGTCGACGTCCACATCCGTCGCCTGCGCATTGCCTTGAACGAACATGGCGGCCCCGACCTGATCCGCACCGTCCGCGCCGCAGGCTATGCACTGGACGCCGAAGGCGCGCGCTAGTCATGCCGCGCAAGACCATCGGCGAGTATGAATTCGCGATGATCTACCCGATGTATCTCCAGAAGGTGGAGAAGAAGGGGCGCACCAAGGATGAATTGGATACGGTCACCAAGTGGCTGACCGGCTATGACGATGCCGGCCTCGCCGACCAGATCGAGCGCAAGACGACGTTTGCGCAATTCTTCGAAGAAACCCCGCAGCTTCATCCCAATGTCGGCGAGATCAACGGCGTCGTCTGCGGCAAGCGTGTCGAGGACATCGAGGATCCATTGGAACAGAAGGTCCGCTGGCTCGACAAGCTCGTCGACGAACTGGCCCGCGGCAAGAAGCTCGAAAGTATCCTGCGCTAGGCGTCATGCCGTTCCGGCGGTCGCGGTAGTTCGACGTCGTGGCGGTGGTTCCAGATCTCGACGATCTTTCCCTCTTCGTTGAAGCGGAAGACGTTGATAATCGCGACCCGCTCGAACGGCTGCATGCCCATCGCCTGGCCCTGTTCGGAAATATCGGACAGGCTGAGCCACCAGCGGTTGGCCACCATGTCACCCTCGGCAATCTGGTAATCCATCTCGCCGGTCATGGTCCCCATGCCGTGGAAGAAATCGGCGATATTCTTCTGCTCGATCGCCTGCTCGGTCACATTCTTGCGCTCGCCAAGGTCATGCACGACATATTCGTCGGCGACATAGTCGGCGTAGACCGACGTATTGTTGGAGAACCAGAGATTCTCGTAAAATTCGCGCGCGAGCCGCTTGTTGCGCTCAGTCGTATCGGTCGCCGCCACATCGGCGCCGGCATCGCCGCTCTCGGCAGTTTGCGTGCATCCGACGACCATCAGGCCGGCGGCAACAAGGCTGAAAATTGCTGTTCTCATGGATAAGCCCCCCATTCCATTCGAGAATTGATGAGGATTCCCGTTGCGCGCGCACTTGTAAAGCCCGCGCCAGCGCCGCATGAGGCGGGCCATGGCACGCAAACGTAAAGGCAAGCGCGGGGATAACCCCAATCGGCCCCGCTTCTGGGGCAAGCATGCAGTCGCCGCTGCTCTGGACAATCCCGACCGCACGGTCCTCAAGGCCTGGACCACGCAGGAAATGGCCAATTACATGAACTTCCCGAGCGAAGTGCAGGTGGTCCGCGCCGAGGTCACCGACCTTGCCCGCCTCGTCCCGCACGATGCGCCGCACCAGGGCGTCGTGATCGAATGCGAGCCATTGGAAGATATCTGGCTGGGCGACGTGCTCGCCGAGGCGGACGAGAAATCGACCATCCTCGTGCTCGACCAGGTCACCGACCCGCACAATGTCGGCGCGATCCTGCGCTCGGCCGCGGCCTTCGACGTCGCCGCCATCGTCACGCAGGACCGCCACGCCCCGCCCGAAGGCGGCGCGCTGGCCAAGGCCGCATCGGGCGCGCTGGAGACCGTGCCGTGGGTGCGCGTCGTCAATCTCGCCCGTGCACTGGATGAAATGGCCGAGGCCGGTTTCTGGCGTATCGGGCTGGCGGGCGAAGCCGACACCACGCTGGCCGAGGCGCTGGGCCCCAAGCGGGTCGCGCTGGTGCTGGGCGCCGAAGGCCCAGGCATGCGCGCCAATGTGCGCGATCATTGCGACGCGCTCGCCAAGCTGCCGATCAGCGAGCGCATGGAAAGCCTCAACGTCTCCAACGCCGCCGCCATCAGCCTCTACGCGGCGAGCATTGCAGGACGCGGGGCCTGATGGTCGCGACGCAGGCCAGTCTCGACGCCTGTGTCGATGCGCTGTGCGGACTCGAGCCGGCTTTCGCGCGCGCCATCGAGACCTATGGCCGCCCCGAGCCGCGCCTCCGGCCCACGGGTCATGTTACCCTGATGCGGACGATCGTGGGACAGCAGGTCAGCGTCGCTGCAGCCTCGTCCATGTGGAACAAGCTCGAAAATGCCTATGGCGCCGATCCGGACCTTGCTGCGATCCGCGCCGCCGACGATGCAACGCTGCGCGAGGCCGGGCTGTCGCGCCAGAAAGCCGGCTACATGCGCAGCCTCTGCGGGATGGTGGAAGATGGCGAGGTCAATTTCGACCACCTCCCCAAGGATGACGAAGAAGCAATTGCCGAACTCACGAAGATCAAGGGCATTGGCCGCTGGTCAGCCGAAATCTACTTGCTGTTCAGCGAGGGGCGACAGGACGTCTTTCCTGCCGGCGACCTTGCCGTGCAGGTGCAATTGGGCCGGCTGCTGGAGCGCGAGGAGCGCCCGCCCGAAAAACTGGTGCGCGAATGGGCCGAGCCATGGTCGCCGCATCGCGGGAGCGCCGCGATCCTCGCCTGGCATACCTACAATAACGAACCGCTCTAGATTTCCTTGAGCGTCGCGTCGCGGAATTGGCGCGAACCGAGATCGACACGGATCGGCGCCAGCTTGCCGTCGGCACCGCCTTCGCGTCCGATCATGTAGGCGAACGTGCCCGCAGCGACGGGCACGGCGCTCTCGGCATTGGCAGCACGGCGGAGCGTGAAGGCCAGGATCGGCATGATGATCTTGCGATCGCCAACCTGCGCGATGCGCGATTGGGCGAGCGGGACCGAGACGCGGCCCTGCAGCATGACATCCTCCATCGGCGCGAGGCGCTCGATCGCCGGGTCGCCCTTGCCGATATCGGGATGCGCTTCGAATTGGGCGATCATTTCCTGCTGGTCGGGACCGGCGGGCAGGATGGCGGTGTCGACACGAATGTCGCGCGCGCCCGCACCGCCCACATTGGCGACGAGCAGGCGATATTCGACCCAGAAATTCTCGCCGTCGACGACTGCGACATTGAGCCGCGCCTTGGCCTCGAGCTCGGGCTTCAGTCCGCTAGCAACGATGCCGCCGACAGGTGCCGCCGGTTCGGGAGCCGGTGCCGGTGCCGGTTCGGGCGCAGGCGCCGGTGCGGGCTCCGGCTCGGGCGCGACGTCGCGCTCCATCACCATCTCGCCGCCACCGGCCAGCGCAGCGCGGGTGCGCGAGCGGCGACGGATCGCCACGAACGCGCCGAAGACCAGGATGACGGGCAGGATCGCCAGCAACCACCAGCCGACGCCCATTGCGCCCGTATCGGCATCGAGATCGGCCGGGTCGAACGGCTGCGGGTCGAAACCTTCGACCTCAAGATCGGGATCGACAGTGTCCTCAAGACCCTCGAGCGGCGGCAGCGTGATTTCGCGCTGCGGTGCGGGCGCGGGGGCCGTCGGCTGCGCCTCGACCGGTGCAGGCGCGCTCTGCGCGGGCGGCGGGGCCTGGCGGGTCGGCAGCTGGGTTGGCGGCGGTGTCGTTTCCGCTGGCGGTGGCGTGGTGTCCGGCTGGGTCTGCGGCTGTTGCGGCTGCTGCTGGCGCGGCTGCGCAGGCGCATTGGGGTCGAGCGAGAAATCGCGCAGGCTGTCGGGCCCGATCACATCGCCGCGATCCTGCGGCTGGGCAGGCGCAGGCGCGACGACGTTGCCCGTCTCCTGCGCGGCAGCAGTGGCGGGAAGCAGGGCAAGAACGAGGGCCGCGAGCAGGGCCCGGACAGAGAGATTCAACCGGTACATGATGCGGGCTGGACTAACGTCTTTGCCCGCATATGCAAGCGGTTAGCGATGCATCGTCACGCCGCGTCGACCAGCACCAGTTCGACATCCTCATCGAGTGCCTCAATGGTCAGTTGGCCCTCATCCTTGATGGCGATGCCATCGCGGCCCTGGGCGTCCTTGCCGTTGATGCGGATCGGCGCCGACGGGACGAGGTAGAGATAGCGACCGGGCTTGCTCTCGTACGTCAGGCTATTGCCGGCCTTCAACGTCGCGCCGAGCACCTCGCCATCGGCATGGAAGGTCAACGCGCCATCGTCGGGATCGCCGCTGGCCAGCACCTGGAAGGCGCCGTCGCGTTCGTCCTTGGGAAACGGCATCTGCCCCCAGCCCGGCTCGACGCCCGGCTTGGCGGTCTCGATCCAGATCTGGAACAAGGTCGTCTGCTCGTCCTCAAGGTTATACTCGGCATGCATGACGCCGCGCCCGGCGCTCATGACCTGGACATCGCCCGCACCGGTGCGGCCCTTGTTGCCCATCGAATCCTCATGGGTGATCGCGCCTTTGCGGACATAGGTGATGATTTCCATGTCGCGATGCGGATGCGGCGGGAAGCCCGACTGCGCGGCGATCTCGTCGTCGTTCCACACACGAATGGGGCCCCAGTTCATGCGCTGCGGGTCATGGTAGTTGGCAAAGCTGAAATGGTGACGGGCATTGAGCCAGCCATGGTTCGCATGGCCCAATGTGGCGAAGGGTCGGATATCAATCATGACCCTGAAATGCGTAAGGGTCTCAAGGGGTTCAAGAAGCGGCGATGTAAGCGAGGTTCCGTTTTGTGACCCGGTATCAGTCCTGTGCCTTGAGGCCCGTCGCGTATTGCACAGCTTTTTTGGCGTAGAGTTTGGCCGAGGCGCGGAGCATCTCGATGACATTGTCGTCCAGCGTCCGTATCGCCTTGGCGGGTGCGCCGACGATCAGGCTGCGGGGCGGGAATTCCTTCTTTTCGGTCACCAATGCGCCCGCGCCGACGATCGACTGCGCGCCAATCTTAGCATGGTTGAGGATGCGCGCGCCCATGCCGACCAGCACTTCATCCTCGATCGTGCAGCCATGCAGGATGGCCTGGTGCCCGATCGTGCAGCGCGAACCGATGGTAAGCGGTGCATCGGGATCCGAATGGCCGATCGCGCCATCCTGAAAGTTGGTGTCCTCGCCAAGAATAATCGGCGTATTGTCAGCGCGGATGACGGCGCCAAACCAGACGCTGGCGCGCTTGGCCAACCGCACATCGCCGATGAGGTCGGCCGATGGCGCGGCCCAGGCGCCCTCGTCGAGCGTCGGCTCAAGGTCATCCAAGGCGTATAATGTCATGGCCGCGACGATAGGCACTCGCCGCGCCGCTGCCTAGACCGCAGCGCGCACCTCCTCGACCGGATCGCCGCCAGCATGCCGCGGCATCCACTTGGCGAGCATCGCCTGCATATCCTCCAGTCGCACCGGCTTGGTGAGATGATCCTGCATGCCGGCAGCGAGGCAGGCATCGATATCTTCACGGAAGGCGTTGGCGGTCAGCGCAACGATGGGCAGGCGTTCGGCATCATAGCCGATCGCGCGCAGGTTCCGCGTTGCCTCCAGCCCGTCCATTTCGGGCATCTGCAGGTCCATGAGGATGAGATCGTGCAAGTGGCCGGTCTCGCGCGCCAGCTCGATCTTCTCGACCGCCTCGCGGCCATTCTCGGCAATATCGCTTTCGAGGCCCAGGCGCTCGCACATCGCTTTGGACAGCATCTGGTTGACCTCATTGTCTTCGGCGATGAGGACGCGTCCCTTGCCGGGGCTGGACGCGCGCCGCGCCTCCGCCATGTCTTCCAGCTTGCGGACCGCGACTTCCTTGATCGGCAGGCGGATGGTGAAGGTGGACCCGACGCCGAGTTCGCTTTCGACCTCGAGCGATCCGTCCATCAGTTCGGCGAGGTTGCGACTGATCGAAAGGCCAAGGCCCGATCCTCCAAACTTGCGCGCCGTCGTTGCATCGGCCTGGCCGAAGCTCTGGAAGACCATCTCGCGTTTCGCCTTGCCGATCCCAATCCCGCTGTCGATGACATCGATGACCAGTTCGCGCGCGCCGTCGCCCAGCTCGACATGCGCGTTCATCACCACCCCTCCCTCGTCGGTAAACTTCACCGCATTGCCGAGCAGGTTGAGCAGGATCTGGCGAAAGCGCAGCCGGTCCCCGGCGATCAGCTGCGGCACGTCATCGGCCACCTCGACCGTAATCGATATGCCCTTCGCTTCCGCCGCAGCACGCATGATGTCGGCGCAATCCTCCAGCTTGGCGCGGATATCGACCGGTTCTACGGCCAGTTCGAGGCTGCCCGCTTCAATCTTGGAGATATCGAGAATGTCGTTCAGCAGCTGCAGCATCGAGCGGCCACTGTCGCTGATGAGCTGGACATAGCGGCGCTGCCTCTCAGACAAAGGCTCGGCGAGCAGCAGGTCGGTAAAGCCGATGACCCCATTCATCGGCGTGCGGATTTCATGGCTCATATTGGCAAGGAAGCGGCTTTTGGCCGAGGTCGCATGCTTCGCCGCCTTCAGAGCCCGGCGCAGCGCATCCTCGCGCTGCAACTCCTCGGTCCGGTCCCAGAAGACACCGAACAGGCCGATGGCGTGTCCCTTCTCGTCCTGTTCGACCTTGGCGACAGATTCGACCGTGCGGATCTCGCCATCCTCTCGCACGAGCCTTGCCGTGAAGCGATAGCCCTCGCCCGTGCGCGCCGCATGGTCGACGGCGTCCGTGACGATGTGACGATCGTCGGGATGGAAGAATTCGATCGCCTTGGACATTTCGGGCTTGCAGCCGGCGGGCACGCCATGGATGCGGCAGGTTTCGTCGGACCAGTAGAGCTCTTCCGATTCCAGATCGATCCTCCAATGCCCGACATGCGCGGTCGCCTCGGTCATCAGGAGCAAGCGATTGGATTCTTCCAATTCTTCCAGCGCGACACGGCGCTGCTCGGACTGGCGCGACAGGTTGCGATTCTGCTGGCGCGTCATCTTCCAGATGCGCGCATCGTTGATGACGAGGATCGCGAGCAGCACGACGAAGCAAGCCGTAGCCACCATGCCGAACCCGGCCAGCCGGGCCGTGAGATAGATGCACGCCACCGCCGCGATGGTGACAAGATTGGCTCTGCGCGACACGAATTTCCTCCCATGCGATCGGCACGGAAGCATTCTGCCGCAATCAGCCTGAATCAAATCTCGCTAATTGGTCCGTTTCGGAACCAATTGGGCACGCGCCAGCACGGCGCAAGATGCTGTCATATAGGAAAAATGGTGCCCAGGAGAGGACTGGCGCCAATTGATGATTTTTCCCTAAAATCGCGACTTTTCTGCAAGCTCCAACGCCAGTTTTGTAGCGCCTGTTTGTAAGGTATGCGAGCCTGTTATTACCGTCCGCCGTGAATCGACGGCTCGTCACCCATCTTTTGCCGAAGAAGGTCCATTGGACCGTTGGCAACGAAAAGAGCGGCTGGCCAACCGAAGACCTCTGTGAAAAATGCTTCGTCGAGTGCCGCACGAACTTGGTCATTCGCTATTTCGTGAAGAGGCTGTAACTCTTTGCTTTGGAAGTTTTTGAAGACTTCCGCAGCCTTATCGAGTTGCTTGTCGGAGAGGGAAGTAAGGTCGAGCACTGGCAAATCTTCGAGTGCGTTTTTCCCAATGCTACCTCGACCCGCTTGCTGCTTGTTCGCATGCCACCAATACATGAGACTGCCGACAGAAGTGTTACCCCAGAGAGCGAGCACCTTCTCTCGCTTTTCGTCGCCGACTTTGATGGAGAGCCAAGCTCGCCCACCAATCGCCTTGCGATTTGAGAACTGCATGCCGGTCGATTGGGAGTTGAAGCGCCAATCGCGGTTAAAGTGGGCGTGGGAGGCAGTAGCCTGCAAAGCGGTGACCTTGCGAGAGATGAGATCGACTTCGTCTGAGTCTTTCCCGACCTTCACTTCGCCTTCTGCTTCCGCCTCAAATACGATGGTCCGCTCACGATCTGCCTCGTGCGCCCAAAGGATAGGATAGGTTGGACTTCCAGATGCCGAGACTACCTTGAAGGGCCCTCGGACGGTACCGCCGGCCCCCGATGCGTTGACGTCCATATGATATGGCCCAATCGCCGCGATTTGACCGACAGTGGACATCGGAAGACTCTGCGCCGCGTTTCTTGAAGGCATCCCCGGCAGCCATGCCATCCCATGGACCGCGATTTGATGAGCCGTTTGAGCCAGCGCGAGGTCTCTAATGCGAGCGACATTCCAGTGACCAGTGTCATTGATGGGGACGTCCAGCGCATATCCCACCAGGTCGTTTCCAAAAGAAATGCGAGTGCCACCCAGCGGACCGTCTTCAAGCTTACGAACTGCACCATTGTCGTGGAGGTTCGCAATTTGCTCAGCGAGCGACCACCCAAGCATTGGGAAATCGGGCCGCTCGAAAAGGACGACGAATAGGGCCCTTCCTTTGCGTCCTTTGCCTTTTCTGGCTGTCAGCAAACACTCGGCCATTCCCGTGTCCGCTGAGAATGACATCTCGTCATCATCGGCACCCGCAATTGTGCAGACAATCAAATCGCCAAATTTCTCGCGAACAATCTTCCGAGACGCTTCCCAAGCATCGCCTGCGAGAAGGCTCATGGGCATAACAAGGCCCAATGTGCCGTCCTTCGACAGCTTGCAATCGGCCAGCGCGAGGAAGGCCGACGCCTCACCCGCATTTCCATGGTAAGACGTACCCTCAGCCAGCTTCTTCATGGCCGACCCCATTCGACGTTGTTCTTCCTTAGTAGAACTAAATGCAGCAAACATCGGATTGGGGACGCCGACCTTGTCGCCTTCATGACCTGTGGGTCTGGTGAACGGCGGATTCATTAGAACGAGATGAAATGCGTCGTGGGGCAAAGCCGCCCACATTTCCTTTTCTTTCTCGCCGAGACCTTCTGCTGCCTTTGCGGTAATATTGAGAACGCCCAAGGTCCTCTGAGGATTCAGCAAGTCGAGCGAGCCGAGTGCAACGCTCTTGTCAGGCTGCAGACCGTAAGGAACTGTAAGAATGTGGCTTTGGTCAAACTTCACGGTCGGGTGTGCGCCTGCAAGCATAGAAGCCGTGAGGTGGGATGCGGCCGGAAGCACGTCACATCCGACGATAACATCAGCCATCATATGCGGATGGAGGCTTGCGGCTTCACCACCGGCAAACTCAATGAGCTGACTCATCCGCTGATAGGCAGCAGAGAGGAGCGTGCCGGTTCCGCACGCAAAATCGGCAACCCTCATTTTCTGCAGCTCGTCTTCGTCAGACCAATCGGAGCCCATAGGCGTCTGCTTTGGACGAAGCGTTAGACCCGCAAGCAAAGCGGCCGCTGCAGGGGTCGTGTAATACGCGGCGAGGAATTTCCTATCAGTGATGAGTTTCTGGAAGATGGCCCCTGTTAGGTCATGGGACCGCATCATTTGGTTCTGCAGCAAGCGTTCAGCAGTCTCCGCCATTATCTCAAGAATTGGCTGTGTTCGTCCGGCCGGAATATGGGTCAGAACACGACATGCAATATCGAAGATAGGCCAATAGTTGACCTTTAGGATGCGTCGCCATTGCTTCAAGACATGGGATTTTGTGAACTGGTTATTTGCGCGCAATTCATCGACTGAAAGCACACTGCCCAATTTCCCAGAGCCACCAGCAAGGGTCTCGTGAAAAACAAAAGCGTTGGCCAACATGGTTGCGGCCATCCTACGCGTTTGGTCCTCGTCCTGCTGACGCAGATCGCTGGCGATAGCTTCCGTTGACTTCGGGTTGTCGGTCGAGAGTTCGTTAAGAAGAGCGGCAGCTTGCTGAACGCCCAAGACGAGCTGTTCCGCAGCATCTTCGATGACCTTAGGCGGGACGGCCGCCGATTGTGCGTAGCGAGAAATATCCTCTATACTGCATCGCAACCAACCGTCGCGTGGCCATCGCTCACAATCGGTTGGAGATTCCCCGGTAAAGAGGCACAATTCAAATTCGGTCTCGGCCCGAATGGATGCTCGGAGCGGCTTGCCCGCAAGCATTCGATAGGATTTCGGCAAGCGTAGCGCGATAGCAGATAAAACCACCCTTCCGGTCGACCTCAGAGTCTGCCCGAGGCGAGACTTTGCCTCAACCTCAACTGTCGTCGCGGGCAAGACTTCAGTTTCGATTACGACCGGTGAAGTATGCGGTTCGCAAACCAAGATGTCCGGTCGCTGGTTGTTGCCAGAAAAGGCACCCGTGTTCTCAGAGGCAACAACGCCGTCTGCATCCCAAGCCGCTCTAGTTTCCCTGAGAATGTTCGCAATCGCGTCATTCAACGTATGTTCGGTAGTACCCACGCAAACTCCCCCGTTCGGCGCCGATAGGGATAGCCAGCAAGACGCCCACCAGCCACCCCTATTTTAAACGGATGGCGAGCACAGCCCAAGAAGGACCAACCAACAACAGCACCTAAGGAGCTTTAACCCTATTTTTGAATCGCCTGCATGAACAAGAACAGAGTCTCTCAAAATGGCAAGAATGGGACCCGTATTGGCCCTTCCGTCCCTGTTCACTTATGCGTATTACTTGGCCTAATGGTGGTTAGTCAATTTTATACAAGGGAAGCGGCATGCAGGTTGTCAGTTACATACGCGTTTCGACGGCGGCGCAGGGGCGGTCCGGCTTAGGATTAGAGGCGCAACGAGAGGCGGTTCAACGGTTCTGCGCGAGCCGGGGCTGCAACGTTTTGGGTGAGTATGTTGAGGTTGAGACTGGGAAGCGCGACGACCGCCCAGAGCTCGCAAAGGCCCTCCACCACGCGAAGGTGACGAATGCGACACTCGTAGTTGCGAAGCTCGACAGGCTATCCCGGAATGCGGCTTTCCTGCTCCAGCTACGAGATAGCGGCGCGAAGCTCGTGGCCGCCGACAATCCCGATGTGAACGACATGACTGTCGGCATCCTCGCTGTCATCGCTCAGGCGGAGCGCGAGGCCATCTCGCAGCGCACGTCTGCAGCTCTCCAAGCCGCCAAGCGACGCGGTGTTAAATTGGGCAACCCCAATGGTGCTCGAGCTCTACGCCGCGCCAACAAGGGCAACAAAGCAGCTCTAAATGAAATCAAGCGGTCGGCGGACGAACACGCAGCGGATGTTCTGCCCGTTATCGAAGCGATGCGCTCGGAAGGCCATCACTCGCTGCGGGCGATGGCTGACGGCCTAAACGAGCGAAGCATCAGGACTGCGAGGGGCGGACGTTGGCATCCCGCGACTGTCCGCAACCTGTTAGCGCGGTCGAAGGCCGCTTCCTAAATGTTCAACTCCTTGGAGAGCCGCTCAAATTCCTTGTGGTCCGCGATGGCCGCTTCAAGTTCAATCACAATGCCAGGTCGAGCGGACTCCATCGCCTCAAGCAAGTCCTTAGCAGCCAAGCGCTGCGTCAAGATGGGAGCGAGCTTCTTCGAGAGACGCCGTAGGCGCTTCTGACGTGCATCGGGAGACGTTTCGTCCGCATTCCCTTCGAGCCTACCGAGCTCCCAGCGTGCTCCACGCCAACTCATTCCGAGCAGCGCCGCTTCGTCGTACCCAGACGCGGACAGCTTGTTCGCAACTGCCCGCATGTTGCCGATACTCCGCTCCGACACTCCGCATGTCTCGTGAAGCTCGCGCTTGCTCAACTCCAAGCCTTGCGCGACGGTAATACGCCAAGCGTTATCCTGCTTGTCGTCTTTACTCATCGGGAGCTTGTCCTTGATGTTCCTTTTGGAGCTCTCGGCCATTGCCCACTTGATGCGGTCCAAACCTTCCTTATCGCAGTCGAGAACTTCGACAGGAATCGCACCAGAAAAGTTTGCTTCGCGATAGGCGGCAAGCCGGTGATGCCCATCAAGAAGGACATAGCGCGGACCAAAAGACACCACCGTCATCGGGTCCAGCCTACCTCCTCCGGAAACGACTTTGGCCATCTCGGTGATATGGCTGCGAGAGGCGCCATAGCGCATGACCAAGCTATCTCCGCGCGGCTGGAAGTGCGCGGGGGCGACGAGCACATCCGAAGCCAAGATTTCTGAGGAGGCGTTGGGTTTTCCGCCCTCCTTCTCGAGCTTCAGGAGCGATTCACGCTCGTCTTCAATTTCAAACCTATTAGGTCTTTCAATGTCCGCCATTCGACACACCTATGCACGCTGCACAGGCCTTTTGCCCGGCAGATATATTCGTATTTTTAGTTTCATCGAGAAACTGACTGATTCTCGCGGATAAGGCGACGTCAAACACCGTCGTCGCGCTGGCTGAGTATGCCCTCCACGAGCACCACGTTCAAGCCTTAGACCAAGGCATGATGCTCTCCGGAAGCCAAGCAAAGTCGAGCTTGTCAATTTCCAAACCCAACGGTTCGCGGTCACCATAGACAGCGTTCATACGTCCAGAGGGCGCATGGCCTTGGATGTACTCCTGAGCATCCTGCGGGACGTGCGCCTTGCGCGCTTCCGTCGTCCAAAGGTGCCTGAAGCCGCGTGCTGGCTGACGGCAAATCGGCTCGATGCCGTGGCTTTTCAGGTAATCGCGCCAAGGAGCCGTGAAGCTGTCAAAAAGAAGGTCGCGCTTCCCTTTCGTGCGCAGCGAGGGAAACAAGGCGACCTCGCCATGCGCCTTTAGCCAATCGATGTAGTCACTCAGGCCGAGGCGGATGAGAAACTGGGGCAGCGGGAATCGTCGCGCGCCGTGCCCTGAGGCCTCGGTTTTCAAGCGCCTACTTGCCTCATGCGGATGGTCGCCATTGGCCGAAATCTCAAGCCACATCCTGCCATCGTGAAAGCGCAAGTCGTCCACGACGAGCTGCGCAATCTCCTCGGGGCGCGCTCCGGTTGCAAGCAACAGCAAGGGCAAGAAATAGCCCGCTTCTCCCCTCAGGTTGCGCGGACGCTCGCCATCACGAAAGACCGGCGTCTGAAAGATGGCGATAGCTTCATCGCGCGTGAGCCCCTTAACAGCCTTTCTCTTCGCCTGCTTAGGGAGGCTGTGCTTTGCGAAGGGGTTGGAGGCTCCTTCCGGCAACCGCCCGCTCGAAAGCATGCGGTTCCAAATGGCCGAGAGCGAGCCAACGTGTTGAGCGACGGTTTTCGCTGCCAGCGTCGGCCCGCCGGCCACCTTAGCCTTCGCCGCAATGGCGGACAGCGACGCTTTGCTGTTCGCCTTCTTCCACTGTTTGGGAAGCAACCGCAGCACGTCGATAAACTCGGTCACCATGAGACGCGTGATGGCGGTCGGCGGAATGTCACCATTTTCCCGCTCCCAAAGCTGAAGAGCCGCTCGCAGCGCCTGGAGCGTGCTCTCACCGCGCTCCTTAGTGACACGCTGAGCTTCTTCCCGGGCAAGTGTAACAAACCCGATAGCCGGACTAGCACCTAAGCGCGCTTCGGACTGCCTCAGCCCACGCGATGCCTCTTCGGGAACGGAGGGAGCAAGAGGAGTGGGAACGATGGCACCATTTAAGCGAGCTTGCGCGATGCTGGCTGCTTCGCATCTTGCTTCGGCCAGACGGCGACACAAGTGAGCAAACGAAGTGCTGGCCGGGTCAACGACCAATCCAGCCTGCGTGGCCAGCCGCAAGGCATCATCGCGAAAGTGACGAATAATTTCGTTGGAACTCGCGTCCTCCACGTAGTCCGAAAAACCGATGGAATCGGCCTCTATCTTTTCATCCGAAAGTGTGCCGTCTGCTCGTGCTGCGTCGTTGTCCCTGAGCCATTCGATTTTGAAGACCTCGGCGGCCCACTCCACAACCTCATGAGAGAGCTCATCATACTCGCCAGCCGACGCGCGTTTCGCCATTCCAACAATTCGGTCGTATTCGGCCATCAGGTCGCTGTAGCGCTCCATGAAGGCGGGGTCCGTGGGTTTGGCAAAGCCAAAGGTTCTGACAAACTCGGAAGCGCCAATAAGCGGCTGAAGACGTTTCGGATATGCGCGCCTGAATTGGAGCCGCCCTGTTTTTAACTTTGCGATGTAGCGCACGACCATACCCATAGAACCAACTCCGGCTGGACGCATTTGTAGCGTCTTTTGTAGCGTCGGAGCGACAAACGAAGGGCTGATTACCGAGAATATCTCGCCGCAACAAGACGTTACGGCTGTAGTGGTGCCCAGGAGAGGACTCGAACCTCCACGGGATTACTCCCGCCGCCACCTGAAGACGGTGCGTCTACCAATTCCGCCACCTGGGCACAGGCATGGATTGCCGGTAGGCCGCGCGCTCTATTCGCGAGAGGGCGCCCCTGTCAACGGGAAAGTCACGCGCGCCCGCAGTTCCGGAACCTATTTAACTGGTTTTTAACAGGATTTTGCCAATGTCTCAGGCGAACAGAAGCATGTGCCGGAGAATCAGGCGATGAATGCACGGACGAACATGGAATCGACCCGCCGCGAGGAACGCGTGGCGCTCGAGGGCGAGGTGCGCTCGCGCCACCCGGGATCGAAGGCCTATCCGACGACGATTCGCAACCTCTCGCCGGGCGGTTGCTGCGTCGACTTGTCCTACAGCCCCAAGCATGGCGAGCGCCTGTGGGTTACCCTGCCCGGCCTGCAGCCGATCGAGGCGCAGGTCTGCTGGAATGACGGCTGGACTGCCGGCTGTGCGTTCACGACGCCGCTCTATCCCGCGGTCTTCGACACGATCCGCCAACGCATGGAAGAGACCAAGCGCTAAGCTGCTGGCCAGCTTGCACTTATTGACATTCTGACGCAGGCTCTCGCCTTCCTTCACGGGGGTGGGAGACATTTTGCATGATCTTGGCTGAGAGCAAGCCGCTGCGGCTGACCATGATGTCGGCCTTCTATTTCACGCAAGGTGTACCCAACGGCCTCTTCCTCGTCGCCATCCCGGCGTGGATCGTATCGAACGGCGGCACTGCAGTGGAAACCGCGCAGGTCGTCTCCTCCTACATGTTCTTCTGGATCTGGAAGTTCCTCACCGCTCTGGTGATGGACCGCTATACCTTCCTGCCCATGGGCCGCCGGCGTGCCTGGATCATCACCGCACAGACCGTGCTGGTCGGCGCGCTGCTGCTGAGCGCGTTCATTTCGCCCCCCTCGTCCGACATCGCTCTGCTGTCCGCCGTCGCGCTGGCCTGCGGCTTCGGGGCCTCGACGCAGGACGTCGGCATTGACGGGCTGGCGGTCGACATTCTCGAAGAGGATGAGCGCTCTATCGCGGCCGGGCTCATGTATGGCTCCGGCATGGTCGGCATGGCGGCGTCCAGCTTCGCCGCCGGGCGTATCATTGCCGCGCAAGGGGTTTCAGCGGCCTTCTTTACAGGCGCGGCCGTGGTCGGCGCGGTGCTGCTCATGGGGCTGCTTCTCAAGGAGCGCGAGGGCGAACGGCGTTTCCCCTGGTCCAAGGGCAACGCCCATCCGCGCAACCTCGAAATCAAACTCGGCGCCTGGTGGCCACTCCTGCGCAACAGCGTGCGCGCCATCCTAAAGCCGGTGAGCATCCTGTTCGTCATCGCCTTCATGATCAGCTCGATGCCGAGCGGGGTCGCCGAGACTTTCCACCCCGTGCTCGGTCAGGAAATCGCCGGTTGGGAGCTCACCACCTATACCGACCGTGTCTCGATGTTCGGGTTGGGGGCCGGTGTCTTTGCTATGACCATCGGTGGCTGGATCGTCGGCAAGACCGGCGAACCCCGTGCCTTCCGCGTGCTGTTCGCGGCCCTCGCAATCGCCTGCTTCGCCTTCGCCCTCGTGCCCGACCAGTGGACCGACAGCCGCCTCGTCATCGCCATCCTCATCGCTTTCCCGTTCGCGACCACGATGATCACGGTTGCGGCCATTCCGATGGGGATGCGCCTTTGCGATCCCAGCGTCGCGGCGACGCAATATACCGTCTACATGGCGCTTTCGAACTTCGGCCGCCCGCTGGGTGCGGGTCTCGCCGCCGGCATCACTGCCTCCTACGCGCCGCAATATCTCTATTTCGCGCTGGGCGGCATCCTGCTGGTCGCCTGCATCATCGCGGTCTTCACCAAGCTGCCGCTTGTCTCGGTCGCGTCGGTTAAAGCCGTCGAGGCGCAAACGCCGCAGGTCGAGGACGAGCCAGTCCCCGAAATCCCCGCCACCGCCTGAACCAAGCCAAAGGAACCCGCATGATCCTCGCCCAGAACAAGTTGCTGCGTCTCGCGACCGTCTTCCTTTTCTATTTCACGCAGGGAGTGCCGATCGGGCTCTTTTTCTTCGCGGTCCCGGCATGGCTGGGCGCCAATGGCGGCAGCGTCGACGAAGTCGCTTCGGTGGTCGCTGCAGCCTCGCTCCCCTGGACGCTGAAATTCGTCAACGGCTTCCTGATGGACCGTTACACCTATCTCGCCATGGGCCGCCGCCGGGCATGGATCATCGGCGCGCAGTTCCTCATGGTCGCGATCCTCCTGCTTGGCGCGGCGCTGCAGCCCGGTGCCGACCAAGTGCAGCTCCTCATCGCGCTCGCCTTCGCCGCCAACGCGGCCGTCACCTTCCAGGATGTCGGCATCGACGGCCTAGCGGTCGATATCATGGAGGAAGACGAACGCTCCTTCGCCGCCGGCATCATGTTCGGGGCGCAGATGCTCGGCATGAGCTTCTCGACCTGGATGAACGGGCGCCTGATGGAAGATATGGGCGTTGCCGCCGGCTACATGGCTTCGGGCGCCGTGGTCGCGATCGTCTTGTTCTACGGCATCATCATCCGCGAGCGCGAGGGCGAGAAGCTGCTCCCTTGGACCGCGGGCGATGAGCATCCGCGCAACCGCGCCATCCAGGTCGAGGCGTGGTGGCCGCTCATCCGCGACAGCCTCAAGGCCATGCTCGCGCCCCTGAGCATCGTCCTGCTCGTTCTGCTGCTCATGCGCGCAGTGCCGCTCGGCATCTCGGAAAGCATCTTCCCGGTGCTCGGCCCCGAGCTCGCCGGTTGGGAAGCCTCGCAATATACCGACATCATCGCCGCCGCGCAGTTCGCTGCGGGCCTCATCGCCCTGGTGCTGGGCGGACTTGCCGTGCGCATCATCGGGGCACAGCGCAGTGCGATGATCCTTTTCGCGCTGACCGCGGCCTATGCACTGACCTTCGCGCTGTCGCCCGATCGCTGGTCCGATGGCGGTTTCGTGAGCGCCTATTTGTGGGTCGAGGCGATCGTGTCGACCCTGGTCGCCGTCGCCACCATCCCGCTGGCGATGCGCCTGTGCCAGCCGCAGGTCGCGGCGACGCAGTTCACGCTCTACATGACCACCGCCAATTTCGGCCGTCCGCTGGGCGCCGCGATTGCCGGGGCGACGGTCGGTGCGGAAGTCGCCGGGACCACCCTGCCATTCTACATCGTCGGCACGCTCTTCAGCATCGGCGTGATCATCATGCTGGTGGTCAAATTCCCGACGCGCGCGCCGCAGGCCGAGGAAGCGGTCGAGCAGGGCGTCATCGTCGAGCCGGGCGAACCGCTCCCCGATCCACGCTGAGGGCCGCCTGAAAAGAGGGAACGTTACCGACCTAAAACGCGCTTGTCGGATAGGCGCCCTCTCGCCTAGGGAGGGCGCAACATTTCCTAGCGTGATCCGACAAGAGGCGATTTACCCGTGTCCGACCCCAACAGCCCCAAACTCGTCACCCTTTTCGGCGGCGGCGGATTCATCGGCCGCTATGCCAGCGAAGCGCTGCTGAAGCGCGGTGCGCAGCTGCGCATTGCCGAGCGCAACCCTAAGAGCGCGCATACGCTCCAACCTTTGTCCAAGGTCGGCCAGATCCAGCTGATGCCCGCCAACGTGACCAAGGATAAGTCGGTCGAGGCTGCGGTCGAGGGCGCCGATGCGGTCGTCTACCTGGTCGGCACGTTCGATACGGAAAAGCAGAAGGCGCTGCATGTCGATGCGCCGCGCCGCGTCGCCGAGGCTGCGGCCAAAGCCGGGGTGAAGGCCTTCGTCCATATCAGCGCGCTGCGCGCCGGCGAGATGGGCGACAGCAATTATTCGAACACCAAGAAGGCCGGCGAAGAGGCGGTGTGGGAAGCCTTTCCCAATGCCACCATGCTGCGCCCGAGCGTCGTCTTCGGCCCCGAAGACGAGTTCACCAACCGCTTTGCCGGGATGATGAGACTGCCGATGACGCCGGTGCTCGCGCCGCAGACGAAATTCCAGCCGGTGTTCGTGCGCGATCTGGGCGAGGCCATCGCCAAGGCCGCGCTCGACCCCGACACTTATGGCGGCGACGGTTGGGACATTGCCGGTCCCGACGTCATGACCATGATGGAATTGAACGAGAAGATTGCCGAGCTGTCGGGCCAGGAGCCCAACCTTGCCGCCTTCCCGCGCATTGCCGGCGACTTCATCTCCAGCTTCGGCTTCCTGCCCGGCGCGCCGATGACCAAGGATCAGTGGAAGATGCTCGCCCATGACAGCATCGCCCACGCCGATTGTCGCGGCCTCAAGGCCTTCGACATCACGCCGACCCCGATGGATGCGGTCGCCGGCGACTGGCTGATCCGCTATCGCAAGGGCGGACGCTTCGGCACTGGCCGGCACGGCTAGCCGAACCCATGTCGACCACGCTCCTCGTCATCATCCTCGGCATCGTCGAGGGCCTCACCGAATATCTGCCCGTCTCCTCGACCGGGCACCTCATCCTCGCGACCGAATTGCTCGGTTTTTCGGCAGAGGAATGGGCAGTCTTCAACATTGCTATCCAGCCGGGCGCGATTCTCGCGGTCGTCGTCCTCTACTGGAAGACCTTCTGGGGCGTGCTCAAGGGCCTGTTCGAAGGCTCGAAGGGCGCATGGGACTTTACCCGCAACCTGCTCGTCGCCTTCTTCCCGGCGGTGCTGCTGGGCCTCCTCTTCGGTGACCAGATCGACGATCTGCTGGCCAATGCGGTGGTCGTCGCCTGGGCGCTGATTATCGGCGGCATCGGCATCCTGCTCGTGGAAAAGCTCGCCAATCCGCCGGCGCGGCCGGACATGCCAGAAGACCAGGTCGGCGGTGCCGTCGCGACGATGAGCTTCAAGAAATCTCTGACCGTCGGCCTCGTCCAATGCCTTGCCATGATCCCCGGCGTGTCGCGTTCCGGCGCGACCATCATGGGCGCGATGGCGCTCGGCATCGACCGCAAGACCGCCGCAGAGTTCAGCTTCTTCCTTGCCGTCCCGACCCTGTCGGGCGCGACCGTCTATTCGTTGTTCAAGGCGCGCGACGAACTGGTCGCCGACGATCTGGGCATGATCGGCCTAGGCGCTTTGGTCAGCTTCGTCGTCGCTTATGCGGTTGTTAAGGCCTTCATCGCCATCGTGACCAAAATCGGCTTTGCGCCTTTTGCATGGTATCGTATTGTCGTCGGGATTGCCGCGCTGTTCTGGCTCGGCGCCATCTAAGTTTTTGTTCGTGGGGGACATTCCAGTGAAGACCAAGTTTGCTTTGACCGTTTCGGCCATGGCGATGGCGATTGCCACGCCGGCCATCGCACAGGATGCCGACGAAGCGCCTCCTGTGGTCGTCGTGACGACGCAGGACGCGCCGCCGCCTGTTCTGACCAATGTCCAGGAAGTCGATCTCGACCCGTCCAATGCCAAGATGGAGCTCGCGCTCCAGGCGGTCGACATTTACTGGCCGCAGGGCCAGGCCGCGAACACGGTCAATTATGTCTTGGGTGACTATGCCGACCGCCTGCTCGATACGCCGATCCAGGAACTCGCGCGCGAATTCGGCGCGCAGGAAATGATGGAGCTGGCCGCAGTCGCCTATGAAATGGGCGAAGGCATGGACCTGTTCGGATTCCCGGGCCTTGGCGGCATGGCCGGCATGGACGTACCCGAGGCGGCGGCCGATGAAGATATCGAAGCGGCAGTCGAAGAGGATGGTGAGGAATTCACCGCGCCGCCCGAAATGACGCCCGAACAGATGCAGATGGCCGCGGACATGATGCTCGGCGCGCTGGGTGACAAGACGCTGCGCGAAATGATCCTCGAGGAAGACGAATATTTCAACGAGCGTCTCGCGATCGTGCGCGATGTCATGGCGACCGAATTCCCGCCGGTCATGGCGGATTCCGAACCGCGCCTGCGCGAGGTGATGGCCGAACTGTTCGCCGATCGCTTCACCGAAAGCGAATTGCTCGAACTGGCTGCATTTTCTCAGACTGAGACGGGCATGAAGCTCACCCGGACGTTCTGGACCATGAGCCTCGAGCCCAGCTATTATCGCGCCATCATTGCCGCGATGCCTGGTTTCATTCGCGGCATGCCGCGCCTTGTCGAGGCCATGGAAACGCGCTTTGCCGAAGCCGACCTGCCGCCGATGTTCCCCGAGCCCGAGCCGTTCGACGAGATCGCCTGCTCGGAAGTCGAGGAAGGTGACGAGGTCGACGCCTGCTACGACGATAGCTGGGAAGTCGCAGAGGAAGCGATGGAAGCCGAAGCGGTGGAGATCGAAACGGCGACCGAGGAAATCCAGATGAGCGACGAAGACCTCGCCGCCATGTACGAAGAATGGGCCGCCGACGCCGAGGCCGAGGCCGCCGACTATCGTGCCCGTGCCGAGGAATTGCGCGCCGGCAGCGAAGACTAAAAGCGTTTCAAGACGGGAAAGGCCGTCTCGCCCGCTTGCCGGGCGGGGCGGCCTTTCCTAGTTAGGGCTGCATCCCATGTGGCAATTATATCAATATCCGCTCTGTCCCCATTCGCGCACCGTCCGGTTGGTGATGGGCGAAAAGGGAATCGCGCATAATCTCGTGCGCGAGCACCCGTGGGAGCGGCGCGACGAATTTCTCGACCTCAATCCGGCGGGAGAGACCCCGGTCCTGGTCGAGGATCGCTCGGGCGACGTGCTGATCGGGACCCAGGCCATTTGCGAATATCTCGACGAGACCAACCCCAAGACGCCGATGCTCGAAGGGAGCGCCGCCGCCCGCGCCGAGGTGCGGCGCCTCGCCGACTGGTTCGGGCGCAAGATGTGGCAGGACGTGGTCGCCCCCCTGCTCGAGGAAAAGATGTTCAAGCGCATCATCAGCCGCGCCAGCCCCGACACGGTGCGCTTGCGCGAATCCATGCGCGCCGCCAACGGGCATCTCGACTACATGGACTACTTGCTCGACCATCGCCGCTGGCTGGCGGGCAGCCGCCTGAGCCTGGCCGACTTCGCCGCCGCCGCACAGCTGAGCGTCGTCGACTATCTCGGCGCGCTCGACTGGCGCGGGCATGAAAATGCGAAGAATTGGTACGCGGTGATGAAGAGCCGCCCCGGCTTCAGGCCGTTACTAGGCGAGCGCATGGAGGGCGTCGCGCCGCCCGCGCATTACGACAAGGTCGATTTCTAGCAGGAGCCACCGAGCGCAATGCAAGCGGAGCGAAGCGAGCGGCATTGCGTGAAAGATGGCGAATGCCGGCCAGCCTGCGCAAAGCGACAGGACTGACGGGGCAGGCCGCCCTGCCCCGGCACGACGCTAAACCCGCCGAGCCGCGATCAGATAATTGAGCCGCAGATCCTCGCTTAGGTGCAGTCCCTTGGTCGGCGAGAAGGCGATACCGCGCGTTTCAATGGGCTCCATGCCTTCGGCCGCCAGCATCTCTTCCAATTGCTCGGGCGGAATGAACTGGTCGTAATCGTGCGTACCGCGCGGGATGCGACCGGTGCCTTCTGCCAGCGTGATCGTCAGCAGCTTCGACAAGGGCGTCTTGTTGGGCGTCGACAGGATAAGCAGGCCGTCATCGGCCAGCTTCGACACCACGACCTTCAGGAAATCGTGGGGGTCGGCGACATGTTCGATGACTTCCAATGCGGTGACGAGGTCATATTGCGCCTCGACCGCCGCGACTTCGCCGGCGCGATAGTCGATGTCGAGACCCTGGGCACCCGCATGCGCCTTGGCCGCGTCAATGAGTTCGGGGGCAGCATCGACCGCGGTCACCTTGGCGCCCATCCGCGCCAGCGGCTCGGCCAGCAGCCCGGCCCCGCATCCGATATCAAGCGCGCTTTTCCCGGCCAGCGGCTTCAGGTCGCATTCGTCCAACCCGAAATGGCGATCCAGCTGTTCGCGAATGAAGCCCAGCCGCACCGGATTGAGCTTGTGCAGCATCGCGCTGGCGCCCTTGGGGTCCCACCAGTCGCCCGCAAGGCTCCCGAAATGCTGGGCCTCGGAGGCCAGGATGCTTGTCTTTGCCATGTCCCCTTCCTACACGCTCAACATCACTCACCCAAGGGAAACCGCACTTGCCGCGCGTCGTCATGAAATTCGGAGGCACCTCGATGGCCGGCATCGAGCGCATCCGCCATGTCGCCTCGCTGGTCGCCAAACAGGCAGCGGAGAGCGAGACCTGCGTGGTGGTGAGCGCGATGGCGGGCGAGACCGACCGCCTCGTCCAATTCTGCAAGGAAGCCGCCGCCGAACACGACCCGCGCGAATATGACGTGGTGGTCGCGAGCGGCGAACAGGTGACGGCAGGCCTTCTCGCCATGACCCTCCAGAATTCGGGCCTCGACGCGCGCAGCTTCATGGGCTGGCAACTGGTCAAAGCCAGCGGCGTCCACGGCAATGCCCGCGTCGACGGCATCGACAGCAGCGAGCTGGACGACGCGCTGTCGAACGGCACGGTCAGCGTCATTCCGGGCTTCCAGGGCGCGACCCCCGACGGGCGCGTCGCCACCTTGGGCCGCGGCGGGTCGGACACCAGCGCGGTCGCCATTGCAGCAGGGCTCAAGGCCGATCGCTGCGATATCTATACCGATGTCGACGGTGTCTACACGACCGACCCGCGCATCGACCCCAATGCCAGCAAACTGGACCGCATCGGGGCCGAGGAAATGCTCGAGCTTGCCGGCTCGGGCGCCAAGGTGCTGCAGGTACGCTCGGTCGGGCTTGCCATGCGCGAGGGCATGACCCTCATGGTGCGCTCGGCCTTCGAGGATGTGCCGGGCAGCGAAATCATCTCCAACTGGGACGAGACTATGGAACGGACCGCCATTTCGGGCATCGCCGCGGATCGCAATGAAGCGCTGGTGAAACTCATCGCCGAGGACAGGCCAGGCCGCCTCGCCGCCGCGCTGCACGCGCTGGCCGACGAGGGGCTGACCGTCGATATGGTCGCGCAGGCCTCCGACAGCCTGCATTTCACGGTTCCGCGTACGGCATTGGACCGCGCATTGAAGGCACTCGACAAGGCCAAGGACAAGATCGGCCACACGGCCATCAAAAGCGACAATGAAGTCGCCAAGATTTCCGTCGTCGGTGTCGGCGTCCGATCGGACCCGGCGCTCGCGGCCAAAGTGTATGACGTGCTCGCCGACCGGCAGGTGCCCTTGCTCGCGGCGACACTTTCAGAATTGAAGGCCAGCGCGCTGGTGCCCGAAAGCCATGTCGATGTGGCGGTCCGGGCATTGCATGCCGCGTTCGGCCTGGGGGGAGAATGAACATGGGTCGTGGACACGACAAACTGAAACGCCTGATGGCGCGCGGCACCGAATTTCTCGGCTGCGACTATGCAATCCTCGGCGGCGCGATGAGCTGGATCTCGGAGCGCAATCTCGTCAGCGCCATTTCCAATGCCGGTGGCTTCGGCGTGATTGCCTGCGGCGCGATGCCGCCTGAATTGCTCGACAAGGAAATCGCCGCCACCAAGGCGATGACCGACAAGCCATTCGGTGTGAACCTCATCACCATGCATCCCGATCTCGACGACCTCATCGACATCTGCGCCAAGCATGACGTCAGCCATGTCGTGCTGGCGGGCGGCCTTCCGTCGGGCAAGGCAATCGACCGGATCAAGCAGCACGGCGCCAAGCTCATCGCCTTCGCGCCGGCGCTGGCGCTCGCCAAGAAATTGAAGCGGTCAGGCGTCGACGCACTGGTCGTCGAGGGCATGGAAGCCGGCGGCCATATCGGCCCCGTCTCCACTAGCGTGCTCGCACAGGAAATCCTGCCCCATGTCGCCGAGGAAATGCCCGTCTTCGTCGCCGGCGGGATCGGGCGCGGTGAAGCCATCGCCGCCTATCTCGAAATGGGCGCGGTCGGCGTGCAGCTCGGCACCCGCTTCGTCTGCGCGACCGAATGCATCGCGCACGAAAACTTCAAGAAGGCCTTCCTGCGCGGCAATGCCCGCGATGCGGTCCCCAGCGTCCAGATCGACCCGCGCCTGCCGGTCATTCCGGTCCGCGCGCTCAAGAATAAGGAAACCGAAGCCTTCGCCGCCAAGCAGCGCGAAGTCGCCGACCTTCTGGACAAGGGCGAACTGGAAATGGCCGAAGCCCAGCTTCAGATCGAACATTATTGGGCGGGCGCGCTGAAGCGCGCGGTGATCGACGGCGACGTGGAGTCGGGCTCGATCATGGCCGGCCAGTCGGTCGGGATGGTCAAGCGCGAGGAGCCGGTTGCCGACATCATCGCCGAACTGGTCGAGGAAGCCGCCGCCGCGCTGACGATGCGCGCCGAGCAGCCCGCCTAGCCCTTCGCCTCCGGCATGGTCGGCATCGGCACCGCCTCGCCGCCCGTCTCCATGCCCTCGGCAAGCAGGCCGATCAGCGCGCGGGCATCGTGCCGGAATCCGGCAAAGTCGTCGATGATGGTGAGCCCGCTTTCATAGCGCTCGGCAAAACGCTCCACCTCGCTTGCCATCCGCCCCATCGCCTCGGCGCGTTCGCGCATCAGCATCGCGAGTCGCGCATGACCGGTTGCCAGCGCTGCATCGGGCAAGGGGCGCTGATGAGCGACATAATGGCGCCGCAGGAGCGTGATCAGCCGCGCCAGTGTCATGACCAGGAGGCTGTTGTCGCTCTCGGCGCGATATTGGTCGATCGCGCATAGGAGGTCGGCGGAAAGGTCGCGAAGGTCGCCCCCCTGGCCGCCGCCTCCCGGCACATCGATACTCGAATAGGCGTTCATACCGCCTCCTTCGTTACTACAACGAAACGGGATTCTTGTGGCAGGTCCGCTTGCCACCCCGCCAGCCTATTCCGGTCCATATCGGATTCAGCTGGCGATTTGCTTTGCAGCGCCCCGCCTTCCTGCTAGCTCCACTGGCATGCCTGAAAGCGCTTCCGCCTCCGCCCGCGAGATCCTGACCGGCCTCCACGCCGTCATGGCCAGCCGTGGCAGCGCGCAGGCCAAGCTGGACCGTGTGGTCGACCTCATCGCCGAGGCGATGGCGAGTGAGGTTTGTTCGATCTACGTGCTCAAGGAAGGCGCGCTCGAGCTCTACGCCACGCACGGCCTCAACAAGGAAGCGGTACACCAGACGCGGCTCGACATGGGCGAAGGCCTGGTCGGCACGATTGCCGAGCAGATGCTCATCCTCAACCTCGAGGAAGCGAGCAAGCATCCCCAATTCGCCTTCCGCCCCGAAACGGGCGAAGAGCATTTCCACAGTTTCGCCGGTGTCCCCATCGTGCGCCATGACGTGCCGATCGGCGTCGTCACTGTGCAGCACGAAGACAGCCGCAAATATCTCGATGTCGAGATCGAGGCGCTGCAGACCGTGGCGATGGTACTCAGCGAATTGCTCGCCAATGCGGGCATTGCCGACGGCACCAAGGGGCGCGCGCGCAATACCGGGGAGCAGCAGCTGGCAGGCCTCAAACTGGTCACCGGCATGGCCCGCGGCCGCGCCGTCTTCCACCAGCCCAAGGTGACCGTCGAACATACCGTCGCGGAGGACACCGAGGCGGAACGCGCCCGCGTCTACCAGGCATTCCGCCGGATGCGCGAACAGATCGACAATATGACCCGCGACGCCGAATTCGGCGTCCATGGCGAACATGAAGAGGTGCTCGAGACCTACAAGATGTTCGCCTATGACGAGGGCTGGAGCCGCCGCATCAACGAGGCGATCGACAGCGGCCTGACCGCCGAAGCGGCGATCGAACGCGTCCAGCAGCGCACCCGCACCCGTATGCAGGAAATCGACGATCCGCTGCTCAAGGAGCGGATGCACGACCTCGAAGATCTTTCCAACCGCCTGCTCCGGATCGTCGCCGGCAAGTCGGGCACGGCGGCACAGCAGGGGCTGCAGGAAGATACCGTGCTCATCGCCCGCAACCTGGGGCCCGCCGACCTGCTCGATTATGACCGTCGCCGCTTGAAGGCCGTCGTGCTGCAGGAAGGCTCGCTCACCGCCCACGTTACCATCGTGGCGCGCGCGATGGGCGTGCCGATGGTCGGCAAGATCGAGGAAATCCGTCACATCGCCGCCGATGGCGACCAGATTCTCGTCGATGGCGACAGCGGAACGATCACCGTGCGCCCGTCCGACACGTCCCGCGACCGCTTCGACAAGGCGATGGCGACCTCCAACGAGCGCCGCGCCGAATTTGCCGCGCAGCGCGACAAGCCTGCGGAGACCAAGGATGGCGCGCGGGTCGAACTGATGGTCAATGCCGGCCTTGCCGACGATGCAGACCAGCTGGAGAGCAGCGGCGCCGAAGGCATCGGCCTGTTCCGCACCGAATTCCAGTTCCTCGTCGCGGCCACGCTGCCGGGACGCGAGAGCCAGTACAAACTCTACAAGCAGGTGCTGCAACTGGCCGGCGACAAGCCGGTCGTGTTCCGCACGCTCGATATTGGCGGCGACAAGGCGCTGCCCTATCTCGACGAGAAGGACGAGGCGGAAAATCCGGCCATGGGCTGGCGCGCGCTGCGCCTCAGTCTCGACCGCCAAGCGCTGATGAAGGCGCAGGCCCGCGCCTTGCTCGAAGCCGCCGCAGGTCGCCACCTCAAGGTCATGTTCCCGATGGTCAGTGAGCCGTGGGAATATGAGGAGGCCCGCGCTTTGTTCGAGGACCAGGTCGCCTGGCTGCGCAAGCGCAAGCGCTTCCTGCCGACGGTCATCGAATATGGCGCGATGCTCGAAGTGCCGGCGCTGGCCGAGATGCTCGACCAATTGCTGCCGCGCTGCGACTTCATCTCGATCGGCACCAACGACCTTACGCAATTCCTCTTTGCCGCCGATCGCGGCGATCCGCGCCTTGCCGATCGCTATGATTGGCTGAGCCCAGCCATCCTGCGTTTCCTCAAGCGCGTCATCGATGCGTGCAACGCACACGAGACGCCATTGCGCATTTGCGGCGAAATGGGCGGGCGAACCTTGGAAGCGATGGCGCTGGTCGGCATGGGTCTTCGCAGATTCTCGATCACCCCGGCAGCGGTCGGGCCGATCAAGGCGATGATCCGGTCGCTCGATGCGAGCGAGATCGAGAGCCGCATGACCGAACTGCTCGCCGATCCGCCGCGTGACATGCGCCGGGTGCTGAAAGAATGGGCACAGGCGCACGAAATCGTCCTCGATTAGGCTTTTTCGCGGCCCTGTGCGTTGCATCGGTTGACAAAGAAGTGGTCCGTGCCTTCTCTGGCACGAGACGGGATTTTCGAGGCTGGGGACAGGCATGGACGAAGAAGAAACTGGCGCGGTTGACGAAAGCTATGTGCCGATCGGCGAACGGCTGAAGGCCGCGCGCAACGAAACCGGTCAATCGATCGAGGAAGTTGCCGCCGAAACCCGCATTCCGCAGCGCCATATTCGCAGCCTCGAGGCCGGCGACTGGGCAGCTTTGCCCGCCCCCACTTACACGATCGGTTTTTCCAAGACGCTGGCCGAACGCTACGGCCTCGATGTCAGTGCGACCGCCGCCGAGGTGCGCGAGGAAATGGGCGCCGCTGCACCGCCCATGGCCGAGGTTGGCGGCTATGAGATTGCCGATCCCAAGCGCGGTATGCCCGGCTGGGTCATCATCGTTGCCATCGCCGCGATCATCCTTGCCGTCTTGCTGTTCAGCTGGATGAACGACCAGCGCCTCGTCGCCGAAGAGCGTGCCGAAGATGCGCTGGCACAGTCCGAAGCGGACGATGCTGCCAATACGCCGACCGATATCCCGCCTGCAGAAATGCCCGTCCTGCTGATCGCCGAGGACCAGGTCTGGCTACAGGTCACCGATGGCGGCACGACACTCTTTTCGGGTGAGCTTGCGCGCGGCGATACCTATCGCGTCCCCGACGATGCCGAAGCCCCGATGCTCGAGACCGCACGCCCCGAATGGCTTCGCATCCGCGTCGGCAGCAATGACATCCCGCAGCTAGCCGAGGATGGCGTGCGCGTGCGCAATGTCAGCCTGCTGGGCGAAGACCTGACGGCGCAGCCCGAAGCCGAGGCGGAGCCCGAGCCCGAAGCGCCGGCACGTACGGCAACGGCGCCGGCCCCGGCACCGCAGCGCACGGCCCCGCAGCCGACGCCGCAGCGCCAGTCGAGCCCGACCACGCAGGAGCTCAACCGCCAGGCCGCCGCCCGCGCCCAGGAGGCGCTTGAGGAAGCGCAGGATACGGCCGCTGAGGCCGCCGAGGACGAACCGCCCGCGCCGCCGCCGACCCCGCCTGCCGAGACCGACGATGGCGGCGAAGCGGCTGCCGAAGGCGATACTGCAACCGAATGATTCATCTCCCGCTCATCTGCCCTTGGAAAGGGTGACGGCGGAACGTAACACCTTGAGGAACCTTTGAAATGACCCGTTTTCTTCTGGCCGTGCTCGCATTGTTCATGCTGGCCGACACGGCGGCCGCGCAAGAGTCCGACCGCGCCCGCGAGCGTGAAAATCGCGACCGTATCGAGCGACTGGAACGCCAGGTTCGCCAGATGCAGGAGCGCGTCTATCCCGATGGTCGCCCGGCCAGCACGGCAGGCTATTATGACGAGCCCGTCGCCACGCGCCGCTCGGTCGACATCATGACCGGCCGCGTCGAAGCGCTCGAACGCCAGATGACCGAGCTTGTCCGCGCCTCCGAAGAGGCGACCTATCGCCTCGGCCAGATGGAAGCGGAAATCGCCCGTATGCGTGCTGAAATGCAGGCCGACCGCGCCGCCAATACGGTGCCGGAGCAGTCGACGCCAATGGCCGTCAATGACGCCACCCCGCCTGCGCCCGAGCCGGTGGTCGAGGACACGCCTCCTGCGACCCAGCCGCCCGCGCAGGTCGATACGGTCGCTGCCAGCGATCCCAATTTCGAAGCTGCCGGCGAAGAAGCCTATATTGCCGGCTATCGCCTGTGGAACGAGGGCCAGTTCGACGCCGCCATCACCGCCTTGTCGTCGATGGCCGCGACCTATCCCGACCATCGCCGCGCCAGCTGGGCCCGCAACCTTCATGGCCGCGCCTTGCTCGACAAAGGCGATCCGACCGCTGCTGCGCGTGTCCTCTACGACAATTACCAGACCGACCCGTTTGGCGAGCGGGCTGCCGACAGCCTCTATTTCCTCGGCCTTGCCCTCGTCGAACTGGGCGAGAATGAAAGCGCCTGCCAGGCCTATGGCGAGCTGATCGACTATTATGGCGACAGCATGCGCCAGTTCCTGCGCGACCGCCTGCCGAGCGCGATGGCATCGGCGCAATGCAGCTAGACGACGCCGTCGTAGAGCGTTTCAGGAGGATCCTTGGAACGCTCGTCGGGCCGCGCCAGAAAATCGGGCTCGCCGTGTCCGGGGGGCCCGACAGCATTGCTCTGCTGCTGCTCGCCCGCGTCGTCGCGCCGAGCCGCATCTGGGTCGCCACGGTCGACCACAAATTGCGCCCCGAAGCGGCCGACGAGGCCAGGTTCGTCGCCAATTTGTGCGCCAAGCTCGGCGTGCCGCACGAAACATTGGAGATTGCCTGGGGTCAGAAGCCGACCAGCAACCTTCAGGCCCGCGCACGCGAACAGCGCCTCGGCTATCTCATTCGCTGGGCCGAGACCAATGGCCTGCCGGTTATCGCCATGGCGCATCATGCCGACGACCAAGTCGAGACGCTGTTGATGCGCCTCGCGCGCGGTGCAGGGCTGCCCGGTCTTGCGGGGATCCGCCGCAACCGCCGCCTTACCGACAATGTCCGCCTCGTTCGCCCGCTGCTCGGCTGGCGCCGCAGCGAGCTCAAGGACATCGTCGCCAAAGCCGGGATCGAGCCGGTCGACGATCCGTCCAACCGCGATCCCCAGCATGACCGCACCAAGATTCGCGAGGCGATCGAGGCGTCGGGCCTTGGCGACTTCGACGCCATTGCGCGCTCCGCAGGCCATCTGGCCGATGCCGAGGAAGCGGTCGAGTGGATGGCCGAGGGGCTTGCCGATATCCGGCTCGAGCGCGTCGAGAACGGGCTGCTGCTCGATCCCGAGGGTCTGCCCTTCGAGGTCCGCCGCCGCCTCATCCTGCGGACCTTCGACCGGTTCGGCCGTCCGCGCCCGCGCGGCCCCGCAACGGTGCGCCTCATCCGTGCGCTCAATGCCGGAGAGATCGCGACCCTTGGCGGACTGCGCTTCGCTCCCGGCGATAGATGGTCGATCACGCGACCAAAACCCCATGCGGGAACCGAGGAAAGCGTAGAGACCGCAACCGGCACCACAAGCGCCGTGGACGTCAACTGAACGCCAACTTTAGGCCCATATTGTAGGAGAGCCATGCGCTCCCTATCTTTGTACCCGACCACAATTTTCGGATAATGTATCGCGATGGACAATAATCAGCCGCAGGGCCAGCCGCCCGAACAGCCCAAAAATGCATGGGTTCGCAGCCTCGTCATCTGGCTGGCGATCATTTTCGGCCTGATCCTGTTCGTCCAGGCACTGGGCGGCAGCAACAGCCAGAATGCCGCCGAGCCGATGTCCTATTCCGAGTTCGTCAATCGCGTCGAACAGGGCGACATCCAGTCGGTAACCATCGCTAGCCAGCCCGACCGCACATCGGTGATCTCGGGCGAACTGGACGGCGAACGCTTTACCACCACCGCGCCTGCCGACGCCAATGTGTCCGACCGCCTGCTCGAACAGGGCGTCGCGGTCGATGTGCGCGCGCAGGAGCAGACCAGCATTTGGCAATATCTCCTGTTCCAGTCGCTGCCCTTCATCCTCATCCTCGTCATCGCCTTCTTCGTCATCCGCCAAATGCAGAAGAATAGTGGCGGCGGCGCGATGGGTTTCGGCAAGTCCAAGGCCAAGATGCTGACCGAGGCCAAGGGCCGCGTCACCTTCGAGGACGTTGCCGGTATCGACGAAGCGCGCGAAGAGCTGCAGGAGATCGTCGAATTCCTCAAGGATCCTGGCAAGTTTGCGCGCCTCGGCGGCAAGATTCCCAAGGGCGCGCTGCTGGTCGGCTCTCCCGGTACGGGTAAGACGCTGCTGGCCCGCGCCATTGCGGGTGAAGCAGGCGTCCCCTTCTTCACCATTTCGGGTTCGGACTTCGTTGAAATGTTCGTTGGCGTCGGCGCCAGCCGCGTGCGCGACATGTTCGAGCAGGCCAAGAAAAATGCGCCCTGCATCATCTTCATCGACGAAATCGACGCGGTCGGTCGCCATCGCGGTGCCGGCCTCGGCAATGGCAATGACGAGCGCGAACAGACATTGAACCAGCTGCTGGTCGAGATGGACGGCTTCGATGCCAATGAGGGCATCATCATCATCGCCGCGACCAACCGTCCCGACGTGCTCGACCCGGCGCTGCTGCGTCCGGGCCGCTTCGACCGCCAGGTCGTCGTGCCGCGTCCCGACATCGATGGCCGCGAGAAAATTCTCGAAGTGCATATGCGCAAGGTGCCGCTGGCCCCCGACGTCGATGCCCGCGTGATTGCGCGCGGCACGCCCGGTTTCTCGGGCGCCGACCTTGCTAACCTCGTCAACGAAGCTGCGCTGATGGCGGCCCGCAAGGGCAAGCGCCTCGTCGCCATGGCCGAGTTCGAAGAGGCCAAGGACAAGGTCATGATGGGCGCCGAGCGCAAGTCCATGGTGATGGACGAGGATGAAAAGCGCATGACCGCCTATCACGAGGCCGGTCACGCCATCGTCGCGCTGCATGAGCCCGCGTCGGATCCCATTCACAAGGCGACCATCATCCCGCGCGGCCGCGCGCTCGGCATGGTCATGCGCCTGCCCGAACGCGACAGCTATTCCTATCACCGCGACAAGATGCACGCGAACATGGCCGTGGCCATGGGCGGGCGCGTCGCCGAGGAACTTATCTTCGGCTACGAAAAGGTCTCGTCGGGTGCGAGCGGAGACATCCAGTACGCCACCAAGCTGGCGCGCGACATGGTCACCCAGTGGGGCATGTCCGACGAGATGGGCCCGGTCCAGTATGAGGAGCAGCAGGGCGAAACCTTCCTCGGCTACTCGCAGAGCCAGGGCATGAATGTCTCGGCCGAGACGGCACAGAAGATCGACAAGGAGATCCGCCGCCTCATCGACCAGGGCTATGACCGCGCCAAGCAGGTGCTGACCGACTATAACGAGGAACTTGAAACGCTGGCCCAGGCGCTGCTCGAATATGAGACGCTGTCGGGCGAGGAGATCAAGCTGATCCTCGATGGCGGCGAGATCGATCGCGGCGGCCCCAAGGGCCCGGTCATCCCGACTGCCGGTAGCTCGATCCCCAAGGCCAAGCGGCCCAAGAAGGGTGGCAGCGGCATCGGCGGACCGGCAACGGCCTAACCGTCACCACATCACCAAACGCGAAGGGCGGTGCCAGCGATGGCGCCGCCCTTTTCGGTTCAGCTGATCACGCCCAGCGTCAGCATCAACGCGAGGAACAGCGACAGGGTAATGATCGAGATAATGCTGAGATAGAAGGTCCCGGCAAGCGAGCGCAGCCTACCCAGTCCATAGGTGCCGCGGAAATGGCGGTAGATATGGATGGGCGGGATGAAGACGAGGAGTAGCGCAAACCAGTCCTGCCATCCGACAGTACGAGTCATGAGGTTCACGATGATGGCCAGCAGCATCATGAAGCTGATCGAATAGGTCACGAAAACGGCATGGTCGTAGAGCTTGAACCGCCGCGAAATCGGGAAGAGCAGCCACAGGAAGGGCAGCGACAATGGAATGAGCAGCCAGCTCAATTTGTAGGCCGCAGTCTGCACCTTATAGAGATAGAGGCCCGGATTTTCCTCTGCTTTGGCAATCTGCTCGTCGAACATGCCGATACCGGACTCCCCGAAGGTGATGCCACTGCGCTGCACCGCTGCTGGATCACCACCAGTCTCCCAGGCTTCGAGTTGTAATTGGGCAAGGTCAAGTTCGGCGCGAACACCCGTCATCGCGCCAGAAACGCCTGGAAAGTCGGCATTTTCAAGCTCTTCAAGGTTCGCCTCGAGCTCGGCCACACGCTCGCGCTGCTGCTCGATCGTCGCGGCCGGTTCGCGGATCGTATTGATCTGCTGGTCGCTGATATCGACCGACACGACCAGCGCAAACATGGCCACGACGGTAAACAGGTAGATGGCGATCGGGCTGATGAAGCGGGCGCGTTTGCCCTCGATATAGTCGCGCGTCAGGCGGCCCGGGCGCCAGATCAGTGCCGGCAAGGTGCGCCAGAATTTCCCGTCGAGATGGAGCACCCCGTGCAGCATATCGTGCAGCAGCCCGCCTAGCGTACGGTGGAGATGCCCCTTCTGCCCGCATTCGTGGCAATAATCGCCCTGCAGCGCGGCCCCGCAATTGAGGCAATTGTCGGGGCGCTCATGCCCCTTCTTGCCCTCGCTGCCGGGCTCGATCGCCTTGGCCGCGCCTGCACCGCCAACGATCTCGCCGATCGCGCTTGCACCTTCGATGCCGTTCATCTGCCTCTTATCCCCCAGTCGCAGCGTCTTACCCCATCCATACACTGACATCTGGCAGGGGCAAAGCTTGTCTGCTAGCGCCGCAGGCCATGGCACGGATCGGCCTTTTGGGCGGGAGCTTCAACCCGGCGCACCGCGGACATCGCCACATCAGCCTGGCGGCACATCGCGCGCTCGGGCTCGACGAAGTGTGGTGGCTGGTAAGCCCCGGCAATCCGCTAAAGCCAAAGAAAGGCATGGCGCCCTATGACGCGCGCTTCAAATCGGCGCAGCTCATGTCGAGGCGCGCGCCCATCCGCGCCAGCGATTTCGAGGTGCATGCCGGCACGATCTATACTGTCGACACGCTCGCCGCGATCCGAAAGGCCTATCCGCAGCATGAATTCATCTGGCTGATGGGCGAGGATGGTGTTGCACAATTCCACCAGTGGAAAGACTGGCGCGGCCTGGCGCGCACCATGCCGATTGCCGTCATGACTCGCCCGGGCTATAAGGATGATGCCCGGGCGGCGCGCGCCATGGGTTGGCTACGGTGGTTCGTCCGCCCCGCAGCGCAAGCAATCAACTGGACGAATTGGAGTGTACCGGCGATCACGTTCCTGCGTCTGCCGCCCGATCCGACCTCCGCAACCGCGCTGCGCGCGCGCGATCCCAATTGGTTTCACGACCTAGAAGCGACCGGGAGGAACCGGTCGTAAGCCATGAGGAGTGACTTTGCCCCAAGCATCTGCGACCGACCGAGACATGACGACTGACAACCCTGCCCCGCCCGCGACTTCCGAGGAAGTCGAAAAGCTGCACGATCTGGTCATGCAGCTGATGGATGACGAACAGGCACAGGAAGTCGTGTCGATCCCGCTAACGGGCAAGAGCTCGATTGCCGATCACATGGTGATTGCGAGCGGTCGTTCTTCGCGCCAGGTCGCGGCGATCGCCAACAAGCTGGCTGAAAAGGTCAAGAAGGATACGGGCAAGTCGCCCCGCATCGAGGGACTGCCGGTCGCCGACTGGGTGCTGATCGATTGCGGCGACGTCATCGTCCACCTTTTCCGCCCCGAAGTGCGCAGCTTTTACAATCTGGAACGCATGTGGGCGTTCGGCGACGAGGAAGGCAGCGCCTGACGCTGCCGTGCCGCCATGCTGCTGCACATCATTGCCAGGGGAAAGATCGGTCGTTCCAGCGAAGCTGACCTCACCGACCGCTACCTCCAGCGCATCCAGTGGAAGACCAAGGTCACCGAGCTGCCCGATACGGGCGGCAACATCCCCGATCCCATCGGCACGCCCGTTCGCAGCGTCGTCCTCGACGAGCGCGGCAAGGCCATGCGCTCGAAGGATTTCGCCAGGAAACTCGAACGCTGGCGCGATGAAGGCGTGCGCGAGACGCGCTTCCTCATCGGTGCCGCCGACGGCCATGAGGCCGAGACGATCTCCAGCGCCGACCTGCTCTTTTCATTCGGTCCTGCCACTTGGCCGCATATGATGTGCCGCGCCATGCTCGCCGAACAGCTGTTCCGCGCCACCGCCATCCTTGCCGGTCATCCCTATCATCGCGAGGGGCCGCGATGAGGCGGCTGCTCCTCATCGGCGCGCTGGTGGCCGCTGCAGGCCATGCCCAGCCGGTCGAGGAAGCGGATGCGACGCTGGCGCAGGTCCGTGCCGAGGCCGAAGCCGCGTCGGCAAGGGCGGCCACCCTTGCCCGCGAGGCCGCCGAGGCAGGAAACGAGGCCGACCGGCTCGCCGCCGAACGCGCCGCACTGGCCGCCGAGCTCGAAGCCAGAGATGCCCGCCGCGCCGCGCTGGAAATCGAGGCGGCGGAACTGACCGCCGAGCGTGAGCGGATCGAAACCCGCCTTGCTGCCGAGGCCGCGCCCGCTTCCGCGCTCTATGCCGGTCTTGCCAGCCTGTCGCGTCGTCCGCCCGTCCTGACCCTTGCCGATGCGGGATCGGTCGAGAAGCTCGTCCGCCTGCAATCGCTCGCCGGGATCATCGGCCCCGCCATCGAAGAGCGCACCGCCGCTACCCGCGCCGCGCGCCAGCGTATCGCCGCCCTGGCTGCCGCCACTTCGCAGCGGCAGACGGAGCTGGCCGAGGAAATCGTCAATCTGGAAGCCACGGTGGCACGCCTTGCAACGCTCGCCGCCGAGCAGCGCGAAGCCGCGACCAACCTTGCGGGCGAAGCCGCGCGCGCCGACCTGCGCGCCATCGCGGCCAACGAACAGACCGCAGAATTCGAGGACCAGGCCGAACGCACCCGCTATTCGCGCGAATTTGCCGAGGCGCTGGGCAATTACGGCGCCGCGCCGATCCGTCCCGGCCGCCTGTCGGGCGACGAGGTCGACGATGGCCGCCCGCGCCCCTCTTTCGATTACCAGCTCCCAATCGAGGGCGCTGTCCTGCAGGGGCTCGGCAGCCTGTCGCGCGACGGCGTGCGTGCCCGCGGCATCCTGATCGATGCAGCGCCCGGCGCCGAGATCGACGTGCCGGCCAGCGGGACGCTCTTGTTCGCCGGCGCCTTCCGCGACCGCGACGGGGTCGTCGTCATCGACCATGGCAATGGCTGGATCAGCCTCATCACCAACCTGCAGACCGCCGTCACGCCCGACAGCCGGGTGCGTCGCGGCAACCGCCTCGGCCGCGCGCTCGGCCCCGTCGGCGTCGAGCTGTGGCATGACGGCGTCCCGCAACCTGCGGCCCTCATCGCAGGTTCATCCTATTGAGTGCAATTTTGCGCCATCCGGTCTAGAATCGGTGCAATGACGCGACATCGGTCCCATATGGGGCCCGACCGAGAAAAAGGATTTGGCCACGGTGACGACGACTTTCCCGCAGAAAATGGCGCTTTCCGCGCTGCCCGCACTCGCAATCGTAGGGGCGGTATCCTTGGCTCCGGGAATGAGCGCATCGGCAGGCGCCCAGGACGCCAAGACCTACGAAGAACTGGAGAAGTTCATGGCGGTCTTCCAGCGCGTGCGCGAAAACTATGTCGAGGAGGTCGATGACGAGACGCTGATCCGCGGCGCCATCGACGGCATGCTGTCCAGCCTCGACCCGCATAGCGCCTATCTCACCGCGACCGATTTTCAGAATATGCGCCAGACCACCGACGGCAATTATGGCGGTCTCGGCATCAGCGTGAACATGCAGCAGGGCGTCGTCTACGTCGTCTCGCCCACCGAAGGCACGCCGGCCGATGCCGCTGGCGTCAAGGCAGGCGACTTCATCACGCAGATCAACGACGAACTCGTCTTCGGCATGACGCTCGATGAAGCCATTTCGATGATGCGCGGTCGTCCCGGCACCGATGTCGACATCACCATCATCCGTCCCGGTCGCCAGGAACCGATCGAACTGACCATCACCCGTGCGATCATCGACCTCAAGCCGGTGCAATGGTCGGTCGAGGACAATGTCGGCATCATCAACATCAACCAGTTCTCCTCGCCCGTGGGCGAAGGAGTCGCCGACGCGATCCGCTCGATCAAGGCCGAGCTGGGTGGTCACCCCGCCGGCTACATTCTTGACCTCCGCCGCAACCCGGGCGGGCTGCTCGACCAGGCGGTCGAAGTCAGCGACGTCTTCCTCGAGCGCGGCGAAGTCGTTTCCGAACGCGGCCGCGACAAGGGCGACATCCAGCGTTTCTACGCGACCGATGGAGACCTCACCGAAGGCCGCCCCGTCATCGTCCTCATCGACGCCGGCTCGGCCTCGGCCTCCGAGATCGTCGCCGGCGCGCTGCAGGATCATCGCCGCGCCGTCGTCATGGGCGAAACCAGCTTCGGCAAGGGCAGCGTCCAGACCGTCGTGCAGACCGGCGAAATGACCGCGCTGCGCCTCACCACCGCGCGCTACTACACGCCTTCGGGCAAGAGCGTGCAGGCCGGCGGCATCGAACCCGACATCATCGTGCCGCAGCTGTCCGACCCCGACCGCCTCAACCGCGTGCGCCTTCGCGAAGCCGACCTTCGTCGCCACCTGGTTGCGCAGGCCGGTGTCGAGGATGAGGTGCTAGAGGAAGACAAGACGCCCGATCCGCGCTTCTCGCAGACGGCCGAGGAAATAGCCGAAGCGGGCATCGAGGACTTCCAGCTTCATTATGCCGTCGAGACGCTTGGCCGCCTGTCGCAAACCCGCGCGGGCAACCGCATCGCGGCGACGCTCGACTAGACGATGCTGGCGCCTGCTTCCCGTAACGAGGGTCTGCTGACCCCGGCCCGCGCGCACGCTATGGCGCTACTTGTGCCGGCGCTGCTGCTCGGCGGTGCCATCGGGTCGCAAATCTTCGGCGGCCTCACCCCGTGCGAAATGTGCATCTGGCAGCGCTGGCCGCACGGCGCGGCCATCCTGCTCGCACTGGGCGGATATCTGCTCAAGGGGCAGCGCCGCCTGATGGTCATGCTCGCCGCGCTGGCAATCGCCGTGTCGGGCGGCATCGGCGTCTATCATGCCGGCGTCGAGCTCGACATTTTCGAAGGCCTCACCAGCTGCGCCAGCACCACGGCCGGCGGCCTCGACACGATCATGGGGGCGCCCATCGTGCGCTGCGATGCGGTCCAGTGGGAATTTCTCGGCATTTCGATGGCCGGATGGAACGCCATCATCTCGCTGGGCGCTGCAGCCTTGATCGCGATCGGCATTTCGAAGAAAGGACGCGCATGACCGACGGTTGGACCCCGGGCGAACGCAAGCCCGACATCGACAGCATGATCCGTGTCGACCAGGCCGGCGAATATGGCGCCACGCGCATCTATGCGGGCCAGCTCGCCGTGCTCGGCGAGGATAGCCAGGCCGCGCACGTCATCGCCCGCATGGCCAGCCAGGAGGACCGCCACCTCGCGCGCTTCAACCAGCTGATGGCCGAGCGCAAGGTGCGCCCCACGATCCTCCAACCCTTTTGGAATATTGCCGGCTTCGGCCTTGGCGCGGTGACCGCGCTCATCGGCGAGAAGGCTGCCATGGCCTGCACCGATGCGGTCGAGACCGAGATCGACAAGCATTATGAAGAGCAGCTGCAGGCACTGGGCGACAGCGACCCCGAACTCAGCGCCGATATCAAGCAGTTCCAGGCCGAAGAGCTGGAGCATCGCGACACGGCGCGCGAGCACGGCAGCGAGGAAGCGCCCGCCTACCCGCTCATGACCGGCCTCATTCGTGCCGGCTGCAAGGTGGCGATCGAGCTGTCAAAACGCATTTGATGACCTTTCGGGCCGCCGGTACGTTGGTGGCATCAAGGAGAACGAGCATGAAGTCCAAGTTCCTCACCCTTGCCGGCGCCGCCCTTGGCACCGTCGGTGCAGCAGCCATGATCGCCGGCCCCGCCACCGCGCAGGATCAGCCGCGCCGCAACATCATCGAGGTCGTCGTCTTCGGTGACGATCCCTGCCCGCGTTCGACCGAGGACGAGGTCGTCATTTGCGCGCGCAAGGACGAAAGCGAACGCTATCGCATTCCCGAGGAGCTGCGCGACACCGGCTCGCGCCAGTCGCGCCAGAGCTGGGTTGCCAATGCGCGCTATCTCGAAACGGTCAACGAAACCGGCATCAGCCGCTGCTCGCCCGTCGGACCGGCCGGCGCGATCGGCTGTCTCAACACTTTCATCGAACAGGGCCGGATCGACCGCGAGGATCTCGAGGAGCGCGAAAGCGTCCCCGAATAGGGCCTCACCCCAACCTGATACTTCCGAAAGCCGCGGCCAGCCTTACTGGTCGCGGCTTTCTTCTTCGGCCTCGATCCATGCCATGACCTGCATTTCGAGCACGTCGAGCGGGACCGAACCCGATCCCAGCACCACGTCGTGGAAGCGGCGCAGGTCAAAATCGTCGCCGAGGCGCTCCTCGCCAATGCCGCGCAGCTCGCGGATCTTGAGTTCGCCGATCTTGTAGGCGAGCGCCTGGCCCGGCCAGCTGATGTAGCGATTGACCTCGGCCTCGATATTAGCCTCGGCAAGCGCGGTATTGTCGAGCATGAAGTCGATCGCCTGCTGCTTCGACCAGCCCTTCGAATGCAGCCCGGTGTCGACGACGAGGCGCGTCGCACGCCACATTTCGTAGCTCAGACGGCCCATTTCCTTGGCGGGCGTGTCGTAAAGACCCATCTCGATCCCGAGTCGCTCCGAATAAAGCCCCCAGCCCTCGACGAAGGCGGTGAAGAAGACCTGCCGCCGCCACTCGGGCATGTCGATTTCCTGCTGGAGCGCGATCTGGTGGTGGTGGCCCGGCACGCCTTCATGCACCGTCAGCGCAGGCACTTCGAAGAGCGGGCGCTGGTCGAGCTTCGAGGTGTTGACGTAGTAGAGCCCGGCAATGCCGTTCTGCGGGCTGCCCGGATTGTAATAGGCCGTCGTCGTCCCCGGCGCGATCTCCGCCGGGATTTCCCGGATGCCATAGGGAAGCCGCGGCAGGACGGTGAAGAGCGAGGGCATGAGCTCGTCGATCTTCTTCGTCTCGCGCGCCACATATTGCATCAGCTCTTCGGGCGTCTTGGCATAGTAGACCGGGTTGGTGCGCAGGTCAGCAATATAGGCCTCGCGGCTGTCGAACCCGGCTGTCGCAGCGACCTCCTCCATTTCGGCGCGAATGCGTGCGACTTCGGACAGTCCGATCTCGTGGATTTCATCGGCGGTGAGGTCGGTCGTCGTCATCTGGGCGATGCGATATTCGTAATAATCCTCGCCATTGGGCTGCGCCGACACGCCGACCGCTTCGGCGCAATATGGCGCGTAGCTGTTGCGATACCAGCTGGCATGTTCGGTGTAGGAAGTGCGCAGCGGGCCATCGATCAGCGCTTCGGCCTCGGCGCTCAGTTCAGCCCATTTGTCGGGCGCGACGAAGTCGGGACGATCGCCCGCAAAGGGCGAATAGATGCGGCTGGCGGTCGGATCCTCGGGGATCACACCGGTAATGGTCTGCTCGAAATTCCCCATCGCCGCACAGGGCAGGACATAACCTTCGGCCACGGCCTGCGAGGAAATGGCGAGCGCCACCGCATTATAGTCGGGATAGGCGGCGAGGCGCTTCAGGTAATTCTCGTAATCCTCGGTGCTGCGGAAGGTGAGGTTGCCCGCCAGCCCGGCGAGCATCTGGTGCCAGCCCGAGCGATTGGTGAAGAGCATGAGGCGCTGGCCGAACCGATTGCCTTCGATCACGCCTTCCAGCTGTCGCTCGAGGATAGCCTTGGCGACGGCATCATCGGGGTCGAGCTCGTCGGCGGGAATGGCGTGCAGTTCGGCCAGAAAGCCGGCGGCGCGCGCCGCACGCGCATCCATCGCCTCGATCGACGGATCGCCAAGTTGATCGTCATAGTCGCGAACGCCTACCGAACTGGCGAGCAAGGGGCTGTTTTCCAGCGACGCCTGCCAATAACGCTCGGTCACTTCCTCGAACCGTTCGGTGGCGCTCGGCGCGGGCTGCATGGCGTGCAGCGGGGCGGCAGTGGCGAGCAGGGCGGCGGCAAGCATGAGGCGCATCGGATATCTCCCTTGGTAACGGCGGGACGCTAGGACGAGCCGCCCCCAAATGTCGACCAATTTTCGTTTTGTGTCGGGCAGCGGACTTGGCGACTCACCCGCAAGAACGTATAGAGAACAGATGGCCCGCCTCGACACCCAGTCCAAGCTCGAAATTCTCGCCGATGCGGCGAAATATGATGCGTCCTGCGCCTCGTCGGGCGGGCAGAAACGCTCGAGCATGGGCGGCAAGGGCATGGGGTCGACCACGGGCAGCGGCATTTGCCACAGCTATGCCCCCGACGGCCGCTGCATCAGCCTGTTGAAGATCCTGCTAACCAACAGCTGCATCTTCGATTGCCATTATTGCATCAACCGCAAGAGCTCGAACGTGCGCCGCGCGCGCTTCTCGGTCGAGGAGGTCGTGCAGCTCACGCTCAACTTCTACAAGCGCAACTATATCGAGGGGCTGTTCCTCTCCTCGGGCATCATCAAGTCGCCCGATTATACGATGGAGCAGCTGGTCGGCGTCGCGCGGACGCTGCGCGAGGTGCACGACTTTCGCGGCTACATCCATCTGAAGACCATTCCCGATGCCGATCCCGAACTGGTCGAGGCAGCAGGCCGCTATGCCGACCGCGTGTCGATCAATGTGGAGCTACCGACGAAGAAAGGGCTTGCCGAACTCGCGCCCGAGAAGGACGAGAAGCGGATCGAGGGCGCGATGGGGGCGATGCGTCACCACATTCTCGACGCGAAGGATGCGAAGAAGCGCTACCGCCACGCGCCGCGTTTTGCCGCGAGCGGCCAATCGACCCAGATGATCGTTGGCGCCGACGGGGCGAGCGACGGCGCCATCGTGACCCGCGCCAAGGGGCTCTATGACGGGTTCGGCCTGCGCCGCGTTTATTACAGCGCCTTTTCGCCCATCCCCGACCCGAGCGCGGTGCTCCCATTGAAGCGCCCGCCTTTGATGCGCGAGCACCGGCTCTACCAGTCCGACTGGCTGATGCGCTTTTACGGTTTCGCACCGCAGGAGGTGATCGCCGCGACCGACGACAAGGGCATGCTGCCGCTCGACATCGATCCAAAGCTGGCCTGGGCATTGAAGTTTCGCGAGCATTTCCCGGTCGACGTCAATCGTGCCGGCAAGGAACAATTGCTCCGCGTGCCTGGGCTCGGCACCCGCGCGGTGGGACGGATCCTTGCTTCGCGCCGCCACCGCCGACTGCGCCTCGACGACGTGGCGCGCCTGACCGTCTCGATCGCCAAGGTCCGCCCTTTCATCACCGCCGAAGATTGGCGTCCGACCCATCTCACCGACCGGGCGGACCTGCGCGCACAACTCGCCCCGCCGCCGGCGCAACTCGACCTTTTCGACACCCCTAGACCAAAGGCTGCCTGAACTTTTCGCGGCTCCATCCGTTGGAAAAGTAAGAGAAAACAGGAGTTTTTGCAGATATGACCGATACGATTTTCAAACAGCTGAAAAACGACCACGAAACCCATCGCAAGCTGCTCGACGAGATCAGCGAAGCCAAGGGCGAACAGCGCAAGCAGCTCTTCACCAACTTCCGCATGGAAGTGACCGCGCACGCCGCGGCCGAGGAAGAGACGCTTTATTCGACCATGCTCGAAAAGCCGGACCTTCGTCATGACGGGCAGCATAGCGTTGCCGAACATCATGAGCTGGACGAGCTGATGGGCGAGCTTGCCGACATGGACGTGGACAGCGCCGAATGGACCAAGAAGTTCAAGCAGCTGCGCCACGACTACCTCCATCATATCGATGAAGAGGAAGAGGACATGTTCCCCGTCGCCAAGGAAGGGCTGAGCGAAGCCAAGGCCAAGGAAATGGGCGAGCGTTTCGAAGAGCGCAAACCCGAAGAATATGATCGCGCGCTCGAGGGCACCGACCTCGAAGATAATCGCGAATAACCAGATGACGCCTGTCGGGGTGCGATGACCAAAATCCTGCCCGACGGGCCACAGATCGATCAGCACCGCGTGGCCCTCGCCCGCCCCGACGATTTCGAAGGGTGGCGCGAGGCCGCGCGGTCGCTGATTCAGGCGGGTGTCCCGCCCCAGGCTGTGACCTTCGAAGTCGCGGGCGAACAGGCCGGCCTGTTCGGCGAGGACACGCCGCTCCCCGACGACGGGGACCGCGAAGTGCGCGTCCCCAAGGGCTTTGTCCCGTTGGCAAAGCGCGTCGCGCTGCACCGCGACACAGAACGCTACGACCTGCTTTACGCCTTGCTGTGGAAGCTCCAGTCCAACCGCCGCGCGCTCGAAGACCGCGCCGATCCGCTGGTCGTGCGGCTGAATGCGCTCGCCAAGGAAGTCGGCCGCGACGCGCACAAGATGCATGCCTTCGTCCGCTTCCGCGAGGCCGAGGATGATGACGGCACCCGCATGGTCGCCTGGTTCGAGCCCGACAATCACATCACCCGCGCCGAAGCGGGTTTCTTCATCCGCCGCTTTCCCAACATGCGCTGGTCGATCCTGACGCCGGAGGTCTGCATCCATTGGGATGGCGAAACACTGACCGAGACACCGGGCGCGACCCGCGCCGATGCGCCCGACGGCGATCCGGTCGAGGCGACCTGGAAGAGCTATTACAAGAGCATCTTCAATCCCGCGCGAGTGAAGGTGAAGGCGATGACCGCCGAAATGCCCAAGAAATATTGGAAGAACATGCCCGAAACCGCGCTCATTCCCGAGCTGCTGGCGGGCGCACAGGCGCGCGAGGCGAGCATGATCGACACGTCGGCGGCGCAAGTCATCGACAGCTGGGAGGCACTCGCCCGCGAGGCGCAGCGACGCCATGGTGAGGACAATGGCAATTCAGGCACGCAGCTCGTCTTCGGCGACGGCAATCGCGATGCGGCGCTCATGCTGATCGGCGAGCAGCCGGGAGACGAAGAGGACAAGGCCGGACGCCCCTTCGTCGGGCCCGCAGGCCAGCTGCTCGACCAGATCCTCGAAGAAGCGGGCATCGACCGCGCGGAGACTTACGTCACCAACGCCGTCAAGCGCTTCAAATATGAGCAGCGCGGCAAGCGGCGTATCCACCAGAAGCCGAATGCCGGGAACATCGAATATTATCGCTGGTGGGTGGAAGCCGAACGCCAGCTGGTCGCGCCGCAGGTGACCGTCGCGCTGGGCGCCACGGCGGCCCGCGCGCTGCTCGGCAAGACCGTCACGATTTCGAAGGTGCGCGGCGAGCCGATCGCGCTACCCGGGGGCACCGGGCTTGTCACGATTCATCCCAGCTACCTGTTGCGCCTGCCCGACCCGGGCAAGGCAGCCGAGGAACGGGCGCGCTTCGTCGAAGAAATGAAGCGCGCCCGCAGCCTTGTCGAAGCCGCCTAGAAGGCGAAGCGGATGGTCCCGCGCACATTGCGCGGCGCGACCGGATAGAGATTGTTGTCGTTATGCGCGAATTCGATGCCGTCCTCGCCGAGGATATTCTCGACATTGACCTGCAGCGCGATCTTGTCGCCAAGATCGTAGAAGAGCGCGCCGTCGAGGCGGGTCACCGGATCGATAATCACTTCGTTGGAGAAGCTGGTGAACATGCTCGAACGGTGGTTGACGCCGATGCCGAGGCCGAGGCGCTCGGTCACGTCATAGCGACCCCACAAAGTCGCTTCGAAATCGGGCAAGTCGGCAACCTGGCGCCCGGCCGGCGCAGCAGCCGTGTCCTGCGTGATCTCGGCATTCTGGAAGGCGACGCCGCCCGATAGCGAGAAGCGTCCGATCTTGCCGTGCATCTCCATCTCGATACCCTCGGCGCGCTGTTCGCCGGTGAGGACCGTCTCGAACGTGTCGGGGTCGGTGGCGCGCACATTGGTGCGGTCGAGGCGATAGGCGGCCATGGTGAGGTCGAGCCCGTCCATGATGCGCCATTTGACGCCTGCTTCGACACTGGTGAAACGCTCCGGCTCCAGTGCGGCAGTGGTCACCGACAGCGACGAGAACTGGTCGCCCGACTGCGGCAGGTAGGACCGGCTCCAGCTGGCATAGAAGCTCAGCGGACGCTTGGGCATCAGCACCACGCCGAGACGCGGGCTCCACAGCGAGTCAGAGCGCTCGAGGTCGGTATCGCCGATGAAATCGCGCACGCGCACGTCGACCCAGTCATGGCGCAGCCCGGCAATGACCTCGACCGTCTCGCCGATGCGGAACTGGTTCTGAACGAACAGGCCCAGCGCCTCGACATCGGTATCGGCGCGGCGTTCGCCCGAGCCGCTGCGATAGGTGATCGCCGGAATGTCGACCGGATCGGCCAGCGGGACGAAGGTCTCGCGGCCATTGGGGCTCTTCTCGTCGGCGGGCAGGCCGTCGAAGAAGCCGCGCAAGCGGCCGGCTTCGGTATCCTGGCGCGCATAGTCGGCACCGATCAGCAAGGTGTGCCCGATCGACCCCGTGTCGAACTCGGCGACCAGATCGTTGGTGACGAGGAAGTTCTGGCGATAGGTGAAGTCCTGATAGGCGGTAATCTTCACGCTATCGACGCCATCGATGTCGGTCACCGCGCTGGACGGCAGCGCGTTGGTGTAGATCTTGTCATAGTCGCCATAGAGCGCCTTCGAGGTGAACAGCACGCCCGGTGCGAGTTCATGCTCGAGGCGCGCGTCGACGACCTGTTTTTCGAAGTCGGTGCGGTTCTGCCCGCGCACGCCGAAGAAGGTAGTGTCGAAGCCTTCGACCGCGCGGGCCGGATCGGCTACCGTGCCTTCGCGCGCCGGCGGCAGGCCGCGATCGACGTCGCGTTCGTCCTTGGCATATTCATAGCCGAGGTCGAGACGCGTCGCCTCGCCAACATGCCAGGACAAGGTCGGATTGATTGCGAAGCGCTCGCCCTCAATGTCGCGGAAATCGTCGAATCGTTCATAGACGGCAACCAGTCGCCCTTCGACGGTGGACCCAAGCGGGCTGTTGAGGTCGATTTCGGCAAAACCGGCGCCTTCATTGTCGATCGACACGCCGCCTGCAAAATATTCTTCGTGGAAGGGACGCTTGAGCACGCGGTTGACGACACCGCCGCCGCCGCCGCGACCGAAGACCAGCGCATTGGGGCCCTTCAGGATCTCGACGCGCTCGACATTGTAGAGACCGCGATAATGCTGGACGTCGTCGCGCAGGCCGTCCGTGTAGAAGTCGGCAGTCGAGGACTGGCCGCGAATGATGATGGCGTCGCGATGGCCCTCGCCCGATTCGGCCGAAATGCCGGGCACGTAACGCACGACATCGGCGACGCTGCGCAGCGCCTGGTCGGCAATCTGCTCGTCGGTGACGATGCTGATCGACTGCGGCACGTCGTTGAGGTCGGCATCGGTGCGCGTGGCGCTACGGCTGCGCTGCTGGCCATAGCCATCGCGCGTGCCGGTGACGACGATCGGATCGCCCGGCCCCTCTTCGCCGCCATCGAGGACGACATCATTCTCATCGAAGCTGGCGACTGGCTCGGCGAGCGCAGGCGCGGCCGCGAAAGCGGCGCCCGCGAGCAGGCTGGTACGAAGGGTAGCGGAAACGAATTTGGTCACGAAGGAACGACTCCCGAATTAAGCTCTCGAGAGACGCCCTATCGTTACTGATAATCATTCGCAATAGCAGAGTTGCGAAAGTGTGGAATTATTCCGCGGCGATCAATTCCTCCGCGGCGCCGAGGTCGACCGAGACCAGGCGGCTGACGCCCTGTTCGATCATCGTCACGCCATAGAGCCGGTCCATCCTGCTCATCGTCACGGCATTGTGGGTGACGATCAGGTAGCGTGTCTGCGTCTCGCGGTTCATCCGTTCCAGCAAGTCGCAGAAGCGCTCGACATTGGCATCGTCCAATGGCGCATCGACTTCATCGAGCACGCAGATGGGCGCCGGGTTGGTGAGGAAGATGGCGAAGATGAGCGCGACCGCGGTCAGCGCCTGCTCGCCCCCCGACAAGAGGGTCAGTGCCGACAATTTCTTGCCTGGCGGTTGCGCCATGATTTCGAGACCGGCTTCCAGCGGATCGTCGGATTCCACCAGTTCGAGATGCGCCTGCCCGCCCCCGAACAGGGTCGTGAACAGGCTCTTGAAATGCTCGTCTACCGCTTCGAACGCCTCGAGCAGGCGCACGCGTCCTTCGCGGTTCAAATGGCCGATCGAGCCGCGCAGCCGATTGATCGCCTCGCCCAATTCTTCGCGCTCGACCGCATTGTCCGACTGTTCGCCTTCAAGCTCGGCCAGCTCGCGTTCGGCAACCAGGTTGACCGGACCGATCCGCTCGCGCTGTGCGGTCAGCTTCTGGACCTCATCGCGGATGGCCGAGGCCTTGTCCAATGCGTCGGGATCGAACTCGAAGCGTGCGGGCAAGCTGCCGGGCTGCGCTTCATAGGCTTCGAGGCTGGCGCGAACTTGGTCCATGCGCCGCTGGCTTGCCGCTTCCGCCCGGGCCGTTGCGGCGGCGCGGGTCTCGCGCGCGCTCGAGAAGGCCTCGGCGCGCTTGGCGAGCTCGGCATCGGCTTGGCTCAGCGCCGCCTGCGCCTTCTCTTCCTCCGCGCGCGCTTCGGAGGCGGCCTTGGCACCCGACCCGCTATCGGCTTCCAGCTTGGCAATGGCCGCGCGAATTTCGTCGGGGCGCCCGGCCAGCGCCTTGCGCTCTTCGGCCTGCCGCTCGGCACGCGCACCGGTTTCCTCAAGCCGCTTTTCGGCATCGCGGGCACGGGCGCGCCAGTCGGATTGCTCCTTCCCTGCTGCACCATGGCGCTCGCGCGCGGCGCGGATAGTCTGCTGGCGCGTCGCTACCGCGGCACGCTGGTCGGCCACCGCCTTGCCGGCATCCGCGGCTTTTTCGCGCGCTTTCTCGACATCGCGCGCCATGTGATCGTCGTCGGGCAGCGCTGCCAATTGGCGTTGCGCTTCGGCCAACCGCTCTTCGGCGCTTTCCGACAAGGGCTTCAATTCCTCGCGACGTTCGATCAACGCCGCCTTACGCTCATCCTGTCGCTCGATCGCGGCGCGGGCGCGGTCGGCATCGCGCGCAGCAATGCGCCGCGCTTCCTCGCTCCGCGCCAGCCGCGAGCGTGCATCCTGTTCGGTCTCGCGCGCCTTCACGATCCGCCGCTCGATCGCATCGCGCGATGCGTCGGCAGCTTCGGCTTCCTTGGTCAGGCGCGGCAGTTCCGAGCCAAGCGCCTCGGCGCGATTGGCCCGCTCCAGCCGTTCGGCCGCAGCAGCCCCCTCGCCCGACACGACGAACCCGTCCCAGCGCCGCATGACGCCATCACGCGTCACCAGCCGCTGGCCCGCAGCCAGCGCCTGACCGTCATCCTTTTCGACTACCGCAATCATATCGAGGCGTCGCTTCAACGCGTCGGGTGCGGTCACATGCTTGCTGAGCGCCTCGGCGCCCTTGGGCAGGTCCGGATCGCCCGCCCCTGCCGCGCCCTCCCAGCGCCGCGGGCCATCGCCGCCGACATCGGCCTGCAAATCCTCGCCCAGCGCTGCTGCCAGCGCCCGCTCATAGCCCGGCGCCGCCTTGATGCCCGCCAGTGCCCCGCTGCCCCCCTCGGCAAGCGCAGCCTTCAAGGTGCGATATTCGGCCTCCACGCTCGCCAGCGCGGCGCGAGCGTCGGCGCGCGCGGCCTCGGCGGCATCGCGCTCGCCCACAGCCTTGTCGCGTTCGGCTTCAGCCTCGGCAATGGCGCGCTCGGCCTGTTCGGCGCGGGCTTCGGCCTCGTTGGCTGCCTTCTCGGCTTGCTCAAGCGCGGCACGATAATCGTCGCCCGCATCGAGCGCCGCTTCCTGCTCGGCCAGTCGTCGCAATTCATTCTGGACGCGAGCCGCCTGGCTCTCGGCAGCATCGAGCGCGGCTTCCGCCACGCGTCGCTCGGCCCGCCCCGCCGCCTCCTTGGCCAGCAACGCCGCCAACGCCGCTTCGGCTTCGCCGGCTTTGTCTTCCGCCTTACCGAGCGCCTTGGCGAGCTTCTCGGCCTCCTGCTCGTCATTGGCGAGCGTCGCTTCGATCGTCTCGCGTTCCTTGTCGAGCGCGTCGATCGCCCGCGCGGCATCTTCCTTGAGCGCCTCTTCGCGCGCCCGGTCGGCCATCAGCGCGGCATCGGCATTATCGAGCTCGGCGATCCGGCGCAGCACCGTCTGCTCCTCGGCCCGCGCGGTGGCGAGCTTGTGCGCCAGCTCCTGTCCGGCCGACCGAGCCGCAATCGCTGCCTCGCGCGCCGTCGTCAGCTCACGCGCTGCGAGATATTGCGCCTTCTGCGCCTCTTCCTGCGCGCCACGCAGCTCATCGACCTTGCCTTCGGCCGCCTTGGCGTCGGCTTCCGCCTTCTTCGCCGCCGCATCGGCCTCGCGCCATTGCGCATAGGTCAGCTGTGCCTCGAGGTTGCGGATCTGTTCGGACAGGATGCGATAGCGCTCGGCCGCCTTGGCCTGGCGTTTCAAGGACGCGGCGCGCGCTGCCTGCTCACCGAGGATGCGGTCGAGCCGTTCGAGATTATTCTCCGCCGCGCGCAATTTCTGCTCGGCATCCTTGCGCCGCGCATGGAGGCCGGAAATGCCCGCCGCTTCTTCGAGCAGCTGGCGGCGCTGCTGCGGTTTTGCAGCAATCACCGCGCCGATCTTGCCCTGGCTGACCAGCGCCGGGCTATGCGCCCCGGTCGCCGCGTCGGCAAAAAGCAGCGAGACATCCTTGGCGCGCACGTCGCGGCCATTCATACGATAGGCACTGCCCGCCCCGCGCTCGATGCGGCGCGTGACTTCCATCTCGCCGGCCTGGTCCTCGCCCGCTTCCTGCGCGTCCCGATCGACCAAGAGGCTGACTTCGGCGAAATCGCGCGGGGGGCGCGCCTGCGTGCCGGCGAAGATCACGTCTTCCATCCCGCCGCCGCGCAGCGACTTGGGACTGCCCTCGCCCATTACCCAGCGGATGGCTTCGAGCAAGTTGGACTTGCCGCAGCCATTGGGGCCGACCACGCCGGTCAGCCCCCGCTCGATCCGGAGCTCGGTGGGTTCGACGAAACTTTTGAACCCGGACAGTTTGAGCCGCTTGAACTTCACGTCTGTCGGGAAGCGCCCCCGCGCTCCTTTCCTAGCTGTCGTCCCCCAGGGCCGCCTTCAGCGCCGGCTCTAGCGACGGCCACTGATAGGCGTGCTGCACCAACGTATTGTCGAGATAGAAGGCCGGCGTGCCGGGGACTTCGAAATCGGTGTCGGCGATATTCTTCATCTCAACGAGCTCGTCGATCGCATCCTGGTCGGCAAGGCACGCATCGGCGCGCGAGGCCGGAACGCCGCGCTGCGCGGCAAAGGTCTTGAGACCGGCCGCCTCGGCGATCTGCGGGAATTGCTGTGCCGGCGGCTGGGTGCCGATCTGCTGCATCAGCGCCGAGAGCTGGTTGACCTGCTCACCGAACCACTGGCCCTGCGCACCGTAAAGAGCGTGGGTAAGCGGATAATAGGTCGCCTCGCTGCCACAACGCGCCAGGAGGGCCGCCGTCATGTCGATCGGGTCGCGTACATAATTGCGAAATTCGAAATTGAGGCGGCCCGAATTGATGTAGTTCTGAACGAGCTGCGGATAGCCTTCCTCATCGAAGCGCGCGCAAGCCGGGCAGGTGAGCGAGCCATATTCGATCAGCGTCACCGGCGCATCCGGGTTGCCCATCATGTAGCCGCCGGCAGAAGTCTTGCTGACGACCTCCGACCATTGCTGGCCCTCGGGCGGGGCAACTTCTTCGACGCGCTCGGTCGCGACCGGCAGTTCGCCGCCGCTGGCGGCGCCGTCGCCATTGTCGCCGCAAGCGGCCACGGCAAGCATGACGGGGGCGGCGAGAATCAATTTCTTCATGATGGTGCTTTCACTCCGTTAATTCTTCTTGGGCTTGGGATCGCCGATGCGACCGACAAGCGGGATGGTGTTGACCGGATTTTGCGACCCTTCGAGACTGGACGCTAGCGATTCCAGACAGGCGCGCAATTCCGGATCGGCAATTTCACGCAATCCTTCGCCCAGTTCATCGGGCACCGGCGCGGGCGCGGTGCGCCTGGGCGAGACGTTGCGCTGCGGCACGCGGCCCTGGCGGAAGACGACCTTGGTGATCGCGCCGGCGCCGAAAAAGTCGTTCACGCGCTCGATGATCATCGGCGCGAGATGCTGGAATAACGGCGCCTGCGCGCCCTCGACCAGCAGGGTCAGCGTCCCGCCGCGTTTCGACCCTGCGGGAAAACGGATCGACTCGGGCAGGCTCTGCGCGGCATATTGTTCGCCGACTATCTCTTCCCAGCGCTCGACGACGGCCGACTGGACGAAGCCGAATCGCTTGAAGGCGGTACCACTGATATCGGACACGAGGTCGCCGGCACGGCGCAGGCCATGGACCCGCCGCTCGTCATTATCGCCCTTCCGGCGATTCTTGCCGCCCCGCTCTTCCTTCATAGGCCTCGACCATGCCATAGCACTGCCATGCCCGCTAGAGCGCGTGACGCCATTCTCGCTCATTATCATCGCACTGCCCGCGACCTGCCGTGGCGGGTGGGTCCGCGCGCCAATCACCGGCCCGATCCCTATCGCGTCTGGCTGAGCGAAGTGATGCTCCAGCAGACCACCGTCGCCACCGTGACGCCGCGCTTCGCCGCCTTTCTCGAGCGCTGGCCCGACGTCGAGGCGATGGCCGCCGCGCCGCTCGAGGACATTCTCCAGCAATGGGCGGGGCTCGGCTATTATGCCCGCGCGCGCAATCTCCATGCCTGCGCCAGAGCCGTTGCCGAACGCGGCGGCTTTCCCGAGACCGAGGCGGGCCTCCGTGAGTTGCCCGGCATCGGCGCCTATACCGCCGCCGCCATCGCCGCGATCGCGTTCGGCGAGGATAGCGTCGTCATCGACACCAATGTCGAACGCGTCGTCGCGCGGCTCCACGCGCTCGATCGTCCGGTCAAATCGGCCAAGGGCGAGATCGCCCGCCTCGCCGACCCTCTCTTCGACAGCGTTGATTCGGGCCAGATGGCGCAGGCGCTGATGGACCTCGGCGCGACCATCTGCCGCCCGAAAAACCCCAAATGCAGCGAATGTCCCGCGCAGGCCGACTGCAAGGCTTTTGCGAGCGGCACGCCCGAAGCCTTCCCGCCCAAACCGCCCAGGAAGCAGCGCCCCGAGCGCCATGGCACCGCCTGGTGGATCGAGCGCGAGGGCAAGCTGTTCCTCGTGCGTCGCCCCGAAAAGGGGCTGCTCGGCGGCATGGCAGCGTTGCCCGGGACCGACTGGAACGATGGCACGCCCGACGAGAATCCGGCCATTTCGGTCCGACACGTCTTCACCCATTTCGCACTGACGCTCAGCATCGAGGAGCGCGACGCCCCGCCCGACCAGACCGAAGGATGGTGGCAGCCCTTGGACCGCCTCGACGAGGCCGGTTTGCCCACTTTATACGCCAAGGCGGTCAAGGCTTTTGCAAAAGCGGAACGTTCAGGGCCGCTCACCGCTTGAAGTCCTGCGCCCCTCGCCCTAAAGGGCGCACAAGCAATTCTTTGGGGATGATATGCAAGACCGCAACAACACGATCGCCGGCTGGATTCTCTTCGCAGGCATTATCGCACTGGGTTCGACCCTGCTGATCGGTGAAATCTTCCATAAGGAAGAGTTTGCCAACTGTCCGACCGAAGAAGGCGAACCGCTTCGTGGCTTCGGGTCGGAAGAGATCTGCAACGCCGTCGTCGCTTCCGCAGACGAAGAGGCCGAACAGCCGATCGCTTTCTACCTTGCGACCGCCGACGCCTCGCGCGGCGAAGACCTGTTCCGCAGCTGCACCAACTGCCACAACGCCGTGCAGGGCGGTGCGCATGCGGCCGGCCCCAACCTTTATGGCATTATGGGCGCCGACATCGGTTCGAAGCCTGGCTACTCCTATTCTTCGGCGCTCTCGGAAGAGCCGGGTGTCTGGGATTGGGAGAAGATGTCGGCATGGCTCGCCAATCCGCGTCTCGCCATTTCGGGTAACAAGATGAGCTATCCGGGCATGTCCTCGCCGGAAGATCGCGCAGCCTTGATGCTGTGGCTCAACCAGCAGGGTTCGGGCATCGCCGTCCCGCCCCCGCCCGCCGTCGAAGAAGCTCCTGCCGAGGAAGGCGGCGAAGCCGCCACCGAGGAAAGTGCCGAGGAAGAAGGCGCGGTCGAAGAGACTGAAGAGGTCGTCGAAGAAACCGCGGACGCGGCCTGATGCAGACGGCCGGGGATCGCAATGCAGCCTCGGTCGAAGCCTATATCGACAGCATAGACGAGAAGCGGCGCGATGAATTTCGCGCCGCTTTTGATTCGCTCTCGGCGCAAGTGCCTGACGGGTACGACCTCAACATGACCTGGGGCTTCCCCACATTCGAAGTCCCGATGGACGTGTCGGGGCCGACCTATAACAAGAAGCCGCTCATGTTCGCCGCGCTCGCTGCGCAGAAGAACCATCTCGGGCTCTATGTCATGTGCGCCTATATGAGCGAGGATCGCATGGCCCGGCTCGAACAGGCGTGGAAAGCGCACGGCTCGAAACTCGATCGCGGCAAGGCCTGCATCCGCTTCAAAAGCAATGACGAAGTGCCGTGGGACGCGGTCGGGCGCGAGATCGACCTCACCCCCGCCGAGTTTGCCGACGCCGCAACCAAGGCCCGCGACGAGGCCATCGGCAAGGGCAAACGCGCCTGATGATCTACGGGATCGGGCTGGCGGGGCTGTTCTTTACCGGTGGGCTGCTCGCGCTGATCGGCATGATCGCACTACGCACCGACCATAAAGGCTGCGTCGGCTATGGCGCGCTGGCGCTGGGGCTCGCGCTGCTGGTCGTCGGCATGCAATTCCTCGACCAGCAGACAGCGACGCCCTGATCCCACGCTTAGGGGTGGTGGCAGACCTCGTAGGTCTTGCACACTTCAGCCCAAGCCTCCTCGGCCGTCTCGACCCAGGTGATGAGGTCGAGATCCTTCTTGGAAATCGTCCCTTCCATCGCCAGCGCGTCTAGATCGAGCACGCGGTCCCAGAATTCTTTCTTCCCGAAGACCAGCACGGGCACATGATGCATCTTGCCGGTCTGGATGAGCGTCAGCAGTTCGAACAATTCGTCGAACGTGCCGAAGCCGCCCGGGAACACCGCCACCGCGCGGGCGCGGATGAGGAAGTGCATCTTGCGGATCGCGAAATAGTGGAACTGGAACGACAGGTCCGGGGTGATATAGCCGTTGGGCAACTGCTCGTGCGGCAGGACGATGTTGAGGCCGATCGATTCCTTGCCCGCCTCGTGCGCGCCGCGATTGGCCGCTTCCATGAAGCTCGGGCCGCCTCCGCTAGTCACCACGAAGTGGCGGTCGCCATTGGCATCAACCGGATAGGTCGAGGCGATCTGCGCCAGCTTGTAGGCCTCGTCATAGAGATGCGCCTTGGCGACCATCCGCTCGGCGACCTTACGGTCCCAGTCGGTCTTGGCCTTGTCGAGCATTTCCTGCGCCTTGGCAGGTTCGGGCACGCGGGCCGATCCGTACATGACGAAGGTCGAGGCGATATTCGCCTCCTGCATCAAGAGTTCGGGCTTCATCAGCTCGAGCTGCAGGCGGACGGGCCGAAGCTCGTCGCGCAGCATGAGCTGATTGTCCTGGAAAGCGAGCTTGTAGGCTTCGCTCTCGGTCTGCGGGGATGAGGGGACGTGCGCGGCGGCTTCTGCATCCGACTTCGATGTCGGAAAGACGCGCTTCTTGGGATCGTGTTTTTCAGTCATGGGGGCGGCTTAACCCGAAGCCGCCCCCACGCCTAGCCTAATAAACCCGCTTCTTGGGCTCGATATAGCTGACGTCATCGGTCAGCGTGAAATCGTGAACCGGGCGATAGTCGATCTTGGTCGAGCCGTCCTTGCCGCCCCAGCCATTCACCCAGATGAGCGAGTGCTTCATCCAGTTCGCATCGTCGCGATCGGGATAATCCTCGTGCATGTGCGCGCCGCGGCTTTCCTTGCGGTTGGCGGCGAGCTCCATGGTGGCCTTGGCTTGGCCCAGCAGGTTGTCGAGTTCGAGCGTCTCGATAAGGTCCGAGTTCCAGACGAGACCGCGGTCGGCGACCGACACGTCCTGCATCCGGGCATAGGCCTTGTTCAATTTGTCCACGCCCTCGGCGAGGATTTCCTCGGTGCGGAAGACCGCGCAATTGGACTGCATCGTCTTCTGCATGTCGAGGCGGATCTCCGCCGTCGGGCTGCCGCCATCGGCATTGCGGAAATGATCGAGGCGCGCGAGCGCGAGGTCCGCGGCATCGTCCTTGAGGTTGGCCTGGGCGGCACCCGGCTTGACCACCTCGGCGAGGCGGTGACCGGTAGCGCGGCCGAAGACGACAAGGTCGATAAGGCTGTTCGAGCCCAAACGGTTGGCGCCATGGACGCTGACGCAGGCCGCTTCGCCGACCGCGAACAGGCCCGGCACGACCGCATCGGGATCGCCATCCTTCAGGGTGACGACTTCGCCATGATAATTGGTCGGGATCCCGCCCATATTATAGTGGACCGTCGGGGTGACCGGGATCGGCTCCTTGGTCATGTCGACACCGGCGAAGATCTTCGCGGTCTCGGTAATGCCCGGAAGGCGCTCGGCCAGGATTTCGGGCGCGATATGGTCGAGGTGGAGGAAGATGTGATCGCCTTCCTCGCCGACGCCGCGGCCCTCGCGCATTTCCATCGCCATCGAACGCGACACGACGTCGCGCGAGGCCAGGTCCTTCGCGCTCGGCGCATAGCGCTCCATGAAGCGCTCGCCATCCTTGTTGGTGAGATAGCCGCCCTCGCCGCGCGCACCCTCGGTAATGAGTACGCCCGCGCCGTAAATGCCGGTGGGGTGGAACTGCACGAACTCCATGTCCTGCAGGGGTAGGCCGGCGCGCAGCACCATGGCATTGCCATCGCCGGTGCAGGTGTGCGCCGAGGTCGCGCTGAAATAGGTACGGCCATAGCCGCCGGTTGCCAGCACCACGGCCTGCGCACGGAAGCGGTGGATCGACCCGTCGTCGAGACACATGGCGATGAGCCCGCGGCACTCGCCATCTTCCATGATCAGGTCGAGCGCAAAATATTCGATGAAGAAGTCGGCGTCATACTTGAGGCTCTGCTGGTAGAGCGTGTGGAGCATGGCATGGCCGGTACGGTCGGCCGCTGCGCAGGTGCGCTGCGCTGCCGGGCCTTCACCCATATTCTGCGTCATGCCGCCAAAGGCGCGCTGGTAGATCTCGCCATCTTCGGTGCGCGAGAAAGGCATGCCGGCATGTTCGAGTTCGTAGACCGCCGCCGGTGCCTCGCGGCACAAATATTCGATCGCATCCTGGTCGCCCAGCCAGTCCGATCCCTTGACGGTATCGTACATGTGCCAGGTCCAGTGATCCGGGCCCATATTGCCGAGCGAGGCAGCGATGCCGCCCTGTGCGGCGACGGTGTGCGAGCGGGTCGGGAAAACCTTGGTCACGCAGGCCGTCTTGAGGCCCTTTTCGGCCGCGCCCATCGTGGCGCGAAGGCCCGAACCGCCGGCGCCCACGACGACGACGTCATAGATATGATCGATAATCTTGTAAGCGGACATGGGGGTCTCAGGCTCCGAAAGCGATTTGGGCGAGCGCGAAGAGCGCCAGTGCGGCGCCGGCAATCGCGATCATGTTGAGGATGAAATGGAGGGCAATGCGGTTGCCTTCAACATGGACGTAATCATCAACCACCACCTTGAGGCCGTCGAGGCCGTGGGCGAAGCTGGTGACGATGAAGAGCGCCATGGGCACCGCGCCCAGCGGGCTGGCGAGCCAGGCCTGCAGCGTGCCGACATTGAGATCGGGCAGCGTGAAAAGGGCATAAGCGAGCCATGCCGACAGGAGGACGAGGGCGACGCTGGTGAAGCGTTCGTAGAGCCAATGCTCTCCGCCTTCACCGGCCGAGCCCAGCCCGCGAACCTTGGCGAGCGGCGATGCGCTTTTCCCGCGGCTCATTAGAGCACCCCCTTGATCATGGCCCAGATGAGGGCGGTTGCAAATGCGCTCACCGCCATCGTCATCATGGCCCAGAAACGGTTGGTCTTCAGTTCGTAGCCTGCGCCCATGTCGAGGACGAGGTGACGAAGCCCCGAGAGCAGGTGCTGGATGAACGACCAAGTTAGGCCGACCAGCACGATGGTGCCCGGGATCGAGGTCACGGCCGTAACGAAGTCGGCATGGGTCGATCCGCCGGCGGCGATGGCGATGAGCCACCAGGTCAGCACGGCAAGGCCGGCAACGGTGAGCGCCGCGCCCGTCGCGCGGTGCAGGATCGACACGATCATGTGCGGTTGCCAGCGGTAGATCGAAATGTGCGGCGAAAGGGGCCGCGAAGTCGGCGCGTTCATCACGTTCCTCTTCATGAAAACTAGGGCGATCAACCCGATAGGGTCTCTCCCGACAAGGTGCAAGGCAGCGCGTGAAGCTAACGGGGTTTTAACCACTTTCGGGCCAGAAGGGCATGAACCCACCCAGTATCTGAAATTCTGAGTCGACGGATTGGAAAGTATGAACGCGATGTCCAAGGTGCTGCAGAGCGACGCATCTAACGAATATGACCTCGAACGGGGTCTGAAGATGTATGACCTTTCCGGCGATCTGGCGGTCCGCGCCAAGACGCTGTTCGAAGCCATTGAAGGCGTCGAAATCGAGATGGCCCGCGAATTCTGGCGCCGTTATGCCAAGTCGCCCGAGGTCCAGGAAACGTTCGACAATGGCAAGATCGAAAGCCTCGCCGAACGCATCGTCCCCTATATTCGCAAGAAGTTTGTCGCCATCGACCAGCCGGGCTGGACCGAAAATGCCCGCGCCTATGTCGAGCGCTCATTGGATGCAGATATCAGCCTGTCGACGCTGCTCGCCGGTGTGTCTGCGCAGACCGAAGCCGCCTTTGCCGCCATCCGCAAACATTCGGTGAGCGAGGAACAGGTCGTCATCTTTGCGCGCACCCTGTCGGAAATTCAGGCCTTGGAAGTCGACTGCTTCATCCACCATGCCATCTCGCTCACTCGCGCTCAGGCCGATCTTGCCCAGTCGCGTCAGGCGGGCGAATTTAACGACCAGGTGCTCGGCGTCGTCGACAGCTGCGCCAGCGAAAGCGAACAGCTGCGCGGCCGTGCCAGCCAGTCCGCTGCCTCGGCGCGCGGCATGCTCGGCAAGACCAGCGAAGTCGCCGCTGCCGCCGAACAGAGCGCCGTCGCCATGCGCGAGGCTGCGCAGACTGCCGCCGGCCTCATCCGCGCCATCGAGGATGCACGGAACGAGGTCGAAACTGCAGCCGACGTCGCCACCCGCGCCGGCGGCCAGGCCCGCGAGGCCGTCGAGGTCAGCCAGGCGCTGTCGGGCCATGTCAGCTCGATCGAGGAAATCCTTGGTTTGATCCGAGACATTGCCGGCCAGACCAACCTGCTCGCCTTGAACGCCACGATCGAAGCCGCCCGAGCGGGCGATGCCGGCCGTGGCTTTGCCGTCGTGGCGCAGGAAGTGAAGTCGCTCGCCAGCCAGACGGCGCGCGCGACCGACGATATCACCACCAAGATCGCCGCCATCACCTCGGCCACCAAGCAGACGGTCGATTCCAATGCTTCGATCGAGAATACTGTCGCCGACGTCCAGAAGTCGGCCGACCGCATCCGCGAGGCGATGGAACAGCAGGCACAGACCGTGACCACAATCACCGCCGCCGTCGACGAGACCGCACTCGCCGCCGACTCGATGAGCTCGACCATCGCCACCATCCGCAGCGACACCGAAGCGGTCGCCAAGGATATCGATGGCGTCGAGGAAGGGTTTGGCCGCTTCAGCCAGCAGATTTCGAACTTCCGCGACGCGACTCAGCAATTCGTCGCCCGCTTCGCCGTCTAGGAGAGAGATGAGCATGACCGAGCCTTCCAACCGCAAGATGCGTGCCCTCCAGCCCATCACCGATGCGCAGGTCGGCGCTCGTGTCGACGCCTATCTGGGCGACCCCGACTTCGTGCGCGATCACCAGGAAGTCTGGCCGCTGCTCGAGGACGAACTGAAAGCCGCTGCGCGCCAGCATTTCGGCAATCGCGGAGAGGATTTCGTGACCCGCTTGTTCGGCACCGAGCCGAGCGAAGCCTGGGTCCGCGATGTCGCCCAGATCGGCATCGTCCTGTTCGGGGAGGAGGAATCGATCCCCAACTGGAACGTGAAACGCACCGCGATGACCAAGGAAGTGCTCGCCAAGGTTCGCGACAAGACCGACGATCCGGAAACCGGCAAACGCGTCGCCCATGCGATGTTGACGACAATGCTCTACACCGCCGACATCATCCTCGCGCAGGTCGCCGTGTGCGAAAGCCGCGAGGCTGCCGAGGAACGCACCGTCCATGGCCGCCTGTTCCAGCGCCAGGTCAAGCAGATCAGCGGCACCGCCGCCGACAAGGCGCGTCACATGCTGACGCGCGCCGAAACCACGGCCGAAAGCGCCAAGGGCATGATCGGCAAGACCAGCGAAGTCGCTGCAGCCGCCGAACAGAGCGCCGTCGCGATGCGCGAAGCTGCGCAGACCGCCGCCGGCCTGATCCGCGCCATCGAAGATGCCCGCGCCGAGGTCGAAACCGCCGCCGATGTCGCCACCCGCGCCGGTGGGCAGGCCCGCGAGGCCGTCGAAAGCTCCGAAGCGCTGTCGGGCCATGTCGCCACGATCGAGGAAATCCTCGGCCTCATCCGCGACATTGCCGGCCAGACCAATTTGCTCGCACTGAACGCCACCATCGAAGCTGCGCGTGCAGGCGATGCCGGTCGTGGCTTTGCCGTCGTCGCGCAGGAAGTGAAATCGCTCGCCAGCCAGACCGCACGCGCCACCGACGACATTACTGCCAAGATCACCGCCATCACCGCGGCGACCAAGCAGACGGTCGACAGCAACGCCTCGATCGAACGCACCGTCGAGGATGTCCAGAAGTCCGCTGACCGCATCCGCGAAGCCATGGAGCAGCAGGCGCAGACCGTGACGACGATCACCGCTGCAGTCGACGAGACCGCGCTGGCTGCCGACAGTATGTCGAGCACCATCGCCTCGATCCGCGGCGAGACCGAAGCCGTCGCCAGCTCGATCGGCGAGGTAAAGGCCGATTTCGACGACTTCACCCAGCAGATCGACAGCTTCTCCAAGGCATCGAGCGACTTCGCGGCCAACGTCGCGGCATAAGCCTTTTCCTCCTGCCGCCGGCCCGCTAGTCAGGCCTTTATGAACGTCCTCATCACCGGGGCCAGCCGCGGCATCGGCGCGGCCGCGCTCGCCGCGCTCCGCGGCGATGGCCACGACGTCGTCGGCCAGTCGACCGGCGGTGGCGACGGCCTCATCGCCGCCGATTTCACCGACCCCTTCGCGCCGCGCGCCTTGTGGGAGGCCGCCTTGGCGCGCCTCGGCGGACGGATCGACGTGCTCGTCAACAATGCCGGCATCTTCGAGCCCGTCGCCGACGATGCGGACGAAGCCGACTGGCACGCCGCCTGGGCGCGCACCATGCAGGTCAACTTACAGGCCAGCGCCGATCTCTGCCGCCTTGCAATCCATCATTTCCGCGACACTGGCAGCGGGCGCATCGTCAATGTTGCCAGCCGCGCCGCCTATCGCGGCGATTCGCCGCAGCATTGGCATTATGCCGCCTCCAAGGGCGGGATGGTGGCGATGACCAAGTCGATCGCGCGCGGCTATGCCGGAGAGAATATCCTCGCCTTCGCCGTCTGCCCCGGCTTTACCATGACCGGCATGGCTGAAGACTATGTCGAAAGCCGCGGCGGCGAAAAATTGCTCGCCGACATCCCGCTGGGCCGTGTCGCGAGCCCCGAAGAAGTCGCCGAAACCATCCGCTGGCTCGCCGTTTCGGCACCGGCAAGCGCCACCGGCGCCATCCTCGACGTCAATGGAGCAAGCTTTGTCCGATAAGAGCCTTCTCGCCATGTCCGCAGCCCTCGCGCTCGCCGCCTGCACCACCGCGCCGCAGGGTGCGCTTGTGACCGAAACGCCGGGCGATCCCATCCCCGACCCCTTCCCCTTCAGCGCCTTTGCCGAGCAATGCGAGGATTGGGACGAGTGGGAGAAACCCGCACCCGTCGTGCGCATCTATGGCGGTACCTACCTGGTCGGTACGTGCGGCATCTCCTCGGTGCTCATCACCACGCCCGAGGGCCACGTCCTCCTCGATGCCGGGACCGAGCGCGGCGCCGAGCTTATCCTCGACAATGTCCGCCGCGCCGGCTTCTCCCCGCGCAACATCCGCTATCTCGCCTTCAGCCACGAACATTATGACCATGTCGGTGGCATGGCCGCGATCAAGCAGGCCAGCGGCGCAACGCTCGTCTCCAGCCCGCAGGCCGCGCCCGTCATGGGCACCGGGCAAGTCATGGAAGACGACCCCCAGCACGGCACGCACGACGCCTTCACGCCGATCGCGCCCGACGAGGTGCTGGTTACCAGCCAGCCGATCGAGGTCGCTGACCTCATCGTCACACCGCTTGCCACGCCCGGTCATACGCCCGGCGCGCTGAGCTGGCAGTGGATCGATTGCGAAGGCCTCGATGACAATCGCACCTGCCTGTCGATCGTCTATGCCGACAGCCTCTCGCCCGTCTCGGCCGAAGGCTATCGCTTCAGTGATCATCCCGACTATCTCGCCGCCTATCGCGCCGGGCTCGATGCGCTGGCCGAATTACCCTGCGACATCCTGCTGACCCCGCATCCCAGCGCCAGCGACATGATCGACCGCTTTGCCGGCGATGCCGACATTCTCGACGAGACCGCCTGCCAGCGATACGCCGACGAGGTGCGCCGACGCCTCGACCAGCGGATCGAGGAAGAGACGGCAATGCTATGAGCTGGCGCGTCACCCTCGATTGCAGCCGCGCCGAAGCGCAGGCCATCGCCGAAACCGGCGAGCTCGCCTTTGCCATGTACGACCAGCCCCCCGTCCTGGTCGCCGAAGAACCCGACGAGGACCAGCCCGAACAATGGTGCCTGCGCGCCTATTTCGAGGCCGAGCCGACGACGCAGGAGCTGATCCTGTTGAAACGCCTCGCCTCGGGCGAACCCCATGTCGAGCATCTCGATGACGAGGATTGGGTGACCATGAGCCAAGCCGGGATCGAGCCGATCCGCGCCGGGCGTTTCCATGTCCACACCCCGCAATTTGCCTGCATCACCGATGAGGGCGTGATCGATTTCACCGTCGAGGCCGGCCTTGCCTTCGGGACCGGCCAGCATGACACGACTGCGGGCTGCCTCGAGGCGATCGACAGCATTGCCGATGAAGGCCGCAATTATTCCAACATTGCTGATATCGGAACTGGCACCGGCCTGCTCGCCTTTGCCGCGCATCGCCTCTGGCCCAAGGCGCGGATCGTCGCCAGTGACATTGACCCCGTCGCCATCGAGGTCGCCGAGGGCAATGCCAGCCTCAATCGCATCCCGGTCGGCGAAGGCTCGGGCCATGTCCTGCTGCTCACGGCGGCAGGGCTCGGCCATCCGATGATTGCGCGGTTGAAGCCTTTCGACCTGCTGATCGCCAACATTCTCGCCGGTCCGCTGATCGATCTGGCGCCCGGATTTGCCGGTGCGTTGGCCGATGGCGGGACGATGATTCTGTCCGGCCTGCTAGACGATCAGGCCGATCGCGTCGCTGCCGCCTATGAGTCGCAGGGCCTCACCTTGCGCGAAAAAGGCAGCGGCCAGTGGCGTGTGCTGGTGCTGGAAAAACCGGCAAAATAACGCCTCGGCGCACCTCGATCACGCTTCGTGCCCAGAATCGGAACGGCGCGGGTGGACCATTCGCTGTTCTCATATATGACCCGCGTCGAGATGACAGCCGAGCCCGCCCACCTAAGAAAACGCGACCGCCTGCGTCGCCTGTTTCGTCGACCGCGCCTTCGTGGCCGCGTGGCGATGATGGCCGGCGTGCCCGCGCTTGCGCTGGCGAGCGTGCTCCCCGCCGAGCCCGTCGCCGCCGGTAAGGTCGAGCTCGTGCAGGAAGTCCCGCCGCCACCCGCGCCGATTGTCGAGATCGAGCCCGAAGTGGTCGAGCCGCCCCGCACCCTGCTGGGCGAGACCGAGGCGAGCTATTATGGCGCACGCTTTGCCGGTCGGCTGACGGCGAGCGGCGAGACGTTCGATCCCGAACAGCCGACGGCGGCGCATCGCACCCTGCCGTTTGGCACGATGGTCGAGGTCACCAACCTCGCCAACGGCAAGACCGTCATCGTCAAAATCAACGATCGCGGCCCCTTCCATGACGACCGCGACATCGACCTGTCGCGAAGCGCTTTCGAGCAAATTGCCGACAAGAGCCGCGGCACTGCCCGCGTCACCATATCGGCTATCGGCTAAAGGCGCGCCAATCGCCGTTGCAGCATTGCCCGCGGTCCCGCCGCTTGCGTCAGTTCCAGCGCCCGCGTGACTGCGGTTCTGGCCCCTTCAACATCCCCATGCTTTTCGAGCAAGTCTGCCTGCGCTGCATGCCATGGCCCAAAATCGGGCATGGGTTCGGGCATGGCCGCCAGCCCTGCCTCGACCTTGCCTGCGCACCCCAGCGCCACTGCCCGGTTGATCGCCACCACCGGCCCCGGATCGAGCCGTGCCAGCGCGTCGTAGAAAGTCACGATCGCCTCCCAATCGATACTGCCGCGATATTTGCGCTGCGCATGCGCCAGGTGGATCAGCGCGAGGTATCGAAAACGCCCCGCGGGGTGCGCGAACGGTCGCTTGAGAAGGCCCGCTGCCGCCTCGATCCGCACCGCGTCCCACAGGTCGGTATCCTGCTCCGACAAGGCGACCATATCGGCTCCCTCGCCCCGCGCTACCTCGCGCGAACGCGCAAGCAGCACCATCGCCGCCAGTCCCAGCGCCTCCCCCTCCTCGGGCAGCACTTCCACCAGCAATAACGCCAGCCGCTCGACTTCCTCGGCAAGCTCGGCCCGCGCGCCCTCGCGATAGGCGGCGGCGAAAGCCAGTTCGAGCGTCATCAGGATGCCCTCGACCCGTTCGGGCCAAAAACGCCGGTGCGGCAGTTCGAACGGAACGCCGGCTTCGTTGATCTTGGCCTTGGCGCGGGTGATGCGCTGGCGCACCGCATCGACTTTGGCGAGAAGGCCGCTGGCGATCGCCTCCACCTCGACGCCCATCACGACGCGCAAGGTCAGCGCGACGCGTGCCTCGATCGCGATGGCCGGGTGGCAGCAGATGAAGAGCAATTTCAACCGCTCGTCCGGTACCGCCTCGGGAAAGTCGATGATATCGGCAGTATCGGCCACCTTTGCAGCCTCCTCCAGCGCCCTGGCCTCGCGCCCCGACTTACGCCGCGCATCGAGGATCTTTCGCTTGCCCGCGACGAACAGGAAGGCGGACACGTCCTGCGGCCGTTCGCCGCTCGCGAGCAGTTTCTCGACCGCCGCGTCGAAGCCGTCTTCGGCGGCATCGAGATCACGAAATTGCGCGGCAAGCGCGGCCACCACGCGGGGCCGCGCCGCCATGATGTCGTCGGCGAGGCTCAGTATTCGTCCATCGGCCATACCGGCCGCACCTCGACCGCACCGTTGCCGGGAATGGGGATCATCTTGGCCCACTCGATCGCCTCGTCGAGATTGGCGACATCGATGATGTAAAAGCCGCCAAGCTCTTCATGCGTTTCGGCAAAGGCCCCGTCGCGCACCACCGGCTCCCCGCCATTCTTGTAGTGCAACGTGGTCGCGGTATGCGCTTCCTTGAGCCGCTCGCCGGAAAATTCCACGCCCTTTTCGGCCATCGCGGCGGAGAATTTGTTGTGGCCCTCGATCACCTCGGCAACCACCTGGTCGCCATTCGGAACCGCGTAGGCGCTCTCATCCTCGTTGATCAAAATCACATATTTCATCGTCGCATCTCCCCTCGGAAACGAGCCTGCACCATGCAGGCTTCACGGGGAAGACGCCGCAGGGTCGGGCGATGCGACAGGGGCACGAAATTAGTAGATTTCGACCCTGAACCCTTCATCCTCCGAAGGCGGCACGAAGAAAGCCGAGAACTGGTCGTAGGTCGCTTCGTCGACCTGATATTCATGCTCGCCTTCGGCGTTGCGGTCGGCCAGCCGCTGCTTGCAGATGGCATCGCTGACATCGAGATAATGGACGACCAATTCGGCACCGGCGCTGCCCGCGAGTAAGCTGGCCCATTCGCGCGATCTCACCGTATTGGCCTGGAAGTCGAGATAGAGGTCCTGCCCGCCGCGCAAGATAGCCACAAAATGCGGCGCCATCGCTGCCCGCATGCGGCGCGAAGCCGTGGCAAACTCGTCTAGATTGCGAATCTGACCAGGATAGAGAGTCGCCAGCAGATGGTCCTCGGAAACCAGCACGCCATCGCCCGCTAGCTTCTTGGCCAATGTCGATTTGCCCGAGGCAATTTTGCCGCAAAAAAAGTGAAGCGTCGCCATCAGCCCCGTGCAACCTCAGCTAGCCACTCCTCTTCGGTCATCACCTGCACGCCAAGGTCCTGCGCCTTCTTAAGCTTCGAGCCTGCGCCCGGTCCCGCGACCAGCAGGTCAGTCTTGGACGACACGCTGCCCGCCGCCTTGGCGCCCATGCGTTCGGCCTGTGCCTTGGCCTCGTCGCGGCTGACGCTTTCCAGCTTGCCGGTGAAGACGATGGTCTTGCCGCTCCAGGCGGTTTCCTGGACGTCGCTGACATAGTCGGCCGGTGCCGCGCGTTCGATCAGCCGCGCCACTTCCTCGCGATTATGCGGTTCGTGGAAGAAGTCGATGATCGCCTGCGCGACCACCTCGCCGACACCATCGACCGAGACGAGCTGCGCCAGCGCATCGTCGGCCTGCGCCACCTCCATCAGGCCCGAGACCGAGCCGAAGCCCTTCATCAAGTCCTTGGCTGTCACCGCACCGACATGGCGAATGCCGAGCCCGAACAGAAAGCGGCCGGGATCGAAGCCCTTGCGCGCCTCGATGGCCGCAAGGAGATTGTCGATCGACTTCTCTTTCCAGCCTTCGCGGCCGAGCAAGTCCTCGCGGTGCGCCTTCAGCGTGAAGATGTCCGACGGCTTCTCGATCCAGCCAAGCTCGAGGAATTCGGCCACCGATTTCTCGCCCAGCCCGTCAATATCCATCGCCCCGCGCGATACGAAATGCTTCAACCGCTCGAAGCGCTGCGCCTCGCAGATCAGTCCGCCGGTGCAGCGAATGTCGACCTCGCTTTCCTCGGCCACGGCATCGCTGTCGCAGACCGGGCAGGTGTCGGGGCGCGGATAGGGATCGCGGCCGCTCGCATTCGACAGGTTGGCGACGATCTGCGGGATGACATCGCCGGCGCGCTGGATGCGGACCTTGTCACCGGGCCTGACGCCCAGTCGGTCGATCTCGTCGAAATTGTGCAGCGTCACGTTGGAGACGACGACACCGCCGACGCCGATCGGCTTCAAGCGCCCGACCGGGGTCAGCTTGCCCGTGCGCCCGACCTGGATATCGATGGCTTCGAGGATGGTCTCGGCCTGTTCGGCGGGGAATTTGTGTGCCAGCGCCCAGCGCGGCGCGCGCGCCACCTGTCCCAGCCGTTCCTGGTAATCCAGCCGGTCGACCTTGTAGACGACGCCATCAATCTCGTAGCCGAGCGAGGGCCGCGCCTCGGCGATACGATCATATTGCTCCAGCGCTTCGGCAATATTCTCGCAACGCGTGAACATCGGATCGACCGGAAAGCCGAGCTTCTCCAGCCATGCGACCACCTCGGCCTGCGTTTCGTTCGGGACCTCGCTAATCTCGCCCCAGCCATGCGCGAAGAAGCGCAGCGGACGCGCCGCCGTGACCTTGGGGTCTTTCTGGCGGAAGCTGCCCGCCGCAGCATTGCGGGGATTGGCGAAAACCTTGTCACCCGCCGCTTCCTGCCGCGCATTCAAGGCCTGGAAGTCCTCGGTCGCCATGTAAACTTCGCCGCGCACCTCCAGCACGGCGGGCGCTCCGTCCAGCGTCTTGGGAATGTCAGCGATGGTCCGCGCATTGGGCGTCACATCCTCGCCCACCGACCCGTCGCCCCGCGTCGCCGCCAGCACCAGCTTGCCGCCCTCATAGCGCAGCGAGCATGACAGGCCATCGATCTTGGGCTCGGCAGTGAAAGCCACCGGCGCGTCGGCATCGAGGTTGAGGAAACGCTTCACGCGTCCCGCAAAGTCGCGCACCTCCTCCGCATCGAAGCCATTGTCGAGGCTGAGCATCGGCCGCGCATGCGTGACCTTGCCAAGCGCGGAGGTCGGCATGTGGCCAACCTTCTTCGAGGGGCTGTCCTCGCGCACAAGGTGCGGGAAAGCCGCCTCGATCGCCTTGTTCTCACCCACCAGCGCGTCATATTCGGCGTCCGAAATCTCGGGATCGTCGCGGTCGTGATAGGCCGCATCGGCGCGCGCGATCGCCTTGGCGAGCCGCATCAGCCGGTTGGCGGCCTCGGCCTCCGACAGCTGCTCGACATCGCTCATCGCGCCGCTTCCAGCGTGCTGACGAGATAGATGCCGGCAATGAAGGTCGGCAGCGCCGAAACGCCCACCATCACGCGCACGGCCTTATAGAGACCGAGCGAGGGGCGCTCCTTGATGAGGCGGATGCCGACGAAAAAGACAAACACCATCATCACCAGGTAGAAATAGAAGAGCGGCTGGACGATGTGCATCGCCCCCGCAATCACGATCACCGCAAATGCCGCCCAGGGCATGAGCAGGATCAGGAACAGGAGCGGCAGATAGGCACTCCGGTTCTGCCAGAGAGGCATGGGCTCGTTCATCGGCGCAGCGTCGCCTCGAGCAGGTCGACAAAGCTGTTCCAGCTGCGCTTGGCGGCATTGGCGTCGTGGCTCACGCCATCGATTTCCAGCTTGCCCGCATCGGGGTTGGTAAAGGCATGGCCGACCCCGCCATAGGCATGGATCTGCCAGTCGCAGGCACCCTGCTCGGTCAGTTCCTGTCCCAAGGCAACGACATCGGCAGGCGGAGCCATCGGATCGTCCCAGCCATGATAGACCGCAACCTTGGGCTTCACCTTCTGGGTGGCGAAATTCGGGATCTTGAGAAGGCCGTGAAAGCTGGCCGCAACCTCGAAGTCCGCGCCCGAACGCGCGAGGTCGAGGGTACACAGCCCGCCAAAGCAGAAGCCCATCACCGCCACCTTAGTCTCGTCGACACTGTCGAGGCCCTTGGCGAAGTCGAGGATGGCCTGCTGCTGCTTCACATAGGCGCCGCGATCCTCGAGACGCTTGTTCATTTCCTCGAAGGCGCGACCGCGATCTTCTTCGTTGCCGCCATCGAGACCATGCATGTCCTTGCCGAACGTGTCGGCTGCCAGCACCGAATAGCCAAGGTCGACCAGTCGGTGGCCATGATCGATCTCGACCGGCCCGCGATTGAGGAAGCTCGGCAGGATGACCACGCCAGGCCGCGCGACCCCGCTGCCATCGTCCATCGCAAGGTGGACGAGCTCGGTGCCGTCATGGGTCTGGGTGAGTTCGGTGTGGTTCATGGACGTATCTTCCCTGTTCAAGCGGCTTCCATCAATTTCGCGGCGGCTGCGCGGGCTTCGTCGGTGACTGCCGCGCCCGACAGCATGCGCGCAATCTCTTCGCGCCGTGCGGCATCGTCGAGGCGCTCCACGCTCGTGCGCGTCACGCCATCATCGCTCGACTTGGCGATGCGGTAATGATGGCTGGCGCGCGCGGCGACCTGTGGCGAGTGCGTGACGACCAATACCTGGTGCTTTTCCGCCAGCCGCGCGAGGCGTTCGCCGATGGCGCTGGCGACCGCGCCGCCGACCCCGCGATCGATTTCATCGAAGATGATCGTGCCCGCCCCGCCCACTTCGGCAAGCGCGACGCGCAACGCGAGCAGGAAGCGCGACAATTCGCCGCCCGACGCAATCTTGCCGAGCGGCCCGAAGGGCGAGCCCGGATTGGTCGAGATCGTGAATTCGACGCGGTCGCTGCCCGCCGGACCCGGTTCGGCATCGGTGATATCGGTGACGAAGCGCGCCGCGCCGAGCTTCAGCGGCTCCAATTCCTCGGCCACGCGCGCATCGAGCGCTTTGGCAGCCGACTTGCGCTGCTCGGTGAGGGCTGCAGCGAGATTGCGATAGGCCGCCTCGCTCTTGGCAATCTCGCCATCCAGTTCGGTGAGGCGTGCATCGCCGGTCGTGATCGCATCGCGCCGCTTCACAAGGTCGCCGAGCAGGGCCGGCAGCCCTTCCACCTCGACGCGATGCTTGCGCGCCAGCCCGCGCAGCGCGAACAGCCGTTCCTCGGCTTCGTCCAGCACTTGCGGATTATGGACCAGTTCGGCGCGCGCCTCGGCAAATTGCCGCTCTGCCTCGTCCGCCTCGATGATCGCGCGGTCGATCGCGGTCAGCGCATTGGCAAGCCCCTCATGCACCTCGCTGACGCGCGAAAATGCTCGCGCGGCCTGGCGCATCTGCGAGAGGGCGCCCTCGCTGCCCGACAGGAGCGGCTCGATGTCGGTGAGATCATCCTCGATCCGCGCCGCATCTTTCATCTGCTGGCGCAGGCCCGCCAATTCCTCTTCCTCGCCCGGCTGGGGCGACAGCTCCTCAATCTCGCCAATGGCATGGTCGAGCCATTCGCGATCGGCCTTGGCGGCCTCGATCTCCTCGGCAAGCGCCGCGCGTTCACGCCGCAGCGCCGACAGGGCGCCCCATGTCGCGGCAATCGTCGTCGTATCCACCTGCCCGAAGGCATCGAGCATGCCGCGATGCGCCTTGGCATCGAGCAGGCCGCGATCGGCATGCTGGCCATGCACCTCGACGAGCATGTCGCCCGCCGCGCGCAGCACCTTGGCCGGCACGCTCGCCCCGCAGGCCTGCCCGCTCGAGCCGCCATCGGCGCGTACGCGGCGGCGCAGCAGCAAAGCTTCGCCAGGTTCGGGCTCCGCTCCCGCATCGTCGAGCAGGGTCATGGCAGGATGGTTTGCGGCGACCTCGATCTCGGCCACCGCTTCGGCGCGCTCGGCGCCCTCGCGCACGAGACTGGTCTCCGCCCGCGCGCCGAGCGCAAGGCCCAAGGCGTCCAGCAGGATCGACTTACCCGCGCCGGTTTCGCCCGTCAGGACGCCCAGCCCGGCCTCGAAATCGAGGTCGAGCCGCTCGACCAGCACGACATTCCTGATCGAGAGACGGCGCAGCATTTAGCTGACCTCAATAATCGGGGTGATGTTCCTGGATGAGTTCATAGCTGCGCTCATACCAGATGCTGTCCGGGTGGTTGGCGCCGAGCACCGCCGCCGCCTTCAGCGCCTCTTCGGGCACACCGATGGCGAGATAGCTTTCGACCAGGCGATGCAGCGCCTCGGGCGCATGCGCGGTGGTCTCGTAATTCTCGACGACATTACGGAAGCGGATGGTCGCCGGGATCCAGCGACGCGAGTCCTGATAGAAACGGCCGACCGCCATTTCCTTGCCCGCCAGCTGGTCGTTGACGAGGTCGATCTTGATGCGCGCATCGGCGGCATATTGGCTGTTGGGATAGCGACGCACCAGCTCTTCGAAGGCGTCCTTCGACTGCTGCGTGATCTTCTGGTCGCGGCTGATATCCTCGATCTGGCGATAATAGCTCATCGCGATGAGGTAGTGCGCGTAGGGCGCATCCTTGTTGCCGGGATGGATGGTCAGGAAGCGCTGCGCTGCCGAGACGGCATCGGTGTAGCTGCCCGACTGGTAGTGGGCGAACGCACCCATCAGCTGCGCGCGGCGCGCCCAGACCGAATAGGGATGCTGGCGCTCGACTTCCTCGAACAGTTCGGCAGCGCGGTTCCAATTGCCGCTGTCGAGGCGATCCTTGGCGAGCGCGTAGAGCGTGTTGACGTCACGCGCGACATAATTGGTGTCGAGCGCATTGCCGCCACCGCCGCCGGCGCAGGCACCGAGCGGAAGGGCGATGGCGGCGATGAGCGCCGCGTGGCGAAGATTACGGATGGACATAAGGGTAACTCTAACCTTCCTCTAAGGCTTCGCCAAGCGGCTTCGCGCAGTCAGTCGCCTCAGACCACCGCACCATCGTCGCGGCGCTGCTCGCGATTGGCGACATTGTCTTCGTCATGGACGAAGCTGTCGCCGGTCACGCCGAGCATCACCAGCAACGGCGCAGAGATGTAGATGGACGAATAGGTCCCGATGAACAGCCCCAGGAAGATCGCGATCGTCAGGCCGAAAATCACTTCCGGGCCGAAAATCAGCATCGCGCCGATCGCCAGCAACAACGCGACCGAGGTCGTGATCGTGCGCGACAGCGTTTCGTTGAGGCTGAGATTGATCAGCGGGACGATGTTCATCTTGCGATATTTGCGCAGATTCTCGCGGATGCGGTCATAGATGACGACCGTATCGTTCAATGTATAGCCGACCACCGTCAGGAAGGCCGCGACGATATTGAGGTCGACCTGCAACTGCGTGATCGAGAAAAAGGCCAATAGCAGGCCGATATCGTGGAACAGGGTCGCCAATGCGCCGACCCCGAACTGCCATTCGAAGCGGATCCAGATATAGGCGGCGATGCCCATCATCGCGAAGATGAGGCTCAATGCGCCGTCCATAGCCAGTTCCTGGCTGACATTGCCCGAGACGAGCTGGCCCGAACCGACGTCAACACCGGGATAGGCGGCTTCAAGACCGCCGCGCAATTCGCCGACGACGCGGTTGGCTTCGGATTCCTCGCCTTCCGGAACCGGCAGGCGGATCTGGAAGGTCGTGGGCGATCCGAATTCCTGGATCGAGGCATCGCCAAGCCCCAAATCGGCCACGCTGCCGCGCAGGTCCTCGATATCGACCGGTTCGGCAAATTCGGCCTGGACGACCTGGCCGCCAACAAAGTCGATGCCGAGGTTGAGACCGCGAACGCCGGTCAGGACGAAACCCGCAATGGCGAGCAGCATGGTGATCCAGATCGCGATCTTGCGAAACTGCATGAAGTCGACATTGGTATTGTCGGGAACGAGTTTGATGAGTTTCATGATAATCTTCCCGCGCCCCTAGATATGAAGTTTCTTGGGGCGCTTGGCGCGGGCCCATACGGCGACCAGCATCCGGGTGAAGTTCACCGCGGTCCAGACCGAGGTCACGATGCCGATGAGCAGCACCACGGCAAACCCGCGAATGGGGCCCGAGCCGAAGTAGAACATCATCGCCGCGGCGATGGTGTTGGTGATGTTCGCATCGAAAATCGCGGTCGAGGCTTCCTTGTAGCCATGTTCGATGGCGTCGAGGATCTTGCGTCCTCGTCGGAGTTCCTCGCGGATACGCTCGTTGATCAGCACGTTGGCGTCGACCGCGGCACCGATGGTGAGGACGAAGCCGGCAATGCCGGGCAATGTCAGCGTCGCGTTGAACACGGCCATCGCGCCGAGGATCAGGAAGGCGTTCGCGACCAATGCCGCATTGGCATAGAGGCCGAAGCGCCCATAGGTCATCAGCATGTAGATGAGTACCGCGAGCGTCGCGACGATCGAGGCGAGCATGCCCTTCTCGATCGAGTCCTGACCGAGGTCCGAGCTGATCGTATATTCCTGGATGACGTCCAGCTTCACCGGCAGCTTGCCCGAGGACAGCGCGATGCCGAGCTGGTTGGCGCTCTCGACCGTGAAGTTGCCCTGGATCTGCGCGCTACCGCCAAGGATCGGCTGGATGATGTTGGGTGCCGACAGGACATTGCCGTCGAGCACCATGGCGAAGGGTTCGCCGACATTTTCCTGCGTCACGCGGCCGAAACGGCGCGCGCCCTGCGGGTTGAACTTGATCGAGACGACCGGTTCGTTGGTCTGCGCATCGAAGCTCTGCTGCGCATTTTCGAGCTGGTCGCCCGAAACAATGACGCGGCGTTCGAGACCGATGCGCGGAATGCCGTCGGCCGCGCCATAGCCCACATAGGGGACGCCGGGCGGGGCATCGGGATAGGGAATGGCCTCGCTGCCGGCGGGCGCGCGGCCTTGGCTCAATTGCTCGGGGCTGGCGGTCAGGTCGACAAGTCGGAACTCGAGACGCGCCGTCTGGCCGATAAGGTCCTTCAGCGCTTCGGGATCATCGACACCCGGCACCATCACTTCGATCCGCTCTTCGCCCGAGGTGCGGACGGTGACTTCGCGCGTGCCCGACGGATCGATACGGCGACGCACGACGTCGCGCGCGACGGTGACCGCATCGGCCAGCGCGCGCTGTTCGCCATCGGCCGTTGGCGCGACGATGATGCGGCTCGTATCCTCGACTTCCACGGTCCAGTCGCGCTGGCCGGTAAAGCCGACCGGCTGCGTCATGGCGCGCAGGCGCTCGACCGCTTCGTCGACCTGCGTCACGTCGCGGACCATGAAGGACAGCTGCCCCTCGCTGCGCGAAATATCGCCGATCCGCACGCGCGGCTCGCCGCGTACCAATTCGTTGCGGATATTCTCTTCCATCGCCGTCAGGCGCTGGACAGCGGCGTCCGCGGCATCAGCCTCGAGCAGCAGGTACGAACCGCCGGCGAGGTCGAGACCCAGGTTGATCCGCGATTGCGGCAGCTGGTCGGGATAGCTTTCGAGCTGACGCTCGCTGAGCAGGCTGGGGATCGACAGGACGATGCCGATGGCGATGATCGCCCAGATCGACCAGACCTTCCAGCGGGGGAAATCGAGCATGTTGGTGCCTTAAGTCCTAGTCGTTGGCCGGCTTGGCCTTGGGGTCGACGACCTTGGCGAGCATCGACTTGACCGCGCGGACCTTCATGCCGCCCCCCAGGTCGACTTCGACCTCGTCATCGCTGACCTTGGTCACCTTGCCGATCAGCCCGCCACCGGTGACGACCTGGTCGCCTTTCTTGGTCGCGGCGATCGTCGCCTGGTGCTGCTTCATCTGCTTTTGCTGCGGACGAATGAGCAGGAACCAGAAGATGATGAAGATGAGGACGAGCGGGATCAGGCCGCCGATAAAGCTGCCACCGCCCGAAGCGGGGGCTGCAGCGGCGACGAGAAGGATATTGGTCATGGGATCATGCACTCTTGTCTAAGGCGCGGCATGGGTAACGCGATTCGCTTGTCGCAGCGAATGCGCCCCACCCCGCTAAAAAAGATGCGCTTCGCTATCAGAAGGCAGTTGGGAATGCCAGTGGGCGCTTGCAAGGGCGGCAAGTCGGCGCTAGAGGCCGCCCCCTGACCCGCATGGCGATACCCATGCTCAATGCGGGCACCGGTCGGGGAGTAGCGCAGCCTGGTAGCGCATCACACTGGGGGTGTGGGGGTCGCAGGTTCGAATCCTGTCTCCCCGACCATTTTTTCAAGAACAATTGCGCTGCTTCAAGCAATCCGTCGAGAATGATACGGTGTAGCTGCTTGAGAGGAGAGCGCTGTCATGAAACATCCGGCATTCGTTCGCTGGGCGACAATTTCGTTCGCGGCGGCGGCTTTGGCGTCCTGCTGGGCCTCCGAAAGCGTGCTAATCCACGCCGGAAATGCCGATACGCCCATCGAAGCCGGGAATTTCACCTGGCATGACCAAACCGACAATGAACGTTCCGCGGCAGCGACGATCCAGCTCAACGAAGACCGCAGCTACACGATCAGCGTCGAAGGCGACGAGCTTCGTTTCTACCTCATGCAATTCAAGGAGCATTGGTTCGTCGTCCAGTCGAACGGGCTCGACGAAGAAATGGACGATCAAAACTACATGCTGATCAATCAGGTCGGTGACGAGCTGCACCTCAGCAGGGCTCCATGCGTCGAAGAGATGGCCCACATCGAAGGCCTGACCTACGAAGACGGATATCTCGAAACCTGCATCTTCGAAACCAGCGAAGCCTTACGCGAGGCTGCGGCATGGGCGACCAGCGACGCGCAGATCGGCAACATCGAGGTCGGTGCAATCATCGAGCCACGCTAAACTCTTTTCATCACGCACTACCCCTGCCACCAAGCCCGAATGCCCAAGCGCAAACGTAAAAAACTGAGATCGAGCTGGCCGCGGCGCATCCTCGCCGCGATCGCCATTCCGCTTGCCTGCTATCTCGGCCTTGCTGCATTGGGCGCCATCGTGCCGCTCAATCCATCATGGGAAGAGCCCGAAGAAGGCACGACCGTCTATCTGGTCGACAATGGCGTCCATCTCGACATCGCCTTCCCGGTCGCCGCCGAGGGGCTCGACTGGCGACCCAACTTTCCTGCCGATCATCTCGCCGAACCGCTCTGGGCCAGCGCCAGCCATGTCATGATCGGCGCGGGGGACCTCGGCATCTACACCACGGCGGAGGATTGGGGCGACCTGCGTCCCGGCGTCGCCGTCAACGCGCTCGTCGATGGCGAGCGGGTCATGCATGTCCAATATGTCGAGGACCCCGCAAGGTTCGCCGTCGCCGAAATCCGCCTGCGCCCCGCAGAATATCGCCGCCTCTACCAGGCGGTGCGCTCCAGCTTCGACCTTGATGATGACGGCCAGCCGCAATTGCTCGCCGACGTCGACGGCTATTTCCCGTCCGATGCCTTCTATGCAGGGCAAGGTCCCTTCAGCGCCGTTCAGACCTGCAACCAGTGGGTCGCCTCGCGCCTGCGCATTGCCGGCGTCGAGACAAGCCTCTGGGTGCCCTTTTCAAAGGGCCTGCCCTGGCGCTTCCGGGAGCCCGGCGAAGATTAGAGGACGTAGCGCGACAAGTCGGTATCACCGGCAATGTCGCTGAGCTGCTTCTCGACGAAGGCCGCGTCGATGACGACGGTCTCGCCAGCGCGGTCCTCGGCCTCGAAGCTGATATCTTCGAGCAGCTTTTCCATCACCGTCTGCAGACGCCGTGCGCCGATATTCTCGACGCTCTCGTTGACGTCAGCCGCGATGCGCGCGAGCGCCTCGATGCCCTCGTCGGTAAAGTCGATCTGCACGTCTTCCGTGCCGAGAAGCGCGCGATACTGGTCGGTGAGGCTCGCCCTTGTATCCGACAGGATTGCGACGAAATCCTCCTGCGTCAGGGCGCGCAATTCGACGCGGATCGGCAGGCGGCCCTGTAGTTCGGGCAGCATGTCGCTCGGCTTGGCCACATGGAATGCGCCCGAAGCGATGAAGAGGATATGGTCTGTCTTGAGCGGCCCGTACTTGGTCGCGACCGTCGTCCCTTCGATCAGCGGCAAGAGGTCGCGCTGCACGCCTTCGCGGCTCACCGAGCCGCCGCGCACATCGCTCACCGCAATCTTGTCGATTTCGTCGAGGAAGACGATGCCATTGGCCTCGGCATCCTCGAGCGCAGCGCGATTGACGTCGTCATCGTCGAGGCGCTTGTCAGCTTCCTCGTCGACCAGCCGGGTATAAGCGTCAGGTACCTTCAGCTTGCGCTTCTTGCGCGGCATCTGGCCGCCAAGGCCCTTCATCATGTCCGACAGGTTGATCATGCCGATGCCGCCCTGGCCCGGCATGTCGAACGGCGTCTGCGGCGCTTCGACCACCTCGATCTCGACCTCGGCCGTATCGAGGCTGCCATCCGCGAACCGCTCGCGGAAGCTCGCCCGCGTCGCTTCGGTCGAGCCCTTGCCGGTCAGCGCATCCAGGAGCCGCTCCATGGCGGCATCCTCGGCGGCCTTCTTGACCTTCTTGCGGCGGCGTTCGCGCTCAAGGCGCACGGCTTCCTCGACGAGGTCGCGCGCAATCTGTTCGACATCGCGGCCGACATAGCCGACCTCGGTGAACTTGGTCGCCTCGACCTTGACGAACGGCGCATCGGCAAGCTTGGCCAGGCGCCGCGAAATCTCTGTCTTGCCGCAGCCGGTCGGCCCGATCATCAGGATGTTCTTGGGCGTGACTTCGGCCTTGAGTTCGCTGCCGAGCTGCTGGCGGCGCCAGCGATTGCGCAGCGCCACGGCGACCGCCTTCTTGGCGTCCTTCTGGCCGACAATATGTTCATCGAGCGCCGCCACGATCGCCTTGGGCGTAAGCGGCTGCGCCTTGGTAATGGGGATATGTTCGTTCATCTCGTTCAGACCGTTTCGACCGTCAGGCGGTCGTTGGTGAAGACGCAGACTTCGGCCGCGATTTCCATCGCCTTGCGGGCCAGTTTTTCCGCGTCGGGTTCATAATCGGACAGCGCCCGCGCGGCGGCGAGCGCATAGTTGCCGCCCGATCCGATCGCGGCGATGCCGCCCTCGGGTTCGAGCACGTCGCCATTGCCGGTGACGATTAACATCGTTTCGGCATCGGCGACGATCATCATCGCTTCGAGGTTGCGGAGATATTTGTCTGTGCGCCAGTCCTTGGCGAGTTCGACCGCAGCGCGCATCAGCTTGCCCGAATGCGCCTCCAGCTTGCCCTCCAGCCGCTCGAACAAAGTAAAGGCATCTGCGGTCGCGCCGGCAAAGCCACCGATGACCTTGCCGTCCTTGCCAAGGCGGCGGACTTTGGTGGCATTGGGCTTGATCACCGTATTGCCGAGGCTGACCTGTCCGTCGCCAGCGACGACGGTCTTGCCCTCGCGCTTGACCCCGATGATCGTGGTTCCGTGAAACTGTTCCACTCTAATCCTCTCGTTGGTTCGAGAGGGGATGTGGGGAGCGAAGCCTAGTCGTGCAAGCCAAGGTGCCCGGCAAGGAAGTCGTCGAGGTCCTCGACCACCGGGAAACGCTGGAAGAGCGGGCTGAAGGCCTTGATCGGATCGGAGTGGGTCGCGCCGGGATAGAGGATCAGTTCGGCATCGGCGCCGGCCTCGACCAACTTGGCATGCAATTGCTGCGCGTTGCGGGCGCGCACGACGCGGTCGGCGCGGCCATGCTGGAACAGGATGGGCGGCGCGGCGGCATGGGCGAAGTTGATGGGCTGCGTCTCGTGCGCCGGCTCGTGATGGCCGAGCGCGGAAATGGCGCGCCAGTCGACGAACGGCAGGAAATTGGTCGGCGCCGACAGCAAGGCCGCGGCCTTCACATGGTCATGCGGCACGCCATGCGCGTCAAGATAATCGGGATTGAGCGCCAGCAATGCGGCAAGATGCCCGCCTGCGCTATGCCCGCCCACAGCTTGGCGCGTCGGATCGCCGCCCAGCGTCGCCCCATGTTCGGTGAGCCAGGCCATCGCTGCCGCGCCATCTTCGATGAAGGCGGGGAAGCGGTGCTTGGGCGCGAGGCGATAGTCCGGCATCGCGACCATATAGCCGCGCGCCGCAAGCGCCCGTCCGACAAAGCCGAACTCGTCGCGATGCCCGCGCACCCAACCGCCACCATAGAAGAAGGTGACGACGGGAAGCGGGTGCGGCCCCGGCTTCTGGGGCACGTAGATGTCCATCCGCTGGCGCTTGTCGCTGCCATAGCGGACCCCGGTGGCGATGCGGCGGCTGGCCTTCTTGGGTTCGCGCAGCTTGCTTGCGCGGTCGAGCAGGGTCGCCGGCGACACGCCCACGCGATCGAGCACATAGAGCGACTGCTCGCCCGCCACGGCGACGCGCCTCGCCCAGCGCTTGGCGCGGCGCGGCACTTCGGGCGTCTTCAGGCGACGCGTGGTGGTCGTGGGCACTTTCATTCGCGCATTTGCTAGCAAATGTTGCACCCGCGAACAAACCGCAGCATTTCCGTAGCGTCGGCTAGAGCCCGATCCACCCCAACAGGCCGCCGCGACGTTTTGCGCGGGCAATCGCGGCCCGCTCGCGCGCTTCGCAATTCTCGACGATCTCGATGGCATCGCGGGTGCGACCATTCGCCGCATCGAGCCGCCCGGTCTGGGCATCGGCAAAGGCGATCCAGTCACCTGTCGTCGCGGCCGCCTCAGGGAGGTCGGCCCCGGCGACCCCCTCGCGCCAGTCAGCGGGGAGCAGGCTCGCGCAATCGGCAGCGCTCGCTGTCACGATAGGCTGCGCGCCGACACAGGCTGTCGAGGCCGGCAGCATGAGCATCAGGATGCACGCGCGCATCGGCACCTTGGGCATTGCGGATCTCCTTGTCGTTGGATCGGGTAAGCGCATCGCCCTGCGCTTCGCGGGTCGCGGCGCGGCCGACCGTCTCGACGGCGTCGCGGCCCGCTTCTCGCGCTGCGTCGGCCTGCGCCTCGTTGACACGCGCTTCGGCGGCGCGCTTGCGATGGACTTGGCAGGCGATGGGCGTTGCGAGCAGCACCACCGCGAGCAACAGGCCAAGCCAGGCGAGCGGGTCTTTCAGATGAAGCAGCTCACGCATCACAGCTTCCCTCGTCAGGGTGCCGTGCACCGCCGTCGGCCTCGATGCTCGCCCCGAAGGCCTCGGCACGAAAGCTGCGACGATTGATGGCGAGGCCGAGGCTCAGCAGGATCGCCCCGATGATCGCGATGAAGCCGTAATTGAACCGCGCCAGCACATCCACCGTGCGCGGCGCGAGGGCCGGATCGGCAAGCGCCATTGTGTGGATCAAGCGCACCAGCCAAGCGGCAAGGCCGGTCAGCACCGCCGCGCCAGCGACCGAGGCCCACAAAGCGATCATCGCGCGCCAGTCGCGCGGGCTCCAGTTCGGCAGCCTCATTCTACCGGCGCGTTTCTGATGCGGACCGCTCATTCGACCGGTCCGAGGCGATTGGCGAGCCAGCCATAAAGAAAGCTTTCATTGGCAGGCCGTGTCTCGGCCAACCGAAGATAGCGCGCGCCCTGCAAAGCCTCGAGCGCGCGATGGATAACGATGCCGCCATTCTTCCTGCCGCGTTTGTCGAGAAAGGCATCCAGCGCGCCCAGCGTCTTCTCGCCAATACGCCCGTCGGGCACGAGATCGGGATAATCGCGGCCCTGCCGGTTCAAGGCATTCAATGCGCGCTGCAGGAACGTCGCCGCAACCGCCGGCCCCATATTCGCGCCGGTGTCGAACAGTTCGGCCGCCACCAGCGGCAATCGTTCGGCAACATCGTCAAAGCGCGGCCGCAGCCAGTAGATGCGCCGGTAGATGTGGCGCGCCTCTTCGCGCGGCAGTTCGCGCATCGGCCCGGCATAGCCATGCGCCCGTGCCACCCGCTCGGTGATGCCCCAGCGTGTCGCCCCGCCGCGATCATCGGGATGGTCGACGAAACCGCCCTTGCGCTCGATCAGTGCATCGACAAGTCGGTCGACAAAATCGACCTTAGCCTCCGCGCTCGCATATTCCATGGGCTTCATGTGGCCGCCTTCCGTCAGTGAAGGGCCCTTACGGCCCGGATCGTCCGAGTCGCAATATATAACCATATTGGTTATCTGTAGGACAGCGCGATGATTTTATTGTGGTTCGCGCGCACCACTTGGCCAAATTTGTGCGCCTTTCGCGCTTGCTTACACTTGTGTTGCAACAAGAGGCGCGGCACTCCTGATCGGGCTATTTGTATGCGGGCGCGTCTCACAGCCCGTCAGGAGAGGAAAAACATGACCAAGAAAAAGCTTCTCGGCGCCACGTTGCTTGGCGCCGCAGCCACGATGGCGCTGCCGCAGGCCGCACACGCCCAGCGCGTCGACCGCATCGTCGCATTCGGCGACAGCTATGCCGATGATGGCAACTTCTTTGAACTCGTCGGGCTCGATCCCGTCGATACGCTCGTCTATCCGACCGGACGCTTCTCCGGCGGCACCAACTATATCGACACGCTCGGCATTCTGCTCGATGCCCCGATCGACAATTTCGCTATCGGCGGCGCGCTCACCGACAACACCAACACTAACGGTCCGCCGCTCGGCTTCGCGACCGAATATGGCGCGTTCCTGTCGGGCGGCGGCGGCGCCTTCCCGACCGTGAACGGCACGTTCGACGAAAACGACCTGCTTGCCATTTCAATCGGCGGCAACGATGCGCGCTTCTACCAAACGCAGGGTGGCGATTTCGCCGGTGCTGCCTCGGCAGCCGTCGCCTCCGCCGCGCAAGCCGAATTCGGTCTCGACCTCCTGGTCGACGCCGGCGCACGCAACATCTCCTTTCTCGCCGGCAACACTGCCGAGATCCCCGAGGTTGCCGGTCAGCCCAATCCGCTGGAAGCGGCTGCAATTCGCAACGAATATTCGACGACCTTCAATGCCGAGATCCGTCAGGTCCTGGCCGGTTACGCTGCCAATGGCGTGATGGTTCACTACCTTGACCTCAGCGCGGTGAACCAGTCGATCAGTGCCAACTTCTCCGAGTTCGGCCTCGTCGGTGCGGTCTGCCCGATCTTCCCGGACACGACCTGCGCTGCCGACCCTGCGGAAGCTGCCAAGTATCTGTTCTACGGCGATGCGCTGCACCTGACGTCGGCAGGCTTCGACATCGTCGCGCAATATGTCGCTACTCAGTTGCAGGCCCCGCTGACCCTTGTCGCGCCGAGCGAGAATGCGCTCGACAATGCGCGCCAGATGGGCCGCGCGGTCACCGCCCGCATGGACGGCAGCAGCCCGCGTGACGGCGGCCTCGGCGAAGGCCTCAACTTCTTCGTCCAGGGCGATACCTTCAGCCGCACCACCGGCATGACCATGGACAGCGATGCCTACGCCATCGAGAATTACGGCGTCGCTGCCGGCCTCGAATATGGTGCCGGCAATGCCATGATCGGCCTCGCGGTCCGCTACGGCATGCCCGAAGCCGAATTCCTCAACGGCGCCGCCGAAACCGAATCCACCAGCCTGTCGGGCTCGGTCTATGGCGCCTACGCGCTCGGCCCTGTCTTTGCGCAGGCCTATGTCGGCATCGGCACCGACGATCATGAGATCGAGCGCCGCGGCGTCGTCGACAGCCTCGGCCTCGAAGGTCAGGCGGACGGCGAACATTTCTTTGTCGGCGGCAAGATCGGCTACCTCGCCAATGTCGGCAAGCTGCGCGTCGGTCCGGTGGTCGCCATCGACCATCTCGACGTCGACGTCGATCCGTACACCGAAATGGGCGACGCCGCGCTGGCGCTGAGCGTTTCGGAAGCGCAGATCAGCTCGACCCGCGGTTCGGTCGGTGTCGAAGTGCGCGGCGACTTTGCCGGTGAAGGCATCCAGCTGCGCCCCTATGGCGGCATCATGCTGGAGAAGGAAATGTCGGGCGGTCCGCGCGACTTCACCTTCTCGCAGACGGCGAGCCCCGAAATCGTCAATTCGTGGACGGTCGGTGAACTCGACGACGACATTTACGGTCGCCTGCGTGCCGGTTTCTCGGCGCAGATCTTCTCCTCGCTCCGCCTCGACGTGTCGGCCACGACCACCGTCGACAAGGGTGACGGCGAAGAGACCGCAGCCTCGGTCGGCCTGACGCTCGGCTTCTAGCCGGCGCGGGCACCGGCCCAAAAAGAAGGGCGGCGCGGCCAATCGGCCCGCCGCCCTTTCTTGTTGGGGTTAGATGAGGAAAACGGCTCAAGCCGCGTCGTCAGCCTCTTCCTGTTCGCTGCTTCCGGCACAGCGGTCGAGCAAGCCGCGCAGGTCCGGCGTCGCGCTGAGGATCAGCGGCTCGACACCCGTCGCATTGATGTTGACCGGATCGTCGCTGCCGAATGCCGTCACCAAGTTCGTCGCCAGCTCGCCACGCTCGAGCGAGGCGCTCCAGTTGAACTCGCCTTCTTCGCCGGCTTCGCTGGCCACGACCGGGACGGTCGCGGTCGATCCATTGCCGACGATGCTGAGGCTGCCTGCCGTGCCCGAGCCCTCGGCGCCATAACGCACGACATCGATACCGTTGCCGCCATCTTGGCAATTGATCGCAAAGGCCGGCTCCGACGCGCTGGCGCCATAGACGGCGCTGTCGCCTTCGACCATCCAGCTCATCGCGCTGGTCGGCAGCGCCTCGGGGCCGTCATCATCGACTTCGAGGTCGGGTTGACCGACGGGCGCAGTGGTTTCGACATCCTCCAGCTCGGCATCGCTTACCGGTTCGGTGCGCGCGCAAGCGGAAAGGAGGAGCAGCGGAACGAGGGGCATGATCTGTTTCATGCCCCTGTCCCTAGCTCAGCCGCCTCCGCTTGCGCAATCGCCGCTTCGACGAATGGCGTTTAGGGGTTCGCGCTGGTCACGATGAAGATGTCGCCGTCTCGGTCGACGATGACGGGGAAACGAAGCGACCCGCCGACCGGAGAATTGTCGACCATCCCCATGAAGACAGGCTGGTCCACCGAGCCCTGATCGGGCGTGAAGTCCTCGTTACGATTTTCAAGGCCCTGGCCAAATTCCATCTGGCGGAACTGGCTCCAGCTGAAGAAGTTGCCGGCGGCATCGACCAGGATCACGTCGGTGCCGTCAGTCGTGACATAGATACCCGCGGCCGCGCCGACGAGACCCGCACTTTCGAGCGCCCCGGTGCCCCGTGGGATGGCGACGACGGGCGTCTGCGGCGTGCCGGTGGTCGGGATCGAACCCGAAAAGCCGGTGCTCGCAAAGCCGTCCATGGTCGGCCACTGGAAGTTGCCGCCAAACATCCATTGATTGCCCTCGTCGAACTGCTCGCCCTGATCGAGCCACCAGGTCGAGGTCGGATAGGGGCGGTGGAAGCCATGCGCGACATATTCGAGCCGTGCCGTTTCCACACCCATCGGATCGGTCTGCCGCACCAGCATCTGGATCGTGCCGAACAGGCTGTTCTGGTCGGCAGCGCTGGCCGGATCGCCATTGTCGCCGAAGCCGACCTCATGGCCCGAAATCACCGCGTGAATTTCACCCGGATCGGAGAACATGAAATTGGTCACCTCGAGCGGCGCATTGCCGATGCCGTTGTTCCACAGCACGATATGCGTTTCGCCTGCATTCCGATCGAGCACGGCCCACAGGTCGCCATCTTCGCCATCCTGTGACCAACCCAGCGACACGATCGCGCCACCGCCACCGAGGTCGATGTTGGCGGCCTGGCCGAGGTCGCTCAGCACGCCGGTCGAGTTGTTATATTCCCTCATATTGCCGTTCGCATCGGTCACGACGATACGGTCAAAGCCGACCCGCGTTGCCGATACGATGTTACCGAGCCCCGATGCGACGCGCGTCATGACCACGCCTTCGGGATCGTTCTGGACGGTCACGGTGATGGCAACGGTCTCGCTTTCGCCGCCGACACTGACGGTCAGATTGAAGCGATAGACATTGTCGCCATCGGCATCGGCCGGGCTCTCGTAGCTCGGATTGCCGCGGAACTGGATGATGTCGCCGTCAAGGTCGAACAACGCCGCATCGTCACCGCTGATCGAGTAGGTGACGCCCGACCGGTTGGCGGTCAGCTGAACCGGCGAGAGATTGCCTTCGGTGACCGTGAAGCTGGTGCCCGACGTCACCGCAAGCCCGCCGCCCGAGCCACCGCCGGAGCCGCCGCCGCTCGATCCGCCAGAGCTACCGCCGCTGCCACCACCACACGAGGCCAATGCCAGCGCCGCGGCGCCAGCCAACATCATCTTTTTCATGGAAAATTCCCCAACTACGCTCAACTCAAGTTGCGTCCGCGATACCATGGACGCGCCTCTCGCAAAGTCCTTTTGCCGACACAGCGTGCAACTTGCGGGAAGCTGTTGCGCCTAGGCCACTAATTCGTTGGCGGATCTCCCCGCAAACCGCTAGAAAGCTGCCATGAACGGGGATCAAACGGGGACCGCTGCCACCCAAGAGGCAGAACAGACACAGCGCCGCGCCTTCGGTGACGAGCGCGTCCGCATGCTGGCGCTGGCCCGCCAGTGGTGGCGCCGCAATATCGTCAAGCCGGTCGACCAGATGGCGGCGATCCGCCGGACCAAGGAAGAATGCAGCCTTAACGGCCGCTACATCTTCATGACCAGCATGTCGGCGGGCATCGCCGTCCTCGGCCTCATCCTGTCTTCGCCCGCTGTCGTCATCGGCGCAATGCTCCTGTCGCCGCTGATGGGCCCGATTATCGGGGCCGGCTTCGCGCTCGCCATCTGGGACGTCAAATGGATGCGCGAAAGTAGCAAGACGCTCTTCGCGGGCGTCCTCGCCGCCATCCTCCTGTCGGCCTTCATCACCTGGATGAGCCCGATCCAGACCGTCACCAGCGAGATTGCCGCGCGCACGAGACCCAATTTGCTCGACCTTGCCGTCGCGCTCTTTTCCGCACTGGCAGGCGCCTACGCCATGATCAAAGGGCGTGCCGGGACGATCGTCGGCGTTGCCATCGCGGTCGCCCTGATGCCGCCTCTGTCGGTCGTCGGCTTCGGTCTCGCGACGTGGAACTGGAGCGTGTTCGGCGGCGCCCTGATGCTGTTTATTACCAACCTTGTCACCATCGCCGCGGCCGCTGCCGCAATGGCGCGCCTCTATGGCTTCCGTACCGCCCTTTCGAAGAAGCGCGGTGCCATCCAGTCGGTCATCATCGTGGCGGCGCTGGCCATCCTCGCCGTGCCGCTCACCATCAGCCTGTCCAACATCGCCTTCGAGACGCGCGCGACGCGCGCCATCAACCAGGCGCTGGCGCGCGAGTTCGATAGCCGCGCGCGGTTCGAGACGCCGTCGATCGACTGGGAGGCGACGCCGCTCGCCATTCGCTCGGTGGTCTTCACCCCCGATGTCGAGGTGGAGGCCGAGCGCCGCGCCGAAGCCGCCTTGACCGACTCGCTCGGCCGGCCGGTCGATGTCGAGATCGAACAATTCCAGGTCGCGGTCGGCGAGGATGCCGCCGAGGCTGCCTTGAGCGCCGCGCGCAGCCGCGCGCAGGCCGAAGCCACGCAGCGCCAGATCGACATGCTGATCGAAAAGCTTGCGCTGGTTGCCGGCGTCGACGAGGGCGATGTCATCATCGATCGCGAAAAGCGCCGCGCGCTCGTCCGTGCCCGCCCGATCGACGGGGCGAGCCTACGCGCCTACCGCGAGCTCGAGGATCGCATCGCCGCCGATGCCACGGGCTGGGGCGTCGAGATCGCACCGCCGGCCCGCCCGCTGCCCCCCATCTCTATAGACGAAGAAGGCGCGCTCGACCTCGACGCGGTCGACCTCATCGCATGGGCGGCCAAACGCACGGGCAATCGCATCACCTTGCAGGGCCCGGCAGAACCGCTCGAAGCAGCCCGCGCCGCGCTGGCGATACGCGGCGTGACCGTCGGCCTCGATGCCGACGAGGACCGCGACGATATCGCTGCCAGCTGGAGCGCACCCGACGCCAGCTGATTGACGTTACGGCCCCGAAAGAGCAGTCTCCTTCGCATTCGTATTGGGATGAAGGGGGATTTCAATCATGACCGACCATATCGTCACCTCGAACGAAACAGCCGCTGCGCCCAAGGCACCCTGGCACCTCTGGGCCGTGGGGATTGTCTCGCTGCTGTGGAACCTCATCGGCGCCAACGACTATGTGCAAAGCCAGCTGCGCAACGAGGAATATCTCGCCATGGGCGAAAGCATGGGCGTCACCATGGAAGAAATGATCGCCTATCTCGATGCCATGCCGATGTCGCAGGAAGCCGCCTGGGCGTTCGGCGTCTGGGGCTCGGTCGTCGGCTCGATCCTGCTCCTCTTACGCTCGCGCCACGCTTTCACGGCGTTCCTCGTCTCCTTCCTCGGCATGATGGCAAGCCTCGTCGTCGAGATGGCCGGCCTCACCGATCGCCCGCTGGCGATGGAAGGCGCTGTCGCCACGATCATGCCGTGGCTCATCGTCATCATCGCCGTCTTCCTGCTGTGGTACAGCCGCAGCATGGCGACGAAGGGCGTCCTCAAATAGGCCCTAGCCCGGCGCGCCCGGCGCCTCTGCATGGAGGCCCAGGAACGCGCGCCGGTCCTTGGGTCCGTAAGTCCTGAAGGACGGATTACGCGCGGCCGCATAGGCTGCGCGTTTTTCGTTGAGGCGTCCTGCCGTCACCGTCGCCGGATCGAGGCTGTACACCTCCGCCGCATTGAGGCCGAAGATGCGCGCCTTGGCCGCTTGGGTAAGCGCGGGGTAGCCGTAGCGCTCCTGATATTCCTCGCTGATCTCGAAGGCGCGGAAGGACTGGATCTGGTCCTGCGGGCTACCGAACCACAGGCTGTCCGTGCCCCACAGGATCCGCTCCTCCCCGAAATGTTTGAGCAGCTTGCCAAGATAATGCGCGGCCTGGTCGGGCTGGCCCATCAGGATACGCCAGGTCGCCCCCATCTCGGCATAGAGATTGCCCTCGTTGCGCGCGAAACCGGCATCCTGGTGGGCGCGGATCAGGCGGTCGACGCCGTTCGGCTGGTCGGGATTGTAGGGGCCTTCCGGGACGCCGGGCTGGAAACCCGAATGATAGGTCAGGAAGGTGAAATCGGGATTGGCCAGCGCCGCCTTGCCGAGGTCGCGCGGGCTCGACAATGCCGGGTCCTGCTGGAACAGCGAAATGCCCTTGTGCACCGCGACCGTCGTCACGCCGAGGCGCCGCGCTTCATCGAAAAAAGCCGCCGCCGGCTCACTGTCATCGAGCCAATAGCCGGGCTGCGTCACGCCATATTGCGGGTAGAGTTTCCAGGCGTTGATGCCGTGCACCGTCACCTTGGCCTCCATCGCCGCAATCTCGCCCGGCTCGTTAGCCAGCACGCCGCCATGGATCAGGCAACGCGCATGATCGCCCTCCAACGTGTCGATCACGTCGCGCGCCTCGGCGGCATAGGCGGTCGGCGTCGGGCTCGTCTCGTCGGTGCCCCACAAGGCGCTCACCACGCCCGCATCGGTGTCGCTGTCGAGAAAGACTTCCTTGGCCAGTGTCTCGGCCGAATAGCAGGAAAAGTCCTCGCCATCGCATTTGACCCGCTGCGGAAAGGCATCGCGCAGAGCGGATAGCCAGACCTGCCCGTCCGGCCCGTTTGCCCATTCCATCGACGGGTCGACGCAATGCATCTGCACGTCGAAAATGAACTCGTCGCCTGCCAAGGTCGCGTCCGCCGCGGCCTCGTCGAGCGCCGCATCCTTCTCAAGCGCAAACGATCCGCCGGCATTCTTGTTGGCGGCGTTGCAGGCAGTCAGCACGCTCGCCGCGCCCATGGTCGAGGTGAGGAAGGCGCGCCGTCCCAATCCCAGCCGCCGCGCATGCTCCCCCGCCATCGCCTGCGCCGCCTCGTTGATCGCCCGCTGCCGCGCATCGGCGGGCAGTGGGGAGAATTCGCCATTGGTAGTGGTGTCGTAGCGGATCGGCAGCCTCGTGCCGTCGGGATCGAGATCATGCTTCATGACGCAGCCCTCCTCGTGTCGGAAAGCAGGATGCACGCCTACAGGGGTCAGACCAGCCTGTTTCGACGAAGCGGCGCGCCTAGGCCGCGTTGGCAGGTTCGCGCGGGGCCGCGGGATCGACCGAGCGGCCAAGCTCGCGCACCAGCCGTTCGACCTTGCGCGCATCGGCCAGGCCATTGAGGTCGAACGTCCCGGTGCGCCGATCGCCATCATCCTGGTAGCTATGTGTCTGGATCTTGAGCTTTCCTACACCCTGGCGTTCGGAGCGGATGACGGGTCCGATCTGGCGCGCCGCGATCGACGTTACCGACATCTTGCGGCCCTTGCCCTGTAGGCGAATGACCCGGCGGTCGCTGACTCCGTAGATCGTGTCGCGTTCGGCGCGCCCGGCAAAAAAGGGCGCGGCCATCATGCCCAGTCCGACAAAGATGAAGGGCAGCCCGAAGGCGGGGAAGGCATATTTCAGGATATCTCCCATGCCTTCGGACGGCATCGTGCTCATCCCGGCGGCGGCCATATAGGTCCAGAAGACGGCAAAGGCAGTCCAGGGCACCGCGAACAGCCAGATGGCAAACGCACCCCAGACGATGGCAGGCCCCTTCACCGGCCGCCCCCACCAGCGGAGCGACTCTCCAATTTCCAGCTCGTCGCGCAAGGCGGCGTAGAGCGGGTCGGGGCCGATCGTTTGCATCGAAAGCCCCAATAACATGAACTGGTTACCGGGGTCTTTAGGCAATGAAAAAGGGCCGGCCGCATGCAAGCGACCGACCCTTCGTCATGATCGGCAAAGCGATAGGAAGCTTATTCGCCGTCGTCCGAGAAATTGTCCTCGGCGAAGGTCGCGATCTTCTTAGCGGCGCCCTTGATGGCGCTGTCCGAATCACCACCGAAGAAGCCACCGGCGACGGTGCCTTCGGCGTGGATCTTGGCGAGGCTATTGCCCTCGGCGTCGAAATATTCGGCGACGATGACCATCTTCGCACCACCGGCGAGACCACCGGCCAGGTAACGCATGGCCTGGCTGCCTTCGTCATAACCAACGAAGCCGTAGCGAACGGTCAGGCCGTCCTCGCCCGGCGTGAAGCCACGCTCGACGAAGGCCGAACGCAGATATTCGTCGAGCTTGGCAAGCTTGCCTTCCTCGACGTCCACGGTGGCGTTTTCCTCATCATAGACGAGTTCGACATTTTGCGCCTCGTAGGCGACGCGCGAATTTTCGAGAACGACGGTGTTGCTGTTGCTGGCACAGGCCGACAGCGAGACGGCCGCGGCAGCGACCAGAATCAGTTTACGCATATTTGAAAATTACCCCATTCACTCAAGACCGCCAGGATGGCGATGCCCTGCCTTCAATCCACTTTTGTCACTGATTTCAAGGGTTAATTCCAGTTAAGGTGCGGCCTGTTACCGCCGCGCCACAGACCACTTGATTGAACGTTCAACCAAGGCTACGATCCACGGCCATGAACAGCGCGACACGACAGAAGATCATCGAGGCAGCGATGGAGCTGTTCTGGGTCAAGGGATTCCAGTCGACTTCGATCGCCGACATCCTGTCTCGCACGCAGGTCCATTCGGGCAGCCTCTATCATTTCTTCCCCGGCAAGCAGGACCTGCTGGTCGCCGTGCTCGAATATTATCGCGACGGGATCGAGGAGAACCTCCTCGCTTATGCGTGGAAGGATGTCGACGATCCGATCGAGCGCATCTTCGCACTGCTGAACGGCTATCGCATCATGCTGGTCACCAGCGACTTCGCGCATGGCTGTCCGATCGGCAACCTGGCGCTCGAGATTAGCGAGCCCGACCCGAAGGTCCGCGAACTCATCGCCAAGAATTTCTCAAACTGGGTCGACGCGGTCGAACAATGTCTCGTCGATGCCGGGCCGCGCCTGCCCGCCGACACCGACCGCAAGGCGCTCGCCGAATTCATCCTGACCATCATGGAGGGCGGCATCATGCAGGCACGCACGCATCGCGACATCGCCCTGTTCGACCGCAATATCGAGGTTTTGCGTACCCATCTCGACCTGCTCATGCGCGAAGCTGAGCGGGCCATCGCCTGACCAACATCACAAGGGGGAATGCATTATGGATTTGAACTGGATCGCGATCCTCGTCGCCTCGGTGTCGAGCTTCATGCTCGGCGGCATCTGGTACGGCCCGCTCTTCGGCAAGAAGTGGATGGCACTGACCGGCAAGACCGAAGCCGACGTGCAGGATGCCAATATGGGCAAGGTTTACGGCACCGCCTTCATCCTCAACCTGCTCGCCGTCATCGCCTTCAGCTTCTTCCTCGGCCGCGATGCCGGGCTGGAAATGGGCCTGATGTACGGCTTCACCGCCGGCCTGTTCTGGGTCGCAGCGAGCTTCGGCATCAACTACCTGTTCGAAGATCGCCCCTTCGCTCTCTGGCTCATCAATGGCGGCTATCACACGCTTCAGTTCACGCTGATCGGCGCGATCCTCGGCGCGCTGGGCTAGGATGCGCCTTCTTCTCGCCGCCGCCCTGCTCGTCGCAACGCCTGCATTTGCGATCCAGCCCGCCCCGCAAGCGGCGGACGAGATCATCGAAGGCCCGGGTGACCAGCTGACGCTGCGCCAGGAAGTCGTGCTCGACACCGATCTCGATACCGCATGGTCGATGTTCACGACTGGCGAGGGGGCTGCGACCTGGATGGCCCCCGTCGCCGAGGTGGACCTGCGTCCCGGCGGTGCCATTCGCACCAATTACGATCCCGCAGCGGCGATCGGCGATCCGGGAACGACCGAGCTCAGGATCGTCAACTTCGCGCCCAAACGCATCCTTACCCTGCAGGCCGACCTGTCGGAGGTCGAGGCGGACTGGCTCACCGACGCCATTCGCGCCGAAGCCGACAGCTTCTACAACGTCATCACCTTCGACGCCTTGGGCCCCGGGCGCACGCGCATCGTCAGTTGGGGCACCGGCTATCGCGACGATCCCGATTATCGCACCATGCTTGGCTTTTTCGTCCGCGCAAATCGCTGGACCTTCGAGCAGCTCGCTGCGGCCGTTGAACCGACTCCCGAAGTCGACGCCCTCAAGGCGATGGCGCCGCTCGTAGGCAGCTGCTGGCGTGGCCAGTTTTCGGGCGGTGCGGCCTATGACATCATGTGTGTCGAGACGATGCCCGGCAGCCATTTGCGCTCGCGTCACATCGTTCGCGGCGCGGCCAGCGACTATCGCGGCGAAACCGTCTATTTCCGCGATCCCGAAGCCGGCATCGCACGCTTCCATTATTACACCTCGCTCGGCGCTTTCTCCGATGGCGATATCATGCTCGCCGAGGATGGTACCTTGCTGTTCGAGAATATCCGCCACCGCACCGCCGAGGGCAGCATTCTCGACATTTATGGGACCGGTCGCTTCGATGAGGAAGGACGCTGGGTCGCCACCACGAGCATCTACGCCGACGGCGCATGGCCCGAACCGTCGACAATCGTCATGAAGCGGATCGACTGCGAGAATTGGGACGCCGTCGAGGCCGGCTGCGACTAAGGAAGCCCGGTCGGCTCTTCGTCGACTTGAGGTTCTTCCTCCACGATCGGCAAGGCATCGGCGACGCTGCTCCCGACCGAGACCATCAGCCACTCGCCGTCGGTCTTCTGCCACACCTGCTGCCCGCCACCGGCGATGGCGACGACATTGCCGTCGCCCAGTCGCACGCGGCCCTGATATTCGTTGACCAGCACTGCGGTGTCGCGGTCGAGCACACGCACTTCGACCTTGGGAAAATCGAGCGCGTCATAGCCCTCGATCGCGCCCGAGGCTTCGAGATAGTCGACGCGGAACAGGTCGAAATCGGTATTCACCGTCCCGCTGGCATTGAGCGCGGTGAAGGTCCCGCCGTCGAAATGCGCGAAATAGGCGTTGGTGTCGCCCCGTTCCGCCGCGGCCACGAGGCTCTCGAAGCGCGCCTCGACCTCGCCGGCAATTGCGGCGCGTTCGTCGGCCGTCAGCGCGCCCGGCGCGCAGGCCGCGAGGCCTGCGAGCAGGCACAGGCTCGGAATGAATTTGTTCATGGTCCTATTCCGGATTGAGGATCGAGTTCCAGTTGGACATGAAGGCCTGCATCTCGACGACGATGCTGCCTTCGCTGATGCCGTAATCGGCGACGAAATAGGTCGAATAGCGGATATCGCGATCGTTCAACGAAATCGCGCCCACGCGGGCATCGTAATTCCATTCGTTGATGCTTTCGATGAATTCGCCGGCATCGGCACCCGGCACCAACGTGTCCTGGATCTGCAGGTGCATGCCGATACACCCCGTCGTTTCGCGCCCCTCATCGCAGCCATAGAGCCGGTAGTAGATGCTGGTCGGATCGCCGTTGAAGTAGATCTGATATTCGTGCTCGCCATCTTCGCGGACGATCGTTCCGTTATAGAAAGCGGTCAGCCGCTCGATGAACGCGCGGTCGAACGACGTGATGACATTTTCAAGGTCGATCTCGTTTTGCTGCGCCTGCGCCGAGGCTGGCAACAATGCCAAGGCTGCGGCCGCTGCGGCCATCCGGAATACCATGTCTCGCGTCCCCCGCGATGATTGAACATGCTGAGAGGCTAGGCCGCAATTCCATCTATGACTAGGCCTGTCGGCCCGGACATTACTTGCAGGCCTCGATGCGTTTGATCCGTACCGCGAAATCGCCATCCTGCCCGTCGGCGAGGATGATGCCGATCTCGCGTGCGGCGGCAGGCTCGAAGGTCGGCGCGCGCACCGTGCGCCCGAAAATGCTGGTGTCGAGATTGTCGCTCAGCTTCACGCTCGCCACCTGCCAGCCCGTCTCCACGCCCAGCGGGTCGAGACTGCCGCGATAGGCAACCGGGCGGCCGCGCCATGCGACGTCGGAGCGCATTGACAATTGATAGTCGCGCCCGTCGCCCTGCATTGTCACGCGAATGCGGCCTGCCCCATCCAGCGCACCGGGATCGAGGCTGCGCCGCAGGGACGAAAAGCCGCCCCCATTGGTATTGATCGTGCCGGCAAAATAGAGCGCGCCATCGCGAATTGCCGCCTCGCCCACCGAGCGACCGCCCATCACGCCGTCATTGACGACCTGCCAGCGCCGCGCCTCTTCGGGATCGGAAAAGTCGGCGATCGTCCAGCAATTTTCAGGCTGCGCGGCGGCAAGGATCATGGCGAGGCTCCAGAACATGGCGACTGTCTACCCGCGACAAGGCTGGCTCGCCATGCGGACCTAGGGCCGCCCGCCCATCTTCTTGTAGCGGGTCTTGCCGAAGCGATCCTTGCGCGTGCCGGGGCGGCCCGCATTGGAATAGCCGACGCGGGGCGCAGCGCGGTCGGCTTCGGGAATGCCGAGCTCGTCCTCTTCCAGCTTGCGGATCTCGTCGCGAATGCGCGCGGCCTCCTCGAACTCGAGATCGGCAGCCGCCTTGCGCATCTTCTCCTCGAGGCCCTCGATATGCGCGCGCAGGTTGGAGCCGGCGAGCGGCGGCGCCTCCTTGGCGGGCTTGTCCGCGCCGCCCGCGGTCGCTTCCTTCACGTCCTTCAACAGGTCGGCAATTTCGCGGCGTGTCGATTCCGGCGTGATGCCATGTTCCTGGTTGTAGGCGATTTGCTTCTCGCGGCGGCGGCTGGTTTCGTTGAGCGCGCGCTCCATCGAGCCGGTCACGCGGTCGGCATAGAGGATGACCTTGCCATCCACGTTACGCGCCGCACGCCCGATCGTCTGGATGAGCGAGGTCTCGCTGCGCAGGAAGCCTTCCTTGTCAGCATCGAGGATCGCGACCAGCCCGCATTCGGGAATGTCGAGCCCCTCGCGCAGCAGGTTGATGCCGACGAGCACGTCATAGACCCCGACCCGCAAATCGCGGATCAGCTCGATACGCTCAAGCGTCTCGACGTCCGAGTGCATGTAGCGCACCTTCAATCCCTGCTCATGCATATATTCGGTAAGGTCCTCGGCCATCCGCTTGGTGAGCGTCGTGACCAAGGTCCGATAGCCCTTCTTCGCAGTCTCGCGCGCCTCGTGGACGAGGTCGTCGACCTGGTCCTCGACCGGCTTGATCTCGACCGGCGGGTCGATGAGGCCGGTTGGGCGGATGACCTGTTCGGAGAAGACGCCGCCCGTTTCCTCCAGCTCCCACGGCCCCGGCGTCGCCGACACGAACACCGATTGCGGACGCATTACGTCCCATTCGTTGAAACGCAGCGGCCGGTTGTCGATGCAGCTCGGAAGGCGGAAGCCATATTCGGCGAGGGTGATCTTGCGGCGATGATCGCCCCGCGCCATCGCGCCGATCTGCGGCACCGTCTGGTGGCTTTCGTCAACGAACAGAAGCGCATTGTCGGGCAGATATTCGAACAGGGTCGGCGGCGGTTCGCCCGGCAGGCGGCCGGTCAGGAAGCGCGAGTAATTCTCGATGCCCGCGCACGATCCTGTCGCCGCGATCATCTCGAGATCGAAATTGGTCCGCTGCTCCAGCCGCTGCGCTTCCAAGAGCTTGCCCTCGGCTGTCAGTTCCTTCAGCCGCTCGTCCAGCTCATGCTTGATGGCATGGCGCGCCTGCTGGAGCGTCGGCCCCGGCGTCACATAGTGCGAGTTTGCGTAAATCTTGACGCTGTCCAATTTGCCGCCCGGCTTGCCGGTCAGCGGGTCGAACTCGACAATCTCCTCGATCTCGTCGCCGAAGAAGCTGATGCGCCACGCCATATCCTCATAGTGCGACGGGAAGATTTCCAGATTGTCCCCGCGCACCCGGAAGGAGCCGCGCGCGAAATTGGTGTCGTTGCGCTTGTACTGGAGCGCGACGAGCTTGCGGATGATCTCGCGCTGGTCGACGCTCTGGTCCCGCTTCAGCGCAAAGGTCATCGCCGAATAGGTCTCTACCGACCCGATGCCGTAGAGGCACGACACCGAGGCGACGATGATCACATCGTCCCGCTCCAGAAGCGCGCGCGTCGCCGAGTGGCGCATCCGGTCGATCGCCTCGTTCACCGAGCTTTCCTTCTCGATGTACGTGTCCGAGCGCGGCACATAGGCCTCGGGCTGATAATAATCGTAATAGGAAACGAAATATTCGACCGCATTGTCGGGGAAGAAGGCCTTGAACTCCCCATAAAGCTGCGCCGCCAGAATCTTGTTGGGCGCGAGGATGAGCGAGGGGCGCTGCAGCGTCTCGATCACCTTGGCCATCGTGAAGGTCTTGCCCGACCCGGTGACGCCCAGCAGCACCTGGCTGTCCTCGCCCTCATCCTTGATGCCCTCGACAATCTCCTTGATCGCCGTCGGCTGGTCGCCCGCAGGCTCATAGTCCGATTTGAGCACGAACTTCCTGCCGCCCTCCGCCTTGTCGGGGCGCGGCGGACGGTGCGGGACAAAGGCTTCCCCCGTTTCGGGTTCGTCGAGGCTGGTGCGGATCTGGATGGACATTGCCCCGACTATATGGGCGGTGTGCCTGCTTTGTTCCAGCCCCCCTGATCACCAGTGCAGGCGGGGCCCGATCTATGCTAGTCTCGCCCGCACAATCAGGGGAGAAGCGACGATGAAACGAATGATCCTTGTGACTGCAGGATGCGCCATGCTCATGGCTTGCGGCAGCAGCGGCGATGCCGGCGACAGCGCCGACACCGACAGCGCAGCGACCGCAGAAGCCGAAAGCGACAGCGTGCTTGATGTGCTGGCGGAAGGCGACAAGCCCCAGGCGGGGCGCTGGGAAGTCGAAACGGAGATCATCGAAGCCCAAATCCCCGGCGTGCCCGAAAATATGCGCGACATGGTGGTCAATTCGATGGGCATGAATAACAGCTTCGCCTATTGCATGACGCCCGAACAGGCCGAGCAGGATCCCGACCAGGTGTGGAAGGAATCCAATGGCGATTGCGAGTTCGAAAGCTTCGAGCGCAATGGCGGCCAGGTCGAGGCCGTTGCGGTGTGCAATAGCGGCGGCGCCGAGATGCGCATGACCATGTCGGGGACGCAGGGCCGCAACAGCTATTCGGCGCGCAACGAGATGGAAATGTCGACCCCCGAAGGCGATGGCAAACTGGTCGTCGAAGTCGAAGGCCGCCGCACTGGCGACTGCGACGGGACCGAGGTGGGATGAGGACCGCTAGCCGTAGCCTCGCCGCCATCGCCCTTCTCGCGCTGGCCGGCTGCGCTGCCGACAATCCCGACAATATTCCCGAGCGCGGGATGTGGGAGATGGAGACGCGCGTCGGCACGCTGACGGTCAGCGGCATGAGCATTACCGGTGACCAGCTCCCGCCCGAATTCAAGGCGATGGAGGGCAGCGAGGCCAAATGCGGCGAGCCCCTGTTCACCGAGCCCGACTGGCAGCGGCGCGACATTTCGCGGCGCACCAATGGGTCGTGCACCCTCGATACATGGGACGTGACAGCGGCACGCGTCACGGGCACGGGACGCTCCGAATTGCGCGGTTCCGATGCCGAGTTCGAGCCCGCTTTGCGCGTCACGGTCGAACAAAGCCCGACCTATTACAAGGCGATCATCGCGCTCGAAGGCACTGCCGATCTCGGTGCCGAGCTTGGCCGCCGCAACATCCGCGTATCGGCCATCCAGGAAGGCCGGCGCATCGGCGACTGTTGAGCGACGAGGCCGAGACCTGCTGGCTCTGCCAACGTCCGCTCGGGGCGCGTGTCGAATATCATCATCCAGTCCCGAAGTCGCGCGGTGGGCGCGAGACCCAGGGCGTGCATCCCATCTGCCACCGCACCCTGCACGTTCAATTCACCAACAAGGAGCTGGCCGCGATCGGGAATGACCCGGACGCGCTGCGTAAAGATGCTCGCCTCGCGCCATTCCTCGAATGGATTTCCGGCAAGGATCCTGACTTTCACGCACCGACGCGCGCCAAGCATCGTTAGGAGGCTTGCGCTCGCTATCCGTCTGCCTAAGCTTGCGCGCATGAAGCGGGGATTTGGATGCGGGCGCGTTCGCCTGCACAGCATCATCATAGGCGGCATCATGCTGGCGAGCTGCGGCGCGCCGCAGGACGAGGCCGACCGCATCCTCACCGAAGAAGAAGTGGAAAGCCGCATCGACCGCGCCATCGCCGACGGCGAATTCCTGGCCCCGGGGCGCTGGGAAACGCGGATCAGCTTCGTCTCGATCCCGGGCCTCAGCGCCAACATGGTCGAGGCTCGCAACCGCGCGATGGGCAATGATGCCAGCGCCACCTGCCTTGCCGCGGAGCAGGCCGAGCGTTCGGACGCTCGCTTCATTACCGGCGACGACCAGGACTGCACCTATCGCAGCTTCGAGCTTGAGGGCGGCCGCATCGACGCGCGCCTCACCTGCTCGGTCCAGGGGCTCGCCATGGAAACGCATCTGTCGGGCGAATATGGCCCGGAACGCTATGCCGTCGACATGGAGATGCGCAACGACACATTCGGTGAGCAGGCCATGACCCTGCGTATCGAAGCCAATCGCGCGGGCGATTGCTTTCCCGCGCCAGTTGAGACACCAGATACACCACAAGGAGAGGGGTAACTCATGAAGCATCAACTCATCATCACGGGCGCGCTGGCGCTCGCGCTCGGCGCCTGCGGGGGCGGCACCGAAGAAGCCGCGCCGGCTGAAGAAGAAGCGGTCGCGGAATCGCTGACGCCCGGTGCCTACGAACTCACGCTTACGACGACGTCGATCTCGAGCACCGACGGCACCGACCCGGCGACAGCGCTGACGATGGACGATGTCGTCCAGCGCAACATCTGTATCGGCGAGGATGGCCAGCTGCCGGCCACTGCCCTGCTGGAAGACGGCGATACGTGCGAGCTCGACAGCGACCGCGCCCGCCGCGGTCGCATCACCCAGGCTCTGACCTGCACCCGTGAAGGCAATGGCAACCTCAACCTCCAGGTCGAGGGCGACTTCACTGCCGACAGCATCGAGGGCACGGTTCGCACCGGCACCTACTTCCCGGGCGCTGGCGACTATCAGCTGGCGCAGGCATTCGCCGCGACGCGCACCGGCGATTGCAGCTAAGCCTGCTCGGGGCTTCGGCCTCGACCCAATAAAGAACGGGCCCGGTTTTGACGCCGGGCCCGTTCCTTTTTCAAAGCTAATGGTCCGCCTTATTCAGGAGCGACCACCAAGCGGTTGCCGGTCGGCTGGATCGAGCGCGCCGTATCGCCGCCCAGCGCAGCGCGGATCGCCGCAATCTGCTCGGCGCTGGCTTCCACCGGCTCGGCCACGACATGCCAGTTCACGCCCTCGCTGCACGGCGGCGTGGTAAGCGACCCCATGTAGCGATAGACGTCGAGATCATCAGGCAGCATGCCTTCGGTATCGACCGTCACGCTAGTACCGTCGCCCATGTTGACCGCAGCGACGAGGGTGTCGAGCGCGTCATTCCCATCGCCGACTTCATAGAGCACGCCCAGCACGCCCAGCTCGCCTTCATCCGTGGCATGGACGAAATGCGCGACCAGCGGCTGGCGCTCGCCGTCGATGGCATGTTCGGCCGGGGTGTGGAAATGCACCTGGATCAGGTTGAAGTCCTTGCCGCCCGAATTCATGCCGTAGCCAGGCGCGAAGTCGACCTGCACCTTTTCCTCACCCAGCGCGACCGTGCCCGGCGCATCGCCGAAATTCACGTCGAGCTCGACATTGCCGCGCGCCTTGGCGGTGGCAAGGTCGATGGGCGACTGCATCAGGCCGGCATCGCACATGCCATATTCGGTGCTGATCAGGCTCCAGCGTTCATCGGTCACGCCGTCGCCGAAATTCCAGTCCTTGCCGGGCTTTTCCTGCGCCAGCGCCGGGGTCGCAATCATGGCGCACGCAGCGGCGGCACCCAAAAGCTTGGTCATCATGTCAAATTCTCCTGTTGAGTATTGGTCGTGAAATTCTGCCCCCCGGCATTCGGTTCGGCAGGCCACTCCTCTTCCTCCTCGCCTCTCGTTTTCCAGAGCGAGTAGAGGATGCCTGCGGTGATGAGCGCGAAAGTGACGGCCAGGCTGATCCAGGCCGGGAACTTGTCCCCGCCCAGAACGAAGTCGGCGACGAAGATTTTCGAGCCGATGAAAACCAGCACGGCCGCCAGCGCATATTTGAGATAATGGAAACGGTGGATCATCGCCGCGAGCGCGAAATAGAGCGCGCGCAGGCCAAGGATCGCGAAGATGTTCGAGGTATAGACGATGAACGTGTCGGTCGTGATGGCAAAGATCGCCGGCACGCTGTCGACCGCAAAGACGAGATCGGCAATGTTGATGACGACCAGCGCCAGCAGGAGCGGCGTCGCCGCGCGGACGACCTTGCCCGTCTTCTCGTCCTTCACCTTTACCAGGAATTTCTGGCCGTGCAGTTCGGGCGTCACCCGCATGTGGGTGGAGATCCAGCGCACCGCGGGGTTCTTGCCGACATCCATCGGCTCATCGCCCGCAAAGGACATCTTGATGCCCGTCACAATTAGGAAGGCGGCAAAGAGGTAGAGGACCCAATAGGCTTCCGCCAGAAGCGCTGCGCCGCCGGCAATCATCAGGCCGCGCAGCACGATCACCGCCATGATGCCCCAGAGCAGGGCGCGATATTGGTATTTGGGCGGGATCGAGAAGTAGGTGAAAATAAGGCTGATCACGAAAACGTTGTCGATCGACAGCGCCTTCTCGATGAAGAAGCCGGTATAATATTCCATGCCCGACTGGGCGCCGCGCTCGAACCAGACCCAGACGCCGAACAGCATCGCGCAGCCGATATAGAAGGCGCTGAGCTTCAGGCTCTCGGCAATGCCCAGTTCCTTGTCTTCCTTGTTGAGGAAGCCCAAATCGAACGCGGTCAGCGCGACGACGATGATCAGGAACACCGCCCAGAACCAGACGGGTGTGCCGAGCCAGTCGGCAATCAGGAATTCAGGCATTGGCAAGTTCCTTGGGGGCCGACTGCGCCGCGTTGGGCAGCGCTGACTTGAGGAGGAAATATCCGGCCAGCGCGGCGACGAGCGATCCCGACAGGACACCGATCTTGACCTGGTTGACCAGCGCCGGATCGGCGAAGGCCAGATTGCCGATGAACAGGCTCATGGTGAAACCGATCGCGGCGAGCAGGCTCATCGCGTGCAGCTGCCGGAAGTTCATGCCTTCGGGCATGCTGGTGATCCCGCTCTTGATGGCGACCCAGCCCAATCCGAAGATACCGACCTGCTTGCCGATAAGGAGGCCGAGCGCGATGCCAAGCGGCAGCGGCGCGAGCATGTCGGACAGCGCCACGCCGGTGAAATCCACCCCGGCATTGGCGAAGCCGAAAATCGGAATGATCAGGAAGGCGACATAATAATGGAGGGCGTGCTCCATACGGATGAGCGGCTCCTGACCGCGCGCCTTCAGGGGGATCATCATCGCTGCGGCGACGCCGGCCAAAGTGGCATGGACGCCCGACTTCAGGACGAAGACCCACAGGATCACGGTCAGCAGGACGTAGGGCCAGCTATCGGCAACCCGCGCGCGATTGAGCGCGAACATCGCCGCCAGCGTCACGGCACCGCCGATCAGCATGTCGGTGGCCACGCTCTCGGTATAGAAGAGCGCAATGACCGTGATCGCACCGATATCGTCGATCACCGCCACTGCCAGTAGTGTCGCCTTCAACGCCACCGGCACACGGCTGCCGAGCAAGGCCAGCACGCCCAATGCAAAGGCGATGTCGGTCGCAGCCGGGATTGCCCAGCCGCGCAGCGTTTCAGGATCGCCCCAGTTCAACGCGGCGAAAATTGCCGCCGGCAGCGCCATCCCGCCAATCGCCATGATCAGCGGCAGCGATGCCTTGCGCCAGCTCGACAATTGGCCGGTCAGGATTTCGCGTTTCACCTCGAGGCCGACGAGGAAAAAGAAGACGGCCATCAGGCCATCGTTGATCCAGAGGATGAGCGGCTTGTCGATGACCGCGCCGCCAATGCCCGCGACGACGGGAAGAGCTAGCCAGTCGCGATAGAGCGGCGCGAGCGGGGAATTGGCGACGACCACCGCCAGCAGGGCGGCACCCATCAACAGGATACCGCCGGCACTTTCCTTTTGCAGGAAGTCGCGCAAGGCGGGGGCGATCGCGGTTACCATATGAAATCCCTGTTTCTTCGTGTTCCGACCCCGCGACGTGTCCGCGAAGTCATCTTTTCATGATGGGGCAGAAGGGTGGGACGGGTGGCCAGAGGGATCGGCCGCCCGCCCCGGAATGTCGCCGGCGCGTCAGCGCCCGCGATGCGTCAAGCGGTGCAAGATGTCCTTGGCGCGCAGCTTCAATTTTTTGAGGCGCGATATCTCGAGATCATCGGGACGCTTGCGCTTCTGTTCATCGCGCAGGCGCTCGTCGATCCGCTGGTGGATCTCCGTCATGCGATACATGCGGGCCGTCATATTCAGTCTCCTCAGACAACATCGTTCAAATGTTGATCGGAGAACCGATGCGAGTTTTCGCGGCCTTCAATGCGGGGGAGGGAATAGGCCAGTCGGTTTTTCGCATCGGTTCTTCCGATACGGTCCGACATCACGAGCGCTTGTCATCTGCGCCCGCCAGAGGGGCCCGGTCCGTTGGCAATATAACTAGGCAATGCGGGTTTGGGTTCCAGCATGGACCAAAGCAGGTAGAGCTGTGCTAGCGCGGCTCGTCGTGCGCGGCCCACATGTCGTGGCTCATCCGCCAGACGCCATCCTCGCCGCGCTTCCAGACGATGACATAACGTCCCGAAAAGGCCTGCACCTCTTCACTGCCTGTAGCGCGCGTGGCGCCGCGATAGATGCCATGGTCGATCGCGATATCACCCTCGATATCGAGACCATGGGTGACCGTCTCGTGGCGCACGACCTCGAACCGGTCCGAAGGCTGCCAATAGGCCGCCAGTGCCTCGCGCCCGATGATCGGATCGCGCGCGCCTGCGATAGCGACGGCATCGTCGGTATAGATGTCGAGCAGCGCATCGAGGTCGCCGGCCACATAAGCGGCGGAGAAGGCCCTGGCCTGGGCGGCAATGGCCGAGCGCGCTGCAGTCTCGGTGTCGGTAGTTGGCGTTGCGGTTAGCGAATCAGCGGCGCCCTTCGCCGACAAGCCCACCTGTCCGAAGCTCAGCAGCAATGCCGCAAGTCCAATGCTCATCATTATTCCCTCCCGCGCATTCCTTGCGGCAATATCCAAGCCGCTCGGCACGCATAAGTATAGTGCTTTCGATGCCACAATTGCGACGCTGCAATGCAGCATCTAGAGCGCGCACAGAGGGGGCCGAATCCTGCTCCATTTCGGGACCGAATTTTCCACAGATTTTTTTGCCCCGCTAAAAGCCCGAAAGCGCGTCAAAAATTCGGTAACCAACCATTAATTTTTGCCTGAGTTGCAAAAAAGACTCTTGTGTTGCGAATGGCCTTCGACCACTATCCCTAGTGTTACGGCAGCACACGCCCCGCAAGATATAGCGATTGGGGCCGGGAATCCCTATTTCCGGCATGAGGATGGCTGTGCGTAACGGGGATGCTGGGGATAAGCGATTCAAATGACTCGATTTTCCCTGTCCATAAGGTCCTTCTGGGGGTAGAAGCGGGGCCTGAACAGAACAAGAACATCGGACCGATTCGGATCGGTCCCAGGACGGTAGGAAAAAGGGGAGCATGATCATGGATCTTTCGAGCTCGAGCGAAGTCACTGCAGACGACGTCGTCGTCCAGGATTCGAAGAAGGTTCACGAACGTCGATTCAAGATCGAGACCGATGCTTCGCGCGATGCCAAGCTGACCGAGTTCGGCAAGGCGACGCTCGAAGATCGCTACCTCCTGCCGGGCGAAACCTATCAGGATCTCTTCGCCCGCGTCGCGGCGGCCTATGCCGACGACCAGGCGCATGCGCAGCGTCTCTATGATGCGATCTCGAACCTCTGGTTCATGCCCGCCACGCCGGTTCTTTCGAACGGCGGCACCGGTCGCGGCCTGCCGATCAGCTGCTATCTCAACAGCGTCGACGACAGCCTCGACGGCATTGTCGGCACATGGAACGAGAATGTCTGGCTCGCCTCCAAGGGCGGCGGCATCGGCACCTATTGGGGCAGCGTGCGCGGCATTGGCGAACCCGTTGGCCTCAACGGCAAGACCAGCGGCATCATCCCCTTCGTTCGCGTGATGGATAGCCTCACGCTCGCCATCAGCCAGGGCTCGCTGCGTCGCGGCAGCGCCGCCTGCTACATCGATATCCACCATCCGGAGATCGAGGAGTTCCTCGAAATCCGTAAGCCCTCGGGCGACTTCAACCGCAAAGCGCTGAACCTGCACCATGGTGTGCTGATCACCGACGAGTTCATGGAAGCGGTTCGCGACGGCACCGATTTCGAACTCAAGTCGCCGCGCGACGGTTCGGTGCGCGGCAGCGTCAATGCGCGCAGCCTGTTCCAGAAGCTTGTCGAGACCCGCCTGGCCACTGGCGAGCCCTATATCGTCTTCGCCGACACGGTGAACAATTCGATGCCCAAGCATCATCGCGATCTGGGCCTCAAGGTCTCGACCTCGAACCTGTGCTCGGAAATCACCCTGCCGACCGGCCGCGACCATCTCGGCGCCGACCGCACCGCGGTCTGCTGCCTGTCGAGCCTCAACCTCGAAACCTGGGACGAGTGGAACGGCAACCACCGCTTCGTCGAGGACGTCATGCGCTTCCTCGACAATGTCCTCTCCGACTATATCGCCCGCGCGCCCGACGAGATGGCCCGCGCCAAATATAGCGCCGAGCGCGAGCGTTCGGTCGGTCTCGGGGTCATGGGCTTCCACAGCTTCCTGCAGGCCCGTGGGATCGCCTTCGAAGGCGCCATGGCCAAGAGCTGGAACAACAAGATCTTCAAGCATATCCGCGCGCAGGTCGACGAAGCCTCGATGATGCTCGCCAAGGAACGCGGCCCCTGCCCTGACGCTGCCGACATGGGCGCGATGGAGCGCTTCAGCTGCAAGATGGCGATCGCGCCGACCGCGTCGATCTCGATCATCTGCGGCGGCACCAGCGCCTGCATCGAGCCGATCCCGGCCAACATCTATACGCACAAGACGCTGTCGGGCTCGTTCATCGTAAAGAACAAGTATCTCGAGCAGATGCTCGAGGAGAAGTCGAAGAACTCCGACACGATCTGGAACTCGATCCTCGAGAAAGATGGTTCGGTCCAGCACTTGGACTTCCTCAGCGAGGACGAGAAAGCGGCCTTCCGCACCAGCTTCGAGATCGACCAGCGCTGGCTGCTCGAACTGGCGGGCGACCGCGCGCCGATGATCGACCAGGCGCAGAGCCTCAACCTCTTCATCCCGGCCGATGTCGACAAGTGGGACCTGTTGATGCTCCACTTCCGCGCCTGGGAGCTCGGCATCAAGTCGCTCTATTACCTGCGCTCCAAGTCGGTCCAGCGCGCCGGGTTCGCCGGTGGCGTCGAGAAGGACAATACGCCCGAGGCCGCCAAGTACGAGCTGCCCTCGACCGACTATGACGAATGCTTGGCGTGCCAGTAAGGGAGGCTTGAACCATGGAAATGCTGCCCATCTTGCTGATCATGTTCGGGGTCATCTTCATCGCTTCGGCGCTGCTGGTCATTCCCCGCATCGCCGGCATCCCGAAGAAGCACCTCCCCGTCATCCTTGCGGGCGAAGTGGTCGTCGGCCTGATCCTCATCGCCGTCGCGATCTTCCTCCATTTCTCGCCTGGCGCCTGATGGATGGCCGGATCGCGCGCACATAAAAAGAGCGCCGCGGTAACGTCGCCGCGACACTCTCGATTTTGCAAACCCTGTGACGGGTCAGGACGGCGGCGAGCGAACTACACGCGCGCCCGCCGCGCCCCTGTTGATCAGTTACCGGCCTACCGGACCGATGCCTTCCGGAATGCGCGCGCTCGGTTCGAGATAGACGCGATTGTCGTCGACGCGGTCGACCTGGCTCATCGGAATGCGATGATGCTGGTTGTCCATGGAGTCCGACTTGGTGAGGACAATGTCGTCATCGTCGATCTTGTCGACGGTCCCGACATGCTGTCCGTTACAGTCGCTGACTTCCATATGTTCCTTGATCTGCATACGTTCGAACATTCTCAAAAACTCCTACATTCTCAATTCGCTAAACCAACGCACGCAAAGCGCCGCCCGCTCCGCGATCAGGCGCAGTCGAATCACAACTCGTCGCGCCGCGCGCTGCAAAAGCCTGCGCCCGCGCCTATCTTTGCCGCCTAAGGAAGGAAGAAACCGCCATGTCGCTGCTCGAAGCCCGCAAGACCTACAAGCCGTTCGAATACCCCTGGGCGTACGACTATTGGAAAAAGCAGCAGCAGGTCCACTGGATGCCCGAAGAGGTGCCGCTGGGCGAGGATTGCCGCGACTGGGCGCAGAAGCTCACCGAGCATGAGCGCAACCTGCTGACCCAAATCTTCCGCTTCTTCACGCAGGCCGATGTCGAGGTGCAGGATTGCTACCACGAAAAATATGGCCGCGTGTTCAAGCCGACCGAGGTCAAGATGATGCTGGCCGCCTTCTCCAACATGGAGACGATCCACATCGCGGCTTACTCGCACCTGCTCGACACGATCGGCATGCCCGAGAGCGAATATTCGGCCTTCCTCCAATATAAGGAGATGGCCGACAAGCACGACTATATGAACGAGTTCGGCGTCGACAATGACGAGGACATCGCCAAGACGCTCGCCATGTTCGGCGGCTTCACCGAGGGGCTGCAGCTCTTCGCCTCGTTCGCCATGCTGATGAACTTCCCGCGCTTCAACAAGATGAAGGGCATGGGCCAGATCGTCAGCTGGTCGGTCCGCGACGAGAGCCTGCACTGCGAAGGCATCATCCGCATGTTCCACGAATTCGTGCGCGAGCGCGATTGCCTCACCAAGTCGGTCAAGGACGACATTATCGACTGCTGCCAGAAGGTGGTGCGGCTCGAGGACAATTTCATCGACCTCGCCTTCGAAATGGGGCCGGTCGAGGGCATGACCGCCAAGGATATCAAGCGCTACATCCGCTATATCGCCGACTGGCGCCTCGGGCAGATGGGGTTCAAGCCCATCTACATGGTCGAGGAACATCCCCTCCCCTGGCTCGCCCCGCTCTTGAACGGCGTCGAGCATGCCAACTTCTTCGAAACCCGCGCGACCGAATATTCGAAGGGCGCGACGAAGGGCGAATGGAACGACGTCTGGGACAATTTCGACGCCCGCCAGAAGGCGAAAGTAGCGAACGAGGATGCCGGCGAGGCCGACGAAGCGGATATGTTTGCGGCGGAGTAGGTCCGGAATATGACTGTTGAGCGTTTCAGTCGGTACTGGGCAGGCAACATCTTTGGGACGAATACTGGGCGATTCTTCCTGAAGTTCGATAGCGTTGCTTCTGATGCGCTGGAGGGCACGCTACGCTTAAACGACACAGTATACGGAATAGCTGTTTTCAAGGCCGTTGGCACGTATGCGGGTGGCACTCTCGAACTCAAATGCGAAGTCGTAGAGGCTCCAGAGAACATCGAATTTGGGGTCGTCACGGCTACGGCGAAATTGGTGGCCGACGGGTCGTTCCATGGTGAATGGACCTCTTCGTCAGGAACTGGTGGACCTCTCAGTCTCTATCCGCACTCGGGCGTAGAAATCCGAGAAGAAGGCGCCTCGCCCACGCAAACATACACTGCAACTCGCGATCTCGGGGCGCTTCGGATCACCCGTTCTGACTTGGAACGGATAGTTGGTCATCTTGAGACCAGATTCCCAGAATCACGAACCGTTGTTAGCTACATTCACGAGGGGACGGAGCGGGCGCAGTTTGTTAGCGACTTTTTGAAAAGCGATTCGTCCAATCAGGATCTGAGGTGGTTGAAGCTTTCGGTGAACACCGCCAAGGCTACGGGCCATTCTAAGGCGGTGACGATAGATCTTGGCCAGTCTTTCAATCGCGTGATGACAAACGGCACTGATGAGTCATGGGTGTTGGGCGAAGCCGAAGCATTGGCAGGAAAGCTTCGGCCCAGACTACATAAGCTCGCAAGCGCAGTAGGGAAGCATCGGGTTAATATTAACCAGCTGATATTAGTAGCTGCCGTCATTGTACTCCCGGAGCTAGAGCTTCTGGAGCGAGCAGCGTTCGCAGTTTCCGTTATAGGATTATTGCTTGCAGCTTCGGCAGCACATTCAAAGTGGATCCCCCATTTTTCAGCGGCCTTAGGCGCAAGATCAGAGGGTCTCTGGAGAAAATCTTGGCCCTCCCTACTGTCGTGGATAATCACTATCACAGCTGGTGTGGGCTCACTAATCATCTACGACTGGCTCAGATAGCTCGTAAGGTGACGGGGCAAGGCGGCTTGCCCCGTCGGTCCTGTCCCGCCTTTGGCAGGCAGGCCGTCCGCCGTTCGGCATCTCTTCGACGTAGCTAACGGACGCTGTGCGTCCGCTTCGCTACGCTCGTTGCCTCACGATATAGGATCACCCTTCCTGCCTTCGGCCCGTTTCGCCGCGAAGGCATCCACGAACGCCTTGCTCTCCTTGAGGCCCGCGCCCGTATCGGTGCGCACGATCTTGATCGCTTCGATTGTCGATCCGCGGCGGATCGCGTCTTCCATCGCCACGCGGGCGCGGTCGGATAGGGTGCCGGGTTCGCGCGGCGGGCCTTCGGCCTTGCCGAGCAGTTCATTCTCCATGCTCTTGCGGCCGAGGACGAACCCCATGAAGCCCGCCAGCATCACCCAGAAAAATCCGTCCATCTGCGCCTGTCCCTATTCGGCAGGCACCGCGCCTGCGGGACGCACGCTAGCCGACCCCTTGCCCGCCTGCCAGCCGAGCCAGCTCGTCGCCGCGCCGAGGATGAAGCCGAACGCCAGCATCACTGGCATCGGGATGGTCGCGGCCGCCATCACCCAGCTTTCGATGCTCCACCAGTGATAGGCACCGTACATCAGCACCATCTGCGCCGCGACGAAGGCCGCGACTACGCCCCACGCATTGCTATGCTTCTTCGCGCGCCACCACAGGACGAGGCACAAAGCCACCATCAGCGCGTCGGACACCAATATGCCGTCGAGGACATGGCCGAAATCTTCCGGCCCGCGTATCTGCAGCCCCGGGACGAACCCGTTCATCGCGCGCCCCGCCGGGCTTTCGAACAGGATGACCGGCGTCCCCAGCAGATAGGCCGAATGCACCCATACCTTCCGCCGGTATTTCATCGCGCGGTAGAACAGCACGACATAGGCCGCGACCGCGATCCACAGGCCAAGCAGGAAGCTCTCGCCGAACATCGCCGAGACCGGCCCCGGATCCGTCGCATACCCCTGCGCATTGCGTGCACCGATCGCGGTAAGACCCATGATCAGGAACGGGAACAGGTACAGGCTCGCCTGCCCCGTCGCACGGTGCAGCCCGCGCTTCTTCTTGTGGATGGTCCAGACCTGCGCCGCCACCATCAGCACCCAGACCGTCGCCACGATGCCATGCAGGTGGAACGGCCAGGGCGATGTCGTCGCCACCGACCAATAGCTCGGCCAGAAGCCCAGCAGGATAACGCCGAAACAGGCCAGCACCCACCAGTGCGCGTGACGATAAGGCATGATGTGTCTCCCCCCGAAGAAGGCACCGCAATATCACAATGTCGGCTGCCCGACTATCCTATGTTAATTTCTGTCCTACAGGCCGTTTGAGTGGTATAACACACCCGTTGATCGAACCGCCCTCGCGGCGGGGGCCGGAAACAGGCACGCCCCACCGTTAAATTCATAAACTTATTCATGTTGGGGGAGACAAACATGCTGACCATCCTTGCCGCCCTGCTGGCCGCACAGCCCGCGCCCGATCCCATGCCGACCGGCAATGATCTGACCGCCGCCGTCGCCGAAGCGGACAGCGCCTTGTTCTGGGCCGCGTTCGAAGGCTGCGACCCCGCCGCCCTCGGCGATCTCCTGACCGAGGATTTCCGCATGGTCCACGATGTTGCCGGCCTGTCGGTCGCCAGCCGCGCCGACTTCGTCGCTGGGATGGAGCAGAATTGCGCCGGCCGCGCCGAGAGCGGCTATATGAACCGCCGCCTCCTCACCCCCGGCTCGCGCCGTGTCCAGGCGCTCGGCGACTGGGGTGCGCTCGAGGAAGGCCATCACCAATTCTATGAGCTGCAGGCCGACGGCAGCTGGGTCATGACCGGCGGCGCGCGCTACATCCATGTCTGGCAATGGACCGCCGACGGGCTGAAACTCACCGAGAGCATCAGCGTCGATCACGGCGCTGCGCCCGCTTATCCGCCCGCGGATTAGTCGGTCGGGAAATCAGGGATCGGCTGGAGGCTCGTAAATTCCTCGGTCAGCGGCGCATGGCCAAGCTCGGGCCAGTCAATCTCCTCGGGCGGGACATGGGTGTCGGGCAGGCGGTCGAGCAGGTTGCGGATCAGCGTCAGGCGGCCATGCTTCTGGTCGTTATAGTCGACCACCGTCCACGGCGCATGATCGCTATGCGTCGCCGCGAACATTGTCTCCCGCGCCGCTGAATAGTCCTGATATTTGGTCCGCGCCGCAATATCGATCGGCGAAAGTTTCCAGCGCTTCAGCGGATCTTCCAGTCGCTCGGCAAAGCGCTCTTCCTGTTTCTCCTGGCTCGCCGACAGCCAATATTTGAAGAGCAGCATGCCGTCGTCGACCAGCATCTTCTCGAAGGTCGGCACCTGCTCGAGGAACTGCTCGACCTGCTCGTCGCTGGCGAACCCCATCACCTTCTCGACCCCGGCGCGATTGTACCAGCTGCGGTCGAACAGCACGATCTCCCCCGCTGCCGGCAAATGCGGGACGTAGCGCTGGAAATACCATTGCGAGCGCTCGGTCTCGGTCGGCTTGCCCAGCGCCACGACGCGGCACTGGCGCGGATTGATATGGCGGCTGATCGCGCGGATCGTCCCGCCCTTGCCCGCCGTGTCCCGCCCCTCGAACAGGACGCAGATACGGTGCCCCGTCGCCTTGGCCCAATGCGCCATCGCGACGAGCTCGTGGTTCAAGGGTTGGACGAGCTTTTCATAGGTCTTGCGTTTCATGGCGCGAAGCTTGGGCGCGGCGTCATCGAAACGCAATCTCCCGCCAAGCTTCTGTTCACTTTTGCCGGCTATAAAGGGACCCATGAAAAGCAGCGACGAAGCCATCCGCGCCACCATTTCGGGCATCGCCATGGGCGGTGTCGTCTATGCGCTGGTGCGCGGTGCCAAGCGCCTCGGCAAGAAGGCTCCTGCGGTCATCCTGCCGAACGAGCTCGAAGAGCCGCTCGTTGCCGCCGCCCGCCTGGTCGGCTAGCACCAGCTCGCCTGGCGGCCCTGATAGCGCCGCGCATGGCCAGCCTCGATCATCGCCGCTCCCAGATCACGCCCATCCCGCACGACCCGCCCGAGATAGCGGCCATATTGGTCGCGCTCGCGCCGCGCATCGGGAATGAAACGAAACGGCCCGGCATTGAACAATCGCTCCAACTCGTCGCGGGCGGCAAAACCCTTGGTCCGCTCCGCCGGACATTCAGGCGCCCCGATCTCCGGCGCGTCGATGCCGCTGATCCGGTAACGCTCGCCCTCCAGCCGGAAACTGTCGCCATCCGAGACGCACGCATCGCCTGACGAAGGTCGGTCGCAGCTGACGAAAATCTTGTCGATGACGATCGCCTCGCCATCGCGCGTCACCGAGCCAAACAAGCCGGCCCGTTCAACTAGGAGGAGGATCGCCACGAGCACCGCAATGGTGCCAAGCGAGCGCGCCATGCGACGAACCGACATTGCGGGCATCAGATGCCGCCCGGGATACAGGAATCGTTAACCATATCCGCGTAAAGATGATCCTCGAAAGCGACGGCTTTCTTCATGATGTTCCCTAAAGTCTCGGGGCCGGGCATGGTCAGATGCCTGGCCCCATTTTTATGCGCCTCGAAAGTCGCGGCGATTGACGCCATCATGACGAGAGGCCATGCGAATTGCCATGCGCTTTTTCTCGGACAATGCCGCCCCCGCCTGCCCCGCCGTGATGGCTGCGCTGCAGGACGCCAACCAGCTCGATACCGCCTATGACGGCGATCAATGGTCGGCACGGATCGACGCGGCGATTTCGGACCTGTTCGAGACCGAGGCCGTCGGCATCTGGGTCACGACCGGGACCGCCGCCAACGGACTTGCGCTTTCCGCCATGTGCCCGCCTTGGGGCAGCATACTGTGCCACCGCTTCGCCCATATCGAACAGGACGAGGCCGGCGCCCCGGGTTTCTATGCCCACGGTGCCAAGCTCACCTTGCTCGATGGACCGGGCGCCAAGGTCGCGTCTCAAGCGATCGACGATGCCATGGCCGCGATCCGCAAGGACGTGCACCAGGTCCAGCCCGCCTGCCTGTCGGTGACCAACGCGACCGAATATGGCCTCGCTTATGGCCGTAACGAGATGGCCGCGCTCGGCGAGGCGGCCAAGCGGCACAAGCTCAAATTCCATGTCGACGGCGCGCGCTTCGCCAATGCCGTCGTCTCGACCGGTTGCAGCCCTGCCGAACTCACCTGGAAGGCCGGCGTCGATGCGCTCTCCTTCGGCTTCATCAAGAATGGCGGGATGAGCGCGGAACTGCTGGTCCTGTTCGACACCGCGCTCGCCGACACGATCCGGGTCATGAAGAAGCGGGCCGGCCATCTCCAGTCCAAGGGCCGCTTCGCCGCCGCGCAGATCCTCGCCATGCTGGAAAACGAGACGTGGCTCGACAATGCCCGCGCCGCCAATATAGCCGCGACGGTGCTGGCCGAAGCCTGCGGCGAGCGGCTCGTTTATCCGGTCGAGGCCAACGAGCTGTTCGTGAAGATGACCCCCGACGAGGCCGCGGCCATTCGCGCGCAGGGCTTCGATTTCTACGACTGGGCTGCGGGTGAAGTGCGGCTCGTCACCAGCTGGGACCAGGACATGGGCGCGGTCGAAAAGCTCGCCGAGGCCATCCGCCGCCTATGAGCCTCCCGCAAGACGGCCTCCGGCAGGTCGCCCTGCCCTTCATCATCTTCACCCTGATCTGGGGATCTACCTGGATCGTCATCAAGGATCAGTTGGGCGTCGTCCCGGCACCCTGGTCAGTGACCTATCGCTTCATCATCGCGGCTGCCGGCATGGCGCTGGTCGCGCGCTGGAAGGGCGAGAGCCTCAAGCTCCAGCCCGGCATGTTCGCCGCCGCCTGCGTCGTCGGCGTCACCCAATTCTGCTTCAACTTCAACGGCGTCTACGCCGCCGAGCAATATATCACCTCTGGCCTGGTCGCGACGGTGTTCGCGCTATTGATGCTGCCCAACGCCATCCTCGGCTGGCTGTGGCTAGGGCAGAAGCCCAATGCGCGGTTCAGCGGTGCCGGGCTGATCGCAGTCGCCGGGATCGCCTTGCTCTTCCGGCATGAACTGGCCGAACGGCCGGACCTTACGCTCACCGCGCTGATGATCGGGGTGGCCTGGACCATCTTTGCGCTCGTCGCTGCGGCGATCTCCAACGTCTATCAGGCCACCGATCGCGCCAAGCGCTTCCCGCTTTTTGCACTGCTTGCATGGGCGATGGCGATCGGCGCTGTCTTGGACGGCGTGATCGCCTTCGCGCTGTCCGGGCCACCGGTCTTCGAATGGCGCCTCGGCTATTGGGCGGGTCTCCTGTGGCTCGCGCTTGCCGCGTCTGTCATATGCTTTTCGTTATACTATCCGGTGGTACGCCGGATCGGGCCGGGCAAGGCGGCCTATTCCTCGGCCATGGTGCCCATCATCGCCATGGCACTCTCGACCCTGTTCGAGGGTTTTCAATGGACACCCCTGGCCATAGGTGGCGCCAGCCTCGCGCTCCTTGGCCTCATGCTGGCGCTCTGGTCGCGCCAGAAACCGCAACGCATCACCAATCCGGACGCCGGATAAAGGAAAGAAATCGAGATGACCGACAGCCGCATGAACCCCGAAGCGCCGCCGACGCCCGATCATGTGACGATCTACGCCAAGGATTACGAGCCGCCGAAATGGTGGGTGCGCCATGTCGATCTCGACTGCGACCTTTCCGCAGACAAGGCGCGCATCCGTGCTACGCTGAACGTCGAGAAGAACGGGTCGCACGACCGCCCGCTGGTGCTGGCCGGCGACGGATTGAAACCGCTCACCGTGCAGGTCGATGGCGCCGATGCGCAGTGGACGCTGGAAGGCGATAACCTTCTGATCGAATTGTCGGGCGAGGCGCATGAAATCGCGACCACGGTCGAGTTCGATCCCAGCGCCAATTCGCAGCTCATGGGCCTCTATGCCTCGGGCGGCCTGCTCTGCACCCAGTGCGAGAGCGAAGGCTTTCGGCGCATCACCTTCCACCCCGACCGGCCCGACGTGTTGTCGACCTATTCGGTGACGATGCATGCCGACGCCAAGGCCTATCCCATCCTCCTCGCCAACGGGAACAAGGTTTCCGAGGGCATCGGCGAGGACGGACGCCACTGGGCGCGCTGGGAAGACCCTTTCCCCAAGCCCTCCTATTTGTTCGCGATGGTGGCAGGCGACCTTTCTGCCAATTCGGGCGCGTTCACGACCATGAGCGGGCGTGAGGTCGAATTGAACATCTGGGTCCGCGAGAAGGACCTTCCCCTCACCCACCACGCGCTGCAGGCCCTCAAGGACAGCATGAAGTGGGACGAGGAGGTCTATGGCCGCGAATATGACCTCGACCTTTTCAACATCGTCGCGGTCGACGATTTCAACTTCGGCGCGATGGAGAATAAGGGCCTCAACATCTTCAATTCGCGCTACGTACTGGCCGACAGCGAGACCGCGACCGACCAGGATTTCGACGCCATTGCCGGCGTCGTCGCGCACGAATATTTCCATAATTGGTCGGGCAATCGCGTCACCTGCCGCGACTGGTTCCAGCTGTCGTTGAAAGAAGGCTTCACGGTCTTCCGCGACCAATGCTTCAGCCAGGATCACAATAGTGAGGCCGTGAAGCGGATCGAGGATGTGCGCCTGCTGCGCGCCATCCAGTTCCCGGAGGATTCGGGTCCGCTCGCGCATCCAGTTCGCCCCGACAGCTACATCGAGATTTCGAACTTCTACACCGCAACGGTTTACAATAAGGGCGCCGAGCTCATCCGCATGATGCGCACAATCCTGGGCGAAAAAGATTTCCGCAAAGGCTCCGATCTTTATTTCGAGCGGCATGACGGTCAGGCCGTGACCTGCGAGGATTTCGTCAAAGCGATGGAAGATGCGAGCGGCAAGGACCTTGCGCAGTTCCGCTTATGGTACAGCCAGGCTGGCACGCCGACCGTGCGTGCCCATGTCGATGCCAGCGGGTCGGGAGCGGTGCTAAAGCTGCAGCAAGACATTCCCGACACGCCGGGCCAAAAGGACAAACAGCCGATGGCCATCCCGCTCAAGATGGCCTTGCTGTCGCGCCAGTCCGGCGCCGAGCTGGTCGAAGAGCGCACCGTGATGCTCGGCGAGGCCGAACAAACAGTCACGTTCGAGGATATCGCCGAGGCCGACCCGATCCTCTCGATCAACCGCGACTTTTCCGCCCCGATCATCCTCGAAAGCGACCGCGATGACGAGGAGCTTGCCGCGCTGGCGCGCGTCGACGGTAACGCTTTCGCGCGGTACGAAGCGCTGCAGGAACTAAACCTGCGCGCCCTACTCCCGGTCATTCGCGGCGAAACGGTAATGGATGCCAGCAAGGTCATCGCGGCCTTCGATGCTACTTTGTCCGACGAGCGGCTCGACGATGCCTTCAAGGCCGAAGCGATCATGATCCCGTCCGAAGCCATGATCGGCGAGAAGCTCGCCACCATCGATCCGGACAAGGTGCACGCAGCGCGCCAGGCGCTGGGCCACGAGGTCGGCAAGGGGCTGACAGAGAAGCTGGAACAGATGTACGGACGCGAACGCCCGGCTGGCGACGATCTGTCGGTCGCGGCCAAGGGCCAGCGTGCCTTGTCCAACCAGCTTCTCGGGCTCATCGCCTCGGGCGACCCGGCCAAGGGCGCGCGGCTCGCCAAGGCGCAGTATGACGGGGCGCGCAATATGACCGAGCGACAGGGTGCGCTGACCGTGCTCGTCTCGCTGGACGGCGCCGAGCGCGGGGCTGCGCTTGAGGACTTCTACAACCGCTTCAAGGACCAGGGCCTGGTGCTCGACAAATGGTTCGGGCTGCAGGCGCGCGCCGAGCGCGACGATACGATGGACGCGGTCGAGAAACTGGCCGAGCATCCCGATTTCACGCTCAAGAACCCCAATCGCCTGCGCGCGCTGCTGGTCAACTTTGCGTCCAACCAGTGGGTCTTCCACCACGCCTCGGGACGAGGCTACGACCTGCTCGCACGGATGGTAATTGAGGCCGACAAGCTCAATCCGCAGGTGGCGGCGCGACTGGTCCCGCCGCTGGGGCGGTGGCGACGTTATACCGATGCGCGCGCCAAGCTGATGCGCGCCGCGCTACAGCGGATTGAACAGGCGGACGGCCTGTCCAAGGACGTGTTCGAGCAAGTGTCGAAGTCGCTGGGCTAGCTGCCCGAAATCCAGGCGGCGACCTCTTCGGCAACATCGTTGGCGGCGCGATTGAGCGCGGTCGAAACGCTGGCCGCGCTCGGCGCAGCACCGGCGCTCGCTTCGAAGCGGCGGGTGGCGACCTGTTCGCCATCGCTCCACATCGCCTCGTAACCGACGACGACTTCGCCGCGATCGCCGTCATAGTCGAACCGATACAGCGTGCCGGTCACATTGAGACGGTCGGTGCCGGCGGCCTGGCGCGGGTCGATGACCAACAGGTCGGTGCGGCGATAGACGGTTTCGCTGACCAGCTGCTGGAACAGACGGTCGGGCCGGTCGACCAGCATCAGACCCTCGATATAGGCGATCGCGGTGCCGCCCTCGATCGCGGCGACACGGTTGGTGTTGTAGGCCTGCGGCAAAAGCGGCAGGGCAAAGCTCACCGCTTCGCTGCGGACCACCGAATTCTCGTTGGCCTCGGGCGCGCTCGAAGCCAGCGTCGTCAGCGACGGCGGGACTTCGGGTCCGGACAGGCCGGGGACGCTGCAGGCCGCAAGGGCACCGGTTGCCAGCAGGATGACTAGGCTACGCATCGATCAATTTCCTCCTGGCTTGTAGTCGGGCAGCGGCCGCGGGCCGAGCGCGCCGCCAATGCCGCCATCGTCGAGCCGGTTGGTAAAGCTCTGCAGGCTGTCGGTCAGCGTGCGCATGTCGCGCATCAGGCGCTCCGCCTCGGGCAGCGTATTGTTGGAGAAGCCCTCCAGTCCCGGGCGCGCGGCAGTGATCGCGCTGTCGAGATTGTCGGCCGCGCTCTGGACGCTGTTGATGGCGACGCGAAGGTCGGCGACCGCGGGCGTCGCCTCGTTAACGATAAGGCCGTTGGTGCTGTCGACCAGGACGCTGACGCGTTCGGCGGCAATGCCGGCCTGCTTGGCGGCGACCTGCGCGTCGGCGACGGCATCGGCAAGATCGGGTGCGCGCGCGGCAAGGACGTCGGTGGTGGTTTCGATATTCTCGAGAATGTCGGCGATCGAATTCTGGTTCTCGTCCGACAGCAATTCGCCAAGCCGCTCGCTGACCCGCTGGATGCGGTCGAGCAGTTCGGGCGCCGAATTGAGAACGCTGTCGAGCACGCCTTCGCTGGCGCGGATGACGGGGCAGCCTTCGGGGCCGACATCGCTGATGGCGGGCTGCCCGGTCTGCGCGCCCGACAGGCGCACTTCGCTGACGCCGGTAAAGCCGATGCCGGCGATCTGCGCCTCGGTGCCCTGCAGGACGGGCGTATCGGCATCGACGCTGATGCGCACCCAGATGAATTCGGGATCGTCGGGCTGGAGCGCGATGGACTCCACCTCGCCCACCGGCACGCCGGCAAAGCTCACGTTGGAGCCGCGAGCAAGGCCGGACACGTCGCCCGGCACGTAGATGTCATAGCATTTCTTGGCATCGCTCGAGAGGCCGGCGATCCAGACGGTGAAGACGAGCAGGCCCGCTAGCAGTGCCAATACGATGGCACCCACGAGGATATGGTTCGAACGCGTTTCCATGATGGTGTCGTCAGTCCCCCTTCTTCGCCGTGCTGGCCAGCGCGGCGCGGCCCCGTGGTCCCGAGAAATACTCTTCGATCCAGGGATGGTCCAGCGCAGTCAGCTCCGGGATCGTGCCGACCGCAATGATCTTTTTGTCCGCAATCACAGCAACGCGGTCGCAGATTGCGTGCAGCGTGTCGAGGTCATGCGTGATGAGAAAGACGGTGAGATCGAGCTTGCGCGCCAGCGATTTGATGAGATCGTCGAAGGCAGCGGCCCCGATCGGATCAAGCCCGGCCGTGGGCTCGTCGAGGAACAACAGCTCGGGATCGAGCGCCAGTGCGCGGGCCAGCGCCGCGCGCTTGCGCATGCCGCCCGACAATTCGCTCGGATATTTGGGCCCCGCATTGGGATCGAGCCCGCTCATCGCGATCTTGTAGGACGCGATCTCGTCGATCAGCGGCGGCTGGATGAACGGGAAATATTCGCGGATCGGCACCTGCACATTCTCAGCGACGGTCAGCGTCGAGAAGAGCGCGCCATTCTGGAACAGGATGCCCCAGCGCCGGCGGATATTCTTGGCCTCGTCATCGTCGCGGCCGATCATGTCCTCGCCCAGCACCTCGACATGCCCGGCACTGGGCGTCTGCAGCCCAATGATCGAGCGCATCAGCACCGACTTGCCCGAGCCCGAGCCGCCGACAACGCCGAGAATCTCGCCGCGATGCACTTCAAGGTCGAGGCCGTCATGGACGACCTGCTCGCCGAACACGTTGCGCAGGCCCTCGACCTTGATCACGATGTCGCGTTCGCCGTGCTGCATCAGATCCACCCGATCCGGCTGAAGAAGACGGCAAAAACGGCGTCGAGGACGATGACGAGGAAGATGGACTGGACGACGGCATTGGTGGTGCGCAGGCCGACTTCTTCGGAATTGCCCTTCACCTGCATGCCCTGGAAGCAGCCTGCGAGCGCGATCAGGAAACCGAAAACCGGCGCCTTGATGAGGCCGACCCAGATATCTGTCAGCGGCACGACTTCCTGGAGCCGCGCGACATAGGTGACAGGCGGCATGTCGAGCTCCATCCACACGAACAGCCCGCCGCCGATCAGCGTCAGGACCATCGAGAAGAAGGCGAGCAGCGGCATCATGATGACCGCCGCCAACATGCGCGGAATGACGAGCGCCTCGACCGGCGAGACGCCGATCGTACGCATGGCGTCGATTTCCTCGGTAATCTTCATCGTGCCGATCTGCGCGGCGAAAGCGCTACCCGAGCGGCCTGCGACCATGATCGCGGTCATCAACGTGCCGAGTTCGCGGATAGTGAGGCGCCCGATGAGATTCACCGTGTAGACCTCGGCGCCGAATTGCTGGAGCTGGACCGCGCCCTGCTGGCCGATGACGATGCCGATGAGGAAGCTCATGAGGCCGATGATGAAAAGCGCGCGCACGCCGACCATGTCGAAGCGCTGGACGACCGCATTGAAGCGGAAGCGGCGCGGATAGCGGAAGATCATCGCAAAGCCGATCAGCGTTGCGCCGAAAAAGCCGAGAATGCCCTTGCTGGTGCGCCAGAAATCCTCGGCCCACATGCCGACTTCTTCGAACAAGGCGAGCGGGCCGGGCTTCTTTTCAGGGCGAATATCACATTGCTGGTCCGCCTTGGCGACCTGCTCGAGGAGGTCGGCGACATTGGCCGAGGCGTTCACCAATTGCGCGTCGCGATGCTTGGCAGTGCGATAGAGCAGCCAGGCGCCGACCGTATCGACGCCCTCGACGCGCGACAGGTCGATGGCCAGCGGATCCGCCGCCTCCTCGATATCGCGCTCCAGCGTCCCGACGCGCGTGATGGAAATCACCCCCGTCGGCGCCAGCGTCGCCCCGTCCTCGCTGACGGGCATATCATCTTCGCGCGTTGCCATCTGGCGGGAAGGATTGGGGCAAATCAGGGCGCGGGGCAAGGCCGCACCGCGCTGCAAAAGCATTTCGCGCCGCCCGCTTTTCCCGCTAAGGCGATGGCGATGAGTGCCAGCGATCCCGATATCGACACGCGCCCGATGCTGTTCCTGCCGGTCGGAGAGACCGATGCGCGGCCCTATGGGCTCGCGCCAAAGGTGCGTGCATACCGGGTCGCCGCGATGCTCGGCCTCGACCCCGGCACCGAAGACATGCTCGGCGAAGATGGCACCCGCCCGATCGTCATCCAGTCGATCGATCATGCGCTCGATCCCACTTGGATAAAGCTGATGATGAAGTGGCCCGGCCACGCACTGTGCCATGAGGGTCGCGTCGTTCTCGTCCATGCCAGCCGTCCCTCGGAACGTATCGAAGCTTTACGCCTGATCGAAGGCGGTGAAGCGGCAGCGGACGAAGCGGGCCTCTTGACGATGCTGGAGGCAAGCGAGATCGACCCCCACGCCCTCGACCAACGACGCCAGCCCTTCGTGGCACGGCTCGACGACGAACCGGTCGAGGCGGTCGAGCGGAAACTCTACGATGCCGCGACACCGCGGGTCAGCGATGCGATTAGCCTCTACGTCCTACGATTGCCCGGCTTTCCGCTGACCCAGATGGCCGCGCGCCTCGGGCTCACCGCAAACCGCGTGACCGCCTTGGCAGGCGTCTTCAGCCTGCTCGCCTTTTTCGGATTCTGGACCGGGGCCTTTGCTGCCGGACTGGGCGCGGCGATCATGTTCGTTCTGCTCGACACGGTGGACGGCAAGCTTGCCAAGGTCACCGGCACGTCGAGCCTGTGGGGTCGGCGTCTCGATGCCTGGCTCGACCTTATTCACCCGCCCTTCTGGTACGTTGCCTGGATGCACGGGCTGGAGCTCGGCACGCCCGCCTTCGAGCCCGTCTATGCGGTGTTGCTCACCGCGCTGATGATCGGTGCCTATGTCACCATGCGCTGGATCGAATGGTGGTTCGAGAAGCGCCACGGCCTCGCCCCGTCGCTTTGGCGCAAGCGCGACAGCTGGTTCCGTCTCATTGCGGCGCGGCGCAATATCAACCTTGCTTTGCTCGGCGCCTCGCTGCTGATCGCGCGGCCCGACCTCGGTATTCAATGGGTTGCCGCCTGGCTGGTCGTGACCGTCATCATGCTGGGCCTCGCACTCGCTGAAGCCGAGGGGGCGCGCCTGCGCGGCGAAAAACTCGTCAGCTGGCTCGAACCCGAACAGACCGACGAACAGGAAGAAGAAGCGACCGACGCATGACCGACCTCGCCATTTACGACATGGACAAGACGGTCACGCGGCGGCCGACCTACACGCCCTTCCTGATGCACGTCGCGCTGCGCACGGCGCCATGGCGGCTGCTCCTGCTGCCGTTCGTGGCGGTCTCGTTGCTGCTCTATGGCGCCAAGGCCATTGACCGCGCGCGGCTCAAGGAGATCAACCATCGGCTGCTGATCGGCGGCAAGGTCGATCCCGCTCGCCTCGCGCCGCATGTCGAAAGCTTTTCGCGCATCACGCTGCAGCGCAACCTGCGCCCTGGTGCGCGTGCCGCCATCCGGCGCGACAAGGAGGAAGGACGCATGCTCGTCCTCGCCACCGCCAGCTATCGCTTCTACGCCGAAGCGATCGGCAAAGCGTTGGGCTTCGATCATGTCATCGGCACCGAAGCGGTCGAGGATGAACGCCAGCGCCTGTGCGCCCGGATCGATGGCGAAAATTGCTATGCGGCGGCCAAGAAGCGCATGGTCGACGCCTGGCTCGCGAGCGCGGCGATCGAGCCGGGCACGATCGCCTTCTACAGCGACCATCATAGCGACCAGCCCATGTTCGACATGGCGGACGAGCCGGTCGCGGTGAATCCGGACGAGACGCTCCGCCAGCGCGCCCGCAAGCGCGGCTGGCGGATCGAGGACTGGGGCTAGACCGCGTCCAGCGCGTTGGCGAAGTCGGCGATCAGGTCGTCGGCCGCTTCAATCCCGATCGAGATACGCACCAGATTGTCGGTGATCTTGAGCTGCTGACGGCGCTCTTCCGGCACCGACAGGTGCGTCATGGCGGCGGGCGCGCTGGCAAGCGTTTCGGTGCCGCCGAGGCTGACCGCGAGCTTGGCGATCTTCAAGGCATCGAGGAAGGCGAATGCCTCCTTTTCGCCGCCCTTGAGGTAGAGCGAGAAGGTCGAGCCTGCGCCCAGTTCGTGACGGTCGTAAATGTCGCGCTGGCGACTGCCTTCGGGAAGGAAGCCCAGATAGCCGACACTTTCGACCTTGGGATGGTCCCGGAGGAATTCGCAAACCGCCTTGGCGTTCTCGCCGGCACGGGTCATGCGCAGTTCGAGCGTCTCGAGGCTGCGCATCAGCATCCAGGCGGTGTTGGCATCGCAAATGCCGCCCAGCGTGTTCCGCATCGGGCGGATCTGGTCGATCAGCGCCTGCTTGCCGGTAATGCCGCCCGCGACGAGGTCCGAATGGCCGCCGACATATTTGGTAAGGCTGTAGATCGAGAGGTCCGCGCCATGCGCCTGCGGCTTCGACCAGAGCGGGCCGAGGAACGTGTTGTCGATGGCGATCGGGGGGACGTCGCCGCCATCGAATGCGGCATCGGCAGCAGCGCGCACGGCCTGCACGTCGACCAGGGCGTTGGTCGGGTTGCCCGGGCTCTCGAGGTAGATCATCGCGACCTTGCCGCCCTTGTCCGCGGCCATCTGCTTGGCCTTGGCGATGGTGGCGTCGATGACGTCGCGCTCGGCGCTGGCCGGGAAGTCGATATGCTGCACGCCGAACTGCGGCAGGATCTTCATGATCACGCTCTCGGTCGCGGCATAAAGCGGGCCCGACATCACGATCACGTCATTGGGGCGCGCGAAGCTCAGCAACAGCAGCGCGATGGCGGTCATCCCGCTCGAGAAAACCAGCGCGTCGTCGGCATCTTCCCACAGCGCCAGGCGATCCTCGAGGATTTCTTGGTTGGGATTGTTGAAACGCGCATAGACGAGCCCGTCCATGCCACCACCCGGACGCTTGCCGGTAATGCCCTCGAAGAAATGCTTGCCGTCCTGCGCCTTGTTGAAGACGTAGGTCGAGGTGTGGAAGATCGGGGCCTTGAGGCTCTGTTCGGACAGCTTCGGGTCGAAACCATAGCCCATCATGAGCGTCGAGGGGTCGATCTGGTGGTTACCGATCTTGCGATCTTTCACGTGGCGTTCTCCTGAAGAAAATTCGGGCGCTGATTAGCGCGTGGCGGGCGCAATGCCAATGAGGCTGATCTGGCGCCCGTAATTGGCCGCGCCCTCATGGGTCGCGCGGCGGAAACTGAAATAGCGGTCGGGCTGGGCATAGGTATCCTCGCCGGCCATCCAGACCGAGCGAACGCCCGCGCCGGCGAGCCGCGCCGCGACATAGCTTTCAAGGTCGAAATGCGGCTTGCCCGTCGAGCCCTCGCGAAAGAAACGCATGTTTTCCGGGTCTTCCTGCTCGAACGGCGTCACGAAATCCTCGCCTACTTCATAGCTTTTCTGGGCGATGCAGGGGCCGATGGCGGCATCGATGCGACGGGGCTCCGCGCCCAGCATGATCATCGCGCCAATGGCCTTGTCGGTGACCCCGCCTATCGCCCCGCGCCAGCCGGCATGCGCGGCAGCGACAACGCCGGCTTCCCGGTCGGCAAGTAGGACCGGCGCGCAATCGGCGGTCACAATGCCGAGCAGGAGGCCGGGCGTCTTGGTTGCGACGGCATCGGCCGTGGGCCGCGCGTCGATCGGCCATGCCTCGGTCGCGATCGCCACATCGGGCGAATGGACCTGGTAGGGCGCGGCGATATCGGCGCCCTCGATCATCGCATCGGCGGCGAGGCGACGGTTGGCGCGTACCGCATCGGGATCATCGTCGGCGCCGAAACCGCAATTGAGACCTTCGACGGGCGGCCTCGACACGCCCCCGGGGCGACCGAAGAAGCCATGCGCGACGCCGTCCAACGCAGGCGCCGTCACGATGTCGAGCATGCTCACGCCCCGAGACCTGCCGGTGCGGGCCAGCCGCGATGGTGGACGGCCATCACCTTGAACAAGGTGCCCATCCCCTCGGGCGAAGACAGGCGGCGACGTGCCGCCGCGATATTGTCGGCTTCGGCGGGATTGGCACCGGCAAGGCTCATCGCCCGCGGCCCCAGCCCCAGCGTCTCCAGCCACGTGCCCTGCGTCATGACCGGTGTCACGCGCGCGCCCGCTTCCGTTGCGGCGGTGCGAAGCGCGGCAAAATCGACATGGGCGGTCAAATCGGACGTTCCGGGATGCGCAAGCGGTTCGACCTTCTCGTGACGCTTCACTGCCTGCAACGTGTCGCCTTGCTCGCCCTCGCCATAACCATAGTCGATCACCAGCAGGACGCCGCCATATTGCGCGAGATGCGCGGCCAGCTTGCCCATCAACTCAACGGACACCTCAGATTCCTCGCGGGTCACCTCGCCGTCGGGCGTGAGCATCAACTCGTCCCCTCCGAGCGCGACCATCCGCTCCTCGTCACCGACCCATTGCGCGACCGGCAAAGCGTCGAAAAATTCGTTGGCGACGATCATCAGCGGTCGCTCGGGCAGATTGTCGATCGTCTCGAGCCACACGGCGGTCGGATGCCGCTTTTCCTGTTCGCGGCGCAGCGCCGGACTGGTCTCGACGAAATTGACGCCGCCCTTGAACCCGACCCCGCGCAGCAGCTTCAGCGCGTCGGTTGCCAGCGTGCCGCGGCCCGGCCCCAATTCGGCATAAGCCGCATCGGCTGGCGCGCCGGCACGCAGGAACAGGTCGGCAAGCGCGGCGCCGACCATCTCGCCGAACATCTGGCTGATTTCGGGCGCGGTCGTGAAGTCACCCGCCCGCCCGAGCGGGTCGCGGCTCGCATAATAAGCCGTATTGCACATCTCCATATAGTCATGGAGACGCAGCGGCCCCTCGGCCTCGATGCGCGCCTTGATCTCTTCGCGCAGGCTCACGCCACGCTCGTGCCGCCGGCGATCGGTTCGACGCGCTGGCGGCGCTTCTTGGCAGTGAGCATGAGATAGAGCCCGCCGAGGATCATCGGAACGCACAGCCACTGACCCATCGACATGCCGGTCGACGCGGCGAACTCGGAGAGATGCGCGTCGGGCTCCCGGACATATTCGATGCCGAAGCGGAAGATGCCATAGCCAAGCCCGAAAGCGCCCATCAGGAAGCCCGGATAATAGCGCACCTTGGTCTTCCAGAAGAGGATGGCGAGGATGATGAAGAGGACGAGCCCTTCGAGCAACGCTTCATAAAGCTGGCTCGGATGGCGCGGCGGGCCAAGCATCGCGACGCCATTGACGTTCTCGACGAAGCGCACGGCCCAAGGCACGGTCGTCACGCCGCCCCATAGCTCACCGTTGACGAAATTGGCCATGCGCCCGAGCCCGAGCCCGATCGGCGCGCAACAGGCGATATAGTCGTTGACCCGGAGCCACTGCAGCCCCTGGCTACGCGCATAGAGGATGATGGCGACCGAAACGCCGATCATGCCGCCATGAAAGCTCATGCCCCCGTCGCGCAAATTGAGGATGCCGAATGGCGCCGGCAGGTCGACCCCGAACATGGTCGTGCCCTGCGTCAGATAGAGTTCGAGATTGTAGAACAAAACATAGCCGAGGCGGCCGCCGAGGATGACACCAAGCGCCGACCAGAAGACGAGATCGTCGACATGGCGCTTGGCCATGGGCGAGCCCGGCTGGCGGCTCATCTTGAGCACATACCAATAGCCGATGAAGATGCCGGCAATGTAAGCAAGGCTGTACCATTTGAGCTCGTAAATGCCGAAATTGATGGCCGTGTCGCTGATCCCGAGATCGGGAAAGGCGACATATTGGTCGGCATTGGGCACGGTTTCGGCGCTGGTCGGCGGGTTTGCGGGCATTCTGGGCTTTCCTAGTCTGTCACTGCCTCATAGGGTGGCGACGCGTAAAGGCAAAGGAGAGAGATGAATGCCCAGTCCGCTTGACCAGAAATATGAAGCCGTATTGGCAGCCCTCAGCGGACCGGGCGGACGGATCGTCATCGACCAGGACGAGCAGGGTCGCAGCTTCGTCGCCAACTTCCCGCAGACGCTGCCGATGTTCTTCGGCATGTTCGCGCAGCTTTACGGCCCCAACGATTTCGTCATCTCGGGCGACGAGCGCCTGACCTATGCCGAGTTCGATGCGCTTTCGACCAAGGCCGCGCAGGGCCTAGTCGCGATGGGTATCGAGAAAGGCGACCGTGTCGGCATCGCGATGCGCAACTGCACCGCCTGGGTCGTTGCCTATGCCGCCATCGCCAAGGCCGGCGGCGTCGCGACGCTCATCAACGGCTGGTGGCGCCATGAGGAATTGGCACATGCGATCGAACTGACCGAGCCCAAGGCCGTCATCTGTGATCATCCACGCGCGCGCCTCATCGAGAAGCTGGGCACCGACACCAAGGTCGTCGATGCAGATATCGACCAGCCGATCACGCAGGCGCTGGCCGACCTGATGGGCGCCGACGAGGGTACTGCGCTTCCCGAAGTGCAGCCCGAGGACGATGCCACCATCCTCTTCACCTCGGGTTCGACCGGCAAGGCCAAGGGCGCGCTGTCGACCCACCGCCAGGTCGTGCAGGGCGCCTATATCTATGTCGTCTCGCTCATGACGCTGCGCGGGATCCTCGAGAGCGAGGGCAATCCGGTGCCCGAGCAGATGCGCGCGCTCGTCAGCGTGCCGCTTTTCCACGTCACCGGCCAGACCCCGGTCATGCTCACCAGCTATGTCATCAACCGCGCGCTGGTCCTCATGCCCAAATGGGATGTCGAGCTCGCCATGCAGCTCATCCAGGACGAAAAGGTCACTGTCTTTACCGGCGTGCCGACCATGGCGCTCGAGCTCATGGCGCATCCCAAGAAGGACGAATACGACCTCTCCAGCCTTGGCGACATCAATTCGGGCGGGGCGCCGCGCCCTGCCGCCCACCTCAAGCGCCAGAAGGACGACCTGCCCGGCACACGATCGATCCAGGGCTATGGCCTGACCGAAACCAATGCGGTGGGCTGCGGCAATATCTGGGACAATTACCTTGCCAAGCCGACCTCGACCGGCGCGCCGCAAAAGCCGTTCGTGAAGGTCGCCATCCTCGATGATGAGGGTAATCACTTGCCCGCCGGCCAGACTGGCGAAGTCGCGATCCAGGCCCCCGCCACGATCAAGGGTTATTTCCGCGACCCCGAAGCGACCGCGGAAGCCTATACCGACGATCATTATTTCCGCACCGGCGATGTCGGCTATCTCGACGAAGAGGATTATCTCTTCATCGTCGACCGCAAGAAATCGATCATCATCCGTGGCGGCGAGAATATCGCCTCGGCCGAAGTCGAGCAGGCGCTCTACGAGCATCCAGCCGTCGTCGAATGCGTCGTCCTGCCGCGCAAGAACGAGCGGTTGGGCGAAGTCCCGATCGCGGTGGTGCTGTGCAAGGGCGAATGCACACCGCATGATCTCGAAGCGCATTGCGCCTCCAAGCTTGCTGCCTTCAAGGTGCCCGAGGAGTTCATCATGGCCGACGCGCCGCTGCCGCGGCTCGGCACCGGCAAGATCGACCGCGTGACGCTCCAGAAGCAATATGGCGAATAAGGGCTAGGACGGGGCTTGGGGGCGGCGATGCAGATCGACCGACGGAGCCTTCTCATTGCGGGCGGGGTCGGCGCCGGGCTGCTGGTCGCCTGGCGGCTTTGGCCCGAAGGCGATGCCCCGCTCCCCGTCCCCGAGGGCAGCGCCGAGATTGGCGGACTGATCAGCCTCGCGCCGTCGGGCGAGATCACCCTCCACATCCCGCAGGTCGAGACCGGCCAGGGCATCTGGACCGCGCTGGCACAGCTTGCCGCCGATGAAATGGGCGCACGCCTCGAAGATGTGGCGGTGCAGCCGCTGCAGGCCGGCGCAGGTTTCGCTAACCCGGTCATTGCCGAAGCATTCGGGCGCAATGTCCGGCTGACGGGCGCGGCGACTTCCGTGCGCGGCTTTGCCGAACCGGTGCGCCAGGCCGCCGCCGGCATTCGCGGCCTGCTGCTCGCAGAAGCCGAAGCGCTAACCGACATCGACGCGACAAGCCTCACCGCCATCAATAGCGAGATCATCGGCGGGCCGCGCCCGCTCGCCTTTGCCGACCTTGCGGAAGGCGCTGCCTCGCGATCGGTCCCGGGCGGCATGACCCTGCGCGAATGGGGATCGGGCGGCATTGCCGGCACCAGCGCACCGCGGATCGACATCGCCGCCAAGGCGCGCGGCCTCTGGCGCTTCGCAAGCGATGTCCGGCTGCCCAACATGATCCATGCCGCCGCGCGGCTGGCGCCGCGCGGCCAGCGCATCACGCGGCTCGACCGCGCCGCCGCAGACCGTCCGGGCCTCATCGACCTCATCGAAACTCCAAACTATGTCGCGGCACTGGGCGAAAGCTGGTGGCAGGCCGAGCAGGCGCTGGTCGCCGCTCGCGTCCGCTTCGACACCGCCCCGCTCGACGATGCCTCGCTCTCTGCGCGGCTCGATGCGGCGATGAATGAGGGCCGCGGCGAGACTCAGTTCGCGCGCGGCGATGCATCGCGTGCGCTGCGCGGCGCCGAAGCGCCCTTGTCCGCGCGCTACCGTTTCGCGCCGCTCGTCCATCACGGATTGGAGCCCATGTCTTGCGCTGCGCGCCAGCGGAGCGATGGCGGGCTCGATATCTGGGCCACCACGCAGGCGCCAGATGCGCTGCGCGAGGCCGTCGCTGCCGCTACCGGCGTTGCCATCGGTGCCGTTTCGGTCATCCCCATGGGGGTTGGCGACGATAGCGGCCGCGCTATCGAGAATGACGCCGCGCCGATCGCTGCGCAGCTAGCCATCCGCACCGAACGCCCGGTCATGCTGACGCTGTCCCAATCACAGACCCGCCTCACCTCGGCAATGCGCTCGCCGGGACTGGTACGGGCCAGCGCAAGGATCAGCCCCGAACGCCGGATCGCCGCCATGCAGCTCCGGCTCGTCGCCAATGGCGGGATGGGCGCAAGCCTCGACCGGCTCGCTGGCGGCGATGGCCGCGGCATTGCGCCGGTCGTCGGTCGTACCGGCACGCCCTATGCGATCCCGGACCTCGCCATCGAAAGCGTCGATGCCGGATTGCCGCTACGCACCGGCCATCACCGCTCCAGCCTCGATGCGATGCTCAATTTCGCCAGCGAATCCATGGTCGACGAGGTCGCGCGCGCCATTGGTGCAGAACCCGTCTCCTTCCGGATCGGCATGCTGGGCGGCGACGTGCGGCTCGCCCAATTGCTCGGCCGGGTCGCCGATGCGGCGCAGTGGGACGGTGGCGGCCCCGGTAGCGCGATGGGCGTTGCCTGCGCGGCCATCGACGGCAGCCGCATCGCGCTCATCGCCGAAGCCGAGATGGCCGCAGGGTCGCTCCGCGTGGCGCGGCTCGTCGCTGCGGTCGATTGCGGGCGCGTCATCAATCCGGGTCTCGTCGAGCAACAGGTGGCCGGTGGTTTGCTTTCCGCCTTGGCCGACATGCAGGACCCCGCGCCGGTGATCGAGCGTGCCTTGCCACGACTGCGCGGACGGCCTGCGCGCCCTGCCATGGCGAGCATTCCCGAGATGGAAATCATCGTCATGCCGAGCGATGCGCCAATGGGCGGCGTGACCAGCCTTGGTGCGATGGGGTTGGCCCCGGCCCTTGCCAACGCGCTGGCGGCGGACCAAGGACCACGGTTGCGCACCGTGCCCTTTTCACTAGATCGCTAGGCAAATGGAAAAACCCGCTTCACATCCGACCTTCCCGCGCGAGCGGGTCGGGGTCCTGCTGACCAACCTCGGGACGCCCGACGCGCCCGAGACGGGATCGGTGCGCCGCTATCTCAAGCAGTTCCTGTCAGACCGCCGCGTCGTGGAGATCCCGGCCATCGCCTGGCAGCCGATCCTGCGCACGATCATCCTCAATACCCGCCCCAAGAAAAGTGCCGAGGCCTATCGCGAAGTCTGGACCGACGAAGGCTCGCCGCTCGCCGTTATCGCGCGCAAGCAGGCCGAGAAATTGCAGGAACGGCTCGGTGATGATGTCCTCGTCGACTGGGCGATGCGCTATGGCAATCCGTCCATTCCCGACCGCCTCGACCATCTGTGGCAGGCCGGCGCGCGCAAGATCCTCGTCGCTCCGCTATACCCGCAATATTGCGCCGCGACGACGGCGAGCAGCCTCGATGCGCTGAGCGACTGGCTGGACAAGAAGCGCTGGGGCCCGGCGATCCGCACCCTGCCGCCTTATTTCGACGATGCGGCCTATATCGCCGCGCTCGAAAAGGATCTGAAGCGCCAGCTCGATGCGCTCGACTTCACGCCCGAACGCCTGGTCCTGTCCTTCCACGGCATGCCGCAACGCACGCTCGAGCAGGGCGACCCCTATCACTGCCATTGTCAGAAGAGCGCGCGCCTCCTGTCGGAAAAGCTCGACGTCCCGACCGATGTCGCCTTCCAGTCGCGCTTCGGCCCCGCACAATGGCTGACGCCCGCAACCGACGACCTGCTCAAAGCCTATCCGGACGAGGGCGTGAAGAAAGTCGCGATCGCCGCGCCCGGCTTTTCCGCCGACTGTCTCGAGACGATCGAGGAGCTGGGCATTCGCGGCGAAGAGGAATTTCTCGAGGCCGGTGGTGAACAATTCGCCCGCCTCGACTGTCTAAATGACGGGCAAGCAGGTATGGACATGCTCGAAGAACTGGTTCGCAGGGAGCTTGCCGGCTGGTTCATGTAACAAGGGAGAGAGGCTGACATGACGGAACGCGTTGCAGTGGTGACCGGTGGGACACGCGGGATCGGCGAGGCGATTTCGCTGCACCTCAAGAACAAGGGCATGAAGGTCGCCGCGACCTATGCCGGCAATGAACAGAAGGCCGCCGAATTTACCGAGCGGACCGGTATTCCCGCCTACAAGTTTGACGTCTCCGACTTCGATGCCTGCCAGGATGCGGTGACGAAAATCGAGAATGACCTCGGGTCGATCGACGTCCTCGTCAACAATGCCGGCATCACCCGCGATGCCACCATGAAGCGCCAGTCGCACCAGCAGTGGCAGGAAGTCATCGACACCAACCTTGGCGGTTGCTTCAACATGGCCAAGTCGGTGTTCGAAGGCATGGCCGAGCGCGGCTATGGCCGCATCGTCAATATCGGCTCGATCAACGGGCAGGCCGGCCAGTATGGCCAGGTCAACTATGCCGCCGCCAAGTCCGGTATCCACGGCTTCACCAAGGCGCTGGCGCAGGAAGGCGCGCGCAACAACGTGACCGTCAACGCCATCGCGCCGGGCTATATCGACACTGACATGGTCGCTGCCGTGCCCGACAATGTGCTCGAAAAGATCGTCGCACGTATCCCGGTCAATCGCCTCGGCAAGGCCGAAGAAATCGCCCGCGGCGTGGGCTTCCTGGTCGACGAGGATGCTGGTTTCATTACCGGGTCGACGCTGTCGATCAACGGCGGCCAGCACATGTATTGATGGCCTTCGCGCCTGAAGCTGTCGCCAAGCGCTCGGTCACCATTGCCGGGCATGAAACCTCGATCAGCCTCGAGCCGCTTTTCTGGGAGGCGCTCAAGGTGGCGGCCGCGGAGCGCGACCTGCCGGTCAACGCCCTCATCGCCCAAATCGACCTCACGCGCTTCGATGCCACCGGCGCAGCGCGCACCGGGCTCGCCAGCGCGATCCGGCAATGGCTGATGGTGGAAGGGCCCATCGCCCGCGCCCGCGATTAGGAGAGGCGCTTCAGGACCGCATCGCGGAAGGCTGCGCCCTCGTCGGGGGCGAAACGCAGGAACATGTCGGGCTCGATCAGTTCCAATTCCATGATCTGCGGACCGTCCGCCGTCATGACGATATCGACCCGCGCATAAGCGGGCAGCACCGGTGCCTCGGCAATCGCTGCCTCAGCGAGCGTCTTGGCCGCGGCCGGCGGGTCGATCTTTTCCTCGCTGCCGCCAAATTCCGGCTGGACCCGGAAATCGCCTTCCTTGGCGCGCTTCAGCCCGCAATGGCTGTAGACGCCGTCGAAATAGAGCAGGCTCATCTCGCCTTCGGTAAGGATCTCGGTGAGGAAGGGCTGGACGATCAGCCGCTTGCCGTCGAGGTCGGCCGGCAAGTTGTCGCTGAAATGCAAGGCGTAGGTGCCCGCACCCGAGGCCGAGAGACGAGGTTTGACAACGAGCTTGTCGGTCTTGAACCGCTCGCCGGCGCGCGCCAGCAAGTGCTCGTCGCCGCCCTCTCCCTCGATCGTGGGGACGCAGGCGACGCCCTTGTCATTGAGTTCGATCAGGTAAGCCTTGTCGCTGTTCCAGCGCAGGATTGCGGGGTCATTGACGCAGGGCACCTTGCGAAACGCGACGCGGTCGAGGAGGTCGAACCAGCGGCCGCCATCGAGATGATAACCCCACGCAATGAGCGGGAGCACCGCATCGACCTCGCGCAAAAACGCATCGTCCGCCGTATTCCAGCGCCGGTCGACCACCTTGTGTCCTGACCCTTCGAACAGCGCGCGCTGGCGCTCCAGCTCGGCCGCGTAGAATTGCGGGTCCCACTTGGACGGGGTGAGAATGGCGATGCGCATCTGGTCCCTAGCGTGCGAGCAGGATGCGCGCCTGGCTGGCAATCTGGGCCAGCATCGGCGTGGTCACGCCGCCGGCATGGCGGGCACGGTCGACCAGTCGCTTGAACTGCGCGATGCGCGGGCGATTGCGGTCGATCCAGCGGTCGATCGCGGCCTCGACCTCGCCATCCTTGGCGCGTTGGCGCGACAGGAAGTCGATGCGCAATTGCTCGAAATCGCGGGCGAGACCGGCGATGAGCAGGCGTTCCCAATGGTCCTGCGGTACGAAGCCCGCCACCTGCTGCTGCGCCCAGTCTAGACCCAGCGCTTCGCCAAGCTTGGTATAGCCGCCGGTCAGCGTGAGGATGTCGACATCCTTCCGCTGCGCCAGCGCGGCCAAACCGAACACGCCGTCCAGCTCGTAAAGCTTGACCAGCTTTTCGGTGATCGCCGGCTCGGCGCCCATTTCCTCAAGCTTGGCGCGGCGCGCTTCGGCTTCGGCCTTCACCTCGGATTTGATGAGGCGTTTGGTGGCCTTGGCGACCTTTGCGTAACCGGGGCCGAAGAGATCGATCAAAGCCGAGACACGGTTCTCCGAGCCTGCCGAACGCAGGATGTCGGACAAGTGCGTGCGCACGGTACGCGAGGTCATGGCGAACAGTTCGATGCGTGTATTTTCATCGACATCGGCATCTTCGATGCGCTGCCACAAGTCGCGCAGGCCGAGCAGTCGTTCGGCAACCAAGAAGGCCACCAGCACCTGACTAAGCGCCGCGCCTTCCTCTTCGGTCATGTCGAGCGCGACCGACGGACCGAGGCGATTGACGAGGCGGTTGGCAACCTTGGTCGCAATGATTTCTTTTTCGAGGCGGTGCGCCGCCACGGCATCCTTATGCTTGGCGATCAGCGCGTCGGGGAAGGCGTCGAACAGCTCTTCCTCCATCAGCGGATCTTCATGCAGGTCGAGCTTTTCGGCGGCTTCCTGCAGCGCCATCTTCGACATGGACAGGACGACCGCCAGTTCGGGACGGGTCATGCCCTTATTGTCGAGCCCGCGCCGCAGCAGCGCATCCGAGGTCGCAATGCCCTCGACACGGCGGTCGAGCCGACCCGATGCCTCGAGGATCTCGATCGTGCGCACGAAGCCGGGGAGCCCCGACGGCCCACGCGATTCCGCCACCGACAGCGCCAGCGCCTGCAGCCTGTTATCCTCGAGCACGAGGTCGGCCACGGCATCGGTCATTTGTTCAAGAAGCTTGTTGCGCCGCTTTTCCTCAAGCCGGCCCTCGCGCATTTCGCGGTTGAGCGGGATCTTGATGTTGACCTCGTTATCCGAGCAGTCGACGCCCGCGCTATTGTCGATGAAGTCGGTATTGATCCGACCGCCATTCAGCGCGAATTCGATGCGGCCCTGCTGGGTGATCCCCAGATTGGCCCCCTCGCCGATCGCTTTGGCACGAATTTCATTGGCATCGGCGCGGATTGCATCGTTGGTTGGATCGCCGGCATCCGCTTGGCTCTGCGCGCTCGACTTGATGTAGGTGCCGATGCCGCCGAACCATAGAAGGTCGACCGGCGCCTTGAGAATTGCATTGAGGATTTGCGGCGGCGAAAGCGGCCCCTCTTCCTCGATCCCGATGGCCTCGCGCGCCGCCTTGGTGAGCTCGATCTGCTTTTGTGCGCGCGACACGATCATGCCGCCGCGCGACAGCACATCGCGATTATAGTCGTCCCAGCTCGACCGCTTCATCTCGAACAGGCGCTTGCGCTCCTTCCAGCTCGAAATCGGATCGGGATCGGGGTCGATGAAGATGTGGCGATGGTCGAAGGCCGCAACCAGCTTCAGCGCTTGGGAAAGCAGCATGCCATTGCCGAACACGTCGCCAGACATGTCCCCGACACCGGCCACGGTGATGCTTTCTTCCTGAACGTCGACGCCCATTTCGAGGAAGTGGCGCTGGACCGAGACCCAGGCACCCTTGGCGGTGATGCCCATCGCCTTGTGGTCGTAGCCGTTGGACCCGCCGCTGGCGAAGGCATCGCCGAGCCAGAACCCACGCTCGAGCGCGATGGCGTTGGCGACGTCGGAGAAACTTGCGGTGCCCTTGTCGGCGGCGACCACGAAATAGGGATCTTCGCCGTCGCGGATCACGACATTGTCGGGATGCACCACATCGTCATCGACAATATTGTCGGTGACCGACAGGAGCGAACGGATGAAGATGCGATAAGCCTCGGTGCCTTCGGCGAGCCAGGCATCGCGGTCGATATTGGGGTTTGGCAGCTGCTTGGCATAGAAGCCGCCCTTCGCGCCGGTCGGTACGATGACGGCATTCTTGACCAGCTGCGCCTTGACGAGGCCGAGCACCTCGGTGCGGAAATCGTCTCGACGATCGGACCAGCGAAGGCCGCCGCGCGCAACCGGGCCACCACGCAGGTGGATACCCTCGACGCGCGGGCTGTAGACCCAGATTTCGCGATAGGGCACCGGGCGCGGGAGACCCGAAATCTTGCCGGATTCCAGCTTGAAGGCGAGCGCCTCGCCCTGCTTTTGCGCAAAAGCGTTGGTACGCAGCGTCGCATCGACGATGCTGCGGAACAGGCGCAGGATGCGGTCGTCGTCGATCGACTGGACCTGCTGCAGCGCGCCATCGAATTCGCCGAGCGCTTCGGCATATTTGTCCTCGCGCTTGCCCTTGATCGCGGGGTCATGGGCGGTTTCGAAGGCGGCAATCAGGGCTGCGGTCGCTTCGGGCGCGTCCTGCAACGTCTCGACCACGGTCGCGAGGCTGAAGGCGATGCCGATCTGGCGCAGATAGCGGAACCAGGCACGCAGCCAGACGACCGAGCGCGGCTCAAGGCCGGCGAACAGGACGAGGCTGTTGAAACCGTCATTCTCCGCCTCGCCCGCCATGACGTTGGCGATGGCGCGCTCGACCACGTCGCGGCGCTCCATGATCGCATCCACATCGGTGCCCTCGGGCAATTCGAGATGGAAATCGTGGACATAGCCCAGCGCCCCGTCGGCGAGCGCGGTCGGGATTTCCTCTAGCACGTGGAAACCGAAATCCTCGAGCACCGGCACCGCATCTGACAGCGGGATGATGCCCTTGCGGCGATAGGTCTTGAGACGCAGCTGGTGCGGGCCGTCAACCGAGGTGCGATAAAGGCGCGCGTCGCGCTCGTCCTTGTCGTCATCGAGCGCGGCCATACGGACGATATCCATCGCCCCGTCACGCGGCTCGGTGCGGGCGCGGTAGCCTTCGGGCATTGCCGGAAGGTAGGTGAGCGCAAGCCGCGTCGCGCGGCCCGCGCCGACTTCGCCGATCAGCTCGCTTTCGACCGCAGGGGCCCAGCCACGGACCATTTCGACCAAGGCTTTGTCGAGCGCGCCAACGTCGGGCATTTCGGCCTCGGGCGCGGTCGCCATCGTGTAACGCAGCAAGGCTAGTTCGCCGTCGCCCAGTTCGACCGACCAGCTGGAGATGGGCGAGCCCACCTCTTCCTCGAGCATCATCGCGATAGCGAGGCGGCGCGAGGTCGACAGCTCATCGCGCGGCAGCCAGACAAAGGCATAGAGGTGACGCTGCAGCGCGCCGTTGAGCACGAGGAGCGTTGGACGCGGACGGTCGGCAAGGCTCATCGCCGTGAGCGCGGCCTGACGGACTTCCTCTTCCTCGAAGCTGATCACGAGATCGTGCGGCAGGGTCGAGATGGCGTGGGTCAGCGCCTTGCCGCCATGCGAGGCGGGCGAGAAGCCCAGTTCCTTGTCGAGCGCAGCGAGACGCTGGCGCAGGATCGGGACTTCGGTCGCCGGCGCACGCAGCGCTTCGGAGGTCCACAGCCCGCAATGCACCGAAATGCCGGTCTTGCGCGCGACCATGATGACGTCGAGCGGCACGCGGCGGTGGACCGGCGCGACCTGGTCGGCCTTCATGATGAGATAAGTTCGACCGCCAGTCGTCAGGGCTTCGATCGCCGCCTTGATGATCGAGGCGTCCCACAGGTCGATGCCGTCGCGAAGCAAGCCGAGGCCATTCTCGCACTTGCCCTTCTTGTCGACATGGCAATGGCCGAGCAGGGTGAAATTGTCGCGTTGCAGCCATTTGAGGAAGGCTGCTGCCTCGGGACGATCGGCATGCAGCATCTCGGCATCCGAGCCCATTTCGGCAAGCATGTCGCGCCAGTCGGTGACGGCGGCGCGCACGTCTGAAAGGACGTCGCGCAGCATGACCGACAATTCGTGTCGCCCACGCGCGTCGGCGCGGTCGAGCTCGATGTAGATGAAGCTTTCCTGCTTCTCGCCGCCGAGACCGGTGAGGTTGCCCTTGGCATCGCGCTCCACGGACAGGATGGGGTGCAGCAGGCGGTAGACGGCGAGGCCCCGCGCCGCGATGGCCGCGGCGACGGAGTCGACCAAGAAGGGCATGTCATCGTTGACGAGCGCGAGGCGCATGCGCCTGCTGCCGGCGTCGCCGCCCGAACTTTCGAGCGCGAGCTTCAACTCGCCTGACTTGCGACTCTGCGCAGCTTCCGCAACGAATGCCGCCGCTTCTGCCAGATCGGCCTTGTCGAAGCCTTCGAGATCACCCGGTAAAGCGCTGTCTTTCAACGCTTTTTCGAGCTTCTTAACCCAAGTGGGCGCGATGTCCCGCTCTGCCATCCTCAATCCCTGACCTGCGTTTCACAGGGCGCGGGCTATAGACCCGCGCTACATAGGGGGACAACCCGCTTTCGTGGGGCGGATGGTGCGGCCTAGCGCGCGCTCTTGAGAACCGCGCGTTCGACCAGCTTGTCGTCGAGGACGCGCGCGACCGGAACGTGGCGGCCATTCTCGTCGCGGCGGACCACGACCAGCGCAAACTCCTCGTTGGCACCGAGCGAGGCCAGGTCGATGGCATCGCGGCGGCGCAGCGTTGCATGCGCTTTCTCGAGACGGGCACTGGGACGATCGCTGCGCACTTCCTCGCCGCGCTTCAAGGCGCGTTCGGCAGCGACGAGGCCCTTGAGACCGCCATCGGCATCGGCGACGAAGTCTTCGAACTCGCCCTGCTCGACATTGTTGCGATGGCCGTAGCTCAGCGCGGCAGCAAACTCGGTGAGGCGGGTCTTGTCATAATCGGCACCGAAGACGAGCTTGACGATCGGCGTCATCGGCGCACGCGCCTGGACGGTCAGATCGGCAGCTTCGAGCAAGGCGGCATAAGCGGCCTCGTCCTGAGCGGCAACGATGCTGAAATCGAAGGCTTGGCCCAGCGCCTTGTAGAGCGCGGCGCGGCTGCGCCCGTCGGCATCCTTCGATGCGGCAGCAGCATCGCGCGCAGCGGCCAGGAACGTCTCGAGCGCACTGGCTTCGACGGGCTGCTCTTTCTCGGCTTGCTCGTCGGTGTCGGCCGCCGCGACGACGACCTCTTCCTCGACGGGCGTTTCCTCGATCGCCTCTTCCGGCGTTTCGGCCTGCTCTTCGGCAGCAACCTCTTCTTCGACCGGAGCGAACTCGACAACCTCGTCGGTCACCTCTTCATCTTCGGCCACGGGCTCGGGGGCGAACGCGGCTTCCGGCTCGGTCGGTGCGACGACCTCTTCTTCGACGGGAGTCTCGACAGGCGTTTCTTCGACAAAAGGTTCGGGCGTCGGCTCGGGCGTAGCGAAGCTAGCAACCGGGGCGACCGGCGCGACGATGCTGACAGGAATGTCCGGAATGTCGGCAACGTGTTCTTCGACCGGCTCCTCGGGCTGCTCTTCCGCAACCGGCGCGGGCTCGGGCTCATACGCTTCGACGTCTTCGGCCACGACATTGTCGAGATCGAGCGGCTCTTCCGCCTGCGCTTCTTCAACGACAGGCTCGGTCTCTTCGACCACGGGTTCGACCGTTTCGGGCTGCGCTGCAGCAATCTCGGCTTCGGCAGCGGCTTCGAGCTCGCGAATGACGCGATCTTCGGCCTCGGCTTCGGCCTTGGCTTCCTCGACCTCGTCGGGTGCCGCGAACGACACCGTGCCATCGAAGCTCGGGACAGATGAGGCCGGCGCCTCGTCCGCGACGACCGGGGTCTCTTCAACTTGGTCGACAATCTCGTCGACGACCGGTTCGCTGACCTCTTCCGCTACTTCCTCGACGAAGGGCTCCTCGGCGTTGAACTCTTCTTCCGCGACCGGCTCGTCAGCAACGATCTCGTATTCGACGGGCACCTCAGCGACAAACTCATCCTCGGTCGGCGCTGCGACAAATTCTTCCGCCGTGTCCGTCACGTCCTCGGCTTCGTCGTGCGCGTCGCCATTCTCGTCGACTTCGATGCCGGCGAGCGGATTGTGGCCCATCATCTTGCTGAAGGTGCCGGTGAGCTTGGCGAACGGACCGCTCGGCTTGCTCTCGACGACCTCTTCTCCCTCATCCTCGTCGGTGAGGAATTCTGGCAGGTCGACCGAAGCAAGTTCACCATAGGCTGCACTCGATGCGCTGGTCACATCTTCCTGCTCGGGCTCGGCGGCAGCAACCGCTTCGACATCGGGTTCTTCCGGCAGGTCGACCGTCGGCGTTTCATCGACAATCTCGACTTCCTCGTGGACCTCGCCAGTCTCTTCAACCTCTACCGCGTCCTCGACCGGCGCGGTTTCTTCTTCCACCGCCTCGGTCTGTTCCTCTTCATCCTCGGCATAAGGATCGACCGGAACGACGACCTCGGCCTCGCGGGCCATCGGTCCGTCCTCGAAGCTGTCGAGCACCGGCTCGGGCGCTGCGTCGGGGAGCGCTGCGGGGGCGTCGAGATCTTCGTAAGCACTCTCGTCGACCGGCGGGTTTTCGGCGGCCTCTTCGGCAGCCTGCTGTTCGGCGGTTTTCCAGTTGAGCACGCAATAAACAAAATCGATGGCACGGCCGTCCGAGCTGAAGGGCATCAGGATGCCGCGATAGCGGATCGGCTGGTCTGCTTCACTGTCGGGCGATTCGAAACCGACGGGCGCACGCGATTCGATGAGGCGCGGATAATGCTGGGCAAGCACGGCCAGGAGCGAGTCGCCCGGAATGTCGGACAGGCGCTCGACTTCTTCGCCAATCGCGCAATGCTGGCGAATGGCGTTGCCGATATAGGGGATCGAGGGATCATCGGCGCCGAGCGAAAAGTCGATCAGCACGCTGTAGAGCGCGAAGCTCTGCAATTCAGACGGCTTCAGATCTTCGATCGAGGGAAAGTCACGTCCGTCGAGCAGCGAATACCAGTAATTATAGGCGCGCACCTGCATGCGGCGGTCGGTAACCGCGTCTCCCGCAGGCTTGCTGGTGGTCGTGTCGAACTGGCTCTGATCGGCATGCATTTTGTCGTTTCCCCGCCCTGATGGCAATTCGCAGGAAACGCTATGCGCGCAGCCGATAAGAAAGCGTTAAAAAGCCGGCAACCTTCTTCGGCGCTCCCAAGGCGCGCTTAAGTCTTGATAGCGGGCACGTAGGTTGGTAGAGGCGCGCATCCACCAGTCGGCGGAAGTTGATTCCGCCGGACCCAAGGGCCGCTTTAGCTCAGCTGGTAGAGCACATCATTCGTAATGATGGGGTCACAGGTTCGAGTCCTGTAAGCGGCACCATTTTCCACCGAATCTCGACGAAAGCTGCTGCTTTTCCTAGGTTGTGCCCGCAACAGCAGGGAGACGGCCGATGATGCGTGCGTATCGTAACCATTCGATGGCATTGGGATGGACCTCGGTCCTCCTGGCGTCAGCTTCGCTGGCAGGATGCGCCAGTGCAAATGCCGTCAAGGCCGACGTGCCGCCCGAAATCGACCTTACAGGTGTCGACTGCAAGGCCGATCATGACGGCAGCTTCTATGTCTGGCAGCGACCGCAAAATGCCCAGCCAGGCGACACCATTCCGATTACCGCAACGGCCTTCATTCCCTATGCCCCGCGCCAACTGGATCCCCGTTGCGTCGCGTCGGTAACGACGAACGCGCCCGACATCGTATCGGTCGTGCGCGACGATGAGGGCGTGCAGCGCCTGACCCTTGCTGAGAACGCACCGGTGGACTTTGTCATCGACGTTACCGCAACGCTCCACCATGGAACGACTGCGGCGGGCCAGATCTATGTCTACGACCGGTCAATGAAACCGCTGGTCGGCACGTGGAAACAGGAAGGCGGGAACTGCAATCCCGATGACCGCATCTTGGAAGCGAAGTTCGAGCCTGACGGCCGCATCGAGATCACCTGGAGGCCCTTCGAGACCTATGTCGACTATTGGGGCACGTACGAGCTCAATGCCGATGCCGGCACGATCTCGATCGAGGCGACAGGGGGCAACTATATCCCCGATGATATTGTCGCCGGCAAGATCACGATCGACGGCGACAGTTTCATCCTCGACGGCGCAAGCTTCGGAACATCCGAGCGCGGCGGCGGCGTCTGTTCGGCGGCATTCACCCGCATCAGCGACTAGCCTGCTTCCCTGCAGATAGGAAAAGGGCCCCGGCATTGCTGCCGGAGCCCTCGTCCCCCGCCCCCGATAAGGGAGCAATATGTTGGCGTTCGACTAGAAGTCGAAGCGCAGGATCGCCGAGAAGCGACGGTCGGTACGGAAGGCCGAACGGCGCGACCGGGTGCCGTCGAAGTCGAGGACGTAGCTCGTCTCGATGACCTCGTCGAGCAGGTTCACGCCCTGCACGCCGAGCTTCACATTGTCGGTGATCGAGTAGAAGATCGACGCGTCGAGCTGGCCCGTGGCTTCGCCATAGATGGGCGAGAACGGGAAGATCACGTCGCGCGGGGTCTGCAGGAACTCGGAGCGCCAGTTATAGGCGGCACGAGCCGACAGCGGACCCTTTTCGTAGAACAGCACGGCGTTGACCGTATGCTCCGACACGCCCGGCAGCGGCAGGTTCGGGAAGACATCCCCGTCGCTACCAAAGTCGTTCGCATCGACATAGGTGTAGGTCAGCTGCGTCCCGAAACCGGAAAGGATGCCGGGCAGGAACTGGAACAGGTCCTGATAGGCGACTTCAACGCCCTGTAGACCTGCATCGCCCTGGTTGATCGTGCCGAACACGAGAACGTCGAGATCCTGAACCGAACCGATGTCGAATTGACGCGGCGCCGGGCCAAAGGTCAGCAGGTTAGAGAAGTCCTTCTTGAACGCCGACACGGTCAGCGAGCCGACATCGTCCCAATAATATTCGAACGAAAGGTCGTAATTCCACGATTCGATCGGACGAATGAGACGGTTACCCGTGGTGATCGCGAAGAGCGCACCGTCATTGAGCGTGCCTTCCTGCACCAGCGTGCGGGTATTGTCGGCGACGAAGCCACCGGTCCGGTAGGCGGCGAGGTCGGGGCGCGAAATACCCTTCGAGACCGCACCACGGATCAGCATGCCGTTACCGAAGTCGAGCTTCGCGTTGAAGCTCGGCAGCCAGTTGTCATAGACCACGTCGGTGCTGTCATCGACGATCTCGCCAGTCAGCGAGTTCACGAATTCCTGCAGACGCGCCGAAGACAATTCGCAATAGCCCGGACCGGTCTGACCGGTGGCGATGTTGGCGCAACGGTTAAGCGCGTCGGAAACCTCCGCGACCCCGTCACCATCACCACCGCGACCGCCTTCGATCTCGGCATCGATATATTCGGGGCCGATCAGCTGGAGTTCGCCGCGCGACTGCACAGTCGTTTCGACCCAGCGCACGCCGGCATTGGCTTCAAGCACGATGCCACTGTCGAACTCATGCTCGAAGTCGAGGCGACCATAGGCAGCCAGCGTGCTTTCGCCGACCTTCGAGATTTCACCATCGAGGAAGGTGCCATCGACAAGGCCTGCACGGCTGTAGATGAGCGGACGGCCTTCCGGCGAACGGGTGAAGTCCTTGATTGCCTGGAGGTCGGCCTCGATGTCGCCATTGACGTAGGGCGTCACGAGGTCGGCACCGCCATAATAATAGGCTGCGCCAACCGGAGCCGGCACTTCACCGTTCTGGAAGTTCTCACCGAACGGATCGTAGAGATTCGCCTGGTCGGGGAAATCGACGACATAGGCGCCGCCACCTGCGCCGAAGAAGCGACCCGGCTCGAGGCTGCCCCAGCTCCAGTCGCCCTGGCGGGTGGTCCAGGTGGAACCCAGGTTCGACCAGTTGGAGAAGTTGGCGCTACGCGTCGTGCGATCGCGCTCGGCCCAACGGGCGCCGAAGCGGGCCTGCTTGAGCGGACCCAGGTCGACATCGTATTCGAAATCGGCGCGGGTCGAGTAGAGTTCGCCTTCGTTGCGCACCTGGTTGTCGAGATGGAACCAGTAGAACACGCCTTCGGGGTCCGAAACGTTCTGGTTCGCACCCGAGCTACCCGGCTGCAGGAACTGCACGATCGGCGTATCGCCACGATTGTCGTAGAAGATATCCGCGAATGTGCGGTTGGCGAGGATGATGCCCTCTTCGGTACGATCCGAATTGATGTACTGCCACTCGAAGTTACCGCGCAGACGGTCGGTCAGCGAGAAATCGAGGTCGACCGAGAAATCCTCGGTCATTGCGTCGTCCTGACGCTGGAAGCGAAGCAGTTCCGTCGGGATACCCGGCGTGAGCACGCCCGGATTGTTCACATCGTCGGCGGTGAGCTGCGTCAGCGTCGCGGACACGACTTCGTTGCCGATGATGACCGGATTGGTGCCGTCCACGATGGTCGGGAAGTTGATGGCCTCGTTGACCTGGGCAAGGACAGCGAATTCGCTGAGGTTCGCCTCGGTCTCGGCGCGAAGATATTCGACAGTCGCAACGAGATTGCCGTTGGGGCTCTCCCACTGGCCGACCGCCGAATAGGCGCGGCGATCGCGTTCGAACTGCGTGGTGCGAACACCAGCGCCCTTGGGCGTGATCAGCGTCCCCGCGGGCGGGAAGCTGGCGTCATCGAAGCTGGCATTGTCGGGGTCATAACCCGCCGACGTCACCGGTGCGACGCGGAAGCAGGGACCGTCAAGCGTATCGTCGCGATAGCAAGGGTCGGTAATCTGCGAAGCGTCGGCGCGCGACTTCAGTTCCGACTGGGCATAACCGACCTGCAGGCCGAAGGTGCCCATGGAATCGCTGTCCCAGGTGTTCGAGGCGAGCACCGAGAAACCGGGCGACCATTCTTCGGCCAGCGAGCCGTAATTCGCCTCGATCGTGCCGGCGACCTTGAGGCCGGCATTATCGAGGGGCTTGCGGGTGACGAGATTGACGAGACCCGAAATGCCGCCTTCGACCATGTCGGCGGTCTGGTTTTTGTAGACTTCGACGCGGCCGAGAAGCTCGGGCGAGACGTCGTTGAAGCTCAGCGCGCGGCCACCATTGGCCGAGAAGATGTCGCGGCCGTTCAGTTCCGACCGGACATAGGGGAGGCCGCGGATGATGACGCCCGAACCTTCGACCGAGAAGCGGTCGGGGTCGTCGCGCTGTTCGAAGCGGCTGATGTTGACGCCGGGGACGCGCTGCAGCGATTCGGCGACCGAGCGGTCGGGAAGCGCGCCGATATCTTCGGCCGAGATGACGTCGACGAAGGTGTCGGCGTCGCGCTTGATGTCCTGCGCGGTGTTGAGGCTCTGGACGAAGCCGGTGATGAGGATCGTATCGTCTTCCTCGGTCACCGGGGCATCGGTGCCCTCTTCTTCATCTTCCGGCGGAGTCGTGTCCTGCGCGAAAGCGGGGGTCGCAAGACCCATGCAGATGGCGAGGGTCGATGCCGTACCGAGCATCTTCCACGACAGATTCGTTTCAAACTCTTTTGATTCGCGAGCCAAAGGTTCCTCCCCTGATGACTTGGCTATGTTGAGCATTGGAGCCTGACACTCCTATACAGGATTAGTTCTACCGCCTGCTGTGAACGCTCACAAGAAAAAGATGAGCGTTCACAATTCGCCGGAAACTCGCTAAAAAGCGGGCCTAAGGGGAGCGTGAGGCCGGACCGACTGTTGCGGTTGAGTGACAGGTAAATTTGGCGAGGATCGAAACGACAATGGGTATCAAGAGAATCGTGATCGTCGGCGGGGGCACTGCCGGCTGGATGACCGCGGCATCGCTGGCGCAGATGATGAAACTGCATCCGGGGCTCAAGATCACCCTCGTAGAATCCGAAGCGATCGGTACCGTTGGCGTCGGCGAAGCCACGATCCCGCCCTTCCTCGATTTCAACGAGCGACTCGGCATCGATGAAGCGGACCTGCTCTCCTCGGTCCAGGGCACCTTCAAGCTCGGCATCCATTTCGTGAACTGGGAGCGGCAGGGCGACAGCTATTTTCACCCGTTCGGCGGCTATGGCTATCCGATCGACGGTGTCGGCTTCCATCATGTCTGGATCAAGGCGCGCCGCGATGGCGATCCGCGACCTCTCCACCGCTTCAATGCGGAAACAATGGCGGCGATGCATCGCAAGTTTGCGAAGACCCCGCCCAACCAGCGCGGTGACCTGCCGCCCATCAACTATGCCTACCATCTCGATGCGACGGCCTATGCCAAATATCTGCGTGCCTATGCCGAAAAGCTCGGCGTCGTGCGCAAGGAAGGCCGGGTCGTCGACCATGCGCTGCATGGCGAGAGCGGCTTCGTGCGCTCGATCACCATGGATGACGGGACCGAGATCGAGGGCGACCTGTTCGTCGATTGTTCGGGCTTCCGCGGGCTACTGATCGAACAGGCGCTGGAAACGGGCTACGAGGATTGGACCCACTGGCTGCCCTGCGACCGCGCCGTGGCGATCCCCTCGGCGGGCGACAATACGGTCCTGCCCTATACCCGCGCGACCGCACATAGTGCCGGCTGGCAATGGCGCGTCCCGCTGCAGCGGCGAAACGGCAACGGCCATGTCTATTGCTCCAGCTTCATGGAGCAAGACGAGGCGACGCGCATCCTGCTAGAAAATATCGACGGCGAAGCGCAGGCCGACCCCAATCACCTTCGCTTCGTTACCGGGCGCCGCAAGAAATTCTGGAACAAGAATGTCGTGGCGATCGGCTTGGCCGCAGGCTTCATGGAGCCGCTCGAATCCACCTCGATCCACCTCATCAATACCGGCATCAACAAGCTCATGACGATCATGTCGATGGACGGCATTACCGAAACGCAGCAGGATACGTTCAACCGGCTCACGGGCACGGAATATAACCGCATCCGCGACTTCCTGATCCTGCACTATAACGCGACCAAGCGCGACGACAGCGAGTTCTGGAATTACGTCCGCACGATGGATGTGCCCGACACGCTCACCGAGAAGATCGAGATGTTCAAGGCTACCGGACACATCTTCCGCGAGGAAGACGAGCTATTCGTCGAAACGAGCTGGGTCGCCGTGATGATGGGCCAGGGGATCATGCCCGGTGGGCCACATGTCATGACGCCGTCGATGAATCAGGATGGCGTCGCGCGCGAGGTTGGCGAGATCGAGAAATCGATCGCCTATCTGGTCAACGAGATGCCGACGCACGACCAGTTCCTCGCAAGCTACTGCCCCGCCCGCTAGGCGGACGGGGCAGCGCTCTAAAGAAGGATCAGAACGAGCAGGCCGTATCTTCGGGCATGTTCTGCCGCGAGATGGCCGAGATTTGCATCGTGAAGGGTGCCTCGGAGCGGATGGTCAGTGCATCGCCCAGCTCGCCCGCACAGGCTTCGGTGATGACCATTTCGCGCCAGCCCTTGCCCGCCGCGACGGCGAGATCGGCCGTGATGTCGATGGCCTGTTCACCGACCATCAGCATCACGGTGTCGGCAGGCGCAGCGCCCACCTGATAGGCTATACGATAATCGCCATCGCCATCGGTGGCACTGGCAAGCCGGATCGCGGCGCCGGGACCGAAGTCGATCTGGCGCGCATCTTCCTGGCGATTACGATCGACCCCGCGCGCGACGATGCCGCTGGCTTCGCCGCGCAGGTTGGGAAGCTCGATGCCTTCGCCGACCGACGCGGTCACGTCCGCATCGAGGCGGCCGTTCACGAACCAGTCGGTCGCCGCCCCTTCGCCAAGATAGAAGCATTGCTCATCCAGCTCAGGCGTCGGCGTATGGTCGTCGAGGCTGCGCCCGTAGCCCAGCGGGAAGAGCGCGCCTTCGGGACCGTTCAAAGGATTGCCGTTGCACGAGGCCGGCCAGCTGAATGACAGCCGCCCGGTCGCGGGCTTCGAACCATAGACGATGTCGGCAATGCCAGCCCCTTCGCTACCCGGCAGCCAGGAGGCGATGAATGCGTCCGACGCATTCATTTCGCGGTTCATCCACATCGGTCGGCCCGACAGAAACAAGGCGACGGTCGGGATGCCCTCGGTGTCGAACTTCTTGAGGAGGTCGAGACCTTCCTCGTCCGCAAAGACCATCGTCTTCAGGTCGCCGGCAAATTCGGCATAGGGCTGCTCGCCGAAGACCACGACGGCGACGTCGGGCTTCGTGTTGTAGCTGCCATCTTCGGACAGCACCGCGCTGCCGCCACCGGCTTCGGCTGCGGCTTCCAGGCCCGCCCAGATCGACGTCGCGCCGGGGAAATAGTCATTGGTGAGCTCGCGCCCGCCTTGCCAGGTCAGCGTCCAGCCGCCCGAAGCCTGCGCGATCGAATCCGCCGCTGTGCCGGCGACCAGGATGTTGGCCGCCCCGTCAAGCGGAAGGATGCCGTCATTCTTTAGGATGACCTGGCTCTTGGCCACGGCATCGCGCGCGACCATGCGGTGCGGTGCGAAGCCCATCTTGTCGAAACGACCCGCATTGGCGCGATCGGACGGCTTGAGCATATTGTCGCCGAGGATGCCTGCGCGCAGCTTCACGCGCAGCACGCGGGCGACCGCATCGTCGACGCGGGCCATCGGGATCGTCCCGTCTTCGACCTGTGCGATCAGCGTTTCGGTAAGGCCCTTCCAGTCGTCGGGCACCATGTAGATGTCGAGACCGGCGAGCAGGGATTGCGGGCAATCGGTGACGGTGCAGCCAGCGACCTGCTGGTGACCGTTCCAGTCGCCGACAACCAGGCCGTCAAAACCCAGCTCCTCGCGCAGGACGCCGGTCAGCAACTCTTCATTGCCGTGCATCTTCTTGCCGTTGATCGAGTTGAAGCTCGCCATCACGGCCTGCACGCCGGCATCGATGGTGGCGGGATATGGAACGGCGTGGATCGCCTTCAATTCCTCGATATCGCCATTGACGTTGCCCTGGTCGACACCGCCCTCGGTGCCGCCATCGCCGAAGAAATGCTTGGCCGTCGCAATCACGCGGCCATAGCCGAGATAATCGTCATCGCCGGGCCTGCCCTGTAGGCCCTCGACCAGCGCCGCGCCCATCTTGGCGACGAGTTCGGGATCCTCGGAATAGCTTTCGTAGGTCCGGCCCCAGCGATCGTCGCGGGCGACCGCGACGGTGGGCGAGAAGTTCCAGTCGATCCCGGTAATCTCGATCTCGGTCGCCGTCGCCGCACCGATCAGGCGGACGAGGTCGACATCCCCCGTGGCGCCAAGGCCGATATTGTGCGGGAAGATGGTGGCGCCGATGACGTTGGTATGGCCGTGCACCGCATCGGTGCCCCACATGGTCGGGATGACCGGCTGGTCGCCCGGCAGCGGCCGGGTCGAGGCTTCGTACATCATGTCGGCATATTCGAGCCACTTTTCGGCAGGCGCGAACTCATCGCCGAACGGGCCGCCATTGCCGCCATTCAAATAGGAGCCGAAGCGATACTTCTCCATGTCCTCGGGCGTGAAGCTGTTGATCTGCGGCTGGATCAGCTGGCCGATCTTCTGCTCGAGCGTCATGCGCGAAATGAGATCGGCGACGATCGCATCCTCGCTCATCTCGGCGCTGGGCGCCTCGACGGTTGCGGGCGCATCGGCGGGCATGGTCGCGCAGCCGGCCAGTGCAACGGCCATGGCAAGCGCGGAAATCGATTGGGCGATTCGCATCTTGGGTGAAACTCCTCTCCTGTACCCCAAGGACGGCGCATCACCGCCCCCGGTTCCCCTCGGGCGCAAGAGTAGCGAATTTGTGATCGTTCACAAGGGTGTAGCGTGAACGTTCACATTTTACCGCTTTGCTGACATAATAGTCACTGTTATCAATGGCCAATTGGGGGAATTACCTAGGCCGATGAAAAAACAGGCAATCACGATCGAGGACGTCGCGCGGGCCGCGTCGGTCTCACGCCAGACGGTCAGTCGCGTCATCAACCGCATGCCGAGCGTTAGCGCCAAGGCGCGCGAGCGTGTCGAGTCGGCGATTGCCCAGCTCGGCTATTCGCCGAACCTTGCCGCCCGCCGCATGGGCGGGGCGCGCTCCTTCCTCATCATGGCGATCAACGATCGTGCCCGCACCATCGAAAATTGGGCCGCGGGGCGCGGCAACGACTGGGTCGACCAGATGCTCTATGGCGGCATGATGGCTTGCGAGGCGCGCGGCTATCACATGCTCTTCGAACTGGTCGACACCGACCAGGAGGAGGCCGTCCGCCAGGTCCGCCGCGTGCTCTCCAGTCTGCAACCCGACGGCATCATCCTGACCCAGCCGCATAGCCAGAATGCCGCGCTCGTCGAGATGCTAAAGGAACAGGGCAAACCCTACGCCCGCATCGACCTGCCCTCCGACAATATCGATGGCGTCTCGATCCACATGAACGAGGAATCCGCCGCAGAATCCGCGACCCGTTACCTCATCGGCCTCGGCCATGAGCGGATCGGCTTTCTTGCCGGAAGCGCCGAATATGCGGGCAGCCATTTCCGCAAGGATGGGTATCTCGAAGCGATGGACAGCGCCGGGCTCGAACCCCTGCTCGACAGCGCCGACTTCAGCTTCGACCGCGCCGCCGACATGGCGCGGCTATGGCTCGGCCGCCAGGCCCGGCCCACGGCGATCATTGCCGAGAATGACGAAATGGCCTTCGCCGTCCTGCACGTCGCCGACGAACTCGGGATCGAAGTGCCCAAGCATCTTTCGGTCATCAGCTTCGAGGATACGCCGGGCGTGCGCTTCTCGGTCCCGCCGCTCACCGCCATCCGCCAGCCTACTGCTGCAATGATCGCGCGGGCCTGCGAAATCCTGATGGATGCGGCCGAGGGTGAGGAATCGAATGACGAGACAGTCCTGCCCTTCCAGCTGATCAAGCGCGAGACGACTGGCCCCGCGCCGCGATGAACGCGTTCGAGCGACGCTTCGTCCTCGCCAATTTCGGCGCGTTCCTCGCTTTCCTGCCCCTGCTCGTCCTGCTGCTACCGCGGCGGGTCGAGGCCATCTCGCCGGATGCCCCGCTCATCCTCCTGTCGCAGCTACTGCTGGTCGGCGGCATCGCCGCGAGTATCGCCCATTACCTGGCCGGCGCCTGGAGCGATCGCTGGGTCGCGCGGCATGGCGAACGCCGCGGCCTGATCGCCATCGGGCTCACCGCCTTGATGGGCAGTTATGCATTACTTGCAGTCGCCGCGACGCCGGCTTTGCTCTTTGCAGCGATCATCACCTTCCAGCTCGCCTTCAACCTCATGTTTTCGCCGATGGGCGTGCTGCTCGCCGATTATGTGCCCGATGCGCGCAAGGGGCTGATGGCAGGCGCGCTCAACATGGCGCTCCCGCTCGCCGGCTTCGGGGTCACGGCGCTAGGCTGGATCAGCAGCGAGGATGCCGATTGGCCGTTCCTCCTGACCGCCTTCACGATCCTGCTGCTCGTCATGCCGCTGCTCATCGGCTGGCGACGCCATGCGCCAGCTTTCCAGGAAGCGAGCCAGCGCAACGAGGACGGCGGCTTGCCCGATCTCAGCCTGCTCACGGGCGACTATGCGCGCGCCTGGGTCGCCCGCCTGCTCGTCCAGCTCGGCGGCGCGAGCCTGCTTCCCTACCTCTTCCTTTATGTCGACAGCGTCGCGCGCGCGGCGCCGGGCTATGGCGGCAGCACGAGTAGCGCCGCGGTCGGCACCCTCACCCTCGTTGCCAATATCGTCGCCATCGGCGCGGGGCTGGCAGCGGGTCGCTGGAGCGATCGGATTGGCCGGCGCAAACTGCCGCTGGTGCTTGCCGCCCTGCTCGCCGCCGGTGCGCTGGCGCTGCTCGCTGCAGCGCCCGACTGGCGCCTCATCATCCTCGGCTATGCGCTGTTCACGGCGGGGCTAACGGCTTTCCTCTCGGTCGACAGCGCGATGGTCGCGCAGATCGTGTCGGGTCGCGAAAAACGAGGCGCCTTGCTCGGCCTCATGAACCTCACCAACACGCTGCCCGCGATCATCGCGCCGGCAATGGCGTTAGTCATTGCCGAGGCCGCTTTGGGCGGCGGCGTCCTGCGCACCCTGCTCGGCATCGCAGCGCTTGCAGCGGTCGCCTCGACCTTCCTCATCGCGCGCATCGAAAGCGTACGCTGAGCGGCTTCGCGAATTTTTCACTGGCCTGTGGTGCGCCAACTTCGCATAAAACGGGATGGACGTTCGCGATGTGATCGTTCACATTCGCCGATCTGGGTGGATGCCGGTCAGGGGCAAGCCACCATAATGGGGAGGTTTTTCTATGGTATCCGTTTCGCCCGACGCGGCAACGAGCACCGATCCGCGGCCGATCGTCGAGGACGATGGCGGCGTGAAGGCGCCGGGGCTCAACTATTTCGTCTTCGCGCTCTTCTTCATCTTCGGCGGGATCACGTCCTTGAACGACGTCATCATCCCCAAGCTGAAAGAGCTGTTCACGCTGAGCTACACCGAAGCCATGCTGGTGCAGTTCTGCTTCTTCACCGCCTACCTGCTAATCGGCATTCCGGGCGCCAAGCTCGTCAAGCGCATCGGCTATATGCGCGGAGCGACGGTGGGCCTCATCACCATGATGGCAGGCTGCCTTATGTTCATTCCGGCAAGCCAGACCGCGACCTATTGGGTCTTCCTGCTCGCGCTCTTCATCCTCGCCTCGGGCGTGGTCGTCGTGCAGGTCGTCGCCAACCCGCTGATCAGCCTTTTGGGGCCGCAAAAGACGGCGCATAGCCGCCTCACCTTCGCGCAGGCCTTCAACTCGCTGGGCACGACCGTCTTCCCGATCGTCGGTACGATCATCATCCTCGGCAGCCTTGCCACGGTGACCGCCGACCAACTGTCGGGCATCGAGCTCCAGGAATATCGCCAGGCCGAAAGCGCCGCCATCTGGAAGGGCTATCTCGGCCTTACCGTCCTGATCGGCATCGTCGCCGCCGCCGTCTGGGCGTTCCGCAATCGCTTGCCGCACGATGCCAAGAGCATGGGCGAGAACAAGCTCGTCTCGTGGAACCGCTATGTCATCGGCATCGCCATCGTCGTCATTGGCGGCGTGGTCGCGCTGAACGTCAGCCAGATCCTCGGCCTACTCATCATCATGGCAGCACCGGCGCTCTGGCTGTTCGACAACGACCTCCTGAAGCGCAAGCGCTTCGGCTACGGCGCCCTGAGCATCTTCCTCTACGTCGGTGCCGAGGTCGCGATCGGCTCGATCATCGTCAACTATCTGATGCAGGAAAGCGTGCTGAACCTGCCCGAGAGCGAAGCGGGCAAGCTCATCGCCGTCTATTGGGGCGGCGCCATGGTCGGCCGCTTCATCGGCTCGGGACTGCTGCGCATCTTCTCGCCCGGCAAGATCCTTGCCTTCAACTGCATCGGCGCAATCACGCTTATCGCCATCAGCATGATGTCGACAGGCGAAGTCGCGGCCTACTCGCTGCTGGCGGTCGGTCTCATGAACTCGATCATGTTCCCGACCATCTTCAGCCTCGCCTGCGAGAAGCTGGGTCCGCGCGCAGCCGACGGGTCGGGCATCATCAACATCGCCATCTTCGGCGGTGCGGTGGTCCCGGTCGTGTTCGGCATGGTGGCCGATGCCACCAGCCTGTCGAACGCGCTGGTCCTCCCGATCATCTGCTACGCGATCATCGCCGGCTTCGGTGTTTTCGCACGGCGACCTGCCGAGGCCTATGTCGACTAGGCACTAGGCCAAGCCAACGGACATGGGCGCCGGTCGGGGACACCCGCTGGCGCCCATTTCTTTTGCGGGAAAGGAACCCCGATACGGGGCACGTCGCTTGAGCCAAAAGAGGCAAGCGGAAGACCATGAAGAAACCCACTTATATCGGCGTTATCGGCGCGGGCTCGATCGGCTGCTGGCTTGGCGGCCGATTGAAGGCCGCCGGTCACGAAGTCGCGATCCTGCGCGAAGAAGAGCGGATCAAGGCGCCGCACGAAAACCTCGTCATCAAGGAAGGCGAGGAAGAGGAGCGGGTCCAGGTCCCGGTGCTCTCCGCGCTCGACCCCAAGCCCGACATCCTGCTGGTCGCGGTCAAGGCGATGTTCCTGCCCGACGTAGCGCCGCTGATCGCCGCCAATATGAGCGAGGAGACGTTGGTCCTGCCGCTGCAAAATGGCGTCCCCTATTGGTTCATGAAGGACGAGACCATCGTCGATGTCGACCCCGTTGGATCGGTCCGCACAGCAATCCCCCGCGACCAGACGATCGGCACCGTGGTCCATGCCGCAGTCAGCCGCCAGGGCGACTGGATCAATGTGAAAAAGGCCGACACGTTGCTGCTGGGCGAAGTCGACGGTGGCACCAGCGAGCGCGTCGCCGCACTGACCGCGCTGTTCCGCGATGCCGGTGTGCCGTCCGAAGAGGATGAGGATATCCGCCGCGCCATCTGGTACAAGATTTGGGGCAATCTCACGATGAACCCGCTCTCCGCGCTCACCCGCGAGACGATGGACCGGCTGCTCGCCGACGAGCAATTGCTGGTGCTGGTGCGCGGCGCGATGGAAGAGCTGCGCGAAGTTGGCGCTGCGATCGGTTGCCCGATCGAACAGAGCGTCGACGACCGGCTCGACGTTGCGCGTACGCTGGGCGTGTTCAAGACCAGCATGCTGCAGGATCTGGAGGCAGGCCGTCCGCTCGAATGGAAGGCATTGGTCGCCGCCCCACGCGCTATCGCCAAGTCGAAAGGCATCGACACGCCCTTCATCGATTCGATCCTGGGATTGATCCGGCTGCTCGACCGCAGCCTCGCCTAGGCGAGCGCCGCCTCGACCATCGGGCGCACTTCGACCTTCGCCTTGAGATTGGCGGCAAGCAATGCCGTACCCGAAATCTTGCGCTGGACGAACAGGGTTTCGGCCGGCGGCAAGTGCCAGGCGGCGCGATCCTCGGCGATCTGCATGCCATGATCGCGCAGCACCTGGACGAACCCACGGTCGCCGAAATCGAAGGGTCCGTCGCGTCCGAACTCCTCGATCACCACGTCGGTCATCCGCTCGACCATCGGGCGGTGCCGGTCGACCGCTGCCTGCCCGACGAAGCCTGCATCCAACGCCGCGTCGATGACGCCGTCCCGGTCGCCCTTGCCGAGCGCCGTGAGGATACGCCGGTATCCGTCCACAACCGCCGGATCGACCGGGCGCGCCGCGCCGAAATCCAACAGGACCAGTTTGCCGCTGTCGGGCTGAAATCGATAATTGGCGAAATTGGGATCGGTCTGCATGACGCCGAATTCGAATAACTCGCGCAGCACCAGTTCGATGAGCTCGGCCATGACGCGATCGCGCAATTCTTGCGTTTCGTCCGCCAACTGCTCGATCGGTACGCCCGGCACGAAGGTCATGGCGAGGATGTTGGGCGTGGTGAATTCCTCCACCAGCTCGGGCAGCACGTAACGTGCATCGCCGTCCAGCCGCTCGGCATAGGCCATCATCTGCGCACCCTCACGCACGTAATCGGCTTCCTCGGCCAGCTGCTCCTTCGCCGCCGCCAGCAGCGGCGCGATATCGAGTTCCTTGGGCAGCAGGCCCGAGACGCGCAGCAGCGTCGCGACATTGTCGACATCGCTGTCGATCGACTTGGCGACGCCCGGATACTGGATCTTGATCGCCAACTCGCGCCCATCAGGGAGGATGGCGCGGTGTACCTGCCCGATCGAAGCCGCGGCCATCGGCGTCGGCTCAAACCTTTTGAAGCGCTTGCGCCAATCCGGACCCCATTCGGCCTTGAGCAGCGTGTTCAGTTGTTGGGGCGGCATGCGATGCGCCTGGTCGCGCAAGCGAGCAAGGATCTGCGCCAGTTCTGGCGGCAGCATGTCGCCCGCGTCCATCGAGATCATCTGACCGAGCTTCATCGCCGCACCGCGCAGGTGCGACAGGCGCTCGGTAACCTTGGCGACATTGCCAGGGGTGAGCATGAGGTCGCGTGCCTTGAGCCCCTCGCCCCGCGCCAGCCGCCGTGCGCCCTCGCCGACCATCCCGCCAACGACGCCGAGGCCGAGGCGAGTAAACTGTCCCACACGCGCGGCCCGCCCCGAGGGGACAGCACGTTCACGTGGGCGTTCGGTTTCGTCGGCCATGCGCTCTAGATGGGGATCGACACCAAAAGGCCAACCCCGCCTTAGGGCTACGCCTGCACTGCGAGGAAGATGAGGAGGACGGTACCGCCGATTACGACAGCGTCCTCGATCAGAGCGGCCGGCAAGTCCTTGCCCCATTTCTTGGCGAGGCGGAGGCGAAGCGGCAATGTCGCATAGGTGCCAATCAAAGCGCCGACCGCACCGAGCCCGGCACCGACAAGGCCGACGGCGGGATCTGCCGCACCGAGCGCAAGCGCCGCCCCGGCAACCGCCCCCATCACCACGCGACCAATCACAGCTGGCACCCAGGTCCGCGAGCGGTCGGTATGCTTGTCACCATAGAGTTCGCCCAAGGCGACTAATGTCAGGATCGCCGCCGGCGCCGCCGCCCCGAGCCAGCCGAGCCCCGTCCCGGCAATATCGAGCCACCCAAACGCCGCACTCCACGCGACAAGTGCGATCGGCGCAAAGGTTCGCGGGCCGTTGAGGAAACCGATGAGGAAAGCGAGGGCCAGGGTCATGCGCGCGCCGCCATCACGCGGCCGGTGCAGCTGCCCAGCGCGATGCTGGCTGCGCCATCGGCGTCGCAACGCGCGACCAGCGTCACTTCATCGCCATCCTCGAGGAAGGTGCGCGTTTCGCCATTGGGGAGCGTGATCGGTTTCTTGCCGCCGTCGGACAGTTCGAGCAGCGAGCCGTAGCCTGCTTCTTCCGACGTCGAGAGCGTACCGGTGCCGATCAGGTCGCCCGGCTGGAGATTACAGCCGTTGGACGCGTGATGCGTCACGATCTGTGCCGCCGACCAGTACATGGCGCTTGCCGCCTCGCCCTTCGACAGGACATGCGGGGCCTCGCCCGCCTCGCGCATCTTCGCGGTCAGCAAATGGACTTCGAGATGGATGCCGAGCGCGGCCTTGCTGGGCCCGCCCTTCAGATAATCGAGCGGTTCGGGATCGTTTGTCGGACGCGCCGGCATTTCCTGCATGAAGGGTGCGAGCGCCTGCGGCGTGATCACCCAAGGGCTCACGGTGGTGAGGAAGCTCTTGGCGAGAAACGGACCCAGCGGCTGATATTCCCACGCCTGCAGGTCGCGAGCCGACCAGTCGTTCAAGAGGCAATAGCCGGCAATATGCTGCTCCGCCTCGCCCAGCGGAATGGGGTCGCCGAGCGCGTTGCCCTCACCCACCCAGATGCCCATTTCGAGCTCGTAATCGAGCCGCGACGATGGGCCGACATTGGGGGCGGCGCCCTCTTCGGCCGGGCGCTTCTGCCCCTTGGGGCGGATCACCGGATGGCCGGACACGCGCACCGAACTGGCGCGGCCATGATAGCCGATCGGGACATATTTGTAGTTGGGCAACAGCGGATTGTCGGGGCGGAACAGCTTGCCGACATTGGTCGCGTGATGGATGCCGACATAGAAATCGGTGTAGTCGCCAGGCAGCGCGGGCATCTGCATCTCGACCGCGTCCATCGCCACGAGATGCGGCTCGACTTCGGCACGATGGCTCTCGCTGGTCAGCAGCAGGCTCAGCCGCTCGCGCAGGCCCTGCATCGCGTCGGCACCTAGCGCGAAGAAGGCATTGAGCATCGGCTGCTGCAGTGCATCGGCCCAATCCTCGTCGAGCAAGTCGGTGCGGCCAAGCCCGTCCAGGTCGACAATATGATCGCCGATCGCCGTACCGATCCGCGGCGTCCCGTCCTCGCCCGCAAACACGCCCAGCGGCAGGTTCTGGACCGGCCAGTCGGGATGGCCGTCAGCGCCCTCCACCCAGCTGATCAGGTTCGTGTCGTGGGTCGCGTCAATCTGCATCGGGCACCTTTGCTTTGGGGAAGCCCTGCCAGGCCTCGTCATAATCATGTTGCGCGCGCTGGAGCGCGAAATCGGTGGGCTTGTAGGGCCAGCACGTCTCGACCATGAAGGCCAAGGTGCCGTCGATCTTATGCGGCTGGAGCTCGGCTTCGCTGGCCTTGCGCCATGTTTCGACGTCGGGGCCGTGGCCGCTCATCACATTGTGCAGGCTGAGCCCACCCGGAGTGAAGCCGTCGGCCTTGGCGTCATATTCGCCGTGGATGAGGCCCATCGCCTCGCTCATGACGTTGCGGTGGAACCAGGGCGGCCGGAACGTGTCCTCGGCAACCATCCAGCGCGGCGGGAAGATGACGAAGTCGGCATTGGCGCGGCCCGGCACATCGCTCGGGCTCGTCAGCACCGTGAAGATACTGGGATCGGGATGGTCGAAGCTGACCGTACCCAACGTGTTGAAGCGGGTGAGGTCGTAGCGACAGGGCGCGTAATTGCCGTGCCAGGCGACCACATCGAGCGGCGAACGGTCGATCGTCGCGGCCCACAGATGCCCGCCATTCTTCTGGATGAGCTCATGGTCGCCCTCGACATCCTCGAAGGCCGCAGCGGGCGTCTCGAAGTCTCGCGGATTGGCAAGGCCATTGGCACCGATGGGGCCGAGATCGGGCAGACGGAAAGGCGCGCCGTAATTTTCGGCGACATAGCCGCCCGCGCCGCCCTCGGGCACTTCGACGCGGAAGCGCACGCCGCGCGGGACGATGGCGATATGGCCGGGCGGCACGTCGAGCCGGCCCATTTCGGTGAACAGATGCAAGGCGCCGCGCTGCGGCAGGAACAGCAATTCGCCATCGGCGCTCATGAAGCTGCGGTGCGTCATCGAGACATCGGCGCGGTAGCAATGCAGCGCGACGCCCTCGAGGTCGGCGGGATCGCGCGTCGCCAGCATGGTCACCAGCCCGTCGACGAAATCATTGCCGACCGGAAGCTCGGGCGGATCCCAGCGGAGCCGATTGGGCGCGAGCGGCTTGTCGCTACCCTTCGCCCCGACCATTTGGTTGCCGCGATAGGCTTCGTAAGGCGGGTGATCGGCGGTGGGGCGCATCCGGTAGAGCCAGCTGCGACGGTTCTCGCTGCGCGGCATGGTGAAGGCGCTGCCCGACAATTGTTCGGCGTAGAGGCCGAAAGCGGGCCGCTGCGGACTATTGCGCCCGATCGGCAGCGCGCCGGCGACTGCCTCGGTCTCGTGCATACCGCCAAAGCCGGTCAGATAGTCGGTCATGGCTGGCTCCCTCCTGCTTGGATTGCGGATTGGCCCCTCTGCCCCGCACTGTCAACGCGTGTGCTGCACCTTGGGCGACGCTGCCTTGATGCCGATCAATCCTTTTCGGGAGCAGCTGGCGCCTGCCTGGCCAGATCGGCAGGAGAACGCGCCTCGCCAGGCACTTCCTCGGGCACCGAAACGGTGATCTGCGGCGTGCCGATGCCAAGCTCGTTGCGGAAGATGAAGATGAGCGCGATGAGCAGCAGGAAGGTGAGGACGATCATCACGATCCCCGTGCCGCCGGGGCGGTAATCATCGTCGATACGGTCGGTTTCTTCGGACATGGTGACAAGCCCTACTCGAAAAAGAGCCAGATGCCGACACCCACGATAACGGCACCGACCGAAATCCCGCCGGCGACCAGTTCCATGCCCTTCGTATTGGGCGAATCCACCCAATTGGAGCTCATGCGCTGAATCGCGCCGCACATGCGCCGCTTGGCCGACTGTACGACGATGATGGCGAGGATCATGAAGAAGGTCGCCATCAGCTTGGGCACCCATGACGGCTCGAACTGGCCGAACAAGGCGCGCAGGCCGAGCCCGAGGCCGATCAGGCCCATGCCCGATCCCATCCAGCTCGCCATGGTGCGTTCGACCGCCATGATGGTGCGGTCCTCGGCAAGGTCGGTACGGTCTTCAGCCAGTTCCTGGCTGTCGCGGCCGTGATTGTCGGTTTCGCCTACCATTCGGCTTTTCTCCACATCTTCCGGCAACGGAACGGTCGAGGGTCTCGCTTCGTTGCATGGCGCAAAAGAGGGAAAAATGATGCCGTCAGGGTTTTGGAATTATTTCGCTTTTGCGTTCTTCGTCGCGCTTGGCGCTGGCGCATGGTTTGCCGTGGGTGCCATCTACAGCAGCGCGCAAGCCTACCAGCTGATCGAGGCGCTGACCGAATCCGGTCTCTATCTCGCGTCGACCGGTGCCGGTGCGTCAGCCACCATTCTCGCGTTGATGCTCACCCTGCTCGGGATGATCAACCGGGTCGATGCGATCGACTTCGACGACGGGCTTTCGGTGCTGGTCAAGCGCATCTCCAAATTCGCAACCCTGGCGTTGATGCTCAGCCTCCTACTCCTGCTGCTGATGGTGTTTCCCATCGGCGAATATAAGGAAATCCCGCAGAAATGGTTCGGCTGGCTCTTCAACATCATGTTCACCATGACAGTGCTGGTCCTCGCCAGCCTCGCGATGACCGTCACGAGCCTCTACCAGACGATCATGACCGTCATCAGCGGCTTTCGCTCGGTGGCGAACCCGGAAGAGGAAGTCGAAAATGGCGGCTGAGGATGGTGCTGCCGGAGAGATTTGAACTCTCGACCTCTCCCTTACCAAGGGAGTGCTCTACCCCTGAGCTACGGCAGCATCGCTTTTGGAGTGCGCGGCCCTATCGCCACTGGATGCCGATCTGTCAAGCGAGTAGCATGACTTTCATGAGCGAATCCAAAGACGACAAGGCCAAGCGCCTCGCCGATGCGCTGCGCGCCAACCTGCGGCGACGCAAGGCGCAGGCCAAGGAAACGAACCCGGCACCTGAAAAGTCGAGCGATTCGCGCGACTAAAGCGGCGCGCACTGGGCCTTGAGCCAGTCGAGCTCCTCGCCCTCCAGCTGGCCGCCAATCTTCTCGACAACCTGCGCGTGATACTCGTCGACCCACTGGCGTTCGGCGGGCGAAAGCATGTCGACGTCGATGAGGCGGCAATCGAGCGGCGCGAAGGTGAGCGTCTCGAAGCCGAGCACCTTGCGACCCTCGACCTCATGCTCGACGACGAGCACGAGATTCTCGATCCGCATGCCGTACTCGCCCTCCTTGTAGAAGCCGGGTTCGTTGGAGAGGATCATACCGGCCTTGAGCGGCTCGTCAGAGCCCGCATAGGCACCGCCAGGGGGCGAGATGCGCTGCGGGCCTTCATGCACCGCGAGGAAGGCGCCGACGCCATGGCCGGTGCCATGCGCGAAGTCCTCGCCGATTTCCCAGAGGTACTGGCGCGCGAAGCTGTCGAGGCGCCCACCCGAAATGCCTTCGGGGAAGCGGGCGCGGGCAATCGCGATGTGGCCCTTCAGGACGCGCGTATAGCGGTCGATCATCTCGGCGGTCGGCGTGCCGACGATGACCGTGCGCGTGATGTCGGTCGTGCCATCGAGATACTGCCCGCCCGAATCCACGAGGTAGATCGAGTTCATCTCGAGCGGGTGGTTCGAGGCCTCGGTCACGCGATAATGCGGCAGCGCGCCATTGGCACCAGCACCCGAAATGGTATCGAAACTGAGGTCGCGCAGCTCGCCCGTCTCCTTGCGCAGCTCGTATAGCTTGGCGGCAACGCTGAGCTCGTCCTGCCCGCCCTTGGGCGCTTCTTCTTCGAGCCATTTGAGGAAACGGCTGATGACCGCGCCGTCGCGTTCCTGCGCGGCGCGGTGACCGGCGACTTCGGCTTCGTTCTTGATCGCCTTGGGCAGCACGGCGGGATCGCGGCGCGACAGGATGCGAGCACCGCCAGCTTCCAGCGCCTGCTCGATCGCCGCGACAGAACGCTCGGGATCGACCGCGACCAGCTTGCCCGAATAATCGGACTTCAAATGCGCTTCGAAGTCGGCACGTTCGTGGATGCGGACCGCGTCGCCAAGATGGTTGCGGAGCGCGTCGTCGACCTTGTCGCCCTCGATGAAGAGGTCGGCGGTGGCGTCCGATTGGACGATCAGGAAGGCCAAGGCGACCGGCGTATGGACAATGTCCGCACCGCGCACGTTCAGGACCCAGGCGATGCTGTCCAGCGCGGCGATCACGGTGGCATCGGCCTTTTCGCCCTTCAGCCAGTCGGCAATCTCGTCGCGCTTGGAGGCGCTCGATCGACCGGCGAGATTTTCCGAATAGGGTTCGAGATGCGCCTTGCTGGGCTCGGGCTTGCCGACCCAGACCGCATCGATCGGATTGCGCTCGACGGCCACCAGTTCGGCATTGCGCGCGGCAAGGCTCTTTGTCGCTTGTTTCACCCATGCCTTGGTGTGGAGCCAGGGATCATAGCCGATCCGCCCGCCTTCGGGCGCATGTTCCTGGAGCCAGGCGGCAATGCTGGTCTGCGGGACGTCTTCATAGGCAAACAGATCACCATCGACCTGGTTGCGCACCTGGATGGTGTAGCGCCCGTCGGTGAAGATGGCGGCTTCTTCCGGAAGCACCGCAGCGGCACCCGCCGACCCGTCGAACCCCGTCAGCCAGGCCAGCCGCTGCGCATAGCTGCCGACATATTCGCTCATATGTTCGTCGGTCAGGGGCACGACGAAGCCGTCGAGATTGTCGGTCTTCAGCTGCGCGCGCAGCGCATCGAGGCGGTCCTTGTGGGTCGACATGGTCGATCCTCCATCTTCAATTGTTCAAACTTGCCCCTCCCACATGGTCGGGATGGCGCATTTCTCAAGCCCGCGGCACGGCAGGGCGTTACTGGTCGTCGACGCCGTCCGCGAAATAGCGATAATAGCCCGCCATCGGGAAACCGAACAAGTCGCGGCGCGCGACCATCATGTCGGGGTGCGAGGACAGGACCCGGCAAGCCGCGAGATCGCCGGCATCTGTGCCCGAACTTTGCATCACGAAACAGCTCGACACCTGGCCATTTTCGCGAATGCCGCCGCGCACGGCGATCCGTTCCCAATCGCCGCCGGCTGCCTCGACTTCGGCTGCAGCAAGCGCGAGGCCCTGCTCACTGGGCCGCCCGATCCGATAGCCGTCCTGCGACTGCGTGAGGAATTGCGGGCCGTCCTCGCCGGGCAGCGCAATCAGCATGGCGTAGCGATGCCATGCCCAGCGCGTTTCGGGCTGGATGCCCGTCGCTTCGCGCACCTCATCGCAAGCGGCCTCGTCGAAGCGGCGGCTGCCCGAGGGGCGAACGACGCGGCAGGACAACGTCCCGGCCTCGTCGAGATAGGCGGCAAGCCCCGCCCAGCCCTTTTCATCTTCGGCAACGGTCTCGGGCGCCACGCCCTGCGCGAGATCGAGACCTTCGATCTGCAATTTCGTGCCGCTGCTACGTGGTAGCCATTCGATCGTCGCCAGCGTCGGCGGCGGCGGTGCGGGCGGCGCGGGGCTGATGAAGTAGCTGACATAGCCATTTTCCTCGCGCTCGCTCCATGGGCGGCGATAGGCGAATCCGATCGACATCCGAGCGGTCGAGGCGACACGCTCACCACCCTCGGTCAGCGCCGGCATCCATGGGCTCGACTGCATCAATTCCCCGCAGGCAATGTCGGCAATGTCCTGCGCGGACATCTCCCCGGCCCGCTTTGCCTGGCTTTCGGGATCGAGCGCGCAGGACAGCGTTCCATCCGCCGCAATATCGAGCAGCAGGTCGAAGCCCCCCGTATTGTGCAGTTTGCGGGTCAGCTGCATCGTCACCAGCGGCCCGTCTTCGTCGAACAGGTCGTAGATCGTCTTGTCGGCGACCGCACGGCGGATCCAGTTTTCGGGAATGCGCGGGTAGCGCGCGTCGCTGCCACGCTCCACATGGCCGAGCGATACGAGGACGACCGGCTTGCGCCCGTCATCGGCGGCGGGCTGCGCGGCCAGCGAGGCTGCCACCAGCGAGACGATTGAAATCATGGAAAGAAACTCCGGATACTGACGGCCAGGACGCGGCCCTTCGCGTCAAGCGATACACCAGTGCGCTCGTTTGTCGAGATGCGTCTTGCAGGCCTCGCCTTGCGCTCTAGGATGCGCGGCACACATTGGAAGGACCCATCCACCCATGAAGAAGATCGCCACTGCTCTGGTCGGCATTTCCCTCGGCTTAAGCGCCTGCACGACGACCGACAGCCCTTCTGAAACCGAAGAAAGCTTTTCCATGCCCCCAGCACCGATTGCCGAACAGCGTCCCTACAGTTTCACCACGCACGGCATCACGGTCGAGGATCCGTATCACTGGCTCAAGGACCAGTCCTATCCCAAGATCGATGACGAGGACGTGCTCGCCTATCTCAAGAAAGAGAACGCCTATTTCGAGGCGTGGAAGGCCCCGCACGAAGCGATGATCGAAAGTCTCTTCGAGGAGATGAAGGGCCGCATCAAGGAAGATGACAAGTCGGTACCGGTAAAGGATGGCGACCATGTCTACTGGTCAGAATTTGCGCCCGGCACGCAATATCGCCTGTGGTATCGCAAGCCCGCGACCGGCACCGCGGCAGACGCCAAGCCCGAAGGCGGCACGCTTCTCTATGACGAGAACAAGGCTGCCGAGGGCGTCGAATATTTCCGTCTGGGCGCCATGTCGATCAGCCCCGACGGCAAGCTCATGGCCTATTCGACCGATACGAGCGGCGCCGAGCGTTACACGCTCAAGATCCGCGACATTGCGACAGGCAAGGATCTCGAGACCATCACCGAAGTCTCGATCGGGCAGCCGGTCTGGACCAACGGGTCGGACGGCATCGTCTATACGGTCGTCAACGACAATTGGCGCTCCGACAAGGCCTTCTTCCACAAGCTTGGCAGCGAGCCTGCGGATGACGTCCTGCTCTATGAGGAAACCAAAGACCCGGCCTTCACCGTCGGCGTCGGCAAGTCGACCGACGAGAGCCTGATCCTCCTCCAGACCGGCGAGAATAGCTCGGACGAAACCTATTTCACGTCCGCCGACGATCCCACCCAGCCGCTCAAGCTGGTCAAGCCACGCGCGCCGCTCCAGCAATATGATGTCGATGCGGCGCACGGAAAACTGTGGATCGTGTCCAATCACGAACACGTGAACTTCGCGCTCTACAGCGCCGATCCTGCAGATGCGGACAGCTGGGAAACGGTGATCGAAGGCTCGGACAGCTTCTACCTGCAGGGCATCGACAGCCACCGCGACCATATGCTGGTCGAGGGCCGCGTCGATGGCTTGGACCAGCTTTACCTGCGCGATTATGCCAGCGGCGCGATGGAGCGCCTGCCCTTTGCCGAGGAAGCCTATTCGGCAAGCTTCGGCGGTAATCCCGAATATGCCCCCGACGCCTATCGCGTCGGCTATTCCTCCATGGTGACGCCGGGCACGACCTACGATTACCATCCCGCCGACAAGCGGCTCGAAGTGCTGAAGGTGCAGGAAATCCCCTCTGGCTATGACGCCGATCTCTACACGGTCGATCGCCTGATGATCGAAGCGCGCGACGGCGCGATGGTCCCGGTCAGTGTCATGCGCCGAAAGGATTTCGACCTCGACCAAACGGGCAAGCTCTTCGTCTATGCTTATGGCGCTTACGGCTATGCCATTCCGCCGGGCTTCTCGACCGCACGCCTGAGCCTCGTCGATCGCGGCTACGCCTATGCCATCGCGCATATTCGCGGCGGCGACGACATGGGGAAGCAGTGGCACCTCGATGGCAAGCTCGACAAGCGCGAAAATACGTTCAACGACTTTGTCGACGTGACCAAGGGCCTCATCGATGCAGGCTATGCCAAGGCCGGCAATGTCGCCGCGCAGGGCGGCAGCGCGGGCGGAGAATTGATGGGCGCGATCGTCAACCAGGCGCCCGAACTGTACGGCGCGGTCGTCGCCGACGTGCCCTTCGTCGATGTCCTCAACACCATGCTCGACGACACGCTCCCGCTCACCCCTGGCGAGTGGAACGAGTGGGGCAACCCGATCGAAAGCAAGGAAGCGTTCGAGACGATCCTTGCCTATTCGCCCTACGACAATGTGACCGCACAGGATTATCCCTCGATGCTGATCACCGGCGGGCTCAATGATCCCCGCGTCACCTACTGGGAGCCGGCCAAGTGGACCGCCAAGCTGCGCGCCACCAAGACCGACGACAATCTCCTGCTCATGAAGATGAACATGGGCGCCGGTCATGGCGGCAAGTCGGGACGCTGGAACAGCCTCTACGAGACGGCCGAGGCTTATGGCTTCGTGCTCGACCAGCTGGGGAGCGAATGACGCGCGGCCTCGCTTTTGTTGCCATGTTGATGGCGGGGGCAGCTGCGGCTGCCCCCAACCCGACCGAGCGCGCCAAGCCGGGCAGTCCGGAACCGGTCATGCGCGCCGAAATCCGCGACATGCCGCAGGCCGGCATCTACCGCGTCGGCATGACCTTGTCCGAGGATGCACCGGTCTGGATTTTCCTGCGCTCGGGACTAGCGCGCGGCAGCGATGCGAGCTGGCGACCCGAGGGCTGGACGGTCCTTACCCCCGGCGTCGAACTGACCCGCATCGGGCATCATGACGCGCTGATCGCCAAGGATGGCGGCGACCTGCCGCGCAATATCGTCATCCAGTTCCGGCCCTATACCGGCCTTCTCGAAGCCGACTACCAGCCGGCCATGGACCTGGGCGACGGATCGGTGGCGATCTTCTCCGACCATTTCACCATGCGCCCGGCGCCCTCCATCGCCGCCGTGCAGCAACTCGGCCAGGACTGGACCCCGCTGCCCGACTATGAAGGCGGCCACCCGGTCGTCAGCTTCCGTGGCGACGGCTTCTTCGACGGCAGCGACTATCCGGGCCGCTTCTCGCTGGAAGAAGCGTCTTACGTGATCCATGGCGATATCGTGCCGACGGTCGGCCCCTACATGTCGACCATCATCGATGCCGAGTTGCCTACATGGCTCGGCACGCAAATCGAGGCCGAGACCCCGCAAGTGCTCGATTTCTACGCCGAGCGCCTCGGTCCGCACGAAAGCGGCACGCCCGAATTGCTCATCTCGTGGAACGGGCCGACGCCCGGCACCTCCAGCCTTGGCGGCAGCGTCATCGGCGACCAGATCGTCATGCAGATCGAAGGCGACATGCTGGTCGAGGAATCGCGCGGCCTCGGCGCCAATGCGCGCCAGTTCATCGCCCATGAAAGCGCGCATTTCTGGCTCGGTAACCTCGTTGATTATGGTCGCCCCGGCGATGCCTGGTCGACCGAGGGCGGCGCCGACTTGATGGCCCTTCGCGCCGGCGAGGCGATCGACCCCGAGGTCGGCCCCCGCTTTGCCGCAGCTGTAAAACAACAGGCCTGGGGTAGCTGCCTTCAAGGCATCGAAGGCGGCCCGCTCGCCACCGCGCCCGAGCGCGGCTTGCACAGCAGTTTCTATGGCTGCGGCCTGCTCTTCTCCCTCGTCGCCGAAAAGGCTGCCCAAGAAGCCGGCGGCGACTTTTTTACCTTCTGGTCGGACCTCATCGAGGCCAATCGCGAGGGCGGCACGGTGAGCGCCGAAGAATGGATCGCGCATTACGAGGCGATCGGCGGGTCCGCTGCCGCAGCCGCCTTCATGCGCACCATCGCTTTCGACCGCGGCGGCGACTTCAACACGCTCTCCGCCTTGCTCGCTTATGCTGGAGTCAGCAGCCCGGCCGGCCCTCGAGCGGCGCCGTCATCATGACCAGTCCCGTCTTCGAATTGAGCCTCACGGCCAAGGCCGAGCAAATCGACGAGTTGGGCCACGTCAACAATGCCGAATGGGTCCGCTGGATCCAGGAGGTGGCGACTTCGCACTGGTATGCGGTTGCCGACGAAGCGCTGGCCGAAGCCGTCTTCTGGGTCGTGATCCGGCACGAGATCGATTATCTGCGCCCGCTCCACGAGGGCGAGAGCGTCATCGCCCGCACCTGGATCGACGAAGAGGTGCGCGGCGCCCGCTCGAACCGCCACATGGAATTTGTCGGCGAAGACGGCAAAACGCTCGTCCGCGCGGTCACCAACTGGGCGATGATCGACAAGGCAAGCGGCCGACCCGCGCGGGTCCGCAAGGAGCATATCGCGCCCTTCCTCGCCAAAGATTGACGGGCGCGTAACGAGGTTGCAGTCTGCAACCCATGCGCGACGTCATTCTCCACGATTATTTCCGGTCTTCCGCCGCTTATCGCGTGCGGATCGGGCTCAATCTCAAGGGCGTCGCCTATGAAAGCTGCAAGGTCGATCTGGCCGCCGGCGCGCAAAAGGACGAGACCTACAAGGCGCTCAATCCGCAGGGCTTCGTTCCGATGCTCGAGATTGACGGCCATCGCCTGACGCAAAGCCTCGCCATCCTCGATTATCTCGACGCGACGCGGGGCGATCCGCCCTTCGTGCCCGATGATCCGGCCGACCGCAGCCACGTCCTCGCCATGGCGACGATCATCGCCTGCGACATCCATCCGCTCAACAATTTGCGCATCCTCAAATATCTTAAGGGCAAGCTGGAGCTGTCCGAGGACACCAAGGACGAATGGTATCGTCACTGGGTCCGCGAGGGCTTCGATGCGCTGGAAAAGCTGGCGGCCCCGCGCGCCGGCACCTTCCTGTTCGGCGATGCGCCGACGCTGGCCGACATCTGCCTGGTGCCGCAGCTCTACAATGCGCGCCGTTTTTCGGTCCCGATCCACGATTATCCGCATTTGCGCCGCGCCGGCGAGACGGCATGCGCGCACCCGGCCTTCGCCGCCGCGCATCCCGACCTTCAGGAGCAACATTGATGAACCGTGCCGACACGCTTTCCGCCGCCATGAAAGGCGCGCAGCCGATCGCGAGTAGCGACATCCCCAGCCTTGAAGGCAAGGTGTCGGACGAGGAATGGGACGCCCGCGTCAATCTTGCCGCGGCCTACCGCATGGTCGCGCATTTCGGCTGGGACGACCTCATCTTCACCCACCTTTCGGCCCGCGTGCCGGGGCCCGAGCATCACTTCTTGCTCAACCCCTACAACCTCATGTTCGAAGAGGTGACCGCAAGTTCGCTGGTGAAGGTCGACCAGAATGGCAATGCGGTCGACGAGACGCCCTTCATGACCAATCCCGCAGGCTTCGTCATCCATTCGGCCATCCATATGGCGCGCGAGGATGCGCATGCCGTCATGCACCTGCACACGCCCAACGGCATCGCCGTCTCCACCCACAAAGACGGCCTCCTGCCCCTCACCCAGCACGCCATGTTGCTCGGCGAAGATATTGGCTTTCACGAATATGAGGGTGTCGCGGTCGACATGGAAGAGCGCGAGCGGTTGGTCGCGGACCTCGGCGACAAATCGATGATGATTTTGCGTAATCACGGCACGCTCGCCACCGGCGGCAGCGTCGGCGAATGCTTCATCAAGCTCTATTATCTGGAAAAGGCCTGCGAGATGCAGAACCTCGCGCTCGCTGCGGGCGAGGCCAATCTCAACAAGCCGCCGCAGGGCGCGCCCGAAATCACCGCGCAGCAGGGACAGGCGGGTCTAGGCATTGTCGCCAACATGCTGGCATGGCCGGCACTGCTCAGGAAAGCCTACCGCCTCGACCCCTCGTTCGCAACGTAATCGGCAAATTCGTCCGGCGCGACCCAGAAGGCGCGCGCCATCGCGATCGGGATGCCGGCTTCGTCGTGGATGACGCTGCCCGAATGGAATTTGCGCCCGTCGCGCATGATCGGCCAACCCGTCACGGTCAGCTTCTCGCCCGGTTGGGGCCGTCGTTCAATGCGCGGCGCGAAGCCTGCGAGTAGGGCCGGAATATCGATAAGCCCGGTCGCGAAATAGGACGGGCAGTCGAGCGCGGCGCAAAAATAGCGCACCGCCACCAGGCCATCATCGTCTGCAAGATCGGGGCGCGGCACCCAATGGTCTGCCGCCAGATGAGTCGCCGGATCGCAGCCCGTGAGTAGGTGCAGCGCGTCATCCGGATCACGCTTGGGACCGCAGACGAAGCAATTGGGCGCCATATGCTGATCGACGGTCGGAAAGCTCCCGCGCGCCGCCTCGATCGCCTCTGCGCCAGGCGGTGACGGGAGCGGATCGAGATCGAGCGGTTTGCCCAGCGGCTCGCCCTCGACCAGCAATCTGTCACCATCCATCAAGCGCGCGCCGCTTCCGTCACGGACCAACGTCAGGGGTATGTCGAGCGGGGTGGGCGCCTTCAGCCTGATCTTGGCGGGGCCGCCGATCGCCTCGGCGACGAGGCCGGACACATAGCCGCCATTTCCCATTCCGTCCGGTCCCTGGAACCGGCTATCGACAATGATCGGATCGCTGCTGTGCATGCATGCGTTGTAGGGGCGAAGACGCAATGCGTCACCCTCATCAATTTGTCCGGGAGACACCCCAATGAATATCCTGATTGTCCTCACCAGCCATGACGAACTTGGCGATACGGGCGAGAAAACCGGTTTCTGGCTCGAAGAGCTTGCCGCGCCCTACTACACGCTCAAGGATGCCGGCCACACGCTGACGCTCGCCAGCCCCAAGGGCGGCCAGCCGCCGCTCGATCCGCGTTCCGATGAAGAAGATTCGCAGACCGAAGCCACGCGCCGCTTCAAGGCGGACCCCGAAGCACAAATGCAGCTGTCGACCACCAAGGTGCTCGCCGACATGGATACGAGCAATTTTGACGCGGTCTTCTATCCGGGCGGCCACGGCCCGCTCTGGGACCTCGCGGAAAGTGCCGACAGCAAGCGCATCATCGAAACGACGTTGCGTTCAGGCAAGCCCGTCGCCTTGGTCTGCCACGCGCCCGCCGTCCTCAAGAATGTCGAGAGCGAGGACGGTTCGCCCATCGTGAAGGGCCGCAAGGTCACCGGCTTCACCAACGAGGAAGAAGCCGCGGTCGAATTGACCGATGTCGTGCCCTTCCTCTTGGAAGACGTGCTCAAGGAACAGGGCGCCCAATGGAGCGAAGGCGGCACCTTCCAACCCCATGTCGTCGCTGACGGCCTGCTCATCACCGGCCAAAACCCCCCGTCGAGCGCACCCACGGCCGAAGCGCTGATGAAAGCGCTCGAAGCGAAACGGGAATATGCCGACGCTTAAAGGCTAGGTTGCGGGAAACTCGGCTCACCATCCGGTGGCGACCATCTTTCGAGCAGGCGCAATTCGTCCCCCGGACGAATTGATACAAGCCTGCTTGAAAAAATGGTCGGGGAGAGAGGATTCGAACCTCCGGCCCCTGCCTCCCGAAGACAGTGCTCTACCAGGCTGAGCTACTCCCCGACTGATGCTCGAAACGCATGATGCGCGGGGCAAGGGCGAAGCGCTCCCTAGCGACCTCTTGCCCCCCATGCAAGCGGATAAGCGCCCCTAGTCGTCCAGCAGGTCGAGCATGTCCTGCACCGCCACGAACTTTTCGCGCGGGCTGCCCTCGCGCGCGGCGGCGGTTTCGGCCGCTTCGATCTTGCGCCAGTCGGTGAAGCTGGTGGCCGCCACATCGCGATGGTCGAGCAGGTCATCGAGTGCCGCGCCGCCTTTTTTGCCGCCATCGCTGCCGGGCGGCATGGCTTCCTCGATCTGGCCTGCGACCTCGTAGCCGTCGGGACGATTGGTGCCGATCGTGCCGGTCGGCCCGCGCCGTGCCCAGCCGACGGCGAAAAAGCCGTCGTCGATGCGGCCATCCTCGTTCAAGTACCGCCCGCGCCGATGATCGTAGGGCACGCCTGGAATGTGCGGGCTGGAATATCCGATGCAGCTGACGACAAGCCCGGCGGGCACATCATATTTCTCGCCCGTCCCGCGCGCACGACCATCTTTGTCGATATGGGTGCGCTCGACCCGGACGCTTTGCGCCTTGCCATCGCCCTCCACGCGCACTGGTCGCGCGAAGAAGTCGAAGATGATGCGCTTGGGCTTGTCCCACGTCTCCGCCGCATAGCCGCGCAGCAGACCCACCGATTTGGCGAGACCGCGATCCTCAAGCCCCTCATCGGCGGATTCCGGTGGAAAATCGGCAGGATCGACGATCGGCGCGGCCGCATGGAGGTGCCCCAGTTCGCCAAGCTCCTTGGGCGTCATCGCGACCTGATGCGGGCCGCGACGCGCGAGGATCGTAATCGTCTCGATGTCGCTGCGGAGCAATTCCTGCAACGCATGTCCGACAATGTCGGACCCTTCGAATTCATCCTCGGTCTTCGACAGGATGCGCGCCACGTCGAGCGCGACGTTGCCTGCGCCGATGACGACGGCACTTTTCGTATCGAGCGGCGGGTCGAGCTCGGCAAAATCGGGATGACCATTATACCAGCCGACGAAAGCCGCGCTGCCCATGACGCCCGGCAGGTCCTCGCCGGGAATGCCGAGCTGGCGGTCATGCGGCGCGCCGGTCGCCATCACCACGGCATCATACATGTCCCGCAATTCGTCGACCTCGACCGCATCCCCGACGGCAACATTACCGACGAAGCGCACATGCGCTCCTTCGGCGACCTTGTCGTAGCGGACCGAGACTTTCTTGATCGACTGGTGATCGGGGGCGACGCCGAAGCGGATGAGGCCGTAGGGTACCGGCAGCTTGTCGATGATGTCGATCCGCGCGTTTTCGCCATAGGCCTTGGCCAGCGCCTCCGCGGTGTAGAATCCCGCCGGGCCCGACCCGACAATGGCGAAATGACGCATATTCGACACCCCTCGCTGTTGCGTCAGAAGCTGTATCAGTCCTTGGAATGATCCTCCAGCAGGACTTCCTGGCCATGTTTGCGAAAGGCGCTTTCGAAGGCGTCGCGAAACATGCCGAGCAAGGGCGGCAGGTCGATCCGGCATTTCACGAGGGCATCCTCGACGTCGATGGCAGCGACCACTTCCTGCCCCATCGCCGAGATGGCGAGACGCAAATGGTCGTCGGTCCAGTCCTCCTGGACGTCGGCGACGCCGCCCGGAATGAAACCAGACAACTTGTGCATGTTGCCGGCAATCCGGCGCTTGGCTTCGGCCTTGCCGAGCTGGTGCGGCAATTCCACTTCTATCGGTGCGCTCATGCCTCTAAGGCTAGGGACGTGATGGGTATGCGCGCAATAGGGCTTCGACGGTTGGCCATGCTGGGGTTCCTCGGACTGGCCCTCAACGCGCCATCGTCCGCGCTGCCGCCCGAGGCGTCGGTGCGCATGTTCGATCCCGCCACCCCCTATCTCAACGAGGGCCAGAGCGAGCAGGCGTTCCAAGGGTGGCTGCAAGCCAGCCCGGCGCGCGCCAGCCGGGTTGCGACGTTCGAGGCCTATCTCGAGGCGCGCGGCGTCGGCTCGGTCTTCCCGAGCTGGCAATTGCTGCGCACGGCCTCGTCCTGGCGCGATTGCGGCGCTGCACCGTTCGAAGTGCCCCCCCGCCAATCCTGGGACGAATTGGTCGAGACGCTCGACCTCGTGCGGGACGTGGTGATCCCCAATTTGGGGCAGGTCGAGCCGCTCTCAGGCTATCGCAATCCCTATCTCAACAATTGCGCCGGCGGCAGCAGGGCATCGGCGCATCGCGGCGGTGCGGCGCTGGACCTGGTGCCCGTAATCCAGATCGAACGCGTCGACCTGATGCGCCGCCTGTGCATCCTCCACGGCGCCTATGGCCGCGAGCGCGAGTTCGGCCTTGGCGTCTATGCCGGCATTCGGTTTCATGTCGATGCGTCTGGTTATCGAAGCTGGGGCCTCAATGTCGCCGAGGGCGGCCGCGCCTGCGAATGGGCGCTGGAACGGCGCGAGTCAGCCCGGGTCGAAAGCGACGAGGTCGACTAGCCGCAATTCGTCGAAAACCGGGTTGAATATGGGACCCGTCCCCGCCAGCATCGCACGGTAATTTACCCGGGGATTTATCACATGAAGTTTTTCGTAGCGCTGGTCGCCGCCAGCAGCCTTGCTTTCTCGTCCGCGACCGACTGGGTCGCGCCGCAAGCCTCGCAGCGTATCGAGGCCGATACCGTCACCCTCGCCGCCGACGATATGGAAGGTCGCAAGACCGGCACCGAGGGCTATGCCCGCGCTGCCGACCATGTCGAACAGCGCATGCGCGAAATCGGGCTTGCCCCGGGCGGGTTCAATGACACGTATCGCGAGCCGGTGCGCCTGCATCATATCGCGGAAGATACCGAACTGGCCGCCAGCTTTACGGTCGACGGCAAGACCTATGAGCATGGCGACAATGCCATCATCCGCGTCGACCCGCTGCGTGCGCCGATCCGCGGCACGACCGGCCTCGTCTTCGTCGGTGACGGCTTCGATGCCCCCGAATATGGCGGCTCGAGCTATGCCAATGTCGACGTGCGCGGCAAGGTCGTCGTCGCGATGGTCCGCGATACAGAGGGTCTCGAGCCCGATGTCGGCGCCCATCTCGGCAGCGCCCGTGCCCGCATCGCCGCGCAGAATGGCGCGGTGGGCTTCATCAGCATCATGCCGCGCGGCATCCCGGTCTTCGCCTGGCAGCGCTACATGGACTATTTCAACGGCGAACGCTTCCTGCCGGAATATGACAGTCAGGCAGGCCTCGCATTCGCCGCCTCGATCCGTCCTGAAGACGCCGCCGCCCTGTTCGACGGCTCGGGCACCAGCCTCGCCACGCTCGAGCGCAAGCTGAAGGCCAGCGGTCGTCTCGACAGCTTCGCGCTCGACCCCAATGTCAGCGTCGACCTGTCGGCCCCGGCCGCCGAGATCGTCTCGAGCGATACGGTCATCGGGGTCATCGAAGGCAGCGATCCCGAGCTTGCCGACGAGATCGTCGTCGTCACCGCGCACCTCGACCATATGGGCGTGGACGAGGATCGCAGCGGCGACCAGATTTTCAACGGTGCCTATGACAATGCGGTCGGCGTCGCCTCGATCCTGGAAAGCGCCCGCGCCATCCTGGCCCGCGATGAAAAGCCGCGTCGTTCGATCGCCTTCGTGGCGCTCGCTGCCGAGGAACAGGGCCTGTTCGGCTCGCAGCAGATGGCCAAGCGCGGCACGATCGCCGGCAAGACCATCGTCGCCAACGTCAATCTCGACATGCCCATGCTGTTCGGAGACTTCGACCAGGTCATCGCCTTCGGCGCGCATCACAGCGATATTGGCGATGCGGTCAACGAAGCCGCCCGGGCCATGGGCCTCACCCAGGCCGAAGATCCCGATCCCGAGCAGGCCTATTTCGTCCGCTCCGACCATTACAGCTTCGTGCTCGAGGGCGTGCCCTCGGTGATGATCGACCCGTTCAATGCAGCGAAAAAGGCCGAGGCCGATCGCTTCATGGGCAACCATTATCACAAGGTCAGCGACGAAACCGATCTCGACATCGACTATTATGCGGCCGCGCGCTTCGCCGAAATCGGCGCGCGCGTGACCTATACGCTGGCGATGGAAGACGAGGCGCCGGAATGGAAGGAAGACAGCTATTTCGGCAGCTGGGCATCCTGGGTCCGCGCGATCCGCGCGGCGCGTCAGGGAGGCTGATCGCCCGCCCTTCGGGTCGGGCGCGCTTCGACGAGCGCTCCCGACCCATCGACAAAAATCGCCCACCGCCTCTTGTGTGACGAAAAGGTCACACCATATCGCCGGAAACCCGAGGATTTTCGTTGAGGGGCGGACAAGATGGATTTGGAAAAACTGACCGAACGCGCGCGCGGCTTCCTCCAGGCAGCGCAGACCATTGCAGCGCGCGAAAATCACCAGCGCATCACGCCGGCGCATTTCGTCAAGGCGTTGCTCGATGACGAGCAGGGCATGGCCGCCGGGCTGATCGCCAAGGCCGGCGGCGATGCGCGCATGGCCCGCAAGAATGTCGACACGCTCGTGGCCAAGGAGCCGAGCGTCACCGGTGGCGGCGCCAGCCAGGCCCCGGGTGTCGACGGCAACACGATGCGCCTCCTCGACCGGGCGCAGGAAGTCGCCGAGAAATCGGGCGACAGCTATGTCACGGTCGAGCGCGTGCTGCTCGCCGCCGCGATGGGCAAGGATGATGTCGCCGAAGCCCTCAAGCAGGCTGGTGTGACTGCGCAAGGCCTCAACAGCGCAATCGAGGATCTGCGAGGCGGCCGCACTGCCGACACGCAAAATGCCGAGGATCGCTACGACGCGCTCAAGAAATATGCCGTCGACCTCACCGAGAAAGCCAAGTCGGGCAAGCTCGATCCGGTCATCGGCCGCGACGAGGAAATTCGCCGCACCATCCAGGTGCTGGCGCGGCGCACCAAGAACAATCCAGTCCTCATCGGCGAACCCGGCGTCGGCAAGACCGCCATCGCCGAAGGCCTCGCGCTACGCATCGCCAATGGCGACGTGCCCGACGGTCTCAAGGACCGCACGCTCGTTTCGCTCGACATGGGCGCCCTCATCGCCGGTGCGAAATATCGCGGCGAGTTCGAGGAGCGCCTCAAGGGCGTGATCGACGAGGTGAAGCAGTCGGACGGGCAGATCATCCTGTTCATCGACGAGATGCACCAGCTGGTTGGCGCCGGGAAAACCGACGGCGCGATGGATGCCGGCAACCTGCTGAAACCGGCCCTGTCGCGCGGCGAGCTGCACGTTATCGGCGCGACGACGCTCGATGAATATCGCCAATATGTCGAGAAGGATGCCGCGCTCGAACGCCGCTTCCAGCCCGTCATGATCGAGGAACCGACGGTGCCCGACACCATCTCGATCCTGCGCGGCCTCAAGGAAAAATACGAGCTTCACCACGGCGTGCGCATTACCGATGCGGCGCTGGTGTCGGCGGCGACCCTGTCCAATCGCTACATCACCGACCGCTTCCTGCCCGACAAGGCCATCGACCTTATGGACGAGGCCGCCTCGCGCATCCGTATGGAAGTCGAATCCAAGCCCGAAGAAATCGAGAGCCTCGACCGCCGTATCATCCAGCTGAAGATCGAACGCGAGGCGCTGTCGAAGGAGAAGGATGCGGGCTCGAAGGACCGTCTCGGCAAACTCGAGAAGGAGTTGGCCGAGCTGGAAGAACAGTCGGCCGAGCTGACCCAGCGCTGGCAGGCCGAAAAGGACAAGATCGACGCCGAAGGCGACCTCAAGGCCGATCTCGATGCCGCCCGCATCGAGCTCGAACAGGCGCAGCGTGCCGGCGACCTCGCCAAGGCAGGCGAGCTGCAATATGGCCGCATTCCCGAGCTCGAGAAGAAGCTCGAGGAAGCCAGCGCCGCCACCGAGGGCGCGATGCTGCGCGAGGAAGTGACCGACGAGGACATCGCCTCCGTCGTCAGCCGCTGGACCGGCGTTCCCATCGAGAAAATGATGGAGGGCGAGCGCGAGAAGCTGCTGCAGATGGAAGAGCTGCTGGGCAAGCGCGTCATCGGCCAGAAGGAAGCCGTCGATGCGGTGGCCAAGGCGGTCCGCCGCAGCCGTGCAGGCTTGCAGGATCCCGGCCGTCCGCTGGGCAGCTTCCTGTTTCTCGGGCCGACCGGCGTGGGCAAGACCGAGCTCACCAAGGCATTGGCCGAATTCCTGTTCGACGATCCCACTGCAATGGTGCGCATCGACATGAGCGAATTCATGGAGAAGCATAGCGTCGCCCGCCTCGTCGGGGCGCCTCCGGGTTATGTCGGCTATGAAGAAGGCGGCAAGCTCACCGAAGCGGTGCGCCGCCGCCCCTACCAGGTCGTCCTGTTCGACGAGGTCGAGAAAGCCCATGGCGACGTCTTCAACATCCTGTTGCAGGTGCTCGACGACGGGCGCCTGACCGACGGGCAAGGTCGCACGGTCGACTTCACCAATACGATCATCATCCTCACCTCCAATCTCGGCAGCCAATATCTGGCGCAGCAGGAAGAGGATGCCGATCCCAAGGTCGTCGAGGACCAGGTCATGGAAGTCGTGCGCGGCCATTTCCGCCCCGAATTCCTCAACCGCCTCGACGAGATCATCCTGTTCCACCGCCTGTCGCAGTCGCACATGGGGCCGATCGTCGATATCCAGCTCAAGCGCCTCCAAAAGCTCCTGGACGACAAGAAGATCGTCATTGAGCTGACCGACGCCGCGCGCGCCTGGCTTGGCCGTGTCGGCTACGACCCGGTCTATGGCGCGCGGCCCTTGAAGCGGGCGATCCAGAAGTATCTGCAGGACCCGCTCGCCGACGAAATCCTCGCCGGGCGCGTCCATGATGGCATGACCGTGAAGGTCGATGAGGGCGATGGGCAACTGACCATTGTTGGCGGTGACGAAGCGGCCTAGAAGGCGGTTCATGAATCAGAACCAATCGACCGTCGCGCAGGCCGTTGACGCCCTGAAGCAGGGCGCGCGCAACAAGGCCGTCAATCTCCTCCAGAAGGATCTCGCAGAAGGGCCTCGCAGCGGTGAGCGCTGGGCGAGCGTCGAACGTCTCGCCACGCAGATCGGCGAGATCGACATCGCGCTCGAAGCGGCGCGCCGCTTTGCCAAGACGCAGCCCATGCGGCTCGAACGCGTGCTGCATTATTGGGGCTCGCTCGCAGCGCATGGCCGCGCCGACCTCGTCGTCAAGGAAGCTGCCAAGCTGCCCGACAATGTCCGCGCGCAGTCGCATGTCCAGCACCTGCTGGGTACGATCGCGACCAACCGCGGCGACACCGAGGCGGCCGAGACGCACCTGCGCAACGCCATCAAGAACAGCAACTTTGCACCGTTCAGCTGGTTCGCGCTGGCGATGATCAAGACGTTTAGCGCGGACGATCCCGATCTGGCCGCGATGGACGCGCTGGAAGAGCAGGCCAAGCAATTGCCTGCCGATCCGCGGTCGCGCTTTGCCTATGCGCGCGCCAAGGCGCACTTCGACGCCGGCAATATCGACAAGGCGATGGAGCTATATGGCGAGGGTGCAGCGCTGCGCCGGACCGTCGAGAAAATGGACCTCGACCAGATGGAGAAAGCCGTCGATGCGCTGCTCGACGCGTGGGACAGCGACGCCATCAAGGCGCTGACGCCATCCACGCACAAGGGCTCGCGGGCCATCTTCGTCAACGGCTTGCCCCGTTCGGGCACGACGCTTGTGGATTCGCTGCTCAACGCCCATTCGAAGGTGGATGGCGGCGCCGAGATCAATCTCGTTCGCCCGGCACTCCTTCCCGTCGGCGGCGTCATGCCGCAGGCGGCCAAGGGCTTCGAGACGCGTCACTCTGGCGATGACCCTTGGGGCCATCTCGCCGAGAAGTACGAGAACTTGCTCGAGCAACGTTTCGGCAAGGGCGGTCATGTCGTCGACAAGACCCTGTTGCAGGGCCAGATGGTGCCCTTGCTCTTCCAGATGCTGCCCGACGCGCGGATGATCTGGCTGCGCCGTGATCCCGAGGACATGGCCTGGTCGACCTATCGCAACTATTTCGCGAGCCCCGTGCCGTGGAGCTGGTCGTTCGAGGACATCGCCCGCTACTACAAGATCGAGGATCGCGTGCATGCCAAGATGGCCGCGCTCTTCCCCGAGCACATCCTGACCGTGCAGTATGAAGAACTGGTCCAGGATCCCGAAACGTGGATCGGCAAGATCCTCGATCATGTCGGCCTGGAGCATGAAGACGGCATCGCCGACTTCCATCGCGCCGATCGCGACGTCCAGACGGCCAGTGTGGCGCAGGTGCGCGAGCCGATCAGCGCTAGCAAGATCGGCCAGGCCAAGGCTATCGACACATGGCTGGAGCCGTTCCGCAAGGTCTATAACGGCTAGCGCTTCCCAGCAGTCGAACAAGCAAAGGGCCGCCCGGTGATGTACCGGGCGGCCCTTTCTTTTTGGCGCACATTCTCGCGCCCAACCTTCACGCAAAAAGAAAGGGGGCGGGCCGAAGCCCACCCCCCTCTTTTTGGCTGTCGCCTTTTAAGCCGAAGCTTAGAAGGTGACGTCGATGCCGAACCGGAGGCTCCGCGGGGCCTGGTAGCCCGACGGGAGGTCGTAGTTCGGGTTGGCGATGACCGAGGTCGGTTCGCCATCAGCATTCGACGTCGCGATGTCGCGGTCACCAAACTCGTTACGCTGCGTGACAGCCTGCGAGTTCAGGACGTTGAACGCGTTAACCGTGAAGGCGATCTGACGATCGTTGCCCATATCCCAGTTGTAACGCGCCGACAGGTCGAGCGTGCTGACCCAATCGGTCTCCGACGCGGTACCGCGCTGGATGCCCTGCAGGCCGCAGAAGTTCGACGCCGCACCGTAGAGGTTACCGAACACGTCGGTCGGGTGGAAGCCGAAGCAGCTCAGCGGACGCGGGCTGTCAACCGACAGGTTCGCACCGATGACCAGGCCTTCGAGCGGCTGATAGGCGCCGAAGAGCTTGATGCGGTGGGTACGATCGTTCGGCAGACGGCCTTCGGCGAAGTCGACGAAGCCCGGCTGGTCGAAGTCCTGCGTGATACCAGCGTCATCCTGACCGAAGTCGGACTGGACGTAGCCTTCGGTGTTACCGTAGCTGCGCGACCAGGTGTACGAACCACCCAGGCTCCAGCTGCCGTCCCACGGACGGTTGAAGGTGACTTCAACAGCGTCATAGGTACGGGTGGCTTCGCCGTAGGGCAGGTCTTCCGCCGCGAAGGTCACGATTTCACAAGCACGCGGGTCGGTATCGCACAGCGCATCACCGTCGAGCAGGACCGTGAGGTCGCCGCCGATGTTGTAGGTGGTGTACTGGTGGAAGCCGGTCCAGATGCTTTCGCAGCCGACGATGCCCACTTCTTCGCAATACTCGAGAACGACGATGTCGATCGCGGCGTCTTCGGCCGTACGGTCGAGGTTGCGATGGATGTAGGCGATACCACCGGTGAACGAACCGAAGTCGTGCTCGTAACCGATGATGTATTCCGACTGCTTGGTGGCTTCGAGGTTCTCAGCGAACGCAGCCTGGCTGTCCGGAACCGAACCGTCACCGGTCACGCGGCAGGTGTTGCCACCAGCAGCGTTCGGGTTGAGGCGGAACGGGCAGGGCGAGCCATAACGGCTGTCGACCGCGTCGGTGATCTGGTTGCCCGAGAAATCGGGAACCGTGACACCGCCGACCGTCTGGAAGCCTTCGAAGTCGAAGCGCTCACGGAAGAAGAACTCGGTACCGGCAAAGCGGAACGCCGTGTTCGAAGCAACCGGGAGGTAGTACTGGCCAAAGAAGCCGTACAGCTTGCCTTCTTCATTGTCCCACAGGTCGTAGGTGAAGCCGAGACGCGGCGCGATGTTGTTGTCGAGCTCCACGAAGGTCGAACCGTCGGCCTTCTTCAGCTTGAAGTCGTCGCGACGCAGACCGAGGTTCAGCGTCAGACGCTCATTCACCTTCCACTCGTCCTGGATGTAGAACGCCTGGTTCACACCGTCGAACGCACCACCCGAGTTGAAGTAGATCTGATCCTGGACCAGGCCCACGCTGCCGTCCGAACGACGACCCGGGAAGATGATGTAGTAGATGCCCGCACCGCCGACACCGGCGTTGTAAGCTTCCGAGGTGATGAGGTTGTTAGCGAACAGGAAGTCACCGCCGTTGTAGATGGTCGCACGCGACAGCGTGGTCTCTTCAACGTCGAAGCCTGCACGGATGTGGTGCTCACCGAGGACGTCGAAGTACAGATCGACGTCACCACGATAGAACTTACGCTCGGTTTCGTACGGAGCGGTCGTGCTGGTCGTGGTCTGGTTGCCGACGAACGAACCATCCGGAACACCGTTGACGGTCTGACCCGAGAAGTTGACGTACGGCGGTTCGGCAGCAGCCGCACCGAGCGCAACGTTGTCGAAGCGGTCTTCCATCTTACCGTAGGCAGCCGAGACGGTCAGCCAGTCGGTGAAGTTGCCGGTATACTTACCGACCCAGTTGACGCCACCGAAGTTGAAACGGCCGGTCTCGCTGTAGCCACCGATCGAGAAGCCATCGGCAGTCTCAGCATAAGGCGCACGGGCCTGCTGGGTCTGGCGACGGGTGTCGAAGATGGTGAATTCGAGGTGCTGGCTGTCGATCGGATATGCATCGACCTTAACACCCCAGAACGGGTCGTTCTGGATGTTGCGGGTCGAGAAGCTGTTCGGACGGCTGACCGTGCGGCTCTCGCTTTCGCGGAACTCGATCAAACCATAGACGAACAGGCGATCCTTGATGACGGGCATGCCGGCTTCGAGGACGGCCGAGTAGCTCTGGGCATAATCGGCTTCACGGTTCGTGGTGTTTTCACAGGTGAACGTCGTGAAGGTGTTGTCGTCGTAGTTGCAGGTCTCGAAGTCCTTACCGGTCGAACGACCCCAGTCGGGCGACCAGTCGAGGTGGATACCACCGAAGAATTCGTTCGAACCCGACTTGGTGACGGCGTTGACGATACCACCGGTCGCACGACCGAATTCGGCCGGATAACCGCCCGACTTCACTTCGACCGAACGATACATGTCGAACGGCACGCGAGCCGAACCCAGGTAGTTGTCGAAGTTGGTGATGTTGAGGCCGTTCACGTAGTAAGCGTTCTCAGCGACCGACGAACCACCGATCGAGGCGAGGTTACCGAAGGCCGAGTCACCCTGGGTCGTGCCCGGGGCGAGAAGAACGACCGACGTCAGGTCGCGGGGAAGCGGAACGCGCGTGGTCAGCTCTTCGACGTCGACGTTAAGGCCCAGCGTAGTGCCCTCGAAGTCGTTAATGAACAGACCGGTGCCGGTGATGACGATCGGATCGCTCGCGAGCGTGATGTCACCGACGGCGTTCTGCGAACCGAGAAGACGGAAGTCTTCGGCGCGGTAAACTTCTTCACCGCCCTGCATCACGGTCAGGGTGTAGGTGCCCTGCGGCACGTTACCGAAGCGGTAGTTACCGCTCGAGTCCGAAACCGTCGTACGGCTCTGACCCTGGTTACCGACCAGCATGATTTCTGCGCCAGCGACCGGGGCACCACCTTCATCGGTGACCGTCCCGCTCAGCTGCGCGTTGGTAAAGTCCTGTGCGGCCGCCGGGGCCGCGGCGATAAACGAACCTGCCGTTCCCGCCCCCAGGAGCGCAAGAGCCGAAGCCGTTGCGCGCAAAGTAGCTTTCTTCATTAATATATCTCCGTTGAAATCGAGTGGGATATCCCCGCCCAAAATTCCCCGCAGGTGCACAAACACGCCCACGTGATTCTCGGTGTAGAGGGAGAACCCCCCGGTCTGTAAAGGAAAGAGCGGGGGCGTAACGGCTTTTGTTACCGACCTGTGTCACTCATGCCACAGGGGTGTGCAGCCGCATTTTTAGCCCTGAATGCCGCCCTTTGCGCGCTGTTCGGCGGCAAGGCTCGCCGCGGCGTCGACATAGGCTTCCTGGCGCTCGACCGACCAATATTTGAGTTCGGCGAGCGGGATGATCGTTCCGGTAACGGCACAACGTACATGGTCGCCATGGGCGATCAGGCGAAAGGTGCCGTCCCCATAGTGAATGCGTGCTTCGCGTCCGCCGCCCATCAACATCATGCGTCTCCGTTGTCGCCCGTATCGAACAGGCCGCGTTGGCCTTCGGGCGTCTTGGGCGCTCGATAGGATGTCTTGCGGCGCGGTGCAACGGGTGCGGAAGGCGGTGTCTTGCCGGCGGGAACCACATCGGCCGTGCCATCGCCGAAGTGCAGGGTAAGCGCATCGGCAGCGCTCGCCTGCTTGGCCGTCGTCACCACCGAATCGCCCGCCGTCACGCGGGCATAGCCGCGCGAGAGCGGTCGGTCGGGATGGACGAGCTTGGCCATGTCCCACTGCGCGGTGAGCCGCTCGGCCCGCCGGTCGATGGCCTGATCGATGAGGCGCCGGTCGAGGCGGCCCGCAATGCCGGCCAAGTCGCCGCGTGCGCTCGAGGCGCTGCTGACCAGACCGCGCTGGAGGCGCCTCGACATCTCATCCAGCCGCCGGGTCGGCTCCTCGACGAGGCGTGTCGGGGCGGGCCAACGGTCGGTGAGGCTTTGCTGGCGTTCGGCCATGCGATCGAGCTGGCGACGCAGGGCGCCGGCCGCACGCTCGCCCTGTTCGCCGATCCAGCCGCGCAATTCGGCCAGCACCGGCACCGCCATTTCCGCAGCAGCGGTCGGCGTCGGCGCGCGCTTGTCGGATACATAGTCGATGAGGGTCGTGTCGGTCTCGTGCCCCACCGCGCTGATGAGCGGGATGGAACAGGCGGCGGCGGCGCGCACCACGACTTCTTCGTTGAAGGCCCACAGATCCTCGATCGACCCGCCCCCGCGCGCGACGATGAGAAGGTCGGGACGCGGCACGGGGCCATCTGACGTCATGGCGTCAAAGCCATTGATCGCCGCTGCGACCTGTCCCGCCGCGCTCTCACCCTGCACCTGCACGGGCCAGAGGATGACACGGGTGGGGCAGCGGTCGTGGAGCCGATGGAGGATGTCGCGGATCACCGCGCCGGTCGGCGAGGTGACGACCCCGATGACCTTGGGAAGGTAAGGCAGCTCTTGCTTGCGCGCGGCATCGAACAGGCCCTCGGCTGCCAGCTGCTTCTTGCGTTTCTCGAGCAGCGCCATGAGCGCGCCCTCGCCTGCCAATTCCAGGCTGTTGACGACGACCTGATATTTGGAACGGCCGGGATAGGTGGTGAGCTTGCCGGTCGCGACGACCTCGGCGCCATCCTCGGGCGCGAAAGCGAGGCGCTGCGCCTGGCCGCGCCACAGCACCGCATCGATCACCGCATCCTCGTCCTTCAAGGCGAAGTAGCAATGGCCCGAAGCAGCCCGTTTCCAGCCGGAAATCTCGCCGCGCACTCGGACATTGCCGAACGCGCCCTCGACCGTGCGCTTCAATGCCGCAGACAATTCGCCGACGCTTTGCGCGGGCGCATTGTCGCCAGCCTTCTCGCTCGCTAACAGGCCTGAAGATGTCGGATCGGGAGAGACCATGAAAATCCTGCTTTTGGGTTCGGGCGGACGCGAAGATGCGCTGGCCTGGCGGCTTTCGCAATGTCCCAGCTGCGAGCAACTGGATGTCGCGCCTGGCAATCCCGGCATGGAACGCTGGGCCGATGCGCGGCACGATCTCGATCTGGGGGATCTGAACGCCACGATCAAGCTTGCACAAGACCTGGGCAGCGATCTCGTCGTGGTGGGCCCCGAAGCGCCACTCGTCGATGGGCTCGGCGACATGTTGCGTGATGCGGGCATTGCCTGCTTCGGCCCCGACAAGGAACCGTCACAGCTGGAAGGCTCCAAGGGCTATACCAAGCGCCTGTGCGCCGAAGCCGGCATTCCCACCGCGGCCTTCGACGAAGTGCGCGGCATGGAAGCGGCCTGCAAGGCGCTCGACCGCTTCGGATGCCCGGTCGTGGTCAAGGCGGACGGGCTCGCCGGCGGCAAGGGCGTCACCGTCGCGATGAGCCGCGACGAAGCCGAAAAGGCGATCGAAGAGGCAGGCGATGCGCCGCTGGTCATCGAGGAATTCCTGGAGGGCGAAGAAGCCAGCCTGTTTGCGCTGGTCGACGGCGAAACCGCAGTGTTCCTAGCATCCGCACAAGACCATAAGCGCGTCGGCGAAGGCGATACCGGGCCCAATACGGGCGGTATGGGCGCCTACAGCCCCGCACCGGTCCTGACCGACGAGTTGGCCGAGCAGGCGATGCGCGATATCGTCATCCCCACCGCAAAGCATCTTGCCGACAAGGGCCATCCCTATCGCGGCGTTCTTTATGCGGGCCTGATGCTGACAGAGGACGGGCCCAAGCTCATCGAATATAATGTCCGCTTCGGCGATCCCGAATGCCAGGTCGTGATGCCGCGCATTGCCGGCGACCTTGGCGAGATCCTGATGGCGGTGGCGACAGGCAAGCTCGCCGAGGCCGACGATCTTGCGCTGGAAGACGCGCATGTCATGACCGTCGTCCTGTGCGCCAAGGGCTATCCCGCCAGCCCCGCCAAGGGCGGCACGATCTCCGGTATCGAGACCGCCGAAGAAAATGGAGCGATCATCTTCCAGGCCGGCACGGCGCATGGCGAGGACGGCGCGCTGGTCGCCTCAGGCGGGCGGGTCCTCAACGTCACCGCAGCCGGTGCCGACCTCAAGGAAGCCCGCGATGCGGCATATGTCGCGCTCGACAAAATCGACTTTGCCGACGGCTTCCACCGCGGCGACATCGGGTGGCGCGAGCTAGAGCGACATTAAATTTCCGTTCATCGAAGACTCAGCTTGCTCCTGCGATCCCGGGGATGTTGATACATTATCACATCTAAAAAGGGAGCGCGTAATGAAGACGGATCATTTGCTTGCCTTCGCCGCCGGTGTCTCGCTGGCCCTGACCCCCACCGCCGCAACGCCGGCCTTGCCTGCAGCGATGTCCGCCAGCATGGCGCACCCCGAAGACGGTATTCATCCCAACGTACGTTGCCGAACCGATGATCGCGGGCACGAAGTCATGATGATGGCCTCCGCGCCGCCCCCTTCGCCGCCGCCGCCGCCTGCACCACCGCCCCCTGTCATGGCCTCGCCCAGCCGCATGGCGCCTGCGGACATGGCCATGACATCGCCGCGCCCGCAGGTCCTCCAGTACGAGCCGGTCCGCGACACCGAGCGCTACGAAGGCGAGGAAGTCTCCGACGTCATGCGCGTCGCCGACAGCCCCGTCTCGACCTTCTCGGCCGATGTCGACACGGCGAGCTATTCCAACGCCCGCCGTTTCCTGATGGATGGCAACATGCCGCCCTCGGCCTCGGTCCGCACCGAAGAGTTCCTCAACTATTTCCGCTACGATTATCCGCTGCCCGAAAACCGGCTCCAGCCCTTTTCGGTCAGCCTCGATAGCGCGATCACGCCTTGGAATATTGATACCCACCTGATGCGCGTCGGCATTCGTGGTTACGACCTGCCGCGCGCCGATCGACCGGTCGCCAACCTCACTTTCCTGATCGACGTGTCGGGGTCGATGTCGAGCGGGGACAAGATCGATCTCGTCCGCTACTCATTGAAGCAACTTGCCGAGCGGCTGCGTCCCGACGATCGCGTCTCGATCGTCGTCTATGCCGGCGCATCGGGCCTCGTCCTCGAACCCACTGCCGACAAGGATGCGGTGCATGCCGCGCTGGACTGCATGCGCGCAGGCGGGTCGACCGCCGGTGCCGCCGGCCTCGAACTCGCCTACCAGACCGCACGGTCGAGCTTTGTCGAGGGCGGGATCAACCGCGTCATCCTGGCCACCGATGGCGATTTCAATGTCGGTATCACCCAGGATGACCGCCTCACCGACTTCATCGAGGCGCAGCGCGACAGCGGCATCACGCTGACCGTGCTCGGCTATGGCCGCGGCAATCTCAATGACTCGATGATGGAAAAGCTGACCAATGCCGGCAACGGCAATTACGGCTATGTCGACAGCAAGATGGAGGCCGACAAGATCCTCGGCCAGGAATTATCCTCGACGCTGTTCACCATCGCCGGCGACGTCAAGTTCCAGGTTGAGTTCAACCCTGCCGTCATCGCCGAATATCGCCTTATCGGCTATGAAAATCGCGCGCTGGCCGAAGAGGATTTCGACAATGATGCGGTCGATGCCGGCGATATTGGCGCAGGCCACCAGGTCACGGCCCTCTACGAGGTCGTGTTGGTCGGGCGCGAAGGCTGGCTGCCCGAACGCCGCTATGGCGAGGCATCGCCCCGCACGCCCGACTGGGGCGCGGAAGCCGCCTATGTGAAGCTGCGCTACAAGCTGCCGGGCGAAGACGAATCGCGCTTGCTGCAGCAGCCGTTGATGGCCAGCGAGCTACGCGCTGCCGCCGTGCCGGTCGGCGACTTCGCCTTCCAGGCCGCCGTCGCCGCCTTCGGACAGAAGCTGCGCGGCGACGAGATGCTCGCGCGCTTCAGCTACGGCCACATTCGCGGCCTCGCTGGCTCGCAACGCGGTGCCGATCCGTGGCGCCAGCAATTTGTCGAACTGGTAGCGCTTGCAAGTGACCAAGGGAGCATGCCAGACGGGGCCAAATGAAGCCTCGCATCGCCCTCCTCCTCGGCATCCTGCTCACCATTACGACTGCTGCCCTGTGGCACGGTCCGGTTGGCAATGCCGGGGCGCGTATCGTTTCGGAAACCGAGACGGTCGCCCGCATCAATCTCGAATATTTCGAGATGGAAGAAATCACGCCCTTCATGGAGCGCGATCCGCTCGTCCGGCGCCTCTGGCTGACCGGCGAGGCCGACGATTTCCAGCGCCGGGAGCTCGCCCGCATTCTCAAGGGCATCGAGACGATCGAGGACGTGCAGTGGGTCCAGCCCGGCGTTCGTACGGTGCGCGGGGAACCTCTCCTGCCGCTGATCGTCGAGGCTGAGTTGCTGGGGCTTGCCGGCTTCGGCCTTGGACTCATTCTCGGATACGCGCTGGTCCGGTTGCGTCGGCGCCAGCGCGATCCCAACCGCTATATCTAAGGGACAAACATGCAGACCCTGCTCGAACAATATTGGCCGGTCATCGTCGTCGCTGTCGTTATCGGCATCATCACCGCCTTCTTTCTTTTCCGCCCCAAGCAATCAGTGCGCCTCAGCGATGACACGCCGGCACGCCCGCACATGGCAGGCGTGGAGGATGGCCGGTCGAAGGAAGGCAAGACGGTCGTCGATGCCGGCGCTGCGGGGCTCAGCGACGAGCTCGGCCAGTTCATGCAGGCCGAGATTCACGAAGAGCTTCCCGGCGCGACTGGCGAACCCGACAACCTGCGGCAGCTGAAGGGCGTTGGCCCCAAGCTGGCGCAGACCCTGAACGGCATGGGTCTCGTGCGCTTCGAACAGATCGCCAAGCTTTCGCCGTCGCAGGTCGAAGCGATCGACAATCAGCTGGGCAGCTTCAAGGGCCGCCTCACGCGCGACAAGGTCGTCGAGCAAGCCGATTATCTCGCCCGCGGCGACGTCGACGGCTACGAAGCGAAGTTCGGCAAGCTCTAGTCGGTCTTGGTGTCCGGCGCCGGCTTCTTGCGGCGCTTCTTCGAGCGGCTCGCGATCAGCTTGTCTATCTTGCGACCGTCCATGTCGACCACTTCGAAAATCCAGCCCTGGAAGGCGAACTTCTCGCCTTCTTCGGGCAGGCGCCGCAGCACGTCGAGGGCAAGGCCCGCGGCGGTCGAATAATCGCGATCGTCGCTGAGCTTGATGCCGAGCTTCTCGACCAGCGTCTCCGCATTGGTCGCGCCCGAGACGAGCCAGCTGCCATCCTCGCGCTGCTTGAGCGGCTCTTCTTCGTCCTCGTCGTTGCGGAACGTGCCCGCCAGCGCCGTGAGGATCGAGCCCGGCGTGACGATGCCGTCGAGATGACCAAATTCGTCATGCACGAGCGCGAGCGGCACATCGGCCTCGCGCAGCACGTCGAGCGCGTCCATGGCATCCATCAAGTCGGGAATGATCGGTGCCGGCCGCGCCAGCGCGGTGAGGTCCAGCGCATCGCCGTCAAGCATCGTGTCGAGCAGGTCGCGCGCCGAAACGATGCCGACAATATCGTCGATCGACCCATTGGCGACCGGCAGGCGGCTGTGCGGTGTATCGGCCAGTTCTTCGCGAATTTCCTGTGCCGTCGCCTTGGCCTCGAGCCAGTCAATCTCGGTGCGCGGCGTCATGATCTCGCGCACCGGGCGGTCGGCCAGACGCACCACCGAAGAAATGATCGCTCGCTCGGATTCCTCGAGCACGCCCGCCGTCTGGGCTTCGGCGACGACGAGGTGCAGTTCTTCGGCCGTGACCGACTGATCGCTCTCGCGCTTGAAGCCGAACAGGCGGAACAGCCCGCTCGAACTGGCATCGAGAATCCATACGAAGGGCGCAGTCAGCTTGGACAGGAAATGCATCGGCCGCGCCAGTACCGCAGCGATCGGCTCGGGATTACGGAGCGCCAATTGCTTGGGCACCAGTTCGCCGATGACGAGGCTGACATAGGTGGTGAGCACGATGACGAGGCCGAACCCGATGGCGTCGGCCGTATCGCCGGCAACGCCCAGCAATTCGATCCGCTCGGCCACCGGCTGTCCGAACGTGGCGCCCGAATAGGCACCCGCCACGATCCCGATGAGGGTGATCCCGATCTGCACCGTGGAGAGGAAGCGTCCGGGATCGCTCGCCAGCTCGATAGCCCGCGCCGCGCCGGTCGATCCGCCATCCGCCAGTGAGCGCAACCGCGCTGTGCGCGCCGACACGATGGCGAGTTCGCTCATCGCCAGGACGCCATTGAGGCTGATCAGCGCGAGAAGGACGAGGACATCGAGCCAGGGAAAGGGGGAAGGTGCGTTCATTATGCTTGCTTCCATTCCCTTAGCCGCAAGCGCGGCAAGACGACAAGCATGCACGTTCAGCCGTGGGAAATATGCAGGGGTCCAGCGCTTTCCACGGAACCGAAACGACCCCAGCGGACTTGGCATGGGTGACAGTTCAGATTCCTCAGAGGGAGATATTCATGCGTTACAAGAAGCAACTCACGGCGCTGGTCATTTGCGCCGGCATGGGCACGGCCGCCTGCACCACCGATGGTGTGACAGGCGAACGCCGTATTTCGACGGAAGCCGCGGTCGGCACCGGTGCCGGTGCCGTGCTCGGCTACCTGCTCGGCGACCTTGTCGGCGGTCGCAATGACCGTACGGCCAAGATTATCGGTGCCGGTGTCGGTGCCGTCGCCGGTGGTGCGGTCGGTGCCTATATGGATCGTCAGGAACAGAAAGCCCGCGCGGCCACCCAGGGCACCGGCGTCGACGTCGTGCGCGAAGGCGATAACCTGCTGCTGCGCATGCCCAACGAAGCGCTGACTTTTCCGGTCGACAGCGCATCGATCCAGCCGCAATATTATAACACCTTGAACGAGATCGCCTCGGTCCTAGTCGAATATGAATCGACCTATATCGACGTGCTCGGTCACACCGATTCGACCGGTTCGGATGCCTACAACCAGCAGCTGTCGCAGCGTCGCGCCCAGTCGGTCGCCGACTATCTGGCCGGCCAGGGCGTTGCCCGCGCCCGCATGGCGACGCTCGGCTATGGCGAGACCCAGCCGATTGCAGACAACTCGACCGAATATGGTCGCTCGCAGAACCGCCGCGTGGAAATCCGCGTCGTGCCGGTGACGCAGGACGACGTGCAGGGCGGCTACTAAGCCAAGCTGACATCTCGTCGGAGATTGAGGAGCCCCCGGGCAGCGCATGCTGGCCGGGGGTTTTTCATGTCCGGCGCGCCGCGAAAAAGTCGCGAAGCTGCGCGGCGGCGTCCTCTTCCCCCATCCCGCTCATGATATCGGGACGGTGATGGCAGGTCGGCTGCGTATAGAGACGCGGCCCGTGCAGGACGGCGCCTCCTTTTGGGTCTTCGGCCGCAAAATAGAGCTTGGAAATCCGCGCCAGCGAGATCGCACCGGCACACATGGCGCAAGGCTCGAGGCTGACCCACAGGCTGCACCCGTCAAGCCGCTCGCTACCGAGCTCGGCGGCCGCCGCACGCAAGGCAATGATCTCGGCATGACCGCTGGGATCGCGGTTCCGCCGCATCCGATTTTCGCCCTCGCCGATCGTCTTGCCGGCCGCGTCGACCACGACTGCGCCGACGGGCACCTCGCCCGCCTCGGCTGCAGCGGCAGCCAAATCGAGCGCACGGCGCATCGGGTCGGGAAGTGGAAATCGGGTCATGGTCCCAACGCAGCTACTGCGTCAGGGCCCGCCTGTCACGGGGCTGTGACCGCGGGCTCCTCGTCTTGATCTTCGTCGGTCGGCATGTCGTTGGATGACTGTTCGGATGACGCCGACGGGGAGCCGTCGCTTTTGTCGCCGGGAGAAACGGTCCCTGCTTCGACTGCAAAACGATCGTCACCTTCCTGCATGCGATCGATATCCTCCTCGACAGCGCGGCTGGCCTCCTCGCCGTCCTTTACGCCGGGCGCAGGATCGACAACGCCCGTTGCCAAGGCCAATCCCACGACTGCTATCAGCAGAATCAGAATCGCCAGCAACGCGCGCAATGTTTCCTCCTATCGGGTAATTGTGACACCCGCCCCACCGGGTGATGTGGCAGGATAACGCGCCAACATATGTCGGGTTGCCGACGTTACGGTGCTTTAACGTGCGAATCGGTTGACCTGTCGTGGGTTAGCGGTTAGTTGGACGCGCTTTCAGAGGGTCCTTCGGTGGATTCTCCAAGACCACAGGATAGAAATTATGTCGCGCGTCTGCGAACTGACCGGCAAGGGCCGGCTGGTGGGCAACAATGTTAGCCACGCCAACAACAAGACCAAGCGGGTCTTTCTGCCCAACCTGCAGAATGTCACGCTGCTGAGCGAAACCCTCGACCGTCGCGTCAAGCTGCGCGTGTCGACCAACGGTCTGCGTTCGGTCGAACATGTCGGCGGCCTCGACAATTGGCTGCTCAAGACCAGCGACGACAAGCTCTCCGCCAAGGCTGCCAAGCTGAAGCGCGAAGTTGCGAAGGCCAAGGCCGCGCAGGCCTAAGCCGGCTTAATCGCTCGACAGGCCCTCGGGCCATCCATCAGGCGCGACGTCGAACCGGACCAGCAGGCTCCGGAGCGGCGCGCGCCTGTTGTCGTCGGTGACGACCCAGACTTCATAGCCGCCACCCGCTTTGGCGCGCACTGCCAGGCCTTCCGCATTGTCGAACCGGCCGAGCGGCAGTGGCTGTAACTCGCTCACTTCGACGGCATCCTCACCGACATCGGCAGCGGCCACGAAGGCGCGCATTCCAAACAATCCGAACTGCCGCAGCAACAATAAAGGCTGGTCGCTGCCAGGCCATCGCGCTGCGCCCGTCACGCTGTATCGCGCGCCACGGACTTCCAACTCGCGCGGTTCGTTTTCCAGCGACAGCGCGACATCGCCAAGCTCGCCGAATGCGATGGCGGGGTCGCCCGCAAGCAGCGCCTCGACCCCACGATTGCGTTTGAAGAGGTTGGCAATTCTCACATCCGATTCTAGCGCGCCGTCCGCTCGATAATCAGCGACACGATGGTCGCCTTCGAAGGCGATGCGGAGCCTGTCCCCATCAACAAGGATGGCCTCGGAATCACGGGACAGAGGTTCTGGCATCAACACGAGCGGCCGCAACTCAAGCGATTCGGCATGAGGCCCGGGCGGCGTGAAGCGATGGACCACCCCGCTGTCGGACAGCGTCACCAAATTCTCGCCATCGAATTCGAGCCCGGAAAAGCCGCCCATCCACCAGCCGCCGCGCTCGATCTGCCAGGCCGCGCCGACAGTCCAACCACTCGGTAAGTCGCCCTCGATCGATACCGAACGTAGCGACACCTGCTCGACCGGCTCGGGCAATGGCGTTGCCGGGCGGACATGGTTTCGGTGTGCATAGGTGATCGTCGCCGCGAGCAAGACGGACAGCGCGACGCGCTCCAGATTCATGAACCAATGCTGCATGTATTATTCAGTTTCGATTGAGAACCGTTCTGGCATAAGCATTTGCATAGACAGGGTTTTCCCCTTTTCCCTGTCCCAAAATTCCCTCGCGTCGCGTAACGAGGGAGGCCCGGCAGGACCCGTTCCTGTCGGGCCATCTTTTTATCGGATATCGGTGTCGAACAAGGCTGCCAACTGTTCGATCAGCACGCCGCCCAATTGTTCGGCATCCATAATCGTCACGGCCTTCTGGTAATAACGCGTCACGTCATGCCCGATCCCGATGGCAGCCAGCTCTACCGGCGATTTGGTTTCGATCCAGTCAATGACCTGCCGCAAATGGCGCTCGAGATAGGTGCCGCCATTGGCCGAACCGGTCGAATCGTCGACCGGCGCGCCATCCGAAATGACCATCAGGATGCGTCGCTCCTCGGGCCGCGCGAGCAGCCGTTGGTGCGCCCAGATCAGCGCCTCGCCGTCGATATTCTCCTTGAGCAGCCCTTCGCGCATCATCAGGCCCAGTGGCCGGCGCGCATGGCGATAAGGTTCATCGGCTTTCTTGTAGATGATGTGACGCAGGTCGTTGAGCCGCCCCGGATTGGCCGGGCAGCCCGCCGCCCGCCAATCCTCGCGCGACAACCCGCCCTTCCAAGCGCGCGTCGTGAAGCCGAGGATTTCGGTCTTCACCCCGCACCGTTCCAGCGTGCGCGTCATGATGTCGGCGCAGATCGCTGCAATCGAAATCGGCCGTCCGCGCATCGAGCCCGAATTGTCGATTAGCAGGCTGACGACAGTGTCCTTGAATTCGGTATCGGTCTCGATCTTGTAGGACAGGCTGTGGGTCGGCGAGACGACGACGCGGGCAAGGCGCGCGGCGTCGAGCATTCCCTCTTCCTGGTCGAAGGCCCAGCTGCGCTGCTGCTGCGCCATGAGGCGGCGCTGCAAGCGGTTGGCGAGCCGGGTGACGACGCCCGCAAGACCGGACATCTGGTTGTCGAGGTAGGCGCGCAGGCGATCCAGCTCGTCGGCGTCGCACAACTCCTCGGCATGGATGATCTCGTCATGACTGTCGGTGAAGACGCGATAACCGGCACTCGGCGCGTCGGCCCAGTCGGGTCGGGCGCCCTGGCGCGGCTGCTGCCCGTCTTCCATGTCCTCGCCGCCATCGGGCGGGGCATCGCTGTCATCGGGATCGCCGCCGGATTGCTCGTCGCCTTCACTTTCCTCGCCGCGCTGGTCGGCCTCGTCGTCGTCCGCGCCCGAATCCTCGTCCTCGCCTTCATCTTCGGACTGGTCCTCGTCGGCATCCTCGTCGCCATCATCCTCGGCGTCCTCGGGATCTTCGGCCTCGCCATCTTCCTCGCCGAGATCGAATTCGAGATCGTGGAGGATCTTGCGGACGAGTGCGGCAAAGGCCTGCTGGTCGTCGATCGCATCGATGAGAGCGTCCAAGTTCTCGCCCGCCTTGCCTTCGACATGCTTGCGCACGAGTTCGACGCCCTTGGCGCCGCTTTCGGGCACGGGCTTTCCGGTTAGCCGCTCACGCACCATCAGCCCGACAGCGACCTCTAGCGGCACCTCTTCCTTGGTGCGTGCGCGGGCGATCGCGCTGGTCCGCGTGCGCGCCGAGACATGAGCGTCGAGATTGTCGGCGACGCCAGGAAATTCGCGCGTACCCAGCGCCTCGACCCGCGCCGTCTCGATCGCGTCGTAAAGCGCGCGTGCTTCGATATCGCCGGGCGCGGTCGCGGCATGCACCGCCTGGTCGTGAAAGCGCTTCTTGAGCGCCATCGCATCGGCTGCCCCGCGCGCTTCGGCCACCAGCCGCGGCGCCATGTCGCGGCCGGGCGAGGGCACCTTGCCCGGCGCTGCATCGGGGCGGCCATGATCGGCAAAGGCGATCTCAAGCGCTTCATCGCGCGCCAAGGCACGCGCAGCGCCGACGAGCGCGCGGCGGAATTTGTCGAGTTGGTCGGTATCGGCCATTGCCGTCCATGTGGCCGTGGCAGCGGGCGAAATCAATCTGTCCCGAATCCGGTCACGCTGTCCGAAATCGGGAAAACTCTTCTAAATGTCGGGCAGGCAACGCGAAATCGTGTTCTTCCGGACACGCTCTCGCGCCGAAGCTGCAAACATGGTTACTAAATTCCTACCCAAACTTGACGAAAGCCGAATTCCGCCGCCACGCTGCGAATCACAAGAGGGGCGCGCCCATGCGTATCGGGCGCGTTTTTGTATGTCCTAGTTGGGGAGCAAAGACGGAATGGCCACCAAGAAGAGCTATACGAAGACGTCGGACGATCACGTCCACAATCATAACGAGCATGGCGTTTGCGCCTGTGGGCACCGGTTCGAAGACCGCCCCGATCGCTTTGAAAATGTGAGCGATGAACCACAAGAGTTTAATCTCGACCCGTTTGCCGGGTTCACCTTCCGCGATAAGCCTATCCTCGACCAACAAGGCATTATCGACCAGATCGACAGCGGCACGCGGATGCCGGGCGCCGATGATGGCGTGATCACCTACAGCTTCAATGCGAACACCGCGGCTGGCTGGCTGCAGTCGGGACACTTCCCCGGTCGCTTCAAGACCGAGGATGGCGACTTCTTCAACATTAGCGGCGGCACCGACATGTCGAGCCTGAGTGCAGCGCAGCAAGATGCGGCGCGCATCGCTTTTCAGATGTGGGACGACCTCATCCCGCAGCAATTTGTCGAAGTGAATGGTCGCGGCTCAGGGGTTGCCGACATCATCGTGGCCAACTCGGCCGATCCGGCACAGGCCTTTGCCTACTTCCCCGGCGAAATTCAGGGCTGGTGGGACGGCTATCGCGGCGACGTGTTCATCACCGACCCGGCGCTCAACTGGACCAACGCATGGTTCACCGACGGCGGCTATGGCAACACCGTCTTCGTTCACGAATTCGGTCACTCGCTCGGCCTGTCGCATCCGGGCGCCTACAATGGTGCCGGCGCGACCAATTATGAAGACCAGGCCGAATATGCGCAGGACAGCACGCAATATTCGATCATGTCCTATTGGAGCCCCGGCGAGACCGGTGCGCGTGTGATTGCCTGGGACAGCTTCACCAATCACAATGCCCAGGGCCCGATGCTCCACGACATCCTGACGATCCAGTCGATCTACGGGGCTGATCCAGACACGCGCGCCACCGATACGGTGTACGGCTTCAACACGAACACCGATTTGTGGGTCTTCGACTTTGAGCAGAACCCGTATCCGTTCATTTCGCTGTACGATGCGGGCGGTGAAGACACGATCGACATGTCTGGCTTCACCAGCCTTGGCAACTTCCTCGATCTCCACGCCGGTTCGTTCAGCTCGATCGGCGACGGTTTTGCGTCGGAGGAACTGGTCAACACGACCCGCGCCGAGATCAGCGAGCTGATCGGCTTCGACATTGGCGGTTACAGCCAAGGCTCGATCAATGCGATCATGTCCAACTTCATGGTCGCCAACGCCAACAGCATCCAGGCTGATACCGGCGTTTCCGGTGTCTTCGCCTCGAACTATTCGAACTTCTCGATCGCCTATGGCACGACCATTGAGAATGCGATCGGTTCGAGTGGCCGCGACGTCATCTGGGGCAATGAAGTGTCCAACATGATTGATGGCGGTGCCGGCGACGATGTCATCGACGGCTATGAAGGCGCGGACATCATCAATGGCGGTTCGGGCGCCGACGTCCTCACCGGCGGCGAAGGTGCCGATACGTTCGACTTCGACCATATCGAAATCGGCGACATCATCACCGACTTCGATGCCAGCGAAGGCGACATGATCGACCTTTCGGGTATCGGCGAAGCGGCAGGCGTGGACCTCACCTTTGTCGGCGATGCCGACTTCACCGGCACGGCCGGCGAGGTGAACTACCAGAATGGCGTGCTGTCGGCTGATGTCGACGGCGACGGCGTTGCCGACTTCCAGGTCACGCTGGAAGGCATGCCCGAATTCGACATGGCGCAGATCATGCTCGATGCAGGTGGCGGCGGCATCTAGGCCCTCCTCACCAAGCAAGAAGAAACCCCGCCCGGCATTGCCGCGGCGGGGTTTTCTTTTGTCCGGCCAATCGTTGGCGCGGGTTGTCTTAGGCGCGGTGGGCGACGCTTTCGGGCAGATCCTCGCCGAAGACGCGCTGGTAATATTCCGCAATCACCGGGCGCTCGGCCTCGTCGCACTTGTTGAGAAACGAGACGCGGAAGGCATAGCCGACATCGCCGAAGATGAGCGCATTCTGCGCCCAGCTGATGACGGTACGCGGGCTCATCACGGTCGAGATGTCGCCGTTGATAAAGCCTTGGCGCGACAGGTCCGCCACCTTGATCATCTTCGAGACGACTTCCTTGCCCTCAGGCTTGTCATATTCGCCCGATTTGGCGAGCACGATCTGCGCTTCGGTTTCTGCCGGCAGGTAATTGAGAGTGGTGACGATATTCCAGCGGTCCATCTGGCCCTGGTTGATCGCCTGCGTGCCGTGATAGAGACCAGTCGTATCGCCAAGGCCGACCGTGTTGGTCGTCGCGAACAGGCGGAACGCCGGATTGGGCCGGATTACGCGATTCTGGTCGAGCAGGGTCAGCTTGCCCTCGGTCTCCAGCACGCGCTGGATCACGAACATCACGTCGGGGCGACCGGCATCATATTCGTCGAACACCAGCGCGACGGGATGCTGCAGGCACCAGGGAAGCAAACCTTCCTTGAACTCGGTGACCTGCTGCCCGTCCTTGAGGACGATGGCGTCGCGGCCGATAAGGTCGATACGGCTGATATGCGCATCGAGGTTGATACGGATGAGCGGCCAGTTGAGGCGCGCTGCGACCTGTTCGATATGCGTCGACTTACCCGTGCCGTGATAGCCCTGGACCATGACGCGGCGGTCATGCGCAAAGCCCGCCAGGATGGCCAGCGTCGTGTCCGGGTCGAACACATAAGCCGGGTCGGTATCAGGGACGCGCGGGTCAGCCTTGGAGAAAGCCGGGACCTTCATGTCGCTGTCGATGCCGAAGACGTCGCGGACGGAAACTTCGGTATCGGGGGCGGCAAGCACGGTCTCGCCGACCGTACCCGTGGGCGCGTTGGTGATATCGTTCATGGGGCCTGACTTAAGGGCTTAGCCGCCGCGCCACAATGGCGGACTTTGGGCCAATTCGGATCGGCCGGGCCCCACTGGTGCCGACTCCATGCACTCTGATATGCGTCGGCACGCACAAGAGGAGAGCGACGATGGCCTATATAGACGGTTACCTGATCCCGGTCCCCGAAGGAAAACTCGACGCCTATCGCGAGATGGCCGAGAAAATGGCGCCGCTCTTCAGGGAATGGGGCGCGACCCGTGTCGTCGAGACGGTCGAGGAGGATTGCCCGCCCGGCAAGCAGAATGATTTCCACACCGCCGTCCTGGCCGAGGATGGTGAGAAGACCATCTTCAGCTGGGTCGAGTGGCCCGACAAGGACACGCGCAATGCGGGCTGGGCCAAGATGGAGGAGTGGATGAAGGACAATCCGCCAGCCGGTGAGCCGCCCTTCGACGGCAAGCGGATGATCTATGGCGGCTTCGCGCCGATGCTCGATCAATGAGCGATCTCCAGGCCTGCCTCTGGCTCGATGCCGACATTGCCGAAGCCGCGCGCTTTTACGCCTCGGCTTTCCCCAATAGCGAGATCCGCTCGATCGATCCCGCGCCGGCCGATTATGTCGGCGGCAAGAAAGGCGATCCGATCACGGTCGACATGACCATTTCCGGACGCAGCGTGATGCTGTTGGCCGGCGGCGAGCATTTTGCCCCGACCCCGGCCAGCAGCCTGATGCTCGTGACCGAGGACCAGGCGGAGACCGACGCCGCCTGGAATGCCCTGCTGGAGGCGGGCGGCCAGCCAATGGCCTGCGGCTGGATCACCGACCATTACGGCTTTGCCTGGCAGATTACCCCGCGCCGCCTGCTCGACCTGCTCGGCGATGAGAAGACAGCTGCAGCGGCCTTCGCTGCGATGCAGGAAATGGCGAAGATCGACATTGCCGCGCTGGACGCTGCGGTCGGCTGAACGCATCCAAGCGCGCTTTTCGGGCGTATCTACTTCGACGAAGCGGCAGCAAAGCCGCGCGCCAAGAGGAGTAGACATATGCGTTCCCTTGCCCTGATCCCCCCGACCATGCTTGCCGCCTGCAGCCAGGCCGAGGCCGACCCGCGCGGCGTCGACCGCGACGAAACCCTGCTGACCGTTAGCGCCACCGGACAATCCGAGAGCCGCCCCGACGAAGCGCGCTTCTCGCTGGGCGTCGAGACCATCGCGCGCAGCGCCGAGACCGCGAGCCGCCTCAATGCCGAAAAGATGCAGGAAGTGATGGCCGCGCTCGCCGAGTTCGAGATTCCAGAAGACAAGATGCAGACGAGCAACCTGTCGGTCGGCCGCATCGACTATGGCCCCAATCGCGGTCGCTATCGCGCCTACAACATCCTCGCCGTGCGCATGAGCGACGTCGACCGCGCCGGCGATGCGGTAACCGCAACCACGAACGCCGGCGGCAATCTCGTCTCGGGTCCGCAGCTCACCCAATCGGACCCCGAAGCGGCCATGAAGGCCGCATATGCCGACGCCTATAACAATGCCCGCCTGCGTGCCGATGCCTATGCCGAAGCCGCAGGGCTGCAGGTCAGCCGCATCCTGACCATCCGCGATGGCGGCAACGGCTACCGCGACGGCGTCTATTCGATGAATGATGCCATGGTCAAACAGGCAGCGACGGCCCCGCCCCCGCCGCCTCTCGTGCGCACCCAGAACGTCGCGCCCTTCCAGCCGGGCACGAACCAAAGCCGGGTCAGCGTGACGGTCGCCTTTGCGCTTAAACTTGCAACGTCCTGAGGTCGCCAAAGGGCCGGATGGCGCGCGCCGCCGTCCGGCCCTATCCTCCCCGACATGCCGCGCTTCCAACCCACGGAGACCGTTCGCCTCGCCATCGTCGAGCAGGTCCGCGCCCTGTTCAACGACCAGACAAGGGGCGAGAAGCCGGTCCCGCCATCAGACGATGCCTGGTTCGAGAAAGACAGCCCCATCCGGCTCGTCCATGCCGACATTATCGGGATGATGGTTGGCGGCATCAGGGGGCTGATGCTGCAGATGCTCCACCCCGAAGCATTGCAGGGGGTCCTCGACCATTCGGATTTCAGGAACGACATGCACGGCCGCTTGCGGCGCACCGCGCGTTTCATCGCGGTCACGACCTTCGGGCATCGTGATGATGCGCAAAAGGCCGTCGACCGGGTCAATCGGATTCATGCTGCGGTCGGGGGGACGCTGCCCGACGGCACCCCCTACACCGCCAGCGATCCGGAAACGATTGCCTGGGTCCATGTCGCCGAAGCGCGCAGCTTCCTTGCCGGCTACATGCGTTACGTCGCCCCGAATTGGCCGCGCGAAAGCCAAGACGAATATTATCGCCAATTCGCCCTCATTGCGCGCAAGCTGGGTGCCGACCCCGTTCCCGAAACGGTGGCCGAGAGCGACGCCATCTATCGTGACCTCCGCCGCGACCTGCGCACCAGCGCCGCCGCCAAGGACGTCGCGCGCCTCGTGTTGTCGCAGCGTCCCAAGGGCACCCCCGTCGCATTGCAGCGCATGATCGGCGCGGAGGCTGTCTCGATGCTGCCCGATTATGCGCGCACCATGCTCGATCTCGACAAGCCCCGCCTCTCGGCGTTGCCAGCCCGGCTCGGCACCAAAGCTGCTGCGCAGACCCTGCGCTGGGCCTTCCGCCAGGGTTATCGCACACCGGCCTAAGCCGCGAAGGCCTTGCTCGCCTTCAACCGCTGAAAAGCGTCGATCACGGCGCGGAGCCGGGCTTCGTGGCGACGGTCCCCGCCATTGCGATCGGGATGATATTGCCGGACGAGCTTGGCGTAGCTCTTGCGCACATCGTGGAGCTGCGCGTCATGGCCGAGGCCGAGGACATGAAGCGCTTCCTGCTCGCTCGCCGAAAAGCGCGACCGTTGTTCGGCCGCGCGCAAATTGGGATTGCCGCGAAAGCGCGCGGCGATGGCGTCCAGGGGATCGTCGAAATCGGCCCATGCCGGGCCCGGGTCGCCAGACTTGGCAAAGGCAAAGCGGCGACTGCCGGCCTCGCGCTTGGGGATGGGCGAGGTTTCCTCGGCAATTTCGTCGGGGCTCATGCCTTCGAAATAATTGTAGGCGGAATTGAACTGGCGAACATGGTCGAGGCAGAACAGGCGAAATTCGCCCGGCCCGTCGAACGTACTGGGTGTCAGCGGCGCACGAAACTCGCCCGCTTCCGCGCAACCGGGAACGGCGCAGGTCTGGGCTGCATCCTCGATGCGCCCGTGAAATTTCTCGTATCGTTTGGCCATAAGAGGGAAGTCGTGCGTATATGGGAAATATGAGCGAGGAATCCACCGTCAGTGCCGAAATGATCCGCCGGCTGCGTAATGCGCTGCGCCCGATCAACATGAAACTCAACAATGACAGCGCAGCCCATGCCGGCCATGCCGGCGACGATGGGTCGGGTGACACGCACTGGTCGCTGGATATCGAGAGCGCACAGTTCGAGGGGCTGAATCGCGTCGCGCGGCAACGGCTCGTCTACAAGGCGCTGGGCGATCTCATGGACAATCCAATCCACGCGCTGCAGATCAAGGCGAGGGCACCGGGAGAATGAGCATGGATGATGTGGTGAGAGAGATCGAACCGACGGTGCACGACCTTGGCAGCTTCAAGGTCCGCCGCGTCCTGCCGAGCCGCCCGCGCACCATGGTCGGCCCCTTCATTTTCGTCGACGAATTCGGCCCTGCGCAGATGGAAACCGGCCAGGGCATGGACGTGCGGCCGCACCCGCATATCAACCTTGCAACCGTCACCTATTTGTTCGAGGGCGCGATTCATCATCGCGACTCCATTGGCAGCTCGAAGGTCATCCGCCCCGGCGCGGTGAATCTCATGACCGCCGGCAAGGGCATCGTCCATTCCGAGCGCAGCCCGCAGGAAGAGCGCGATGCCGGTCCGCGCCTCTACGGCATGCAGACCTGGCTCGCGCTGCCCGACGGCAAGGAGGAGATCGACCCCGCCTTCGACCATGTCCCCGAGAGCGAATTGCCGCTCATCGAGGACGGCAATGCTTCGGCGCGTGTGCTGATGGGGACGCTGTGGGGCGAGACAGCCGGCACGCCGCAGCACAGCCCGACCATCTATGCCGATATCATGCTGGCCGGCGGTGCTATGCCGATCGATGCCGAAGCCGACGAACGCGCGATCCTCGTCACCGAAGGCGAGATGGCGCTGGATGGCGATGCGCTCACCCCCTTCACGCTCTACGTGCTGGCGCCCGGCCATGCCGCGACACTGACCGGCCATGGACGCGCCATGCTTCTGGGCGGCGAGGCTTTCTCGACCAAGCGGCATGTCTGGTGGAATTTCGTGAGCTCGGACCGCGAGCGGATCAACCAGGCCAAGGAAGACTGGAGCGCAGGCAAGTTCCCCAAGGTGCCGGGGGACGAGAAAGAATGGATCCCCATTCCCGAAGTGCCCAAGACGGTCAGCTATCCGTGAAGACCGAACGGATAGCACTCTCTACCGGCGTAACCCTCAATGTCGCGACGGCGGGGCCCAAAGATGCGCCGCCCGTCTACCTGCTCCACGGCTTTCCCGAGTCCCATCGCACCTGGCGCGGGGTCATGCCGATGCTGGAAAAGGATTTCCGGCTCGTCATGCCCGACCAGCGCGGTTTTGCGGGTTCGGACAAGCCGCACGACCTCGACGACTATCGCGTCGACAAGCTGATCGCCGATTTGCTCGCGCTGGCCGATCATCAGGGTCACGACAAATTTGCGCTCGTTGGCCATGACTGGGGCGGCGCGGTCGCTTGGGCGGCGGCGCTGCGCGGCGGACCGCATATCGAGCGCCTCGCGATCTGCAATTCACCGCATCCGCTCGTCTACCAGAAGTCGATCATCGACGATGAGGCCCAGCGCGCGGCCAGCCAATATATCCGCCGCTTCCGCGAAACCGGCATGGAAGACCGCATCCGCGAGATGGGGCTCGACACCTTCTTCGAGAAAAGCTTCTCGCCCCATGTCGACCTCGCCGCGATCCCCGACGAAGAGCGCGCGACGTATCTCGAGGATTGGAGCGGCGACGGCGCCTTGGAAGGCATGCTCGCCTGGTACCGCATGAGCCCCATCCTCGTGCCCGCCATGGACGAGGATGATGTCGCCTATCCCGAATGGATGATGTCGGGCGTGCCGACGATCCGTATTCCCACCGCCGTCGTCTGGGGCATGGACGATCCGGCCTTGCTGCCCTGCCAACTGGACGGACTCGAAGAACTGGTCGACGACCTTTCCGTCACTCGGATCGAACGCGCCGGCCATTTCGGCATCTGGTCGCATCCCGTACCGTTCGGAAAAGCGCTCCACGCCTTCCTGTCAGGCTAGCCACTCCATCCAGCCGCCATGCGCGTGAGCCCGGGCGAGTTCGACGCGCTCTGCCTTGCCCGGCCATGCCGTGACATGCAGGCGATGCTTGAGAATGGTACGGTCGCCTTCCAGCTCGACCCAGGCCAGCGGCCGCTGCGGCGTTGCCTTGGCGCCCGCCTCTTTCATCGCCAGCCGGATTCGTGCCTGCGTCTCAGGCGGCAGATACTGCCAAACCAGCGAATGCATGAGGACGCGCGTCACGCCTTCCTCCTGCGGCGCTGCCAGCCGTGCCTCGACGAAGTCGGCGGCGTCTGCCTGTACGACCTGCGGCGGGTCGTCCTCGGCAAACGCGAACACGGCCTCCAGCCGGGCCATGCGCTCGGTCATCTCGGGCCAGACGTAGGCGGCCAGCTTCACCTGCCCCTCGCGCGTGCCGATGCCGATCGGCGCACGGTCGCAGCCTGTCGTGGAGACGATCTCGACCGGTACATCGGGTGGCGCATTGCCGGTCCATTTGGGCGCGAGGCGGACCGGGCTGTCTGCGGGCCCTTGCGCTGCCCCGCCAAGCTCGATGCGGAAGCGATCGATCATCAGGTTGATCCCTCCCGAGGAACCGATTTCGATCAGCTCGAACTTGGGACCGTATCCCTCGCCCGCCAGCCATTTGAGGCCGGCCATCAGTCCGGCACTGCGCCCCGCTTCATTGGTCTGCGGCGGGCCGTCGAGCCATGGCAGGATCGCCTCCTGCCGCTCGGCGATGACTGCGCCGATCGCCTCCTCGACTTCCGCGCGGGTCAGCTGCGCCGCATAAACGGGCGCCAGCTGCGGTTCGTCATTGGCGAGGTGCAGCGCGTGGATACCGCCAGCTACACGCAGCGGCACGACGTCTTTCAAGGGGTCGCCCGTCCAACCGAACACCCGCTTGCCGAGCGCGCTTTGCGGGTCGAGCCGGTCGAACACCGCCTTGCAGATCGTCGCCGTCAAAGGTGCCCCGTTGGCGCGGCAATAGTCGACCTGGTTGGCGAAGGCTTCCTTGACGCTGGTTGTCATGGGACGAGATTTCGCGCAAAGGGCGCACCATGTCGAGATCGAAGTCCCGCAGCGCCGCGCGCCTCGCCGCCGTCCAGGCCCTCTACCAGCAGGAAATGGAAGGCACGCCGACCGCGCAGCTGATCCACGAATTCCACGAGCATCGCATCGGCGCGACCATCGAGGACGCGACCTATATCGAGGCCGAAGTCTTCTTCTTCGACGACATCGTCGCGGGCGTGCTCGCGCGCAAGGACGATCTCGACGAACGCATCTCGGCCAAGCTCGCCGAGGGCTGGAGCCTCGAACGGCTCGACCGCCCGATGCGCGCCATCCTGCGCGCCGGCACCTACGAGTTGGTCGCCCGCGTCGACGTGCCGCGCGCCGCCGTGATCGACGAATATGTCGATGTCGCCGACGCCTTCTACGACAAGAAGGAAAAGGGCTTCGTCAACGGCCTGCTTGACGCCATCGCCAAGGAAGCGCGCGCCTAGTTCGTCGAACCCAGCGCGTCGTTCGTCGCGAACGGCGATGACAGTTGTAGTCACATCATTAGCGTCAGCGATATCCCATCCGAACGGAGTATCGTTTATGTTGACGTTGATTGCCGCGCTGTCCCTGGCGACCCCTGCAAGTTGCGCTGGCCTGGACATCGCCGATTGCGCTGCGACCGAACATGGCATCGTGATCGGTGCGGGCGAAGATGCAGCCGAATACCTCACAGTCATCGACGAAGCCGCGGTACGCTTCAGTCGCTATTTCTCGGCGCCGGAGCAGCCGACTGCGGTCGTAATCGGCGGGCAGATCGAGCCCGGACTCAACGCCGAGCTGCAACGCGCAGGGTTCCGCCCGCTTCCCTGGCTGACCAATGCCGACAAACGCGCGTTCGCCATTGAGCAGATGCGGAGCCAGTTCGAGGAACAGCTCGGCCATCTGGGCGAGACAATGGTGGAACAGGCAATGGCCCAGGCATTGCCGCAGCTAGACGCCGCCTTGCCTCAGCAAAGCGTAGAGAAGGCCAGTGGGGCGCTGGCCCATGAAATCGCCCACGGTTTCCTGATCTCGCTCTGGGGCCGACCAGCCGAAGCGCGTGACGACGGCAAGATCGGATATGGATCGGCCGGACCCGACTGGCTCGACGAGCTGGCTGCGGTGACAGCAGAAAACGACATCCTGCTCGATCAGCGGCGGGAAGCCTTCCCCGACGCCTGGACCGCTGAGGCAAGCGAAGAGGCGCTCTATCCGCTGCGCGACTATCTCAGCATGGACCACCCGCTGCTCGAGCGCGTCGCCATGACCCGCGAAGCAGCCCGCGAACAGGGATCGAGCGTCCGCGTCTTTTCGGGCGCGGAGGCAGAGGAGCTGCTGGGCGAGAGCAATCCGGTACGCTTCTACGTCCAGTCGCTCGCCTTTGCAGACTTCCTGATCGAGACGAGCGGTGACGAGACGGTTCTGGGCCGCATCGCACTGGCCCTGCGCGTCGGCTCGTTCGAGCAATATCTGGCGGTTAATGATGACGGCCTGCCGCGCAGCGTGGATGCGCTTGAGGCGGCCTGGAAAGCATGGGGCGACGCACGCGCGTCGCGTATCTCCTAGGGGTCCTTGCGGTCGAGAAAGCCGAGCGGGATGTCGACCCGCTCGCGCCATGCATCCTCGTCATGTTCGGTGCCGGTGTAGCGGCGGCTCTCGTAATTGGGGAGCGCCCAGCCGAGTTCCGCGACCATCGCGTCGAAGGCGTCGAAGTAAGGCGGGTAGAAGCGGTCCAGCGTGCCCGTGCCATGGTCGACGTAGAGACGGTTTGTTGCAGGGTCGAAGTCGGACGCTTCGAGATAAGCGCGCCAGGCCGCCATCGTATCGCGAATATTGTCGGCGACGACCGCCTCGTCTTCGCTCGGCAATCCTAGCGGCAAGTGGACCGACAACCCCGCAGCTTGACCGAAAATGTCGGGATGTTCGGCAATCGCATAGATGCTCATCAGCCCGCCCATCGAAGAGCCCATAACGGCCGTATCCTCCGGCCCGGCCAGCGTCGCATAATTGCGGTCGACATAGGGTTTGAGCGTGCCGGTCAGGAAAGCGAGATATTCATCGCCCATCAGGTCTTGGCGGCGCACCTCGCTGACGTCGGCCAGATTGCCGAGCCGCACGAAGGTCTCGTCGCTGATGCTGCCCTCCAGCTTCTCGGGGAAAAGCGCCTGCCAGCGCTGCGCCGGGCTTTCGATCCCGATGACGATCCATTCGCGCAGGTCTCCGCGCGCGGCCAGCCGCGTGATCGCCTCGTCCATCCCCCATTCCTTGTTGTAATTGGTGAGCGTGGGATCGAAGAGATTCTGACCATCATGCATGTAGAGGACGGGAAAGCGCTCGCCTTCCTCGCGGGTCGCATAGCCATCGGGCAGCCAGACCCAGACCTTGTCGATCCCCAGCGCCTCGGCCTCGTCCATCACCATGTAGGTGACCTGCCCGGCCGACACATTGGCCGGCGGCGGCGGCAAGGTCGCGGCGGCAAGCGACAGGGCAATACTCAACATTGGCAATTCCTTCCCCTCATGCGATTGCTGGCGACCATGACGGCCCCAGCCCCTTCCGACAAGTCGATCGAACAGCAATTGCTGGAGCGGTTGCGCGAGATGGCCGATGCACCCGCGGCTGCGGGCCTTGTCGATGATGTCGCGCATCTGGGCGGCCTCGTCCTGACCCACGATACGATTGCCGAGGGCGTCCATTATCGCCCCGAAGACCCGCCCGAGAGCGTCGGGTGGAAGCTGGTCGCGGTGAACCTGTCCGACCTTGCCGCCAAGGGCGCCGAGCCTACGGGCGCCCTCCTGTCGCTCGCGATCGGCGATGCGCCCGACAAAATGCTGCCCGGCGAATGGGAAGAGCGTTTCCTCGCCGGGGTCGCGGTAGCCTGTGAAAGCTACGACCTCCCGCTCCTCGGCGGTGATACGATTGCCTTGCCCGAAGGCGCGCCCCGCGTGCTCGGCATGACCGCCATCGGAAAGTGCGCCGATGCGCCCAAGCGCGATGGCGGACAAGAGGGCGATGTGCTGCTTCTGGTCGGAACGCTGGGCGATGCGATGGCGGGCCTTGCCTTGCTCGCTGAAGATGAGAAGGCGTCGGGCACGTTAGTGGAGGCCTATCGTCGCCCAGTTCCCTTACTAGCTGCCGGTCGGACGCTTGCACTTCACGTCCACGCGATGATGGACGTATCAGACGGCCTGCTCCTCGATGCAGCGCGGATGGCACAGGTGAGCGGGCTTGCCGTCGAGATCGATCTGGCGGCCCTGCCCCTGAGCGATGCGTACCTGGCTGCGCGCGGCGACAATCGCGAGGCGCGGCTGTTCGCAGCGACGGGCGGCGATGATTATGCCCTGCTTGCGGCAATTCATCCCGAAAAGCTGACAAAGGTAACGTCTCTTTTACCTTCCAAGTCCATGAAAGCAGTGGTCGGACGATTGGTGTCCGGCACCGGCATCAGTCTCCGCGACGGAGACGCGCCGGTCGAACTGCCCGAAAGGCTTGGCCATGAGCATCGTCCTCAATGACCCGCGTCGACTGTCGATCGCCATCGCCGGCCTGCTCTCGGGCTGTGGCAGCGCGCTCTTCTTCTCGCTGATCTAATTCCCCTCACGAAAAGTCCCGCCATCGTCATGGGTTGCGCATCGCGACCATGTCGTTACACCTGTTGCCCTAAACAGGAGGGGGCACTTCCGTTGCCCTCTAAATTTTGGGGGTTTTTCAATGGATTTGGTTTTGATCGCGATCGCCTGCGGCGTCGTAGCATTGCTTTATGGCATCATTACCGCGCGCCAGGTGCTTGGGGCACCGGCGGGCAATGAACGCATGGTCGAAGTGGCCGGCGCTATCCAGGAAGGTGCCAAGGCCTACCTGAAGCGTCAGTATACGGCCATCACCGTGGTCGGCGTCATCGTCGCCATCCTCGTCCTTTTGTTCCTCGGCTGGGTTGCCGCCATCGGCTTTGCCATCGGCGCCATCCTGTCGGGCGTTGCCGGCTTCATCGGGATGAACGTGTCGGTGGGTGCCAACGTGCGCACCGCCGAAGCCGCGCGCTCTAGCCTGCAGAAGGGCCTCACCATGGCGTTCCGTTCGGGCGCTGTGACCGGCCTGCTCGTGGTCGGTCTGGCGCTGCTCGCGATCGCGGGTTTCTTCGCCTATCTTATCGGCCCGGCCGCCAAGGCTGCCAATGCGGACGACGTGATCATCGGCATCACCGCGCTGGCGCTGGGTGCCTCGCTCGTGTCGATCTTCGCGCGTCTCGGCGGCGGTATCTTCACCAAGGCCGCCGACGTCGGCGCCGACCTCGTCGGCAAGGTCGAGGCTGGCATCCCCGAGGACGACCCCCGCAACCCGGCCGTGATCGCCGACAATGTGGGTGACAATGTCGGCGATTGCGCCGGCATGGCTGCCGACCTTTTCGAGACCTATGTCGTCACCGTCGGTATCACCATGGTGCTGACCGCTTTGCTGCTCGGCAGTGCGGCAGGCGACCTTCTGGTCCCACTGATGGCGCTCCCGCTGCTGATCGGCGGCGCGTGCATCATTACCAGCGTCATCGGCACCTTCGCCGTCAAGCTGTCGGGTAACAGCACCAACGTGATGGGCGCCATGTACAAGGGCTTCATCGTCTCGGCGCTGCTCGCCATCCCGCTCATCTGGTTCGCCACGCGCCACGCGCTGGGTGACATGAACGCAGTGATCGGTGGCGGCAATGTCGCCGAGTTTACGGGTGTCGACCTGTTCTGGTGCTCGATGCTGGGCCTTGCCGTGACCGGCGCCATCATCTGGATCACCGAATATTATACCGGCACCAATTACCGACCGGTGAAGTCGATCGCCAAGGCCTCGGAAACGGGCCATGGCACCAACGTCATCCAGGGCCTCGCCATCAGCCTCGAAGCGACCGCGCTGCCGACCCTGCTATTCACGGTCGGGATCGTCGTTGCCTACCAGCTCGCCGGCCTGATGGGCCTTGCCTATGCCGCCACCGCGATGCTGTCGCTGGCCGGCATGGTCGTCGCCCTCGACGCCTATGGTCCTGTCACCGACAATGCCGGCGGCATTGCCGAAATGGCAGGTCTCGACGACAGCGTGCGTGAGAAGACCGACCTTCTCGACGCAGTCGGCAACACCACCAAGGCCGTCACCAAGGGTTATGCCATCGGTTCGGCCGCGCTTGCCGCGCTGGTTCTCTTCGCTGCCTACACGACCGATCTGCGGAAATATTTCCCCGATCTGGACGTGAATTTCAGCCTCGAGAATCCGTACGTCATCGTCGGCCTGCTGCTGGGCGCGCTGCTGCCCTACCTCTTCGGTGCGCTTGGCATGACCGCGGTAGGCCGCGCTGCGGGCGACGTCGTCATCGACGTGCGCCAGCAGTTCAAGGACAAGCCGGGCATCATGGATGGTTCGGAGCGCCCGGACTATGCCAAGACCGTCGACCTCGTGACCAAGGCCGCGATCAAGGAAATGATCGTCCCGTCGCTGCTTCCGGTGCTCGCGCCGGTCGTGGTTTACTTCGTGGTGTCTGCTGTCGCGGGCCAGGAAAATGGCTTTGCGGCGCTGGGCGCCCTGCTCCTCGGCGTTATCGTCAGCGGCCTTTTCGTCGCCCTGTCGATGACTTCGGGCGGCGGTGCCTGGGACAATGCCAAGAAGTATATCGAAGACGGCAATCACGGCGGCAAGGGCTCGGAAGCCCACAAGGCCGCGGTCACCGGTGACACGGTGGGCGACCCGTACAAGGATACCGCCGGTCCGGCGGTCAACCCGATGATCAAGATCACCAACATTGTCGCGATCCTCCTGCTCGCGGCGCTGGCGGGTGCCGGTAACGGCCTGATCTAGTCTGTCGGAACCGACAAGTAAGGCGGGGGCGTCGCGTTGACGCTCCCGCTTTTCTTTTGAGGCGCTTCCCGCTAAGAGCCGCCTTCCACACCAACCACGTGCAAAGGATCTCAATTGGCCAAAGAAGAACTTCTCGAGATGCGCGGACGGGTGGTCGAGCTGCTGCCGAATGCGATGTTCCGCGTCGAGCTGGAGAACGGCCACGAAATCCTCGGCCACACGGCCGGCAAGATGCGTAAGAACCGCATTCGCGTCCTGACGGGCGACGAAGTGCTGGTCGAACTCACGCCCTACGACCTCACCAAGGGGCGCATCACCTACCGCTTCAAGTAAGGGCTTCCGAAGCCCGTGAAGCTCGTTCTCGCCTCGGCCTCGCCCCGACGCCGCGACCTGTTGGCGCGCATCGGCGTGACGCCGCACGCCATCGATCCCGCCGACATTGACGAGGATCCGAAGCCCGGCGAACTCCCCAAGCCCCATGCCGGCCGGCTCGCCAGCGAGAAGGCGGCTGCCGTCGCCGCGCGCCATCCCGATGCTTTGGTCCTCGCCGGCGATACGGTCGTCGCAGTCGGCCGCCGTATCCTGCCCAAGGCCGAGGACGAGCAGACACTGCGCGAATGCCTCGCGCTACTTTCGGGACGACGCCACCGCGTCTTCACCGGCATCGCCGCCATCGCGCCCGATGGCCGCAAATGGGAAAAGGTCATCGAGACGATCGTCGCCATGAAGCGATTGTCGGCAGAGGAAATCGATACCTACGCCGCCATGACCAACGAATGGATGGGCAAGGCGGGCGGCTATGGCCTGCAAGGCTATGGCGAGGTTTATGTCCGCTTCATCCATGGCAGCCATTCCAATGTCGTCGGCCTGCCGCTGGCCGAGACGCGCAACATGCTCAAAGCCGCTGGATACGATCTTGCCTGACTGGTTCATCGAACGCGGTATTGGCGAGACGCGCGCAGCGCGGCTCGATGCGGCTGGCGAGATTGTCGAGGCGCGCATCCGCCGCGATGGTGTGACACCCGCCGGCGCCGTCCTCGAGGCCAAGCTGATCGCGATTGCGCCGCGCGTCACCGTGGAAGCGAATGGCGAAACCTTCTTCCTGCCGCGCGGTGCCAGCGGGATCAGCGAAGGCGCAACCATGCGCGTGCGCGTGACCCGCGAAGCGTTGGGCGGCGCGGAGCCGTGGAAACGCGGCATTGCGGTGCAGACCGACGAATACCCCTGCGAAGCGCCGCCCCTCGCGGACGGTGTCGAGGGACGGATCGAGGCATGGGACGATTTGCTCGAAGACGCACGCACCGGCCTCGTCGATTTCGACGGCGGGCAGCTGCGCATCGAACCCACTGCAGCCATGACCATGATCGACGTCGATGGTTGGCTGGTGCCCGACAAGTTGAGCCAGATGGCTGCCTGGGCCAGCGCCCGCGCCATTCGCCGCCTCGACCTTGGCGGTTCGACGGGCATCGATTTTCCCAGCCTTGAGGGCAAGGAAGCGCGCCAGCAGGTCGGCACTATCCTCGACGACTATCTCGAAAAACCGTTCGAACGCACCGCAATGAACGGGTTCGGCTTCGTCCAGGTCGTCCGCCCCAAGGAACGCGCCAGTTTGATCGACCTCGCGCAGGAGCGCGCATCGTTCGAAGCCCGCGCCCTTCTCCGCCGCGCCGAAACGAGCGTGGGCGCCATCACCATCCATGCCCATCCCGCCGTGATCGCCGCGCTTCGCCCCGAATGGATCGCGGCGCTCGAGAAGCGAATCGGCGGGACGGTCGCCTTGAATGCGACGCCCGGTCTCGCCATGTCTGGCGGACATGCCCACTAAGTCCCAGACATGCCCCGTTTGCGCCAAGCCTTCGGCCAAGGCGTATCGCCCCTTCTGCTCTCGCGGGTGCAAGGATCGCGACCTCTTGAACTGGCTTGGCGACGGCTATCGCATTCCCGGTCCGCCCGCAGTGCAAGAAGGGGTGGACAGCGACGGCGAGGGCGGTTAGACGGCCCGTCGCTGCACCGCATAACCTTGCGGTTTCAATGGCACGCCTAGGTAGCTCAGTTGGTAGAGCATGCGACTGAAAATCGCAGTGTCGGCGGTTCGATCCCGTCCCTAGGCACCATTACCTTCCCAAAAATCCGCATGAATGAAGGACCGTCTTTCGGTCCCCTGTTCGTTGGCGCGTGGAGCGCTTACCTCGCAGCGCATGAATATCGCGATCATCGGTGCCGGCATGGCCGGGCTCTCCTGCGCGCACGCGCTGATGCGGGCCGGTCATGATGTGCGGCTGTTCGACAAGGGGCGCGGCCCCGGTGGACGCATGTCGACGCGCCGCACGGTGCAGGATGGCGAGACGCTGCGCTTCGATCATGGCGCGCAATATTTCACCGTCCGCGACCCGAAATTTGCCGCGACAGTCGCTGAGTGGGAAGAGGCCGGCATTGCGGCGCGCTGGCCGGTCGCCGGCGAGGACGCCTTTGTCGGCACCCCCGCAATGAATGCGCCCGTCAAAACCCTCGCCGAAGCGGCAGACGTCCAATTCGCGACCCGCATCGACACTGCCAACACGAGCGATGGCAGCTGGATTCTGTCGGACATGGAGCAGCCTTTCGATGCCCTTATAATCGCCGTACCCGCCGAACAGGCGGCCGAGGTGGCTGCACCGCTTCATGCCGACTTCGCGAAGATTGCTGTCGAAACCGTGTCCGACCCCTGCTGGACAGTGATGGCCAGTTTCGCCGACCGCCTGCCTCACGCCGATATTCTGCGCGAACAGGGTGCCATCGGTTGGGCGGCGCGCGACAGTGCCAAACCCGGCCGCGCGCCCGGCGAGCGCTGGGTGATCCAGGCGACGCCCCGATGGTCGCGCGATCATATCGAGGCCTCGCCCGAGGATATCGCGCCGGAATTGCTTAGCCACTTTGCCGCTGCGATCGGCGTGCCGCTTCCCGACCCCACCTTCCTCACCGCGCATCGCTGGCGTTTCGCCCGGTCGGGCAATAGCGGCGACCGATTCCTCTGGGACGAAGAGATCAAGCTTGGCTTGTGCGGGGACTGGCTTGCAGGGCCGCGCGTCGAGGCCGCTTGGCTGTCGGGACTGGCGCTGGCAGAGGCGATCGGATGAGCAAGCTGACGATTTGGTATGACGGCGCCTGCCCGCTATGCCGGCGCGAGATCGCGTTCATGCGGAGGCTCGACCGGCGCGGCCGCATCCATTTTCACGACATCGCGGCTGACGAGGACCCGTCCTGCCCGGTCGATCGCGCGGACCTGCTCGATCGCTTCCACGCGCGGGAAAATGGTCGCCTCTATCACGGCGCACAGGCCTTTGCGGCGATGTGGCGCGCCATCCCCTGGCTGTGGCCATTCGGGCAACTGGCCCGCCTCCCGATCATCTCCCACCTGCTCGAGCTTGCCTACCGCGGGTTCCTCCGACTTCGTCCGCGCCTCGTAGGCTGGCTCGGCGGTCGCGAGGCTTGAGACCGACTTTTTCGACAGAAAGCCATCGACTAATAGGGCCCTGCCTGTTTATCAGGCGCCATGGCTAAAACTCCGCAACAAGTCCAAGCCGAGGAAAAGCGCGCAGGCCTCGTCCTGATCGGCGCCGCGCTGCTCGCCCTCATTGCCGCCAATTCCCCGCTTGCCGAGGCCTATGAGAGCCTCCTCAAGTTCAAGTTCGGCCCCGAATGGCCGCGCTTCGGGGTGTTCAGCGTCGAATATTGGGTGGTCGACGGATTGATGGCCATCTTCTTCCTGCTCGTCGGACTCGAAGTGAAACGCGAATGGTTCGAAGGCCGCCTCGCCAACAGCCAGGCACGCCGATTGCCGATCATCGCCGCAATCGGCGGCATGGCGGTGCCCGCACTCATCTATGTGCTGGTGATCGGCTTCGATCCCGACCGCATGAATGGCTGGGCCATCCCTGCGGCCACCGACATCGCCTTCGCGATCGGCGTGCTCGCCATCCTCGGCCGGTTCGCCCCGCCGGCGATCAAGCTGCTGCTCGTCACCATCGCGATCGTCGACGATATCGGCGCGGTGATCATCATCGCCTTGTTCTACACGGCGGACCTCAACACCTACGCATTGGGCGGGGCGCTCGCGGTCGGCGCGATCATGGCGACGATGAGCCTCTACGGCGTGCGCAAGCTGCGCTGGTTCCTGATCGGCTTTGCCGTGCTGTGGTACCTCACGCTTGCCAGCGGCGTGCACGCGACCATTGCCGGCGTCCTCGCCGCACTGACCATCCCGCTCGGCCAGGGCGAGAAGAAGTCGCCACTCCGCCAGCTCGAACATGACATCCACCCCTGGGTGATGTTCGGCATCGTCCCGATCTTCGGTTTCGTCGCCGCAGGTGTGGCGCTGCCCGACAGCTTCGCGGCCCTGTTCGCGCCGCTGCCGCTCGGCATCATGCTGGGCCTCTTCATCGGCAAGCAGATCGGCGTGTTCGGCTTCATCTATGCGGCCTGCAAGTTGCGCCTCGCGGCGCGCCCCCGCGGTACGCGTTGGGCACAAATCTATGGCGCCGCCGTGCTGTGCGGGATCGGTTTCACCATGAGCCTGTTCATCGGCGGTCTCGCTTTCCCCGATCGTCCCGATTTGGTCGACGCCGCCAAGATCGGCACCTTGTCGGGCTCCCTTCTCTCGGCGCTGACAGGATACCTCATCCTGCGTTTCACGCCGCCGGTGGCAGCCCGCATGGACGATACCGAGAAATCGGGCGAGGTTTTCTGCGCCGACGATACGATGGGCGATGAGAAGACGAGCCGCGACAAGGCCAAGGAAGCCAAGCGCGTCATGCGCGGAACCGTCTCCGAAGACTAGAAGCGGCTGTCGCTCGGATAGCCGCTCAGGAAGTCGTTATCCGCGGCGAAGTTCGTGAAACTCATCGAGATGGAGAGGTCGAGCGCCTCGACATGATGCCACCAGCCGATCGGCAGGAAGATCGCCTCGCCCGGCCCGATGGTGGTTTCCAGCAGCGGCGGCAGCGCGGGATCCTCGACATCCCAATCCGTGGGCTCGCGACCCGAAAAGCAGTGCACGAAATTGCGCATACGCGCGACGTCCCAGCTCGGCACCATCCGCACCTTCTTGCGCCCCTTCACCTGCACCAGAAGGTTGTTGGTGAGATCGTGATGGAAGGGCGTCAGGGTGCCCTTCGGCCCGAGCCAGAAGAAGCCGTCATTCTGCCCACTGGCCTGCAGGATCGAGACGGGGCCGAGATCGTCCCATAACGCCGCGAGCGAGCGCTTGTTGGTGCTGTCATTATAGGCGGTGACGTAGAAATCGTTGGACGGCGTGTCGCCAAGTTCTTTCAGCCTCGCGATGATCTCCTTCATCGGCACGACATTGCGATGGCGACCCTTGTCGAGCTCGTAATCGGCCTCGCTCTCGCGCCGTTCCTGCATTTCTACACGCTGGGCGCCGACCTTGGCATCGAGATAATCGAGATCCCATTTGTCGAGCGCATCCCAATGATCGACCAGCCCGGTAAGCTTCACCGGCAGGTTGGCGGCGTAAAATTGCTCGAAGAAATCAGCAGGCTGCGGATTGTCGGTCGTCGGGATGGTCAGCCCTTCGGCCCGCTCTCCCGCCAGCTTGCCATACAAGCCCAAAGTCCAGTCGCGTTTGGCGATCCGCCGCGAGGCGCGGAGCAGCGCGCTGGCATATGGGTCCTTCTCCAATCGCTTCAGCTCATAATCGGCCTTGGCCGGCGAGGCACCCGCCTCGACTAGCTTCTGGCGCAGTGCCGCTTCGTCCGCTCCGTCGAGCAGCCCCTCGGCGATCAATTCCTTCACATTGGCCATGACGTGCGGCCTAGCAAAAGGACCGCGACATTGCGATGACAGTGGCATGTGGATCGAATTCATCCTCACCAGCATCGCGCTCATCGGGCTTTGCACGATCATCCATTACGAGGCGCTACGCTTTGCGCTGGCTCGCTTCGGGAAGGTGGGCACGCATCACCGTATGCGCATCGTCGGCGTGATTCTCGTCGCTTTCGGATCGCACCTTGCGCATGTCATCCTCTACGCGCTTGCCTTCTTCTTCCTAGAGCGAATGCAGGGCTTCGGCAGCATTTCCGGCGGCCAAGCACGCGACTTTGCCGACGCCCTCTATTTCTCGGTGACGAGCTACACGACCATGGGCTTTGCCGACCTGTTCCCGACCGGAACACTGCGTTTGCTGTCCGGCCTTGAGGCGCTGGTCGGTCTCGTGATGGTGGCCTGGACCGCCTCGATCACCTTTCTCGCCATGCAAAAAAGTATCGAGGCGCAGGACGACTGATCGGAGCCTGTCACTCGGCGAGCGGCGGCACATCCATTTGGGCGCGTTCGCGATCCGTCAGCACCGATGCATCAGCCTCATAGAGACCCATCACGCCATCTTGCTGACGCGACTGCGTGCCGTAGATTTGGGGGCGTTCGATGGTCATGAGATAGCGATCGAGGCTGGCCGCCGCGATCCAGTCGGCACGCTCATGGCCCAGCTTCATGGCGACCATGGCGGCATGATGGGCGCGCAGAAAATGTTCGGGCTCGCTACCGTGCTGGAAGATGAAGGCGGCGTGATAATAATCGTTGCCGGTTTCGAGCGCGCCCGTCTCGAACAATTCGGCAGTGCGCGCGAAGCGGCGCTCGTCACCCTCGTTCATCTCGATCGCGAGATCGCTGGGGATACGGATCGACCCGTCGTCGGTCGGCACCATCGCTTTCATGAGCCGCATGCGGATTTCCTGGTCGGCCTCGAACATGGCGGTCATTTCCGCATTGTCGGCCTGGGCTTCCTCGGCGGCATCCTGCGCCATCGCGGCGGTCGGCAGCACCGGCATGGCGGCGCCCAGCGCCAATGCAGTCATCAACACTTTCATGTCTTTTCCCCACTCGGTGATTACATCTGTAACCAGAAATGGAAGTGGGGGCGCCGCCATCAAGCCGCGCCCCCACCAATCAACCGTTATTTCCGACGAACGGTCGGCTAGAGCTTCTCGGTCAGCTCCGGCACCGCCTGGAAGAGGTCGGCGACCAGGCCGATATCGGCGACCTGGAAGATCGGCGCTTCCTCATCCTTGTTGATGGCGACGATGACTTTGGAGTCCTTCATGCCGGCAAGGTGCTGGATCGCACCCGAAATGCCGATGGCGATGTAGACTTCAGGCGCAACGATTTTGCCGGTCTGGCCTACCTGGTAGTCGTTGGGCGCATAGCCCGCATCGACCGCAGCGCGCGAAGCGCCGACCGCCGCACCGAGCTTGTCCGCCAGCGGGTCGAGCAGCTTGTGGAAGTCGTCCGACGAACCGAAGGCACGGCCACCCGAGACGATCACGCCTGCACTAGTAAGCTCGGGGCGATCGCCTTCGCTCAATTCGGCCGAGACGAAGCTCGACTTGGGGCTGTCGGCACCGGCGTCGATAGTCTCGATCGCGCCCGAACCGCCTTCCGCAGCCGCCTTGTCGAAGGCAGTGCCGCGCACGGTGATGACCTTCTTGGCATCCGACGACTGGACGGTTGCGATGGCGTTGCCGGCATAAATGGGCCGGGTGAACGTATCTTCGCTCTCGACCGAGATGATGTCGCTGACCTGCGCGACGTCGAGCTTGGCGGCGACGCGCGGGGCGACATTCTTGCCGGTCGTGGTGGCCGGCGCGAGGAAGGCGTCATGATGACCCATCTGATCGATGATGATCGGCGCGACGTCTTCTGCCAGCTGGTGTTCGAGATGCGCGGCGTCGGCGACATGGACCTTGCCCACGCCATCGATCTTCGCAGCCGCTTCGGCAACCGCACCGACATTGCTGCCGGCGACCAGCAGGTGGACTTCGCCCAGTTTGGCAGCGGCGGTCACGGTCGAGAGAGTGGCGTCCTTCACCACCTTGCCGTCATGTTCGACGAGTACGAGCGTCTTCATCTTAGGCAACTCCCAGCGCTTTGAGTTTGGCAACCAGCTCGTCGACATTGTCGACCTTGTCCCCGGCCTCGCGCTTGGGCGGTTCGGCGACATTGGTGATGGTCAGGCGGCGCGCGACGTCGACCCCATAATCTTCGGGCGTCATGGTATCGAGCGGCTTCTTCTTCGCCTTCATGATGTTGGGCAACGAGGCATAGCGCGGCTCGTTCAAACGAAGGTCGGTGGTGACGATGGCGGGAAGCTGGAGCTTCACCGTCTCCAGACCGCCATCGACTTCGCGCGTTACGTCGACGCTGCCGTCGCCCGGCTCCACCTTCGAGGCAAACGTACCCTGCGGCCAGTCCAGAAGCGCGGCGAGCATCTGGCCCGTCGCATTGCTGTCGTCATCGATCGCCTGCTTGCCGAGGATGACCATGTCGGGACCCTCGTCCGCGACGACCTTTTCGAGCAGCTTGGCAACGCCCAGCGGTTCGACGTCCTCGTCGGTCTGGATGAGGATGGCGCGGTCGGCGCCCATGGCGAGCGCGGTGCGCAGCGTTTCCTGCGCCTTGGCGGGACCGACCGAGACCGCGACGATCTCTTCGGCTTTGCCCGCTTCCTTGAGGCGGATGGCTTCTTCGACGGCGATCTCGTCAAAGGGGTTCATCGACATTTTGACGTTGGCGAGGTCGACCCCGCTTCCGTCCATCTTGACCCGTGGTTTGACGTTATAGTCGATCACCCGTTTGACGGCGACGAGCAGTTTCATCTGCTGATTTCTCCTGACAGAATGTTGGGTGCGATATGCTTGTCAAATGAGCGCGCGTCAAATGGGTGAAGTTCCGTAGCGGCAGAACAGCGCAACATTTGCGACCAACCGCCGTTTTCTCTTGCATGGGAAAGCATGAAGGCGATGGCGAACTCGGCGAAGTTCACTCGGTTGGCGAGATTGTCGAGGGTCTCGAACAGATCGGGGAAGAGAAGGATTGCGTCTCGGTGGGCGATGTCGCCGATGCATTCGGAACGCGCACCTTCGCGCCCTTCCTGATCGTTCCGGCGCTGCTCGAGATCACCCCGCTGGGCGCGGTGCCCGGCGTGCCCAGCATCCTGGCCGCGACCATCGCCTTGTTCGCCGTGCAGATGCTGATCGGGCAGGACCATATCTGGATCCCGGAATTTCTCGAGAAACGCCGGGTGTCGGGCAGCAAGCTGCATGACAGCGCGGAAAAGGCCGAGGGCGTCGCGAACAAGATGGACGGCTGGTTCCACAAGCGCCTGCAGCCGCTCACCCGCGGCATCTTCATCAAGCTCGCTGCGCTCGTGATCCTGGCGCTGTGCGCCGCAGTGCCGTTCCTGGAGGTGCTGCCCTTCGCGAGCAGCGGCCCGATGCTGGCGATCATCTTCATCGGCCTCGCACTATTGGTGCGCGACGGCCTGCTGCTGGTGGTCAGCGTTTTGGTCGGCGTCGCCGCCGTCGGCTTCGGCCTCAGTCAGCTGCTGATGGGCGGCGGAGGGGGCTAGCCCCTCCACCCGCGGCAGTTAAGCCGAGAGGCCGCGCAAACAGCCCCCGGCTCTTCGCTTAAGCGGCCTCTTTGACCTGCGCGACGATCTTCTTGGCGGCGTCGCCAAGATCGTCGGCGGCGATGATTGGCAGGCCCGAATTGGCCAGCACGTCCTTGCCTTCCTGGACCTTGGTGCCTTCGAGACGGACGACCAACGGCACGTCGAGCTCGACTTCCTTGGCCGCCGCGACGATGCCTTCGGCGATCGTGTCGCAGCGCATGATGCCGCCGAAGATATTGACCAGCACGCCCTTCACGGCGGGGTCCGACAGGATGATCTTGAAGGCTGCGGTGACCTTTTCCTTCGACGCGCCGCCACCGACATCGAGGAAGTTGGCGGGGAACGCACCATTCAGCTTGATGATGTCCATCGTCGCCATGGCAAGGCCCGCGCCGTTGACCATGCAGCCAATGTCGCCATCCAGCTTGATGTAGGCGAGGTCATATTTGGACGCCTCGACTTCCATCGGGTCTTCTTCGGTGAGGTCGCGCAGTTCTTCGATGTCGGGGTGACGGAACATGGCATTGCCGTCGAAGCCGACCTTGGCGTCGAGGACGAGCAGGTCGTCGCCCGACACGGCGAGCGGGTTGATCTCGATCTGGCTCGCATCGGTGCCGAGGAAGGCCTTGTAGAGCGAGGCAGTAACCTTGGCAGCCTGCTTGGCGAGGTCGCCAGTGAGGCCGAGCGCATTGGTGACGCTGCGGCCATGGTGCGGCATCAGGCCGGTTGCGGGATCGACGGTGAAGGTGTGCACCTTTTCCGGCGTGTCATGCGCGACCTGTTCGATGTCCATGCCGCCTTCGGGCGAGGCGACGATGGCGATGCGGCCCGACGCGCGGTCGACCAGCAGCGCCAGGTAGAATTCCTTGTCGATGTCGACGCCGTCGGTGACGTAGAGGCGCTGGACTTCCTTGCCCTCGTCGCCGGTCTGGATCGTCACCAGCGTGTTGCCGAGCATGTCCTTGGCATGCGCTTCGACTTCCTCGATCGACTTGGCGAGGCGGACACCGCCCTTCGAACCTTCCGGCAGCTCCTTGAAGGTGCCCTTGCCGCGGCCGCCGGCATGAATCTGCGCCTTCACCACCCAGAGCGGCCCGGGCAGCTTCTTGGCGGCCTCGACGGCTTCCTCGACGCTCATCGCGGCATGGCCGGCGGGAACGGGGGCGCCGAACTTCGCAAGCAGTTCCTTGGCCTGATATTCATGGATGTTCATGGGGACGGATCCTTGGATTTGGAATCGTGTGAAAGAGTCGCGTGCGCCTAAAGCATATCGTGGTGACGAGGAAAAGCCGCTTGGGCTAGAAATGCTCTGGTGAACGACGAATCCGACCTTCCAGAGCCGGGCGCAGACGGGCGCAAGATCATCCATGTCGACATGGATGCCTTCTTCGCCAGCGTCGAACAGCGCGACAATCCCGAGCTTCGCGGCAAGCCCGTCGCGGTCGGCGGCGCGTCGGGCCGCGGCGTCGTGGCGGCGGCTAGCTACGAGGCGCGCGAATATGGCGTGCGCTCGGCCATGCCCAGCGTGACGGCCAAGCGCAAATGCCCCGACCTCATCTTCGTGAAGAGCCGTTTCGACGTCTATCGCGAGGTCAGCCGCCAGATCCGCGACATCTTCGCCATCCATGCCAGCGAGGTGCAGCCCCTCTCCCTCGACGAGGCATTCCTCGACGTCACCGACGATCCGCACGGGCTCGGCAGCGCGCGGGCCATCGCCGAGGATATCCGCGCCTGCATCAAGGCCGAGACGCAGCTCACCGCCAGCGCGGGGGTCAGCTATTGCAAGTTCATCGCCAAGCTGGCGAGCGACCAGAACAAACCGGACGGCCTGTGCGTCATCACCCCTGCAAAGGGCCCTGCCTTCGTCCAGACCCTCCCGGTGCGCCGCTTCCATGGCGTCGGACCCAAGACGGCAGAGAAGATGAACCGGCTGGGTATCGAGACCGGCGCCGACCTTGCCCGATGGCCATTGGAAGAGCTGCGCGCACGCTTCGGGTCGAGCGCCGAATGGTATTACCGGATCGCCCGCGGCATCGACGAGCGGCCGGTCAAGTCGGACCGCGTGCGCAAGAGCTGCAGCGCCGAGCGCACCTTCGGCCAGGATGTCACCGACCCCGACGCGCTGCGCGCCGAACTGGAGCGCGTATCCACCATTTCATGGGAGCGAATCGAGCGCTCCAAGTTTATCGGGCGCACCGTGACGCTGAAGGTGAAATATGCCGATTTCACCCTCATCACCCGCTCCAAAAGCTTCACCGAACCGGTGCGCGATGCGGAAACCTTTCACGAAGCGGGGCGTTCGCTGCTCAATGCCTTGTTTCCATTGGAAAAAGGCGTGCGTCTTCTGGGAATGGGCCTCCATTCCCCTGTCGAGCAGCAGAAAGGTAGTCCCAAGCAACTGGGACTCGCTTTTTAGAGAGGTTTCTGTTATATAATTGAAACAGAGCCGGCGCGGCACAAGCGTCGGCGCTTTCATGCAGGAACACCACTTCCGGCCGCATCACGACCGTCGACCCGCCTTTGGGGGGAACAGGTGACGACAGGCAAATGATCGCCGGCCGATCAGTTTTGGAGATTACCCACTATGGCGAGCAAAGCTCTCAGCTTCGATGTCGGCGATTATGTCGTGTACCCCAAACATGGCGTGGGCAAGGTCACGGAAATCCAGTCCACGGAAATTGCGGGCGCCCAGCTCGAATTGTACGTCCTGCGTTTCGAGAAAGAGAAAATGACCCTCCGCGTTCCCGTCAACAAGGCGGAATCGACCGGCATGCGCAAGCTGTCGAGCGACAAGGCCATGAAGGACGCGATGGAAACGCTGAAGTCGAAGCCCAAGGTCAAGCGCACCATGTGGTCGCGCCGCGCGCAGGAATATGAAGCCAAGATCAATTCGGGCGACCTCATCCTGATCGCCGAAGTGACCCGCGACCTGTTCCGCGCCGACGACCAGCCCGAGCAGAGCTATTCGGAGCGCCAGATCTTCGAAGCGGCTTCGAGCCGTCTCGCCCGCGAACTGGCGGCGATGGAGAAGACCGACGAGCCGACCGCGCTGAAGAAGATCATCAAGGTCCTCGACGATGCGGCCAAGATCTGGAACGCGGAGAAAGAGGAGGCCTAAGGACTTCCGGGGGAAGTCCGACGCTTCCTCTGAAGCCTAAGCCGCTTCCCGATCGACAAGATCACCAAAGGAGCCCGGCCAGTATCTGGTCGGGCTTTCTTGCATCCGCCGTTCGTCGAATAGCCAAAGCCAAGCCTTGAACCCTCCACTGCCAAGCTGTATTAAGGTCGCAATACACGTTTGCAAAAAGGGAATGGGGAAATGATCAAGCTGGCTCTTACCACCGCGACGCTGATGACCGGCGCACTGTCGGGCTGCATCAATTGGAATGACGGGGTTGAGATGCAGATCGGCAATCCCGGAGAAGAAACCGTCCAGGTCGCGGAATTCACCAAGCTCGGCGTGGCGGGCCCCTATGAAGTGATCGTCACGCAGGGCGACAGCTTCTCGGTGCAGGCGAGTGGTCCGCAGAACGTCATCGACCATACCGAGTTTCGCGTCGAAAATGGCGAGCTCAAGATCCGGACCGAACGCCCCGATGGCGATTCGATCAGCTGGGAGGGTGGCGATCCCAAGGTCACCATCACGATTACTGCACCGAGCATCGAGGCCGCCTCGATCGCGGGTTCGGGTTCGATCGACATCGACAATGTCGAGGTCACGCGCTTCTCTGGCGAGATTGCCGGCTCGGGCGACATCCGCGTCGCGCAGCTGTCGGCTGAGAATGCAAGCTTCGAGATTGCCGGCTCGGGCGATGTGCAGGCAGCGGGTACGACCCAGCGCCTCACCGTCGAGATTGCCGGGTCGGGTGCGTTCGAAAATCCCGACATGAATGCCGAAGAGGCTGACATCAGCATTGCCGGCTCGGGCGATGTGGCTGCCAATGTCACCGGCGAAGCCGACATCTCGATCGCCGGATCGGGCGACGTGAACATCACCGGCGGGGCCAAATGCTCGATCAGCAAGGTCGGCGGCGGGGACGTCGTCTGCAGCTAAATCGACGCGGCTCTTATTGAAGCCTTAACCATGTTGGGCGATGGTTCTTTTCCATGAGAACCATCGCCCTTCTGCTTTGCACGTTGCTGCTCGCCACACCTGCAGGCGCACAGCCGCGCCAGGTCGACCGCAATTACACGGTCACCGGCTATGACCGCATTCGCATCGACGGGGGGCTGAGCGTCTCGCTCGTCACCAACACGTCCCCGTTCGCCCGCGCCAGCGGCACGGCAGCCGCGCTCGACGGGCTCGATATCCGCGTCGAAGGGCGCACGCTCATCATCCGTCAGGACAGCAGCAACTGGTCCGGCTTTGCCGAGGAACGCGAAGTGCCCGTCACCATCGAGGTCGGCACGCACGAAATCGAGCAGGCCTGGGTTGTCGGTGCCGGCAGCCTCTCCATCGACCGTGTGCGCGGGCTGGAGTTTGGCGCGGCGGTCCAGGGGTCGGGGCAATTGCATATCAGTGAGCTCGACGTCGACCAGATCGACATCACGTTGAACGGCGCCGCCAGTGCGCGCCTCGGCGGCGAGGTGGAAGATGCGACGTTCCTCGTGCGCGGCGTTTCGGCGCTGCAGGCCGCCGACCTCGAAGTCACCGACTTGACGCTCGGCGTCGACGGCGCTGGCGTCGTCGTGATCGGCGAGACGCGCGAGGCCCGGATCGAAGCGATCGGACCCGGCGACATTACGATTGGTGGGCGCCCGGCCTGCACAGCACGTCTCAACGGTTCGGTGACGGTGCGCGGCTGCAGCCGCTAGATCAGCGCCAGCGAGGCCAGCTTTCCATAGAGGCGCGGGGGCAATTCGCTGATCCCGCTATCGTCGCCCTGCTCACCGGGCGCGTCTTTCTCTTCAAGATACCGCCAGCCCTGATGGGCGCGGCGCGGCATGGCGGCGCAGCCTTCCAGCTTGGCGGAAATGACAATGTCCCAGCGCCCGTCATTGCGCGGTTCGAAGCGCAGCACCTTGGACTTGGCTACCATGCGATGCTTGACGATCCAGTGCAGGCGGCCGCCATTCACGACTTCGGCATGACGGATCGGGCGGCGCTTGGTGACAATGCGCACTTCGCCGCCCTGCGCCCGCGCGGCAATCCGCTTTTCGAGCGTCGGCAACGTCTTCGCCCCGAAGGCGACCTTGGTCATGTGAACTGTCGGCACAGAACGAAAATGGCGGCCGAATGGGCCGATTTCAATACGTTACAAGAGCACCGCGCTGGCGAGGCCAAGGAAGGCGAGAAAACCCATCGTGTCGGTCACTGTCGTGACGAAGACGCTCGACGCCACTGCCGGGTCGGCCCCGAAGCGGTCGAGAATCACCGGCACCAGCACCCCGGCAAGCCCGGCCACAAGGATATTGAAGAGGATCGCCGCACCGATCACCACGCCGATCATCGGATCGAGGAAGATGGCCACGCCGATGCCGAGGATGATCGCGATCGTCACGCCGTTGAGCAGCGCCACGAAGAATTCGCGCCGGATCGCGCGGGCGCGGTTTGTCCCGGTCAGCTGGTTGGTGGCCAATGCGCGCACTGTCACGGCCAGCGCCTGTGTCCCCGCATTGCCGCCCAACGCGGCGACGATGGGCATGAGCGCCGCGAGGATCGCCAGCCGGGCGATCGTATCCTCGAACTGCGCGATGACGAAGGTCGCCAGCAGCGCAGTGCCAAGATTGGCGATGAGCCAGCGGATGCGGCCCGAATAGGCTTCGCGCACCGGCTCGTTAATGTCGCCCTCGCCCGCACCGGACAGGAGCAGCGCATCCTCGCCCGCTTCTTCCTGGATGATATGGACGATGTCATCGACCGTGATCATGCCGACCAGTCGCCCCGACGGATCGACCACGGCGGCGCTGATCAGCGCGTATTTCTGGAATTTGAGCGCCACTTCTTCCTGGTCCATGTCGACCGGGATCAGCGTCTGCTCTTCCTGCATGATATCGGCGATCGGCACCTCGCGCTTGGTGCGCAGCAGGGTCGACAATTTGGTCGTGCCGACGGGATGGTGCAGCGGCCCGACGACGAACACTTCCCAGAAGTCGTCCGCCAATTCCTCGTCGGAGCGCATATAATCGATGACCTGGCCGACATTCCAATGTTCGGGCACCGCGATGAGGTCGCGCTGCATGATGCGACCCGCGGATTCCTCGGGATAGGAGAGCGCTTCCTCGATCGCGGCGCGATCGTCAGGCTCCATGACATCGAGAATGGCGCGCTGGTCGTCATCATCGAGATCCTCGAGCAAGGCAACCGCGTCATCGGTCTCCATGTCGCCGGTCAGTTCGGCCGCCTGCTCGGGCTCCATCTCCTCGACGACGAGCTCGCGCACATGCTCGTTCATCTCGGCATAGACGTCGGCGTCGAGCAGCGAGCCCAATGCCGCGATCAGGTCGGCGCGGTCGGCCTCGGGCGCCAGTTCGACCAAGTCGGCGCGGTCGGCCGGATGGAGTTCGGCGACCAGCGAACAGGCCTCCTCGAGACGTCCTTCGCGAACGTCATCGAGCACTTCCTTGACGAAATCGGGGCGCAGCCGGTCCTCGGCGTCGTGAACCAGGTCCTCTTCGAGCGGGGGTGACGTGTCGTTCATCGAATTTCCCCCGCTACTTGTCGCCTCTCCCCCTCCTATGCGCCCCCTCGCGCCGGTGCAACCACAAGGCGAACACTATTGTGTTGTTGATATAATACAGCAATACTGCTGGCATATCGTCACGCAAGGGGGAAACCTGCACAATGAAGTCGTATCACGCGTTCGCCGTCTCGCTGGCCGCCTTGGCCGCCAGCGCCTGTTCCACCACCGACATGGCCGCGCCGCAGCCCGCCATCGCCGCTATCGAAGCCGATCTCCTGATCGCCAACGTCACGGTCATCGACCCGGAAACCGGAACGGTTTTGGCGGGGCGCGATGTGCTGGTGAAGGACGGGCGCATCCTGTCGGTGGCAACGCACGGATCGACGCCGGTTGCGGCGAGCCAGGTCATCGACGCGGCGGGGCATTATCTGATGCCCGGCCTGTTCGACATGCATAGCCATACGAGCTTTAACGGGGTGCATGAGAGCTCGCTGCTGCTGATGCATGCCAACGGCGTCACGGGGGTGCGCGAGATGGGGAGCGATTGCGGCGACGGACCGGGCGGCATGGGCATGTGCATCGACGAGATGCTCGAGGCCCGCGCCGCGATCGAGGCCGGCGATTTGGTCGGTCCGCGCCTCGTCATGCTTTCCAGCGCCAAGATCGAACAGGGCCGCGAGGAGCCGGCATCGGACCATGCGCGGATGTACGAGCCCACCAATATCGACGAAGCCGTGGCTGCCGTAGCCGCGGTGAAGGCGCGCGACGTCGAATATCTCAAGGTCAGCCAGGGCTGGGAGCCCGATGTCTTCGTCGCGTTCATGCAGGCTGCGGACGCGGCCGGCATGCGCGTGGGGGGCCATATCCCGATGGCCTTCAGCGTCGCCGAAATTTCGGAACTCGGGCTGGATTCCATCGAACATGCACGCGACCTGCCGATGGATTGCGCCACCGTGGGCGTCGAGTTTCGCGACCAGATCAAGCGCAAGCTGGCCGGCGAAGACATTCCTTGGCCCGACCGCCAGGCAATCCCCGGCCGCTCGCTCGCTGAATATGACGATGCTCTGTGCCAGGCGCAGATCCAGGCGATGGTCGATAACGACACCTATTACGTTCCGACCCATCTCACGCGCGAGATGGACTATCGTGCCGGCGAGGATGCCTATCGCGACGATCCGCGCTTTCAGTACATCCCGGTCTTCCAGCGCAATTTCTGGGGCCGCGACCTCGACCGCACCGCGCAGGCCCCGGCCGAGTTCGTCGACCAGCTTGAAGCCTTCTATTATCAGGGCCTCAAACTCACCGGCATGGCCCATGACATGGGCGTGAAGGTCATGGTCGGCACCGATGCCAACGACACGATGGTCTTCCCCGGTTTCTCGGTTCATGACGAGCTCGGCAACCTCGTTGAGGCTGGCCTCACGCCGATGGAAGCCTTGCAGGCCGCGACCAGCGTGCCCGCCGCTTATCTGGGGCGCAGCGAGGACTTTGGCGGGGTCAGCGCCGGCAAGCTCGCCGACCTCGTCCTGCTTTCGGCCAATCCCACCGAGAATATCGACCATTCCGACGCCATCGTGGCGGTCGTGCAGGGCGGGCGCGTATCCGACCGCGCGGCGCTGGACGGCTACCTCCAAGACGTGCGCGACCATGTCGCCCGGGCCGAGGCACAGGCCGCCGCAGCCAGCGAATAATCCACGGGGTGGGGCTGGCCAGCGCCGGTCCCACCTCCTACATGGCGGCAAACCTCATAGACACAGGAGCGCCGATCCATGGCCGATACACTCACCCTCAAACTCTCGACCGGCGGCGACGTCGTCATCAAGCTGCGCCCCGACCTGGCCCCTGGCCATGTCGAGCGCATCACCAAGCTCGCCAGCGACGGTTTCTATGACGGCGTGGTCTTCCACCGGGTGATCCCGGGCTTCATGGCACAGGGCGGCGACCCCACCGGCACCGGCACGGGCGGCAGCGACCTTCCCGACCTCAAGGCCGAGTTCAACAGCGAGCCGCACGTCCGCGGCACCTGCTCGATGGCCCGTACACCCGACCCGAACAGCGCCAACAGCCAGTTCTTCATCTGCTTCGACGACGCCCACTTCCTCGATGGTCAGTACACCGTCTGGGGCCAGGTCGAGAGCGGCATGGAGCATGTCGACGCGCTGCCGACCGGCGAGCCCGTCCCCAATCCCGGCAAGATCGAAAAGGCGACCGTTTCCTAAGCGGTTTGCGGCGCTGACATTGCGGCGAGGCGCATCGGCTGCGCCTTGCCGTAGGTCAGCGAACGCCACAGCCATTCCAGCGGCCCGAAACGATAGCGGGCCAGCCACCATTTCGACCACCAGACCTGCGCGATGAAGATCGCCGCGGTGATCGGGATGATGGCGACTAGGGGCACCTTGAGGATCATCCCGAAGCCCCAGCCGAAGAAGATGGTGATCGCGATGACCGACTGCAGGATGTAGTTGGTAAGCGCCATCCGTCCGATCGGCGAGAAGGTCTCGAAGAAGGCCTGCTTCCCCGCATTCCAGGCCAGCGCCGCAATGGAAGCGTAAGCCAGCGCGAGGAACGGGGCCGAGAAAACATAGGCCACCGTATTGAGTATGGGCAGCTCGGCCATGTCGGGCGCCCACAGGCCGGTCATGATCAGCGCCCTCAGGAGGGCGAAAGGCAGGCCGATGACCAAACCCCATGTCGCGACTTTCCTGAGCAGCGGCCCATAGGCGACCGGGTCGGCATGGATGCCCTTGCGCCCGACCCATAGGCCGATGAGAAACATACCCAACACCTTGGTGAAGCGCATCTGGTCGGCATAGACGACGAAGCGCAGGTAGAGCTCGATCACCGAGCTTTTGAGGTGTGTCCAATAGTCGGGAAACACCCAGAAACCGACCCCCATATAGTCCTGCTGGGTAAAGCCCAGCTGCTGCATCCATGGCGTCGCAATCGGCATCAGCGCGGCAAAGACGTTGAACCCCGCCTCGACCTTGTAGACCTCCCACCCGATCGGGATGAGCCAGCACAGGATCGCGCCGAAGATGAGCGCGCGGTTCGACAGGCCGCGTAGCGCGAGCAGCGCAAAGCCCATGACCGAATAGAGCAGCAATATGTCGCCGATCCACAAGAGGATGATGTGAAGGAGGCCGAACATCATCAGGAAACCGAGCCTTCGGGCATAGCGACCCGTCCCCTCGCCCCGCTCCTGGATGCGCTTCAATTGCAGCGCGAACCCGATGCCGAAGAGAAGCGAGAAGAGCGCGTAGAACTTGCCGTGCACGAACATCTCGAAGAAGAATTCGGTGACCGTGTCGGGCCAGCCGACCGTCACGGCGGCATCCTGTTCGGGCGTCATGTAGGGCCAGCCGATAAATTCGGTCATGTTGGCAAAGAGGATGCCGAGCAGCGCAAAGCCCCTCAGGCCATCGAGAAGGATGATGCGTTTTTTCGCATCGATCGGACCCGCAGGCATCGGCGTATCGTTCATCGGCTATGTCCCCCTGCCGACATAACTAGCGCATACGAATGCATTTCGCCAAATGCTTGCCCCCGAGCGGGCTTGCTCTACGAGGATCGTCATGACCCAGCCCATCACCCTCATCACCGGCGCCAGCGCCGGCCTCGGCGTCGAATTCGCCAAGACCTACTCGAAGCGCGGCGACCGCCTCGTCCTCGTCGCCCGCCGCGAAGACCGCCTCAAGGAATTGGCCGAAGAGCTCGGCAATGCCCGCGTCGTCGCGATGGACCTAAGCAAGGAGGGCGCCGCGGCCGCCCTGTTCGCCGACCTGAAGGCGCATGACGAACAGGTCGACACACTAATCAACAATGCCGGGTTCGGGCTGGTCGGACGTTTCGAGAGCCTCGACGGGCCGCGCCAGCGCCAGATGATCGACCTCAATTGCGGGGTGTTGACCGAACTCGCCCACGGCGTCCTCCCGGCGATGCACAATGCCGGCAAGGGCGCGATCCTCAACGTCGCCTCGGTTGCCAGCTTCCAGCCGGGGCCCGGCATGGCGGTCTATTTCGCGACCAAGGCCTATGTCCTTTCCTTCACCGAAGCCTTGCACGAGGAATTGAAGGATAGCGGCATCAAGGTCTCCGCCTTGTGCCCCGGCCCCACTTCTACCGAATTTGGCGAAGTGGCGGGCTTTGGCGGGAACAAGGCGGTCGAAACCGTTGCCATGACCGCCGAGGAGGTCGTCCGCATCGGCGTCGAAGGGCTCGACCGGAACAAGGCGGTCGTCGTTCCCGGCATTGCCAACAAGATTTCGGCCAATTCCAGCCGTTTTCTGCCGCGCTCCACCGTCCGCCGGATCGTCAACCTCATCAAAAAGTGACATTGATGTCATTTCGCACTTGCACAATTCATGTTGCGGTGCGATAAAGAATGGGTCGGATGAAAATTCGACATCCTCTCCTGACGGGGCCCGGTCGCTTCATGCGGTCGGGTCCCTTTTTTTGTGCCTCATCGCCCCCACATCGGATCTGAATGAACCGAAGCCCCGCCATGCGCATTGGGCCTAGGACAAGGAGATTCATGTGGCCGACGCCGATACCAAGACCAAGTCCAACCGCGTTCAGGTTGCCAGCCTGCCGCCCGCCGATTCAGGCCGCGGCCTCGCCCGCCTGCCAGCCAATCTGATGGAAGAGCTGGGGCTGGCCGACGGCGATATCATCGCGATTTCGGGCAAGCGCATGACCCCGGCCCGCGCGATCCGCCCCTACAAGGACGATAGCGGGCTCGACATCATCCGCCTCGACGGCCTTCAGCGCTCCAACGCCGGCGTCGGCGCTGGCGATTTCGTCACGGTCGAGAAGGCCCAGTCCAAGCCGGCCAAGAAAGTCACCTTCGCGCCCGCCCAGTCGGGCATCCGCCTTGCCGGGTCGACCGACGCGCTGAAGCGCAGCTTTTTCGGCGCGCCGATCGTGAAGGGCGACCTCGTCGCCACCGCCGGGCACCAGCGGGTCAATACCGACATGCCCGACAATATCCGCCAGCTGCTCCAGGCCCCCGCCTTCGCGCTCCAAGAAGTGCGCCTGAAAGTCGTCAGCACGCAGCCTGCCGGCATTGTCCATATCGATGCCGACACCGAGGTCGCGCTGCAGCCCGAACAGGACGGCACGATCGAGGTCGAGCGCGATGCGATCACCTATGACGATCTGGGCGGCATGGCCGGCACGATCGACGCGCTGCGCGAAATGGTCGAGCTGCCGCTCCGCCATCCCGAACTGTTCCGTCGTCTCGGCGTCGACCCGCCCAAGGGCGTGCTGCTTCACGGCCCGCCCGGTACCGGGAAGACCATGCTGGCGCGCGCCGTCGCCAATGAAAGCGATGCCGAATTTTTCCATATCGCGGGGCCCGAAATCATGGGCTCGGCCTATGGCGAGAGCGAGAAGAAGCTGCGCGAACTGTTCGAGAATGCTTCGAAAGCCGCGCCCAGCATCATCTTCATCGACGAAATCGATTCCATCGCGCCCAAGCGCGAGAAGGTAACGGGCGAGGCCGAAAAGCGCCTCGTCGCGCAATTGCTGACGCTGATGGACGGCCTCGAGCCGCGCCAGAACCTCGTCGTCATTGCCGCCACCAACCGGCCCGATGCGATCGACAGCGCATTGCGTCGCCCGGGGCGTTTTGATCGCGAGATTGTCATCGGGGTGCCCGACGAACCAGGCCGCCGTGAGATCCTTGGCATTCACACGCGCGGCATGCCGCTCGGCGAGGATGTCGACCTGGATAAGCTTTCCAAGCGCACCTATGGCTTCGTTGGCGCCGATATTGCCAGCCTCACCCGCGAAGCAGCGCTGGAGGCGGTGCGCCGGATCATGCCGAAGATCAACTTGGGCGAGGACGAGATCCCGACCGAGGTCCTCGATAGCCTGGCGGTCACGGCCGATGATTTCCGCAATGCCCTGAAACGTGTCCAGCCCTCTGCCATGCGCGAGGTCATGGTCCAGATGCCTGATATCGGTTGGGACGATATTGGCGGCCTCGACGAAGCGCGCGACAAGCTGAAGGAAGGGGTCGAATTGCCGCTCAAGCATCCCGGCGCCTTCCGCCGCCTCGGCATCCGGCCGGCGCGCGGCTTCCTGCTCTACGGCCCGCCCGGCACCGGCAAGACGCTGCTGGCCAAGGCTGCGGCGCGCGAATCCGAGGCCAATTTTATCGCCACAAAATCCTCGGACCTCCTCTCCAAATGGTATGGCGAGAGCGAGCAGCAGATTGCCCGCCTCTTTGCCCGCGCCCGCCAGGTTGCGCCGACCGTCATCTTTATCGACGAACTGGACAGCCTTGTGCCCTCGCGCGGCGGCTCGATGGGCGAACCGCAGGTCACCGAGCGGGTCGTCAACACGATCCTCAGCGAGATGGACGGGCTCGAAGAGCTCAATAATGTCGTCGTCATCGGCGCCACCAACCGGCCCAACCTGATCGACCCCGCGCTTCTGCGCCCGGGCCGCTTCGACGAGCTCATCTATGTCGGCCCGCCGAGCGAGGAAGGGCGCCTGCGGATCCTCCAGATCCACACCTCCAACATGCCATTGGCGAAGGACGTGGACCTTGCGGACTATGCCAAGCGGACCGATCGCTTCACCGGCGCCGACCTCGAAGACCTCGTGCGCCGCGCCGGCCTTATTGCCATGCGCCGCGACATGGAGAAGGCGGAGGTCTCGAAGCAGGATTTCGACGACGCGCTCGAGGAAACCCGTCCCTCGGTCACGCAGAAGATGCTCGACCAGTACAAACGGATCCGCGACAACCTGAAACAGGATGCATTGAAGCCGCAGCCGACCATCGGGTTCATTGAACCCGGTATGCTCGAGCCCAAGAAAGGCAATGGCAAGGACAAGGCCTAGTCGAGCGCCTTGCGCGCCCAGACGATGACCCCGCCAAGCAGCAGCGCGGCCAGCGCGAAGGGCAGGTGCGCCTCGACGCCGTAGAGCAGGATGCCTGCCGTCGGCGCCGCCACGAAAGCGATGCCGTTCGACGAGGTGACGATGCCCGCGACGCCGCCTTGCTCGGCGAGCGGGACGGCAAGGCTCGCCCCGCCGGTGAAACCGGGACGGGTGAAACCGAAGCCGAGACAGGTCAGCGCAAACCCGACGACGATCCCGTAGAGGCTGATCGCCATCATCGTGCCCAGCATGCCGACGGCGGCAATACCCGATCCCCACAGGATGAGCGTCTTGGGGCCGAGCGACAGGCGCGGGATAAGGCCCCATTGCGCCGCCAGCGTCGCGGCCGAGCCGGCCATCATCACCACGGCAATATCGCGCTCCGCCCCGATCGGCTGGAGCGCCAGCCGGTCGATCACGAAGAAGCCGATGATAGTAACGATGCCGGCCATGGCATGGTTGGTGACGACGCCCGCCATGATCCAGTTGCGGATGCGCGGGTCGTTCCATTTCATGCGCGCGCGCCTGCTGGTGGCGGCCTTGACACTGGCACCGGTTGGCTGGCTGGCAAGGCTCGGATAGCTCATCGCCGCGCCGCGCCCCTCGCGTGGGCTCTGGTCATCGGGCAGCGCCCACCATACCATGACAAAAACCGCGCCGCCGATCGCGGCGAAGATGAAGAGCGGGCCTGACAGGCCGAAGAAGGGAATGACGAAGAGCGGCGCCAGCGCAGGTCCGATGATCGTACCGAGCGAGAAGCTGGACGACAGGCCGGCAATCGCGTTGACGCGTGCCGATCGGCGCGTCCGGCTGGCGAGATAGGCTTGCGTCGCGCTCGGCGTCGCGCAGCCGAAAATACCGTAAATGGCGCGCACGACCGCGAAGAGGATGAAGGTCAAGAGCGGCGTCGTCACATCCTTGAGGCCGAGCAACAGCACGATCCCGCACAGGAGCGACGACAAGGTGAAGCCGGCCCCGATGCCGAGCAGGATGAGCGGCTTGCGCCCTCGATGGTCGGACTGGTGCGCCCAGCGCGGGGCGAAGGCCACCCACAGGACTGCCGACGTGGTGAACGTCAGCGCGACCGCAACGTCGGCAATCCCGATGGCGCGCCCAATGGCCGGCATGACCGACTGCAGCGCCGTATTGCCCGCCGCAGCGATCAGCATCGCGGCATAAAGCATCACGAACTGGCGATTGGTGAGCGCGCTGCCGGCGACCCGGCCGAACCGCGTGGCGGCCAGATCAGTCATCGCCGCCCAACGGGAAATTCAGCTTCCGGCTCACCGTATAATCCATCGTCGTCACGAGGAAATTGGAGAGCGCCCAGATGGTCCGCTGCCAGAACGTATCGCGGCTCGCATGCAGTTCGGGCGTGATCTCGCGGCTGTCCTCGATCTCGCCGGCGACATAGTGACGCAGCATCTCGGCGGCAGCCCCGCTGTCGATGCGGAGCATCACTTCCATGTTGATGAAGAGGCTGCGGAAATCGAAATTCGAGCTGCCGATATGAACGATATCGTCGGCGATGAAGAGCTTGGTGTGCAGCTTGGTCGGCAGATATTCGAATATCTCGACGCCGGCGGTGAGCAACTGGTGATAGGTATGCCGCGCCGCCGCGATGGTGGCGTTGTTGTCTGACTTTGCCGCGGTAATCAGGCGGACGCGCCCGCCATCCTCGGCGATCCGCTCCATGCGGCGGAGCATCGGCGCATTGGGCGAGAAATAGGCCGCGACCATGTCGAGCTGGCGGGCCTGCCAGAGATCGCGGATGAGGCCGGCGGGCCATGGCGTCTGGCGCGGCCAGGGCGCGGAGAATTGCCATTGCAGCGGTCCCGACGTGCGGCTGCACCGCGCCGCAATGTCGCCAAGGTCGCGCACGCTGGAGGGCTTTTGCTGCATCCAGTCGTGCAGCGTCTCGAAATAGTTGGTGAGCACCGGCACGCTCGGCCCGTCCAGCCGCAGCCACAGGTCGCGCCACGCGCCGTCATGATCGCCGAGATAGTCCTTGGCGAGATTGGCCCCGCCGATGATCGCGTCACAGCAATCGGCAATCGCGATCTTCTGGTGGTTGCGCAACAGGTAGCGCCGGCCAACGCTGGGATGGAAGACGAACGCTTCGCCGCCCGCCTCGCGCAGCGGCGCGAAAAAGCCTTCCTGGTCCTTGATGTCGCGCAGGCCGAACCCGTCGATGATGAGGCGCACCTCGACCCCGCGCCGCGCTGCCGCGACGAGCGCATCGCGAATGCGCGTCCCGCTGTCATCGTCGGCAAGGTCGTAGAAAAGCAGGTCGAGGCGCGACTTCGCCCCGTCGATCAGCTCGAGGATCGCGCTCATCCGCTCTTCCCCGCCGGGAAGCAGCGTCAGCGTGTGGCTATCCACTTTCAAGGAGCGATCACTGGCCATCGCCAACCCATGAAGCGTGGGCGTCGGCCTTGCAAGCGCGCCGCCCCGCCAGAGGGGTTTTCATTGACTCTTGGGGGCCTCGTCCCTATCTCGCCCGTTCATTCCGAAAGACTTTCGAACAGAAGGATTTGCCGCTTATGGCGCGCGTTACCGTTGAAGATTGCGTCGACAAGGTCTCGAACCGTTTCGACCTCGTCCTGCTGGCCGCCGAGCGTGCGCGCCAGATTTCGGGCGGTGCCGACCTCACCATCGACCGCGACCGCGACAAGAATCCGGTCGTTGCGCTGCGTGAAATCGCCGAAACGACGATCAAGCCCAAGCATCTCGAAGAATCGCTCGTCTCGGGCCACCAGAAGGTCCAGATCGACGAGGATGACGAGACGGATGAGCTGGCGAGCCTGAGCGAATCGGCCGAGGCCCTGCGCCTCACTGCCGCTGCGCCGCCGCGTCCGACCCCGGGCACGGCCGACTAAGTCGACCGACATCTCCAAACAAAAAGGGCGGTCCCGATCGGGCCGCCCTTTTTGATTCGGGACTCCGAGAAAAGCTAGAGATCGACCTCGTCGATATGGCGCAGGCTCGCGCCTGTGCGGCGGTCGACCCACATGAGGTCGGTCAGGCCGAGGATGCGCCCGTCCTGGGCATGGATCGCGACCTTCTGGATCGGGTCGCCATTCCTTTCGTCGGCAAGCATGATGTCGTTGCAGCCATGGCCCCATTCTTCTCCCCATTGGCGCAGCGCCACGACGACGGGCAGCAGCGAGGCGCCCTTGTCGGTCAGCTGGTAGACCACCTTGCGTCCGTCATTGGGGTCGGGCTTGCGATCGAGGATGCCGCCGGCGACCAGCTTCTGCAGCCGGTCCGACAGGATGTTGCGGGCGATGCCGAGGCCCGCCTGGAACTGCTCGAAATGGGTCAGCTTGTTGAACGCACCCCGCAAGATCAGGAACGCCCACTTTTCACCGATCAAGTCGATCGCCTCGGGCAACGGGCACCGAAGTGCATTGGCCTTGAAGGCTTCGATATCCAATTCTTTTCCGCTCACTTAACGCAAATCCCTCTGTGCGGCGTGCCGCTACGGCATGCCACGATTCGACTGTCATAGGCTTGTCATTCGGCAAATAACAGTTGCAAATTGAAACTACGAATCATATGCGTTGTGAAACGAAACCCTTTTGCGGAGATTTCACATGCGCCTTTTCTTTGCTGCCACCGCCCTCTCACTCACTGCCGCCCCGGCCATGGCTGCCGGCCCGCTGGTCAGCGCCACGCTCACCGAAGCGGCTGAAGGCAATGTCGCGGTCAAGGGCGCTGCTTTCCGCTGCAACGGCAATGAGTGCCGCACCAATTCGGACCGCAGCCGCCCTGCGGTCCTGTGCGAGCGCCTCGTCAAGGAAGTCGGCCCGGTCACCCGCTTCGCCATCGACGGCGAAGAGTTTGATGCCGACGCGCTGGCCGCCTGCAACGCCAAGGCCCGCTAATCCCGTTCCTCCCTGTAGACCCGGCCCTTTTTCGCACTTGCAATAAGACCGTCCGACACCCCATTTAGTGGATGTGCTGAGACAGTATGAACTTGTCGAAAAGGTCCGGGCCTACGATCCCGACGCCAACGAGGCGTTGATCAACCGCGCCTACGTCTTTTCCATGAAGGCGCACGGGGCCCAGTTGCGTGCCAGCGGCGACCCTTATTTCAGCCACCCGATCGAGGTGGCCGGCATCCTTACCGACCTCAAGCTAGATACCGAGACGATCGTCACGGCGATCCTCCACGACACGATCGAGGATACGGTCGCCACGCCCGAGCAGATCGAAAACCTCTTTGGCGATGAGGTTGCGCGCCTTGTCGACGGCGTGACCAAGCTCTCCAAGGTCGAGGCGATGAGCGAGAGCGAACGCGCCGCCGAGAACCTCCGCAAATTCCTGCTCGCCCTGTCGGGCGATATCCGCGTGTTGCTGGTGAAGCTGGCCGACCGGCTCCACAACATGCGCACGCTGCACCACATTCCCAAGGAAGAGAAACGCCGCCGCATTGCGCGCGAGACCTTGGATATTTACGCGCCGCTCGCCGAGCGGATCGGCATGTACGAGATGATGAAGGAGATGCAGTCGCTCTCGTTCAAGCATCTCGAACCCGACGCCTACGCCTCGATCGTCCGGCGCCTCAAGCAGCTCAACGAAACGGGCGGCGACATGATCGCCCGCATCGGCCTCAACCTCCAGCTCCATCTCAAGGATAACGGCCTCGAGGCTGAGGTAACGGGACGCGAGAAGCATCCCTACTCGATCTGGCGCAAGATGGCCGAGCAGCATATCAGCTTCGAGCAATTGTCGGACGTCATGGCCTTCCGCGTCATCGTCGACAGCGTCGAGGACGTCTATCGCGCACTCGGTCTCATTCACCAGCGCTGGCCGATGGTGCCGGGCCGCTACAAGGACTATATCTCGACGCCCAAGCGCAACGGCTATCGTTCGCTCCACACTCGCGTAATCCATGACAGCAATATGCGGATCGAGATCCAGATCCGGACCCGCGAAATGCACGAACAGGCCGAGCGCGGGCTCGCTGCCCACTGGGCCTACAAGGAAGGCAAGTCGGCGGCCGACATCAAGGTGCCGTGGATTAGCGACCTCGTCGAAATCCTCGACCATGCCGCATCCGCCGAAGAGCTGCTCGAACATACCCGCATGGCGATGTACCAGGACCGCATCTTCGCCTTCACGCCGAAGGGCGAGCTGATCCAGCTGCCTAAAGGGGCCACCCCGGTCGATTTTGCCTATGCGGTGCATACCGACCTTGGCGACCAGACGGTCGGCGCCAAGGTCAATGGCCGCGTGGTGCCGCTACGTACCCTGCTCGACAATGGCGACCAGGTCGAAATCCTCGCTTCCGACGCACAGCAGCCGCAGCCCTCATGGCTGCGATTCGTCGCCACCGGCAAGGCGCGCGCCGCCATCCGCCGCTTCGTGCGGCACAAGGAACGCGACGAGACGATCGAGCTGGGCACCAAGATTTTCGCCGAGATTATCGAACGCTTGCCCTCCGCACCGCGTCGCGGCGCGACCAAGCGTGCTGCCAAGCGGCTCGGCATGGACGATGAAGCCGCGCTGATGGAAGCGATCGCCAAGAAACGCATCGCCGACGATGCAGTGATGGAAGCGCTCGTCCCCGGTTCGACCGTAAACCTCGAGAAGGAAGGCAAGGGCACGCGCGCGCCCGAACAGCGCAACGCCATCTCGATCAAGGGGCTGACGCCCGGCGTCGCCTTCGAACTGGCCGATTGCTGCCACCCCATTCCGGGCGACCGCATCGTCGGCGTGCGGCGCGAGGACGACATGATCGAGGTCCATGTCATCGGCTGCGAAACCTTGCTGGCCAGCGACGATGCCGACTGGCTCGACCTTGCATGGGGCGATCATTCGGACGGCGGCACCGCGCGCATCCGCGTCATCCTCCACGACGTTGCGGGCGCTCTGGGCGACATGGCCGGCGTGTTCGGCGCCAAGAGCGCCAACATCATCAACCTGCAGCTGGTCCACCGCGACGGCAGCTTCCACACGTTCGACGTGGATACCGAGCTGCATGACCTGGCCCACCTGCACGCCATCGTGGCGGCATTGCGCGCCAGCGACACGGTTAGCCAGGCCGAGAGAATCTAGTCAGTCTGTCGGCGCGTCGGCGCGATAGCCTTCCAGCACCCAGATGATGATCGCCAGCAGCAGCGCGCTGCCCAGCGAAATGCCGGCGATCCAGCCCGCCGATTCTAGGTTGCCGGTCAGCACGCCCCAGACGAGCGCAATGCCCGCCAGCAACGTGATGGCCGCGAGGAAACGGAAATTGCCGCGATTGGCGTTGATCATGTGACTCACCCTACTTGGGCGGCCGCTTCCTTGGCCGCCGCATTACGGCGTAGCGCATCGGCACCCCCGGAGGCCAGCACCGCCAGCGTGACGAGGTCGCCCGAGCTGGCCGTCATCGGCGCGATCTGCACCGGCAGGCTCATGCCCATCAGATAGGGTCCCAGCACATTTTCGCCGCCGATCGCCTTCAACAACTTGGACGACAGGTTAGCCGACTGGAGACCCGGCATGATGAGGATGTTCGCCGGACCCGACAGGCGGGAAAACGGATAATATTTGCGCTGCGCCTCATGATTGAGCGCCACGTCCGGGCCCATTTCGCCTTCATATTCGAAGTCGGTGGTCATCCGGTCGAGCACCTTCACCGCATCGCGCAGATGATCGATATGGTGGCCCGGCGGGTTGCCGAAAGTGGTGTAGCTGATGAAGGCCACGCGCGGCTCGACACCCATGCGCCGCGCAAAGGCGGCCGAGCGGATGGCGATGGCGGCCAGCTGCTCCGCCGTCGGGCGTTCGGTGACGCTCGTATCGGCGATCAGCACCGTCTGGCTGCCGGTCGCGACGATGTTGATGCCGAACGGATCCCCGCCCGTATCGTCGTCGATCACCGTGCGCACCTGCGCGAGGCTCTGGCTGAACGGGCGGGTCGTCCCGGTAATCATCGCATCGCCCTCGCCCAGCGCGAGCATCGCAGCGGTGAAGTAGTTGCGATCCTGGTTGACCATGCGTTCGACCTGGCGGCGCAGCATGCCGCCGCGTTGGTGGCGCTGGTAGATGAAGTCGACCGCTTTTTGCACCAGCGGCGAGTTGCGGCTGTTGAGCACTTTGTAGCTTTCGGGATCCTCGACCCCCAACGCCTTCAGGCGATCATAGGTCGTGTCGCGGCCGACCAGCACCGGCGTACCATAGCCGCCTTCCTTGAAGGCGATGGCGGCGCGCAGGACATTCTCTTCCTCGCCTTCGGCGAACAGCACACGCTTGGGATTGCGGCGCGCCGCTTCGTAAGCGAGCGTCAGGACCGAGCTGGCGGGGTTGAGGCGCGCACGCAGCTGCGAGCGATAGGCGTCATAATCTTCGATCGGCTTCTGGGCGACACCGGTTTCTTCGGCCGCCCGCGCCACCGCCGCTGGCACCACCTCGATGAGGCGCGGGTCGAACGGGGCGGGAATGATATAATCGGGACCGAAGCTCTTGGCGCTGCCGCCATAGGCAGCAGCCACTTCCTCGGGCACCGCTTCGCGCGCCAGTTCGGCCAGCGCCTGCGCTGCGGCGATCTTCATTTCCTCGTTCACTGCCGTCGCGCGCGCATCCAGAGCGCCGCGGAAGATGAAGGGGAAGCCGAGCACGTTATTGACCTGGTTGGGATAGTCCGAACGGCCCGTCGCAACGATGGCGTCGGGACGTGCCTTCTTGGCCTCCGGCGGCGCGATTTCCGGCGTCGGATTGGCCATCGCGAAGATGATCGGATCCTTGGCCATATGCTTTATCATGTCGCCGTTAAGGACGTTGCCCGCGCTGAGACCGAGGAAGACGTCGGCGCCCTTCAGCGCGTCTTCCAGCGTACGAAGGTCCGTCTCGACCGCCTGCGCGCTCTTCCACTGGTCGAGATCGTCGCGATCCTTGTGGATGACGCCCGAGCGATCGCACATGATGACATTGTCATGTTTGACGCCCATCGCCTTGATGAGGTCGGAGCAGGCGATTGCCGCCGCCCCCGCGCCGTTTATGACCACCTTCATGTCGCCCATCTCGCGCCCCGTCAGGTGCGCGGCGTTGATGAGGCCAGCCGCGGTGATGATCGCGGTGCCATGCTGGTCGTCATGAAAGACCGGAATGTTCATCCGCTCTTTCAGCGCCTGCTCGATGATGAAGCAATCGGGCGCGCCGATATCTTCAAGATTGATGCCGCCGAAGCTGGGACCCATCAGCGCGACTGCGTTGATGAAGGCCTCGGGATCCTCGGTATCCAGCTCGAGATCGATCGAATCCACGTCGGCGAAGCGTTTGAACAGAACCGCCTTGCCCTCCATCACCGGCTTCGACGCAAGCGCGCCGAGATTGCCGAGACCGAGAATGGCCGAGCCGTTGGAGATGACGGCGACGAGGTTGCCCTTGGCAGTGAGTTCGTAGGCGCGACCCGGATCGGCGGCGATGGCCTCGACCGGCACCGCGACGCCGGGCGAATAGGCAAGCGCGAGGTCGCGCTGCGTCGCCATCGGCTTGGACGCCTTGATCTCGATCTTGCCCGGCCGGCCCTTGGCGTGGAAATCGATCGCCTCGGCGTCGGAAAACGTAACGTTAGCTTCGCTCATCAAACTCTCCTGTTGGCGGCGAGCGCTAGCAGGATGTGACGGTGCGAGTCACGCGGCAAAAGGGGTTGCCGGCCTAGAAGGGAATGCCGGGTCGCAGCACCAACTGGAAGACGGCGAGCAGGACGAGCGCGATGGCGACGCCCTTGAAGGGGATGGGACGGTGATTGCGCGCATGCGCCACCCGCCGTTCGTCGGGACGGATCATCCAGCCCAGCGCCATCACCCAGATGAGCCCGACCGCCGCCGTGACCGCCGGAAAGACGAGCACCCGATCGAGATCGCCCGGCAGGCGATAAAGCGTCACAAGGCCGAGGCCTACGAAAGCGGGAAGCAGCGCCAGCCGGATCAGGCGTCGGGTCGGGAGGTTTACCGGCTGCGGCCCTACCGCAAGGAAGTCCGGCACGAGCGCCTTGGCAACCATCGGAATGCCGAGAAGCCCGACGAGCGCGACCACGATCATCAGCGGCTGCGGCAACTCGAAGGTTGCCAGCGCCATCCCGACATCGCTGCCCGGGTCGATCACGGCCATAGGAAGCTGGATGAGCGCCATCATCCAGCACCAGAAAGTCAGCCAGGTCAGGAACAGGCGCGCGCCGGCGGCCTGCGGCGGCGAACGCTGGAGCATCGCCATGGTGATGATCCCGCCCAGCAACAGCGCCACCAGCCCGCCACCCTGCAAGAGGTCGGCGATCGGGTCCGCCGGCGTGTAGCCATGATTGTCATGGTAGAGGATCGGGTCGAGCCCGGGCACGAAGGCCTTGGGAATGACCAGCCCCAATTCCTGTAGCAGGAAGGCAAGGTTGAAGGCGATCACGAACGCCAGGATCGATTTCACGATCCGCCGCATGCTGACCCGCGGCACCATCGCCCCGCGACGCCCGCGCTGCGCGCTCCAGCCCATCAATGTCAGGATTGCAGGGATCACGAACAGGATGGCCGGCATCGCGATGGCCAGCACCAACGGCAAGTCGTGATCCATATGACCCCCTTCATCGTCCCCGGCAGCGTTGCTAACAGGCTGCGCCCTACCTCGCCAAGCCCTATTGGCGCGAACCCCAACGACAGGCTAATCTCGACGAGACACATGGCCCGCGATGATTCCCCCAAGACGCCCAAGCAATCCACTCCGGTGATGGCGCAATTCCACCGCCTCAAGGCCGAGGCGGGCGAGGCATTGCTCTTTTTTCGCATGGGCGATTTCTTCGAGCTGTTCTTCGACGATGCGAAGGTGGCTGCGGCATGCCTCGACATCGCATTGACCAAGAGGGGTGAGGATCGCGGCCAGCCCGTGCCGATGTGCGGCGTGCCGGTTCACGCCGCCGAGGCCTATCTCGCCCGCCTCATCAAGGCCGGTCACCGCGTCGCCATTGCAGAGCAGACCGAAAGCCCGGCCGAAGCCAAGAGGGCGCGCGGCTCCAAGGCATTGGTCGAGCGCGCCATCATCCGCGTCGTCACGCCGGGCACCCTGACCGAGGAAAGCCTGCTCGACAGCAAGGCGGCCAACTGGCTTGCCGCGATCGGGCGCGCGGGCGACGATTATGCCATTGCCGCCGCCGACATCTCGACCGGGCGGTTCGAACTCATTGCCTGCGATACCGGCGGCCTGCCTGCGGAACTGGCGCGGCTCGATGCTGCCGAAGTGATCGCCGACGAACGCATCGCCGGCATCGCCACCACGCAAGGTGCCGGCGGCTTCGACAGCATGGAGGGCGAAGCCGCGCTCAAGCGTCGCTTCGGGATCAAGGACCTGGCCGGTTTCGGCTCGCCCGGCCGCGCCGAATGTGTCGCCGCGGGCGGATTGCTCGCCTATCTCGATGCCACACAGAAGGATGCGACCGCGCACCTAGCCGCACCGCGGCGCATCGAACGGTCGGGGCTCATGGCCATCGACCCTGCCACGCGAACCAGCTTGGAGCTGCTACGCGGCGCCGACGGTAGTCCGGCCACCAGCCTGCTCGCCAATCTCGATCGCTGCGTCACGCCGGGCGGTCGCCGCCTGCTCGCCGAGGACATCTCCGCGCCGCTGGCACGCCTCGATCCCATCCGGGCACGCTTGGGCCTCGTGCAATATTTCGCCGAGGACCAGTTGCTGCGCGAGGACGTGCGCACGCGGCTCAAATCCCTGCCCGACCTCGCCCGTGCACTTGGACGTCTCGTCGCCGGTCGCGGATCGCCACGCGACCTTGCGCAGATCCGCGATGCACTTGCCGGTGCGGACGACTTGCAAGCCATGCTGGCCGAAGGGGGCGAACTTCCCGACCTGCTCGCCAGCCTGCTGCCGCAGCTGACGGGTCATGACACCTTGGTCGCCGAGCTCGACAACGCCTTGGTCGAGAGCCCGCCCATCGACGCCTCTAAGGGGGGCTATGTCGCGGCGGGTTATGACGAGGAACTCGACCGCCTGCGTGAGCTTGCCAGCGGCGGGCGGCAGGCTATCGCCGCGCTCGAAGCGAAGTATCGCGAGGCGACCGGCATCGCGAACCTCAAGATCAAGCACAACAATGTGCTCGGCTATCATATCGAAGTACCGGCCAAGTCCGCAAAACCGCTCATGGCCGAGGATTCGGGCTTCACCCACCGCCAGACCATGGCCAATGCCGTCCGCTTCAATTCGCCCGAACTGCATGAGCAGGCGACCGCGCTGGCAGAGGCTGGCGACAAGGCGCTGGCGCTCGAAGCCACGCATCTGGAACGCCTCACAGCCCTCGTGACCGGCCAGGCGGAGACGATTGCGCGCAGTGCCGACGCGCTTGCCCGCATCGATGTCGGCGCGGGTCAGGCGCACCGCGCCATCGAGGGCGGATGGACCTTGCCCCAGCTTGCCGACCAGCCCTGCCTCGAAATCGAGGGAGGCCGCCATCCGGTCGTCGAAGCGGCGGTCGAGAAGGAGGGCGAGCGCTTCATCGCCAATGATTGCCAGCTCGGGCCCAACGACCGGCTCTGGCTGATCACCGGCCCCAATATGGGCGGCAAATCGACCTTCCTGCGCCAGGTCGCGCTGATCGCCTTGATGGCGCAGGCCGGTGGCTATGTGCCAGCATCGCGCGCCAAGATCGGCTTGGTCGATCGGCTTTTCAGCCGGGTTGGCGCCTCGGACAATCTGGCACGCGGACGCTCCACCTTCATGGTCGAGATGGTCGAGACCGCGGCAATTCTTGCCCAAGCAACCAGAAACAGCCTCGTCATCCTCGACGAAATCGGGCGCGGCACGTCGACTTATGACGGGCTCGCCATCGCCTGGGCGGTGACCGAAGCGATGCATGACGATATCGGTGCGCGCACCCTGTTCGCGACCCATTATCACGAGCTGACTCGCCTTGCCGAACGGCTCGATGCGCTGAGCCTCCACCATGTCCGCGCCAAGGAATATAAGGGCGACCTCGTCCTCCTCCACGAAGTCGCGGAAGGCGCCGCCGACAAGAGCTACGGCATCGCCGTCGCCAAATTGGCGGGCATGAGCCCCAAGATGCTGGCGCGCGCCAAGGACATCCTCTCGCGGCTCGAGGCCGGGCGCAACGAAACGGGCGGGATCGCTGCCGGGCTCGACAGCTTGCCACTTTTTGCCGCGACGACGCCCGAAGAAGAGCCAAGCGATCCGCTGGTCGAGGCGCTCGCCGACCTCGACCCCGACGCGCTGACGCCGCGCGATGCGCTCGACGCGCTCTATCGACTCAAGCGCCTGGCTGACGACCGGTGAACCAGCCACTCCGCGCCCATTTCGTCGATGACCGCCGCGCCATTATCGACCGGCGCGCGCTCGATGATCGCCTGAATGGGCTCGCTTACGGAGACAAGGACCGCGATGCCGCGCTCGACATCCTGAGCGAAGCGCTCGAACAGGGGCGCGCCGAGATCGCTCGGCGGCTCGAGGCCGAACCCTATCGCGGCCGCGTCCATGCGGCTGCCTACAGCTTCCTTACCGACCAGATCATCCGGCTCGCTCACGATTATGTGACCCAGCGACTCTTCCCCAATCCCAACCCCTCCTCGGGCGAACGCATTTCGCTGGTCGGCGTCGGCGGGACGGGGCGCGGCGAGATGGCGCCCTATAGCGATGTCGACCTGATGATGCTGGTACCCGAGCGGCGCAACGCCTGGAACGAGCAGGCGATCGAGGGACTGCTTTACCTGCTCTGGGACATGAAGCTGCAGGTCGGGCAGGCGGTGCGCACGCCCGACGAACTCATCCAGCTGGCAAGCGAGGATATGGCGATCCGCACCGCGACGCTCGAGAGCCGCTTCATCTGGGGCGATGGCGAGCTGTTCGACGCGATGCGCGCGCGGTTCGACCGCGAAATCGTGTCAGGCAGTGCCCGCGAATTTGTCGCCGCCAAGCTCGCCGAGCGCGACGAGCGGCACGAGAAGATGGGCGATACGCGCTATCTCGTCGAACCCAACGTCAAGGACGGCAAGGGCGGCCTGCGCGACCTCCATACCCTCTACTGGATCGGCAAATATGTGCATGGCGTCTCGGCGCCCGCCGAGTTGATCGACAAGGGCCTGTTCAACCGCGCCGAATTCCGCCGCTTCGAGCGGGCCGAGCGCTTTCTATGGTCGGTCCGCTGCCATCTCCATCTCGCTGCCGGACGCGCTGAGGATCGCCTCGGCTTCGACCACCAGCGCGAGATTGCCGAGGCGATGAATTATGCCGACCGGCCGGGCAAGAGCGCGGTCGAACGCTTCATGCATTTCTACTTCCTCAACGCCAAGACGGTTGGCGATCTGACCGGCGTGTTCCTGGCACAGCTCGATGCCCAATTGGCCGAGGCGGGCCGGCGCTTCGTCATGCCCGCCATGCTCCGCCGCGACAAATTGATCGACGGCTTCCCGCTCGATCGCGGACGGCTCTCGGTCAAGTCGGAGGAATGGCTGCGCGAAGATCCGGTCCGGCTGATCGAACTGTTCCGCGTCGCCCAGCGCGAAGGCCTCGAAGTGCATCCCGACGCGATGCGCGCCGCCGCCCGGGCCGCGCGCGCCGTCGACGAAGTGCGCGACGATCCGCGCGCCAATGCGCTGTTCCTCGACATCATGACCGGCCGCGAGCAGACCGACACCGTCTTGCGCTGGATGAACGAGGCGGGGGTCTTTGGGCGGTTCGTGCCCGACTTCGGCCGCGTCGTCGCACAGATGCAGTTCGACATGTATCATCACTATACGGTCGACGAGCATACGATCCGCGCCATCGGCCTCACCGCCGCGATCGACCGCGGCGAGCTCACCGAAGACCATCCGCTAGCCAGTGCGCTGATCAAGCAAATCGCCTCGCGCCGCGCCCTTTATGTCGCCGTGCTGCTGCACGATATCGCCAAGGGTCGCGGCGGCGATCATAGCGAGCTGGGCGCCGAGATTGCCGAGGAAATGGGCCCTCGTTTCGGGCTGGATGCCGGCGAAACCGACCTCGTCGCCTGGCTGGTGCGCTATCACTTGTTGATGAGCGCCACCGCCTTCAAGCGCGACTTGGCCGACCCCACCACGCTCGACGATTTCGTCGCGCAGGTCAAAAGCCCCGAGCGCTTGAAGATGCTGTTGATCCTCACCGTCGTGGACATTCGCGCGGTGGGTCCGGGCACGTGGACCGACTGGAAACGCCGTCTCATCCGGACGCTCTACGAAGCGGCCGAAGAGCGGCTGCGCCTCGGACACAAGCAGCATGGCCGCAACGACCTCATCGCCGAACGCAAGGCGGCACTTGCCGAAGCGCTCGACTGGCCGCGCGATGCGATGGCAGCGCACCACAAGCGCTTGCCCGACAGCTATTGGGTGGCCGAACCGCTCGGTTGGCAGAAGGCCAATGCCAAGCAGATTGCCGAGGCCGAGGCCAAAATGGGCAAGCGCGAGGTGTCGGTGAAGCTGACCACCGACAAGGATGCGGCAGCAACGCGCATCTCAATCTTCGCGCCCGACAGCCACGGCCTCTTCTATCGCCTGTGCGCAGGCCTCAGCAGCGCAGGCGCCAGCATCATCGATGCGCGCATTCACACGACCCGCGATGGCTGGGCGCTCGACAACTTGCTCGTCACCGACGCGCAGGATCGTCCCTATGCCGACAGCAGGCGCCGCAGCCGCCTGAAGGCCGCGGTGAAGGATGCGCTCGGCGCAGACCAGCTCCCCGCGCCGCCCGAGCTTGCCTCGCTCACGGCACGCGAGGAAGCTTTCGATGTCACCGGCGCGGTCATGGTCAGCCAGACAGCATCGACCCGCATGACCGTCATCGAGGTCAATGCCCGCGACCGCACCGGCCTGCTTGCCCGGCTGGCCCATGCCATCATGGAAGCCGGCGCAGTGGTCCATTCGGCCCATGTCGCCACCTATGGCGAGCGTGCAGTCGACACCTTCTACCTGACCGATGCCAGCGGTAGGAAGCTGAGCCATGAGACCGCGGACGCCCTGCGCGCCGCCTTGCTCGCCGCCGCCGAGGGCTGACCCCTAAAAAGGAAAGGGGCCCCGCCATTGCTGGCGAGGCCCCACCCCTGTTGAGCCATGTGGCCCTGCGCGTTGCTTAGAAGCGACCGCGCAGCGTCAGGCCGTAGGTCCGCGGTTCGCCGAGGAAGGCGCCGAACAGCTGGTTGGCGGTCGGGTAGAGACCTTCGTCGACACCGCGCGCGGTGTTGGTGACGAGGCCCGTGCCGAAGCCCTGCAGCGGCGCGTCGAAGGCGACCTGGATATATTCTTCGTTGGTGAAGTTCTGCGCCCACAGTTCGACCGCCCAGATATCATCCGGGCCGCGAATGCCGAGACGCGCATTGAACACCTGGAAGCTCGGCTGGAGCTTCTCGACGTCGAGGTCCGAACCGGTGTTGAGGCTGCTCATGTGGCGACCATCGACATAGACGAGGCCGGTCAGGCCGCTGTCACCGATGTCCGGCGTCCAGGCGATCGAGCCGGTCAGCGTCAGCTCGTTGGCGTTCGAGATGTAACGGTCGTTGAGCTGGAACAGCTGCGGCGACACGGCTTCACCGTCGGCACCGACGATCTCGCTGCGATAGCGGGTGTCGGCATAGGTGCCACCGAAGTTGATCTGCAGGTCACGCATCGGACGCGAGAAGATTTCCCACTCGACACCGGCCGAGCGGACACCGCCCTTGAGGTCGCCGACACAGTTGCCGGTCAGCGGGCTCGCATCGGCGTCGCCGTTGGGGACGTCGAGTTCCGAACAACCGTTGATGTTCTCGACTTCGAAGGCGAGGCCGTTGAACTGGTTGAGCTGGAAGCTTTCGAAGACCTGGTGGAAGGCCGCGACGTTGATGTCGATACCGTCACCGTCATACTTGAAGCCGACTTCGAAGGCGTCGTTGATTTCCGGCTCGAACTGCAAGACGGCGATCGAGCTGTTCGGCACGATCGCGCCATTGCCGTTGCTACGCAGCAGCGGGGTACGGTCGAGGTTGTAACCGCCCGCCTTGTAGCCGCGCGAGTAGCTGGCATAGGTCAGGAGGTCGTCGACCGGCTTGAAGCTGATCACACCGGTACCCGACAGCTGGCCGTTCGAGAAATCGTCGCTGGCGGTGAAGTTGCCACCCGGCGTCGAGGGAACGAGGCAGGGAAGCGTCTGGAGATCAGGCGCCGCAGCCGAGAAGAACGAGCAGAGCGCGTTATCGTCGTTGAGATCGACGTCGAGCGACTTCTTGTCCTGGGTGTAACGCAGGCCGATGGTGATATCGATCTGGTCCGTCACCTCGAAGATGTTGTGGGTGAAGATCGCCCAGTTGGTGCTCAGCTGGTCGTAACGGTCGTTGACGTTGATGTCGAAATCGGCCGGCAGCATGCCCAGCGCAAGCGCGAGGTTGCTGTAACCCGAATCGTTGAACACGCCGGCGCCGAAGTCGGGGAACTGGCCCGACGGCCCGATGCCGAGGTCGATCGCACCGAGGCGCGCAAAGGCGCTCAAGGCTGCGATCTGCGACGCGATCGCGTTGGCGCCCGCAACATCCATGTTGCCAAGCGCGGTATTGAAGTTGTTGACGAGACCCGCACGCACCGCGCCCGAAACGAGCGGCTGGAAGCAGGTCGGGTTGCTCGGATCGATGATCGAGCTCGGGACCAGCGGGCTGGACGCGAAGTTGAACGCGGTCAGGCAGTTGGCATATTTCGAGAAATCATCGCCGACGGTGAGGTTGTCGGTAAGCTCGAGCTTTTCGCTGGCGAAGAAGCCGCCGACCAGCCAGTCGAGACGGCCGTCCATCGCTTCACCCTGCAGGCGAAGTTCCTGCGTGAAGGTCTTGAAGGTCGTCGCCGCACCGCCATCGTCGTCGCGGAAAAGCAGGTCGAGATTGTTGAACGTGGCGTCTTGGCCGCGCACGAACTCGTTGAAGCGATAGGCGCTGATGCTGGTCAGCTCCACATCACCGAGATCGTAGACGACTTCGGCCGACAGACCGTAATCCTCGACGTCCGAGCGGAAGCTCTGGCCCGGCGTGATCGACGTTTCGCGGACGAACGTGTCGTCGTTGATGTCGGCGCCAAGGCCGCGCAGCAGCGCGGCAAAGGTCGAGGGCTGGGGCGAACCGTCATAATCCTGCGCCGGCAGGTAGGTCGCGCCGCAGCATTCCTCGTCACGGCTCGAATAGTCGCCGACGAGACGGACCGAGAGGTCGCTGTCAGGCTCCCAGAGGAGCTGGCCGCGGACGAGGAAACGATCACGGTCGTTGATGTCGCGACCCGACACGCGGTCGGTGAGGAAGCCGTCGCGCGAGAGATAGACGCCGTCGATGCGGCCGGCGACATTGTCGCTCAGCGGGCCGGTGACCGACAGTTCGCCGCGACGCATATTGTAGTTGCCGATCGTCGCCGAGGCGATGACTTCAGGCGTGAAGCGCGGCTGCGCCGTGATGATCGAGATGAGACCGGCCGAAGCGTTGCGACCGAACAGCGTGCCCTGCGGACCGCGAAGAACTTCGATGCGGTCGACCTGGCCAAGTTCGGTGAGGCCCGTACCGGTACGCGAGCGATAGACGCCGTCGATGAAGACCGCGACCGAGCTTTCGAGGCCGGGGTTGTCACCGACCGTACCGATGCCGCGGATACGCGCGACGCCCGCGCCGGCTTCCGACGAGGTCGAGGAAACGAGGAGCGAGGGGCTGACCTGGGTCAGCTGGCGAATGTCGCTGGCGCCCGAATTGAGCAGCGACTCTGCGGTCACCGCGCTCACTGCGAGCGGCACGTCCGACAGAGCTTCGTTACGACGGGTCGCGGTGATGACGATCGCGCCCTCATCCTCGATGATATCGTCGTCCTGGTTCTCCTGGACCGGCTGCGCACCGTCGGCGGGCTGCGTGTCCTGAGCGAATGCGGGGGTCGCGAAGGCCATGATACCGGCCGACGCCATCAGAATGGATTTACGCATGTCTGCTTCCTCTCCCAAAAACAGAAGGTGTGAATATGTCACCCGACTACGCTGACAGGTGCCTTATGGGAAGCAGACAGTGCCGCCATTTCGCCGAATTACAAGAGGGCTGCGGCACAAAAAACACATCATGCAGCGCAACATTTTGTGCTGCACTGCATGATAGGTTTTTTACTTGTACTGAATTAAGTTAAGCGCCGACAAAAGCGGGCTTTTATTGACGTAGCGTCAAGTCGCTACTTTGGCGCGACCACCATGAGCATCTGGCGCCCTTCCATGCGGGGGCGCTGCTCGACCTTGGCGATCTCCGCCGTATCCTCTTCGACACGGTTGAGCACGGCCATGCCGAGCTCGTTATGCGCCATTTCGCGGCCGCGGAAGCGGATGGTGAGCTTCACCTTGTCGCCATTCTCGATGAACTGGACGACCTTCTTCATCTTCACCTGATAGTCGTGGTCATCGATGTTCGGACGCATCTTGATCTCTTTGATCTCCTGCGTCTTCTGCGCCTTGCGCTTGGCGTTGGCCTTTTTCTGGGCCTCATATTTGTGGCGCCCGATGTCGAGAAACTTCGCGACGGGCGGATCGGCATTGGGAGAGATTTCAACGAGGTTGAGGCCAATGTCGTTGGCCTGCTCCATCGCTTCGCGCGTATACATAACGCCCAGATTTTCGCCATTTTCATCGATCACCCGCACTTTTTGTGCTTGGATGAAATTGTCATAGCGGGGGCCGGAAGGCGGCGGCGGCGACATCCCACGTCGCGAAAGGGGCGGTCGTATAGCGAATTCTCCTTTGAGTCGTTTCTCTTCGTGAGGCCGAAATAGGGAGTGTAGCCACGAAAATAAAGGGTGCGCGCGCCGAATGGCGCCGCGTGCCCGTTCATCGGAGCCCGTTTGCGATCAGGCAGCCTGCAGGTCGTTGAGGAAGCGTTCGACGTCGCCGCGTACCGCATCGGCGAGCTTGGCAAGCTCCCCGCTGGAGGATTTGACCTGCGTCGCGGCGGCGAGAACCGAAGTCGCGCCTTCGTCGACACGCTTGGCACGCACCGCCACGTCATCGGCGATACCGGCAGCGCCCTCGACGCCATGGCTGAGCTGGCGCGTCGCCTCGGTCTGCTGGCGCACGGTCGATGCAATGGCGACGGCGGCCTGGCTGATGCGCTGGATCGCGGCATCGACATCGCCGAAGCCGGAGACCGAGCGATTGATGGCATCGTCCATCTGCCCAACCGTCTTGCCAGCGCTGGCGGTGGCCTTCGCGGTCTGTTCGGACAGGTCCTTCACTTCGCCGGCGACAACCGCGAAACCGCGACCGGCCTCACCGGCACGTGCCGCCTCGATGGTCGCGTTGAGCGCGAGCAGGCCGGTCTTCTTGGCGACATCGTCGATCATCCCGACCATGTTGCCGACATCCTTGGTCGCGCCCGAGAGCTTGCGCACTTCGCTCGCGGTCTGGGTCGAACGGTCGGCGGCATCGGTGGCCGATCCACGCTGCTCCTCGACCTGGGTGGCAATGTCGGCAATGGCAATGCGGATCTGGTCGGCCGCAGCCGCCGCTTCGCGCACATGGGTCGAGGCCGAGGCGGTTTCCGAGGCGACCGCCGACAATTCGTTGGTCGTCTGGCCGAGCGATTCGAGCATGAGGTCGGCCGTGGCCGACAATTCGTCGGCGGCAGCGGCCAGCGTCGAGACGGTCTCGTGCATGCGGCGGGTGAAGGCATTGCCGGTGTCGGCAAGGTAACGGGCGCGCTGCTCGCGTTCCTCGACAAGGCGGCGGTCGGCTTCAAGGGCAGCTTCGCGAGCCTCGGCGTCGCGCTTTTCGGCTTCGATCTTCTCGCGCTCCATGCGCTCGCGCTCGGTGACCGCGCCGCGGAAACCTTCGAGCGTGCGAGCGATCTCCTTGAGCTCGAGTGCGCGGGCCTCGGTCGGCAGCTGCACGTCGAAATTGCCTTTTGCGATCCGGGCCATCGCGCCGTCGAGCTGGCGCATCGGACGCGACACTTCGTTCAAGACGACCCAGATAAGGCCCATCACCGCCAGCACCGCCAGGAACAGCAACAGCGACTGGATCCCGATCGACCAGGCCGACCGGCTGAGGCGCTGATTGACCCAGGCGGCGGTCAGGCCTTGCGCCGCATCGGAAATACCGAGCAGCGCGTCGATCGCGTCGGTCGAGCTGTCGAACCAGACGTAGGCGCTCACCGGATAAGGCGTGCCGGCATCGCTGGCGCCGTATACCTCGCCGCGCAGATTGTTATAGTCGACGAAGAAGCTCTGCCGCGCCGCGCCCATGGCGGCGTTGATCGCCCGATCGTTGGAGCGGCTGCCATTGATGGCACGCACCGAATCCCATGCGTTGAGCACCCGACCGCGATTTTCGATGATCAGCGAGCGCGTCGTCGGGTCGATCTGCTGACCCGCGGCAATCGCGCCGCCGACCAGCGCGCGTTCGCGACCCGCATACTCCCCCATCTCCCAGGCAAAATGCTTGAGCAGGTTTAGGCTGGCCATGTCGTCATCGGCATTGACCTGGGCCGCCGAGGTGAAGCGCATTTCCTGCGCGGCCATGATGCGGCGCGTGGCGGCACCTAGAAATTCGTTGGCGATCCCGGCGCGGCGTTCGGCGGCCGGAAGGCGGATCGCGCTCGAGGCCTCGCGGACCATGTCTTCATGTTCGGCAAGCGTCGTGCTGTACGTGTCGAACAAGGCGCGCTCGGTCGGCGTGTCGGGCGAGAAATGGTCGAGTGCGCGCTCCATCGCGGCATCGCCGGTGCGGCGCGCCTCGAGAATGCGATCGATCGTCTCGCTGGATGCCGGATTGGGGTCGCGCAGCGCGACATAAGTGAGGCCGCGCGATACCGCCCAGTGCTCGCCCGCCTCGATCACGTCCTGCGTGAAGCGTCCGGCCTCGCGCAGTTCGACGGCGTCGCTGCGATCGTTTAGCGAGCCTTTGAAACTCGACGCGGCAAGGCCAACGATGATCGCGGCCATAATCACGATGGTGATGACGATGGCACGCGTCAGCGAGAATTGCCCGCGCGACACGCGGCTGATGGTCAGATGCGCCTGGCTGAAGGCAAGCTTGAACGGATTGGTCACCGCTTTGAAAACCCCGGATTACCCGCCGGATGCACAGATGCACCGGCCCTTGGGTTTCCCTCTACGGAATGAAGCGCAAAAGAAGGGTTAACGCGGCGGCAACCGAAGCGTCACTTGAGGTCGGGGGGAGTCGCCTCGTCCTTCATCATCTCGACCAGCTCGTCGAGCGTCATGATCTTCTGATGCTCGTCCGAGCCGAGACGGCGCAACGCGACGGTCCCTTCCTCGGCCTCGCGCTTGCCGACGACGACCAGCAGCGGGACCTTGCCGAGGCTATGCTCGCGCACCTTGTAGTTGATCTTTTCGTTGCGAAGATCGACCTCGCTGCGCAGCCCTGCGGCTTCCAGCTTGGCATGCACCTGCTTGGCATAATCGTCGGCATCGGAAACGATGGTCGCAACGACCGCCTGACGCGGCGCAAGCCAGAGCGGCATCTTGCCGGCATAATGCTCGATCAGCATGCCGATGAAGCGCTCGTAGGAACCGAAGATGGCGCGGTGGAGCATGACCGGGCGATGGCGCTCGCCATCTTCGCCGATATAGGAGGCATCGAGACGCTCGGGCAGCACGCGGTCGGACTGGATGGTGCCGACCTGCCAAGTGCGGCCGATCGCATCGGTGAGGTGCCATTCCAGCTTGGGCGCGTAGAAGGCGCCTTCGCCCTCCAGCTCTTCCCAGCCATATTCGTCATTGTCCATGCCCGCGGCCTTGACCGCGTCGCGCATTTCCTGCTCGGCCTTGTCCCACATCTCGTCGCTGCCGAAGCGCTTTTCGGGGCGGGTCGCGAGCTTCACATGATAGGTGTAGCCGAAATCCTTGTAGATCCGGTCGGCGAGGCGACAGAATTTGTGGATCTCCTCGACCACCTGGTCCTCGGTGCAGAAGATGTGCGCATCGTCCTGGGTGAACTGGCGCACGCGCATGAGGCCGTGCAGCGCGCCATGCGGCTCGTTGCGGTGGCAGCAGCCATTTTCATAGAGCCGGATCGGCAGCTCGCGATAGGACGTGATGCCCTGCTTGAAGACGAGCACGTGGGCCGGGCAGTTCATCGGCTTGATCGCCATCCAATCCGCATCGTCGGCAATGTCGGGCGACGCGGCCTCTTCCTCGCTCTCGACATTGGGAACGATGTCGGGGACCGCGAACATGTTCTCGGCATATTTCCCCCAGTGGCCCGACTGGGTCCACTGCTTCACGTCCATGAGCTGCGGGGTCTTGATCTCGTTATAGCCGCCATCGTCGATCGCGCGGCGCATATAGGCTTCGAGCTCGCGCCAGACGCGGAAGCCATTGGGGTGCCAGAAGACGCTGCCATGCGCCTCCTGCTGGAGGTGGAACAGGTCCATCTCCGCGCCCAATTTGCGATGGTCGCGCTTGGCCGCTTCTTCCAGCCGGACGAGATGCTGCTTCAGCTGCTTCCGGTCGAGCCAGGCGGTGCCGTAGATGCGCGAGAGCATCGGGTTCGACTGGTCGCCGCGCCAATAGGCGCCCGACACGCGGGTCAGCTTGAACGCCTTGGGATCGAGATAGCCGGTCGAGGGCAGATGCGGACCGCGGCACAGGTCGATCCAGTCGGCCTCGCCAGTGCCCGTCTTGTACATCGTGATGGGCTCGTCTTCAGGCAGCTCCATCACCCACTCGGCCTTGAAGGCCTCGCCATTGTCGATGAAGAACTGGCGCACCTGCTCGCGATCCCACACTTCGCGGATCAGCGGTTTATCGGCGGCGATGATGCGGCGCATCTCTTCCTCGATCGCCGGCAAATCCTCTTCGGTGAACATGCCGCGACCCGGCGCGGGCGCGAAATCATAATAGAAGCCGTCATCGGTGGCGGGGCCGAAGGTGATCTGGGTGCCCGGATACATATTCTGCACCGCCTCGGCGAGAACGTGCGCGAAGTCGTGGCGTACCAGCTCGAGCGCATCGGCCTCGTCGCGCTTGGTGATCAGCGCCAGCTTGGCATCACCCTCGAAGGGACGCTTCAGGTCGCGCACTTCGCCATCGACGCGCGCCGCCATTGCCGCTTTCGCGAGCCCCGGCCCGATGTCCGCCGCGACGTCATAGGGGGTCGCGCCTTCGGGCATTTCCTTCACGCTGCCGTCGGGCAGCTCGATTTTCACCATCTCGGTCATGGACCCTCACCTAGTGCAGTGCAGCAACCCATTCAACCAAAAGGAGAATGCAAGGCCCCTTGTCCTTTTGTAAAGCACCCTTGACTTTAGGCGAATCGCATGTCAAATACCCTTTACAGTTTGAAAAGGACCATTGACCAATGACCATCACCGTCAAAGCATTTATCTGGGCTGCCATCATCATCGGCGCCGCGATCCTCTCGAAGCTCAACGGCTTCAGCGATGGCGGCGCGATGGGCGTCACCTTCGGCCTGATGGGCGCCGCCTACGCCTCGCTCTATTCGAGCAAGTCGTGCGGGAGCTGCTGATCATGACTGATACGACCCCCAAGGTGCGCAAGCCCGTCATCCCCTGGTTCGGGGCCATGTTCGCCTCCATCATCGGCATGGCGATCTTCCTCGACCAGAGCGGCATCGACGATCCGCTGATTGCCAACGGCCTCATGCTCATTCCCATCCTCTTCCTCGTGAAGGCCGGGATGAATGCGATGCATAATGCGGGCAGCCGCGGTGCCGTCGGCAGCCCTGCGCGCAACTATCTCAAGCGCATGGTCATCGTCAGCGTCGGCTATGTCGGCTCGCTCTTCGCGGCGACCGCGTTGATCGACGATGGCGACCCGATCACCGTCTTGAGCGTGATGATCGCCATCGTGCCGGGCCTTGCCGTTGCCGGCTATTTCTACGCCATCGGTCGCTTCATGATCGAGCAGCAGGACGAATTCCTGCGCATGCTCATGGTGCGCCAGTCCCTGATCGCCACCGGCCTTTCGCTGTCGGCGGCCTCGGTCTGGGGCTTTCTCGAAAGCTTCGGGCAGGTCCCGCATGTCGATGCCTATTGGTGGCCGATCGTGTGGTTCTTCGGCCTCGGCATCGGCGCGCTGATCAACAAGCTCGCCTACGGCACGACGGGAGACTGCGCGTGAAGAATCGCCTCAAGGTCCTGCGCGCCGAGCGCGACTGGAGCCAGGGCGACCTTGCCGAAAAACTGGGTGTTTCCCGCCAGAGCGTGAACGCCATCGAGACCGGCAAGTACGACCCCTCGCTTCCCCTCGCCTTCACCATTGCCGAGGTGTTCGACCTCGCCATCGAAGCCATTTTCGACCCCAAAGGATAGAGCCATGCAACCGATTGCCATGATCGCCGCCGCATTGGCGGCCACCGCCACCCCCTTGCCCGCATTCGCCGAGACGCACCCCACTTTCTCGGCCGAGGATGCGACCCCCGATCGCTTCAGCGTCGAAGTGCTCGGCGAGGGCGACGAGGACGTCATCCTCATTCCCGGCCTGCTCTCCCCGCGCAGTGTCTGGGAGGGCCAAGTCGACACGCTTCTCGCCAGCGGCGCGCGCGTGCATCTCGTCCAGGTCGACGGCTTCGGCGACACCGACCCCGGCAAGAATGCCGAGGGACCGGTGCTGCCCTTCCTCGTCAGCGACATCGCCAAATATATCGAGACCAACGGCCTCGGCACCGCACGGATCGTCGGCCATTCGATGGGCGGCTTTACCGCGCTCAACCTTGCGCTCGACAAGCCCTGGCTGGTCGAAGAGATCATGATCGTCGATTCGCTCCCGTTCTTCTCCGTCCTGATGGGCATGGAAACGCCCGAGGCGGCGGAGGGAATGGCGGCCGGCATGCGCGACATGATGGTGGCGCAGGCCAGCATGGACCTGCCCGCCCCCGACTGCGACGCACCCTCGATGCAGGCGCAAAGCATGGCCGTGACCAAGGCCGCGCAGTGCAAGGTCGATGCCTATACGGCGAGCGCCGATCTCGCGGTCGGCGGCAACCTCATGTACGACATCATGACCACGGATTTGCGGCCTCGCCTCGCCGAGCTCGAAGTGCCGGTGACGATGCTCTATCCGATTGCCGAGCCGCTTTCGGCGGAGATGGCCGCGGGCATCTATCCGGTCCAGTATGAAGGCACGCCCGACATCACCTTCGTGCCGGTGGAGGGCGCGCGCCACTTCATCATGCTCGACCAGCCCGACCAGATGAACGCAGCGCTCCTCGCGTTTCTCGCCGACGACTGAGACCTTTGCGCAACAGGAAGCGGCACTTCTTCCCCGAGGGACGAAGCGCCGCTTTTCTTTTGCGTCCAACGCTTTAGTGGTCGCTCCATTCCGTGGGGGAAAGTAAAGCGTTATGAATATCCATCATCAAGAAACGGCCCATGATCCGGGCCTGCCGGTCGAGTTTCGCGGCGACTGGAAAGAATATGCCGGGATCGCCATTCCCAACTTCCTGCTGACCATCGTCACGCTGGGCATCTATCGCTTCTGGGCGATCGCCCGCGAGCGCCGCTATTTGTGGAGCCGTACCCATGCCGCGGGCGACCCGCTGGAATGGACCGGCACGGGCAAGGAGATGTTCATCGGCTTCGTCCTCGTCGCCCTGATCGTCCTCCTGCCTTTCTACCTTGTTGTGCAGTGGGTCGTGCCGGCACTGGTGGCGCGTGGCCAGGACCTTGCCGCGGGCCTGCTGACGCTCCTCGTCTATCTCGGAATCGGCGCGCTTGGCGGCACTGCCATGTTCCGCGCCCTGCGCTATCGCCTCAGCCGCACCTGGTGGCGCGGCATTCGCGGCGGTAGTGACGAGCCTGGTTTCGCTTATGGCGGCCAGACGCTCGGCTACGGTATCCTGAGCGCGATCAGCCTCGGCCTCGCCTATCCCTGGACCCAGGCGCAGCTGTGGAATTCGCGCTGGAACGAGATGGAGTTCGGCTCGATGCGCTTCGATGCGCGCCTCGAGGCCGGCGAACTCTATCCGCGCTGGCTTTTGCTCTATCTCGTTCCCTTCGTTGGGATCATCGCCTTCATCGCGGGCGGCGCGGCCATCTTTTCCTCGGCTGCACAAAGCAGCGTCGACGCAGCGGGTGGCGGCTTTGTCGGCTTCATCGTTGCGATTCTGGTGGTCTTCTACATCCTGATGCCGCTCCTCTTCCTTGCCTATCACGCCAAATATCTGCGCGCGGCGGTCGAGGCGACGACGATCGGCGAGGTCCAGCCCCATTTCCGCGCGCGCACGCTGCAGTGGATCTGGCTGTGGGTCGGCAATATCGCCCTGGCCGTCGTGACGCTGGGCATCGGCGCCCTGTTCTGGAGCTATCGCAATTGGAAGTTCGTCGTCTCGCATCTCGAGCTCGAAGGCCGGATCGATCCAGACCAGCTTGCCCAGTCGCAGACCGAAGCGCCGGGCGATGCAGAAGGCCTTGCCGACGCCTTCGACATCGGCGCCTTCTAACGCATTGGGAGCGAAAGGCAGCATGGCCACCAGCGCGATCCTTTATGATGGCGACACGGCGCGGCGTCAGCGTGTCCTCGTCGATGCCGGTTCGAGCGGCGTCGTCATTGTCGATGCCGAGCATCGCCGTACCCTCGTCCCGACCGGCGACCTCATGGTCGTCGACGGGGTCAAGGATACGATCACGCTTGCCCACCAGACGCACGAAGGCTGGCGCCTCATCATTCCCGAGCCTGTCAGCGACGGCCTCGCGGCCGTGTTGCCCAAGAAGGCGCGCTATGGTGGCTTTATCGACCGGATCGGGCTGGCTCCTGCGCTGATCGCACTGGCGGGCATTTCCGCACTGGTGCTGGTCGGCGCCTATGCCGCGCCCGCCGCGGTCGCGCCGCTCGTCCCGACCGCCTGGGAAGACAATCTGGGCGATGCGATGGTCGGCGATTTCGGCGACCGTCGCTGCCGCAGCCCGGAGGCCGAGGCCGCCGTCACCGCGCTCATCGACCGGCTCGCCGGCCCCGAGGCCGCAGCACGGATCGAACCCGCCATCCTCGACGTCGACTGGGAAAATGCCGCCGCTTTGCCAGGCGCGCACATCGTCCTGTTCGACGGCGCCATCGACCGCTGGGAAAACCCCGACGCGCTCGCCGGCGTCATCGCCCACGAAATCGCCCATGTCGAAGAACGCCATGTCACCGAAGCACTCGTCCGCGAGCTCGGCATCGGCGCCCTGCTCCGCCTGTTTGCCGACGATGTCGGGGCCGAGGCGCAGAACCTTGTCGCGCTGAGCTACAGCCGCGGCAATGAAAGCGAAGCCGACGAGGAAGCCATCCGCATGATGGAAGAGGCCGGCATCTCGCTAGAGGGCGTGGCCGAATTGTTCGACGATTTCGCCGGCATGGGCGACGGCGGCCGACTTGAGGAATTGCTGTCGAGCCATCCGGTGAGCGAAGGTCGCGCCGACAAGTTTCGCGCCGCCGCCGAAGCGCAGGGCGAAACCCGCCCCGCCTTCACCGATGCCGAGTGGGATGCCATCCGCAACGCCTGCGACCCCGCAAGCTAGCCGCGGCCTAAGTTCCCCGCTAGGCAAGGCGGCATGACCCAACCGACCGAGCTGCGCTACCTGCGCCACGACGATCGCCGCCTCGCCTATCGCAAGACCGACGGCAAGGGCCTCACCTACCTTTTCCTGCCGGGCTATGCCTCCGACATGGACGGCGGCAAGGCCGAGGCGATCGACCTTTATGCGCAGCGCCAGGGCCGTTCCTGCCTGCGCTTCGACTATTCGGGCACCGGCCTGTCGGACGGCGAGTTTTCCGATGGCACCTTGAAGCGCTGGCTCGACGAAACCCTCGCCATGATCGATGCCCATGCCGATGGCCCGGTCATTGCGGTCGGCTCGTCGATGGGCGGCTGGCTCGCGCTGCATGCCGCCTTGAACCGGCCCGACCGGGTGAAGGCGATCCTCGGCATTGCCGCCGCGCCCGACTTCACCAATTGGGGCTTCAGCCTCGATGAAAAGAAGAAGATCATCGCCGAGGGCAAGATCGAGCGCCCGACCCCCTACGGCCCCGACCTCATGGTCACCCACATGCCTTTCTTCCGCTCTGGCGAGGAAATGCGGCTGTTCACCAAGCCCATCCCCTTCACCGGGCCGATGCGCCTCGTCCATGGAGACAAGGATACCGACGTGCCGATCGGTGTGCCGTTGAAACTGATCGAGATGGTGCAGAGCCACGACGTTCAGCTGCGACTCATCAAGAATAGCGGACATCGCCTCTCCCAGCCCCACGAAATCGGCGCCATCATTGCCGAGCTGCATGCATTGGACCATCAGATCAGCAACGCATGATTTCACTTCTCGCTCTTGCCATTGCCGCCCAGGAAGTCCCGCCCGTCGCCACGCCTGGCGAAGTGCTGCGCTGCGCCGAGGACGCCTCGGTCAAAAGCGCGCTATGCCGCGCCACGGTCGCGCAGGGCGAAGGCCGCCATGCCGATAGTGCGCGCTTCTTCGAAGAGGCTGCCTTGCTCGCCGCAGACGCTGGTGAGCAGGCCCGCGCCAATGCCGCGGCTGGCGCCATGTGGCTGGCGGCCGGCGATCCGACCCGCGCGCTCGGTCCGATCGACGCGGCGCTGGCGAGCCAGACTTTGGATGCCATGCAGCGCGGCTTCACGCTGATCGACCGCGCCACCGCGCTTTACGGCCTGTCGCGGGCCGACGAGGCGCTGGTCGCGCTCGACGATGCCGCCACTCTGGTCGACCAGGACCCTTACCTGTGGTTCCTCGGCGGGCGCATCGCGCTCGACCTCGAGCGGTTCGACGATGCCGAGCTGCGGGTCGGCAACGGGCTCCTGCTCGCGCCCGACAGCCCCGAATTGCTCCACCTTGCCGGCCTCGTCGCCATCGCCAAGGGCGAACCCGACAGCGCCAAGGATTATTGGCGCAAGGCGGTGCTCGCCGCGCCCGGCCACCCTGCCGCCCGCGCTGCGGGACAGGGGCTCCAGCTCCTGGTCGGCGACGAAGCGGAATAGCCGCTCCGCCGCCTGCTCGCGGGCCTGGCTAACTCAGTCGAGATAGAATTGAATGGTGGTGACGACCCGCACTTTCTTGCCGGGCCGGTCGCCGGCGCCATAGCCGCCTTCGCCATCGCGCGCGCCGATCGAGAAATAGCCCTGCGTCGCCGTTTTGATCGATCCGACATTGGTGCCGCTATCCTCGGCGAACCGCTCGGCCCCGGCGCGCGCATCGCGGGTCGCCTCGGCGATCATCTCCGGCTTGATCTCGTTCAATCCGGTGAAGGTGTAGGTCATGCCCGACCCGTCCGACACGCTGACCCCGCGCCGCGCCAGCTCGAACTGGCGTTCGGCCACGCGTTCGGCGCCTTCGATATCGTCGGTGCGGAAATGAAGCCGCTGGCTGATCGAGGTGATGCGCTGTCCATTGCGGACATATTCGTTGACGTTGACGCCCGAGGGGCTGAGCGCGTCGGCATCAAAGCCGGCCTCGCGGAAGAAGGCGTAGATGGTCTCGGTATCGCGATCCATTTCGGCCTGCACCGCCTGCAGGCTGGGCCCCTCGGCCGAATAGCTGATCGTCCAGGTGGCAAGATCGGCGGTCACATCGCGCTCGGCCAGCCCGCGCACCGTGACGGCGCGGTCGGCAGCCTTGGCACGCAATAGCCCGTCGCCGAGCAGGTAGCCGCCGGCAATCATCCCGATCGCCAGCACGATGGCGGCGAGGATCAGGCTTCGGGGGTTGGCGACGACCTTTTCGAAGGTGGTGGTCTCGTTCGTTTCCGTCATCGCGCCTCTCCTGTTCATGGGGGCCGGACACCGTTATCCTGCCGGAAATGGCGTTAGGCGAGCTGCACTGAACCTGCGGTGAACCGTGCATATCTATCGACGAACGGAGTTTGAATGACCAGCTTCCTGCACAGCATGATCCGCGTGACCGACCCCGAGGCCACGGTGGACTTCTTCAAGATGCTCGGGCTCGAGGAGCGCCGCCGCAAGGACAGCGAAGGCGGCCGTTTCACGCTCATCTTCATGGGTGTGCCGGGCGAGGATGCCGAGATCGAGCTCACGCACAATTGGGATGGCGAAAGCGATGATTTCGGCGGCGGGCGCAATTTCGGCCATCTCGCCTTCGAGGTCGACGATGTCTACGCCACCTGCGAACGGCTCCAACAGGCTGGCGTCACCATCAACCGCCCGCCGCGCGAGGGCCGCATGGCCTTCGTGAAGACACCCGACGGCATCTCCATCGAGCTCCTGAACAAGGGGGGCGCACAGCAGCCTGCAGAGCCGTGGATGTCGATGGACAATGAGGGCAGCTGGTGAATTACGAGATCGATCATGTCGGGCGGATGGAGATCGCCTGCGTCCCCGCCTTCAGCGACAATTATCACTGGCTGGTAAAGGTCGGCGATGCGGTCGGCGTGGTCGATCCGGGCGACGGCGATGCCTGCCTGAAAGCCGCTGACGCGCTCGGCTGGACCATCACCCATATCCTCAACACGCACTGGCACCCCGACCATGTCGGCGGCAATTTGCGGGTCAAGGAAGCGACCGGCGCGACCATCGTCGGCCCTGCCCCCGAGGCCGAGAAGATCCCCGGCATCGATGTCCAGCTGGACGAAGGCGACAGATTCGAGCTTGGCGGCGCGACGGCCCGCATCTGGCACATTCCGGGCCATACGCTCGGCCATATCGCCTATCTTTTCGACGATGACGGCGTGGCGTTCGTGGGCGACACCATCTTCGCGATGGGCTGCGGCCGGATGTTCGAGGGCACGCCCGACCAGATGCACGGCTCGCTCCAGCGCTTCACCGAATTGCCCGCATACATGAAGCTCTATTGCGCGCACGAATATACGCTCTCCAACGGCAAGTTCGCGGCCCACGCCTTCGCCGATGACGGCCCGATCGCCGAGCGGCTCGCCGCGGTCGAGGCGGCCCGCGCAAGAAACGAACGCACCGTCCCGACGACGGTCGCCGAGGAGATCGCGACCAACCCGTTCCTGCGCGCCGACAGCCCGGCCGCCTTCCACGACCTGCGCCAGGCCAAGGACAATTTCTGATCGAGGGGGAAATCGAATGAGGACAATTGCGATCATGGCTGCGGCCATCGGCCTTGCTGCCTGCGAGGCGGGAACGCCCGCGCCCGAGGCGCCGGTCGAGAGCGCCGAAGCCGTCACCGCGGCCGATATCGAGGCGCTGCTCGCGGATAGCGCGGCGGGGTGGAATGAGGGCGACATGAAGCGCTTCCTCGCCCTCTATTCCGACGCGCCGGAGACCAGCTTTGCCGGATCGGGCGGCCTGCTGCGCGGCACGGCGGCGATGGAACAGCGCTATCGCGAGGCCTATGACTGGTCCGATCCCGATCCGTCCGAACGCGGCATTCTCACCTTCGAAACGCTCGATTTCCGCCCGCTCGGCGAGGACCATGCGCTCTTCATCGCGCGCTACATCCTCACCTATCCCGATGACCGCGAGCCGGCTACCGGTCTCACCAGTCTCGTCTTCGCACGCGAGGCCGAGGGCTGGCGGCTCATCGCCGACCATTCGAGCTGAGCCTCGTTCAGCTTGTGGAAACTCGGGCTGCGGAGGATCGTTCTCGACGCGTCGCACAAAAAGGAATTCGCTCATGAAACGGATTGCCATTCTCGCCGCCCCGCTTGCGCTTGCCAGCTGCACGACCCCGCAACCCTATGCGATGACCGACGATGCCCGCGCCACGCTCGAAGACGAACTGGAAGGCCTCGTCGCCGGCGAACCGCAGAATTGTCTCGACATCAACTCCACCAGCCGCAGCCAGGTGATCGACGAAAAGACGATCCTCTATCGCCGCGGCTCGGTGCGCTACCTGCAGGTCTTCGACAATCGCTGCCCCGGTCTCGGCGATTTCGGCAATGCGCTCGTCATCGAACCGTTCGGCGGTCGCATCTGCTCGAACGACACGGCGCGGATCGTAGACACGTCGAGCGGCATCCCGGGCGGCATCTGCGCCTTCGGGCCGTTCATTCCCTATCGCGAAGCCGACTAGCTCTTGTAGAGCTTGCCCAACCGATCCTCGTACATGGCGAGGATCTTGTGGCGGCGAATGCTCTGCTTGGGCGTCAGCATCTCATTGTCGACGGTGAAAGGCTCGTCGGCGATGATGAAGCGGCGGATCTTTTCGATCACGCTCAAATCCTTGTTGACCTTGTCGACGACGCCGCGCAGCGCCTTCTGGATTTCTTCGTCGCTCATGCCCTTGGTCGCCTCGGCATCGGGCACCAGCAGCGCGACGATGTACGGGCGACGATCGCCATAGGCCATGGCCTGCGCGATTTCCGGGTAGAGCGTGAGGATGCCCTCGATCCGCTGCGGCGCGACATTGTCGCCCTTGTCGAGGACGATGAGGTCCTTCTTGCGGTCGGTGATGCAGATCCGTCCCTTCTCGTCGAGATGCCCGACATCGCCGGTCAGCAACCAGCCTTCCTCGTCGAGCACCTTGGCGGTGTCGTCCTTGTTGCGCCAATAGCCGTTCATCACGAGCTCGCCGCGCACGCAGATCTCGCCATCCTCGGCGATCTTCACCACGGTATTCTTGAGCGGCGGCCCGACCGTTTCCATGCGTAGGCCGACCTTGGGACGGTTGCAGCTGATGACCGGTCCGCTTTCGGTCTGGCCATAGCCCTGGAGCATGGTCAGTCCCATCGCCTGGAAGAACAGGCCGACATCGGGATTGAGCGGCGCCCCGCCCGACACCATCGCCTTCATGCGCCCGCCGAACTTGCCGCGCACCTTCTTGCGCAAAGTCTGCGACAGGATCGCATTCATCGGCGCATCGAGCAGGCTCGACCGGCCCTCATAGCGCTTTGTCTCGATCTGGATGGCGCGGTCGAGCAGATATTGCGCGAGCCCGCCTTCCTTCTCGATCGTCTTGAGCATCTTTTGGCGGAGCATCTCGAACAGGCGCGGCACCACGACCATCAGCGTCGGGCGCACTTCCTCGATATTGCTGGCGAGCTTCTCGAGTCCTTCGGCATAATAGATCTGCGCGCCAAGGCCGATCGGAAAGTGCTGGCCGCCCGTATGCTCATAGGCGTGGCTGGCGGGGAGGAAGGAGAGGAATACTTCGTCCTCCCAATCGAAATCATTGGCGATGACGTCGACGCAGCCTTCGACATTGTGGAGGATCATGCCGTGATGCTGCATCACGCCGCGCGGCGCGCCGCCGGTGCCCGACGTATAGATGAGGCAGGCAAGGTCGCTGCGCCCCATCTGCCGCGCCTCTTCCTCGAAGGCGATGAGATCGGCCTCGGTCGCGGCTAGGTCCTCCCAATGATGGAAGTGGGCAATGTCGGGCGACTGGCCGGTGATGATGTCGTCGATCGAAATGACATGATGACATTCGCTCGCAAACAGGACCGCCGGCAGCAGCGGTTCGGCCAGTTTCTGGGTCGACACGATCACCGCGCGCGCATCACTATTGCCGAGAATGTGCTGGTGATCGCGCGTCGTATTGGTGGTGTAGGTCGGCACCGTGACGCCGCCCGCCGCCATGATGGCGAGGTCGGCGATCAGCCATTCGGGACGGTTTTCCGAGACCAGCATCACGCGGTCGCCCGCCTCGATACCCATGTCGCGCAGTCCCTGCGCCAGCGACGCGACCTTCTGTGCCGCCTCGCGCCAGCTGATCGACTGCCACGCCTTGTCCTTCTTGGCCCAGAGGAACGGCTTGTCGCCCTGTTCGCGGGCGCGGGTGAAGAACATCGTCACCAGGTTGGGAAAATGTTCGAGCTCCACTTTCTTCGTCATGGGGCGGCAACTCCTAAAACGTCTTTTTGGGTCCGGGGGTCGAAGGCGGCGACCCAGCCGGAATTTACGCGCTCGACCGCATTGGCCTTGAAGCGCGGGGCAATGATGCGAACGTCGGCGTGGCCGCGGTCGCGGAGCGCGGCAGCGAGGGCTTCCGCGCCGTCATGCTCCTCGATCATCACGACGCCCGGGGCGTACATGTTGGGTAGGTAGATCGCTTGCTGCGCGCCATAGCCGAAATCGATATAGGCGATGATGTTCTTGGCGGTCTGGGTGATGATCGTCGGCCCGCCGGCAGCACCGATCGCAAGTACGGGCGTCCCCTCCTCATCGAACACGATCGTCGGGCTCATCGAACTGCGCGGGCGCTTGCCCGCTGCGACGGCATTGGCCACCGGATTGCCGGCCTCGTCGACCGGGCGGAAGCTGAAATCGGTGAGCTCGTTATTGAGGAAATAGCCGTTGACCATCAGGCCCGACCCGAAGGCGCCTTCGATGGTCGAGGTGAGCGAGACGACATTGCCCTCGCCATCGGCCACCGCGAAATGGCTGGTGCCGTTTTCGTTCGGCTCCATGCCGAAGGCGACCTGCACGGCGCCCGCGGGCGAGCCCGGCGCAACGTCGGTCAGCGCGCTCTCCGGGTCGATCATCGCCGAGCGTCCGGCGAGATACGTCTTGTCGAGCATGCCGGCGACCGGAACGCTCACGAAATCGGCATCGCCCAAATAGGCGTTGCGATCGGCCCAGGCGACCTTGCTGGCTTCGGCAAAGAGGTGCCAGAAGGCCGGGCTGTCAGGCCCCAATGCAGCAAGGTCGAACCGCTCAAGCAGGCCGAGGATCTGCAACACCGTCGTTGCGCCCGACGAGGGCGGCCCCATCGAGCAGACATAATAAGTGCGATATTCGGCGCACACCGGCGCGCGCTCCATGGCTTCATAGGCAGCAAGGTCGGCGGTGGTCATCGGCGCGGGCGCGACTTCGGTCAGGCTGACCTTGTCGGCAATCGCGCGGGCATTGGCGCCGGTATAGAAAGCGCTCGGGCCGTCGGCGGCCAGCCGCTCGAGGAAATCGGCAAAGACCGGATTGGTGAGCATCGTCCCGACCGGCTTGGCATTGCCCTCGGCGTCGAAATAGATGGCCCGCTGCTCCGCCGTCAGGGTACGCGAGAAATCCTCATTGCCGAGCATGGTGTGCAGCCGGTTGGTCATCGGGAAACCGCCGCGCGCCAATGCGATTGCCGGCGCAAACAGCTCGCTCCATTCGAGCTTGCCATGCGCGTCATGCGCCATCTTCATCAGCGCGACATTGCCGGGCACGCCGACGCTGCGTCCGCCCGGTACGACGCTGCGGAACGGGACGGGTTCGCCATCGGGGCCGAGGAACCAGTCGGGTCCCGCCGCCATCGGCGCGCGCTCGCGCCCGTCATACGTGGTGATGTTACCCTGATTGTCGGCGCGCAGCATGAAGCCGCCGCCGCCAATGCCGGAGCTTTGCGGCTCGACCAGGGTCAGCGTGACCAGCACCGCGATCGCCGCATCGGTCGCCGACCCGCCCTTGGCCAGGATTTCCTCGCCCGCCGCGACCGCACGCGGCTCCGCCGCGCTGACCGCGCCGACAGCAACTTGCGGCTCTTCATATGTCTCGGGAAGCGTGCTGCACGAGGCGAGCAACAAGGCGGCTAGCGGTGTCATTGTGCGCAGCATGGCCATGTTCGCTACTCGGTTCCGACGATCTCGGCAATGTTGCTGACGCCCTCGGCCTCGAGGCGGCGCGACAGGCCTGCAGCAATCTGCATGGCGAGGCCGGGCCCCTCATAGACCAACGCCGAATAGAGTTGGACGAGGCTCGCCCCCGCGCGCATCCGCACCCACACGTCATTCGCATTCTCGATCCCGCCGGCAGCGATGAGCGGGATGTCGCCACCGCTGGCTTTGCGAAATCCGCGCAGCGCGGCGAGCGCCTTGTCTTTGAGTGGACGCCCCGACAGCCCGCCCGTTTCGCTCGCCAGGGGAGACTGAAGCGTGTCGGGGCGGTCGATGGTCGTATTGGAAACGATGAGCGCATCGATCCCGCTGTCGATCGCGACCCTGGAGATGCGCTCGGGATCGTCGGCTTCGAGGTCGGGCGCGACCTTGAGGAAAACGGGCGGCCCCGCATCGCCGCGTGCTTCACGCACCGCCTGCAGCAATTCCTTCAATGCCCCCTCGTCCTGCAGCTGCCGCAGCCCCGGCGTGTTGGGCGAGGAGATGTTGACGGTGAGATAGTCGGCCAGCCCGCCCATGCGCTGGACGCCCAGCACATAGTCCGCGATCCGATCCTCGCTATCCTTGTTGGCGCCGATATTGATCCCGACCACGCCGCGTTCGCGTACCCGCATCTGCAGGCGCTCGGCCGCCTTTAACTGGCCACCATTGTTGAAGCCCATACGGTTGATGACGGCATGGTCCTCCTTCAACCGGAACAATCGCGGTTTGGGATTGCCCGCCTGCGGTCGCGGCGTAAGCGTGCCCACCTCGACGAAACCGAAGCCGAGCCCCAGCATCGCGCTCGGCACCTCCGCATCCTTGTCGAAACCCGCTGCGAGCCCGACCGGCGAGGGGAAATGAATGCCGGCAATCTCCTGCCCCAGCGACGGCGCGAATTGCGGCACCGGCTTGCGCGGCATGCGTTTCAGCGCGGCGATGGTCGTGCGATGCGCATCTTCGGCGCGGAGCGCGAAGACAAGCGGCCGGAACAGGCGATAGATCATGGCTGCCCCCTAGCGCGGTCTCGATAATGCGGGCAAGATCGCGCGCGAAACGAATTGATCGGAGCCATTTTCATGAACAGCCGTATTGCCCTTCTCGCCGCCGCTGCCAGCCTCGCCGTCGCGGGCTGCACGACCGCCCAGACCGGACCGGTCGAAGCCTGCTGCGCCGCCCCCGCCGCTGCCGACGAGGCCAATGCCGAGCTTGCGCAGCTCTTCGCCGAATATGATGCGGCCATGCTCGAACTCAGCCCGCAATCGAAAAGCTATCGCGGCATTATCGACGAGGATTATTCGACGCTTGGCGATCCGAGCCTTGAAAATGACCTCGCCCAGCTGCGCCTCATGCAGTCGACCGCCAATGCGATGAAGCTGCAATTCGACCGCGCGACCCTGAATGAACAGGACCGCATCAGCTACGACCTCTTCCTACGCGACCTTGCGATGGAAGAACGCCTACAGCCCTTCCATCGCTACGGCTTCATCTTCAACCAGATGTTCGGCCAGCAGTCGGGCATCCCCGCCTTCCTCATCAACATCCACCGCGTCAGCGAAGTCGACCATGCGGTCGCCTATGTCGAACGCATCGCCGACATCGGCCGTTACATGGACGAGCTCACCCAAGAGAGCGCAGCGCGCGCGAATGACGGCATCATGCCGCCCGACTGGGTCTACCCCTTTGTCCTCAACGATATCGACAACCTGCTTGCCGCAGGCACCGAAAATGCCGTGCTCGAGGATTTTGCCGGCAAGATTGCCGCGCTCGACATTTCCGACGAAGCCAAAGCCGGCCTGATGGACGGCGCGGAGACGGCGTGGACGCTGAGCGCCATCCCCGCCTACCAGCGGCTTCGCGCCGAGATGGTCCGCCAGCAGGCCATGGCCCCCACCGATGATGGCGTCTGGCGCCTGCCCAGCGGCGCGGATTATTATGCCGCGCAGCTTTCCAACTATACCAATAGCGACATGACCCCCGACGAGGTCCACAATATCGGGCTTCGCGAAGTCGAACGCATCCACGGCCTGATGCGCGGCATCATGGCAGAGGTCGGGTTCGAGGGCAGCCTGTCCGACTTCTTCGAATTCACCCGCACCGACCCGCAATTCTTCGCGCAGAGCCGCGAGGAATATCTCGCCAAGGTCGATGCCGTGTACGAGAAGATCAATCCGGTCCTCCCGCAATATTTCGGCATCCTCCCCGAGGATGACCTGGTGGTGAAGCCGGTCGAGGCCTTCCGCGAGAAGAGCGCCGGCAAGGCCTTCTACCAATCGCCCGCCCCGGACGGCTCGCGCCCTGGCACCTATTACGTCAATCTCTACGAATTGGATGCGATGAGCCTCAACGAGCTGGAGGCGCTGGCCTATCACGAGGGCAATCCCGGCCACCATCTCCAGCGCTCGATCCAGACCGGCCTCGACGGCCTGCCCAACTTCCGCCGCTTCGGCGGCCAGACTGCCTATACCGAGGGCTGGGGTCTCTATTCGGAGGAATTGGGCAAGGATATGGGCTTCTACACCGACCCCTATTCCGACTTCGGGCGCCTCGGCATGGAGCTGTGGCGTGCCGCGCGCCTCGTCGTCGATACCGGCCTCCACCACAAGCGCTGGAGCCGCGAGCAGGCGATCGACTATCTCCTCACCAATACGCCCAACCCCGAGGCCGATGCGCGCAAGGCGATCGAGCGCTATGCCATCCTGCCCGGCCAGGCGACCGCCTACATGATCGGTAAGCTGAAGATCATGGAGCTGCGCCAGCGGGCAATGGACGAATTGGGCGACCAGTTCAGCTGGGCCGAATTCCATGACCGCGTGCTTGCGCCCGGTCCGGTCCCGCTCGACATGCTGGAGGCCAATATCGACACCTATATCGCCGCCAAGAAGCGCCTCGACGACGCGATGGTCGGCGAATAGGTCGGAAACAGGCTGATGCGAACGACTCGCAACAGCCTGTTCTTCCTTGAAAAAGGGCCGCGGGAGCCCTAGCTGCCCAATCGGAACGATTTGGTCCGATTAAGCACTGGAGCCTTATGCGTCTGACGCATCTTGCCGATTATGCGGTCGTGATGATGACCGAAGCCGCGCGCCACCCCGGCGCGCGCCTGTCGGCGGCTGCCTTGTCGGAAGAGACGGGCGTCCCGTTGCCCACCGCGCAAAAGCTGATGCAGGCGCTGGGCAAGGCAGGCCTCCTCGAAGGGCATCGCGGCGCGGGCGGCGGCTATTCGCTGTCGCGCGATCCGCAGGCGATCAGCCTGGCCGACATTATCGAGGCGGTCGAAGGCCCCATCGCGATGACCCAGTGCAGCGAAGGCGTCAGCGATTGCGCGCTCGACACGCATTGCCGCGTCAAGCCGCATATGGGCCTCATCGGACAGAAGGTACGTGGCGCATTGGACGCCGTCAGTTTGCAGGAGCTTTCGCGTTGAGCGAGCAGAAGACCCTCACATCCCGCGAGGAAATGAATCCCGAGGCCCGTGCGGCGCTCGACAAGGATTATGAGTGGGGATTCTCGACCGATATCGAGCAGGAATTCGCGCCCAAGGGCCTCAATGAGGACACGATCCGCTTCATCTCTGCCAAGAAGGGCGAGCCCGAATGGATGCTCGAATGGCGGATGAAGGCCTATCATGCCTGGCTCGAAATGGAGGAAGTGGACTGGGCCAAGCTCACCATTCCGCCGATCGATTATCAGGATGCTTATTATTATGCGGAGCCCAAGCAAAAGCCGAAGCTGAAGAGCCTCGACGAACTGGATCCCGAAATCCGCCGCACCTACGAAAAGCTCGGCATCCCGATCGAGGAGCAGAAGGTGCTCGCGGGCGTCGAGGGCGCACGCAAGGTCGCGGTCGATGCGGTGTTCGACAGCGTGTCCGTCGCCACCACCTTCCGCGACGAACTCGAAAAAGCCGGCGTCGTCTTCATGTCCATCTCGGAGGCCATCAAGGAGCATCCCGAGCTGGTGAAGAAATATATCGGCTCGGTGGTCCCGCAGCGCGATAATTATTTCGCCTGTTTGAACAGCGCAGTCTTCTCCGACGGCACCTTCGTCTACATTCCCGAGGGCGTGCGCTGCCCGATGGAATTGTCGACCTATTTCCGCATCAATGCCGAGAATACCGGCCAGTTCGAACGCACGCTGATCGTCGCCGACAAGGGCTCTTACGTCAGCTATCTCGAAGGCTGCACCGCGCCGATGCGCGATGAAAACCAGCTCCACGCTGCGGTTGTCGAAATCTACGCGCATGAAGATGCCGAGGTGAAATACTCCACGGTCCAGAACTGGTATCCCGGCGACAAGGACGGCAAGGGCGGCATCTACAATTTCGTCACCAAGCGCGCTCTGTGCGCGGGCGACCGCTCGAAAGTGTCGTGGACGCAGGTCGAGACCGGCAGCGCGATCACCTGGAAATATCCGAGCTGCATTTTGAAGGGCGACGATACGGTCGGCGAATTCTACTCGGTCGCGCTCACCAACAATTTCCAGCAGGCCGATACCGGCACCAAGATGGTGCATATCGGCAAGAATAGCCGCTCGACGATCATCTCGAAGGGCATCAGCGCCGGCAAGTCGGACAATACCTATCGCGGCCTCGTTCGCGTGCTGCCCAAGGCGGAAAATGTCCGCAACTTCACCCAGTGCGACAGCCTGCTGCTGGGCGGGGACTGCGGCGCGCATACCGTGCCCTATATCGAGGTGAAGAACCCGACCGCGACGATCGAGCATGAAGCGACCACCTCCAAGATCAGCGAAGACCAGATGTTCTACGCCCAGGCCCGCGGCCTCGACGAGGAAGCGGCGGTCGCGCTCATCGTCAACGGCTTCGCCAAGGAAGTGCTGAAGGAACTCCCGATGGAGTTCGCCGTCGAGGCGCAGAAGCTCCTCGCATTGTCACTGGAAGGGAGTGTCGGATGATCCGTTACGTACCTGAAGATATCGCCAAGGACGTCGCCGCCTTCGTTGAGAAGAGCTGCAAGGAAACCGGCGTGCATACCGACGAGAAATCGGGCCGCGTCGCCATCGCGACGACGTCGGAAAAGGATCTGGAAAAGATCCGCAAGAAATTCGCCAAGCAAGGCTTCGTGGTCTGATCGGGCCGCACCAAGAGGGAGAAGGAATATGGAACCAGCAGTCTGGATCGGAATCGGTGTCCTCGTGGGCGCCGTCGTCGGCTTCCTCATCCGTGGTGGCCTCGACAAGAAATAGAGATTTGAAACACACAACATGCTGAAGATTGAAAACCTCCAGGTCGCCGTTGGCGACAAGCCCATTCTCAAGGGCCTCGACCTCACCGTGCCCGCGGGCGAAGTCCATGCCATCATGGGCCCCAACGGCGCGGGCAAGTCGACGCTGAGCTACGCGCTCGGCGGACGTCCGGGCTATGAAGTTACGGGCGGAACGGTCGAGTTCGATGGCGAGGATCTCCTCGACATGGACCCGCACGAACGCGCCGCTGCCGGCCTGTTCCTCGGCTTCCAATATCCGGTCGAAATCCCCGGCGTATCGATGCTGCAATTCCTGCGCGAAAGCCTCAACGCCCAGCGCCGCGAGCGCGGCGAGGAAGAGTTGTCCGGTGCCGACTTCATCAAGCGTGCGCGTGAGCAGGCCAATGCGCTCGGCCTTCCCGCCGACATGCTCAAGCGCCCCGTCAATGTCGGCTTTTCGGGCGGCGAGAAGAAGCGCGCAGAAATGGTCCAGATGGGAATCATGCAGCCCAAATTCGCCGTCCTCGACGAGACCGATAGCGGCCTCGACATCGACGCCTTGAAGGCCGTCGGCGAAGGCATCAACCGCATCATGCGTGATCCGCAAAAGGGCGTGCTGCTCATCACCCATTACCAGCGCCTGCTCGACTATGTGAAACCCGACCGGGTCCACATCCTGTCCGCCGGCAAGATCGTCAAATCGGGCGACGCCGACCTCGCGCTCGAGCTCGAACGCGACGGCTACGCCGAGGTGCTGGCCTGATGAACGCCCCGCTGCCCACCCGTGCTGACGAGGCCTTTCGCTACGCCGATATCGCGGCGCTTGGCGAGGTGTGGGATGACCTTGCTGCGCCCCAGCACGTCGAAATTGCTGCGCAGCAAAAGTTGCAGCAAATCTGGTTACCGAGCGGTGACGCGGTCGACGTGAAGCGTGCGAACATCGTGCTCGAAGCGGGCGCAAAGTTCGACCTCTATGCCCTGAATGCTGCGCCCCGTTACGGCCGCATCGAACTCGACGTCTCGCTGCACGAACGCGCCGATTTCAACTTCCATGCGGCCAATGTCGGCGGCGGCGAGACGACGCTCGAAGTCGTCACGGTCGTGCGTCATGTTGCACCCGATGCGACCAGCAACCAGACGGTGCGCACGGTGCTGGGCGGCAAGGCAGTCGGCTCCTATCTCGGCCAGGTCGCGGTCGCCCGCGAAGCGCAGAAGACCGAGAGCGAGCAGGACGTGAAGGCGATGCTGCTGTCGCGCGAAGCGACCGCCAATGCCAAGCCCGAACTCGAAATCTATGCCGACGATGTCGCTTGCGCGCATGGCGCGACGGTGGGCGAGCTGGACGCGATGCAGCTTTACTATGCTGCAGCCCGCGGCCTGCCGCCCGAGGATGCCAAGGCGCTGCTGCTCGAAGGCTTTATCGGTGGTCTCTGGGACGAGCTTGGCGAGGATGCCGAGATTGCGACCCTTGCCCGCACGAAATTGCGCGAGCTCACCCGGTGAACGCCGTGACCGCCATTTCCCCCGCGACCATCCGCGCCCAATTTCCGGGCGTCGGTGATTGGCACTATCTCGATAGCGCCGCCACGGCCCAGAAACCGCAGGCGGTGATCGACGCCGTCGCGCGCGGCTATGGCGAGACCTATGCGACCGTGCATCGCGGCGTCTACGACCGCTCGGCCGCGATGACGCGCGCCTATGAAGCGGCCCGCGAACGCGTCGCCGCCTTCATCGGCGGCCAGCCCAACGAAATCGTCTTCACCCGCGGCGCGACCGAAGCGATCAACCTCGTCGCCGCGACGTGGGGACGCGAGCATATCGGCAAGGGCGATGCGATCATCGTCAGCCGCCTCGACCATCATTCCAACATCGTGCCGTGGCAGATGCTTGCAGGCGAAGTCGGCGCAGAAATCCGCGTCGCCTCGATCACCGACGAAGGCCGCGTCGACCTCGATAGCGTGCGCGACCTCATCGACGACCGCGTCAAGCTCGTCGCGCTGCCGCAGGTCTCTAACGTCACCGGCGCCGTCCTCGATGCCCGCGCCGTCGCCGACATGGCGCACGACGTCGGCGCCAAGCTGCTGCTCGACGCCTGTCAGGCCGCGCCGCGCCTGCCCATTGATGTCGCCGCCCTCGGCTGCGATTTTTACGCGATCAGCGGGCACAAGATGTACGGCCCGACCGGCATTGGCGCGCTGTGGGCCAGGGCCGACATCCTCGACGCCATGCCCCCCTATCAGGGCGGCGGTTCGATGATCGACCGCGTGAGCTTCGAGGAAGGTACGACCTTCGCCCCCGCCCCCACCCGCTTCGAGGCAGGAACGCCGCACATTGTCGGCGCGGTCGGCCTTCACGCAGCGTGCGACTGGATCGACGGCATCGGCCGCGACGCGATCCACGCACACGAGGCCGAGCTGGTCGCTGCGACCCGCGAAGGCCTTGCCAAGCATAATGACGTGACCATCTACGGCCCTGCCGACAGCGCCGGCATCGTCAGCTTCAATGTCCGCGACATTCACGCGCACGACGTCGCCACCATCCTCGACGATGCGGGCGTCGCCGTGCGTGCGGGCCATCATTGCTGCCAGCCGCTGATGGACCATTGGGGCGTGCCCGCCACGGTCCGCGCCAGCTTTGCCGCGCATAGCGACATGGCCGACGTCGAGGCGCTGCTCGAGGGATTGAATAAAGTGAAACGGATTTTCGGATGAACGAGCCACGCAAGATCGAGACCGAAACGGTCGACGCGGTCGAAAAGCCGCCCCGCGCCCGTGTCGGCGAAACCCCGATGCAGGAAGAAAGCCCGGCCGAGAAGCTGGAGCGCAAGCGCGACTATCTCGAAGGCTTCCTGGCCGGCGAGAAAAAGGACATCGAACCGTCGGAGGACGTCAAGGCGGCCATCGTCGAGATGCTGCAGACCATCTACGATCCCGAAATCCCAGTCGATATCTACAATCTCGGCCTCATCTACGATGTCGAGGTGTCCGACGAAGGCGATGCCATCGTCACCATGACGCTCACCACGCCGCATTGCCCCGTCGCCGAAACGATGCCGGGCGAAGTCGAGGTCCGCACCCTGTCGGTGCCGGGCGTTCGCGATGCCGAGGTGAAGCTCGTCTGGGACCCGCCCTGGGACCCGAGCAAGATGTCCGACGAGGCCCGCCTCGAACTGGGGATGCTCTGATGGCTGAGACGAAAAATCGCCCCGACGCGCGCAAGAAGCCGGCTGCGATCACGCTGACCCCAGCGGCCGAACAGCGCATTGCCGACCTCATGTCCAAAGCGCCCGACGACGCGATTGGCGTCAAGCTCTCGACCCCGCGTCGCGGTTGCTCGGGCCTTGCCTATTCGGTGGATTACGTCAGCGAGGAATCCTCGTTCGACGAAAAGATCGAGACGCCGGGCGGCATCTTCTATGTCGACGGCGCGAGCGTGCTCTATTTGATCGGCAGCGTCATGGACTGGAAGGAAGACGATTTCGCCGCCGGCTTCGTCTTCGACAATCCCAATGCCACCGGCAGCTGCGGCTGCGGCGAGAGTTTTACGGTCTAGCTGCATTTGGCTATACTCGCGGCTTCGCAAGAGGAGGCGCGTGATGAAACTGCTCATTCTTCCGATGGCGTTCGTGACCATGGGCGCGAGCGATCCTGCAACAGAACCCGCGACACGATTGCTGTCGTCCGACACCGCCCGGGTCGGCGGTCCGCAGCTATGCGAAGAGGATATCGTCCACTTTGCCGATCGCGATGGCGCCGTGACGGCGCGCCCGCTGGGTGATCTGCCGAGGGCGCGGGTCGAGCTTGCCGTCTGGGTTACCGAGAATGGCTGCACCGTGCCGCAAGTGGTCAAGCAGGACGTCGAAGAGTAGCCGACCTCCCCAACACCCCGGGATTCTGGTAAGAGCAAGGCTTCACAACCAAGGGGGGAAGCCATGGCTCGGACATTGGCTCTGCTGTATGCGTTGGTTGCGTATTCCGTATTTTTCGCGACATTTCTCTGGTTCGTCGCCTTTGTCGGCGACATTCGCGAGGTGATGGGCTTAGCCGTTCCGGCGACCGTCGACATGGCACCAAACAGCGCCGCGCCGATGATGGCAGCGATCATCAATATCGGCCTCGTCGCTTTGTTCGGCGTGCATCACAGCGTCGCCGCGCGGATCGGCTTCAAGGACAAGCTCACGCAAAGCCTGCCCAAGAGCGTCGAGCGCTCGACCTATGTGCTCGTCGCCAGCATCCTGCTCGCCGTGCTGATGCACTTCTGGCATCCGATCGAAGGCAGCGTGTGGGACCTCACCGGCACCGCGCTGGAAACCCCGATCTGGGTCCTGTTCGCGATCGGCTGGTTCATCCTCTTCACCGCGACCTGGCTACTCAACCATTTCGAGCTGTTCGGGCTGCAACAGGCCTGGATGCATGGGCGTGGCGATATCCCGCCAATGTCGATGAAGACGCCCGGCTGGTACAAGCTGGTGCGCCATCCAATCTATACCGGCTTCTTCATCGCCATGTGGGCGGCGGTCGAGATGAGCTACGGCCACCTCGTGCTTGCGGGTGCGGTGACGGTCTACATCCTCATCGGCGTCAATTACGAAGAGCGCGATCTCGTGGCGCATTTCGGCGAGGATTATGCCGACTATCGCCGCAAGGTGGGCGCGATCCTGCCCGGTCTCGGCAAAGCGAGAAGCTAGAGACCGATCGAATAGCTGACCGCCCCGCCTATATCGGCGGGTGCGGTCGCAATGTGACCCGGTTGGTGGCGATAGAAGATGTTCGCGCCGACACGGCCACGGCCGAGCGGGCTCGAATAGCTTGCTTCGCCGACCATCTCGCGGCCCGAGGGCGACAGGCTGAAGCGCTGCCAGCCGAACGTCGCGCTTTCGGTCGCATAATCCCACGCCACCGCGCCGTAGAGATCGATGCCGCCCGCTTCGACACGCAGCGGCTGCGCGACGCGGAAGCCGAGGCGGTCACCGAAGGCGAGGTTGTGGCGGCGGCCAAGGTCGATCGCAAAGGCGCTGGTCACCAGATTGCCAGCCGCAAAATCGGTACTGCCCAAACGGCCCGTCAGGCCGAGGTCGACACCTGCGCCCAGATCGCGGCGCCATTCGGCATCGATGAAGTGGGTAAGCGCACCGCCGCCACCGCCCAGCACCGGATCGATCCGGCCACCAAGCAATGTCTCGCTTTCATCGAGCCGCGTGAAGCTGAGGCTTGCCCGGCCGAAGCTGCCAAGGTCGCGGTCCAGCGCCACGAGGAAGCGGCGATAGGTCGCCGATCGTTCGTCGAAGGCGCTGAGCGGGGTCGCGACATCGCCCGTATCGGCGGCCAGTGTCAGCCCGGCAAAGCCCAGATCGCGGCGCACCGCCAGCGCGCCATCGCTCGCGCCGTCGAACCCGAGATCGGTCGTGCGGGCAGCGAAGAAGCGCGCACTGTCATGGCGCGCTAGTTGGCGCTGCATGGCCGACGCGCCTTCGGAAAAGCCCAACGCCACCGCGGTCTTGTCGTCGACCGCGGCAATGATGCGCCCGGCAAGCAAGCGCGCATCGGCGCGGCCATCTTCGTCGAGGCCGAGTAAAGCCACATCCACATTGGGGCTCGCCGCATCCATGCCGAAGCGCGGCGCGACGGTCAGCGCGAGATTGAGGCCCGGCATTGCAACGCCGCCCGAACGGGTCTGGCCCGCCAGCGCGCGACCCAGCGGCCGCGCATCCTGCGCTCCCGACAAGGTCTTGCCGACCTCCAGATTGTAGGCACGGTCATAGCGGTCGGTGACGAGCGTCGTCTGGCCCGCGCTTGCGCCGGCATCGCCTGCCGCCATCGGCAGTGCGCCGTTGAAGCTGAGCGAAATGCTTTCGTCCGTGCCGGCAAGGCTGGTCGCCCCGATCGGCTGGAACGCGCTATCCAGGTTGAGGCGGCCGCGGCCGTAAATGGCATCGGTCCCTGGATCGCCCAGGTCGTCCGCGCTGGTAAAGAGAATCTCGACGATCTCCGCGCCGGTGAGGTTGGGGAAGGCATCGGCGAGCAAGGCCACCGCGCCCGAAATGACGGGCGCCGAGAAGCTCGTGCCCGACCAGAGGAATTGCGTGCCCGTATGGTCTGGCGCCTGGATGTCGGCACCCAAGGCCGCGAGATAATATTCGCCTGCCGTGCCGGCACGATTGGAGAATTCGGCGATGCGATCATCGTCGACACCGAAGGGCGTGGAATCGCCCAGCGCGCCGGCGATGATCACCATGCCCGGATTGTCGAAGGCCGGGATCGAGGCGAAGGTGTCGGGATTGTCGCCATTGGCGCCGCGCCCGTCATTGCCCGCAGCAATCACGATGACGACGCCTGCGGCAGCGGCAGCATTGATGCTGTTCTGCAGTCGCCGGCTGGGATCGCCCCCGCCAAGCGACAGGTTGATAACGGTCGCGCCGGCAGCCACCGCCGCATCGACGCCGTCGGCGATATCGTCGTCGAACAGCGCGCAGCCATCGCTTGTGGCGCAGCTGCCGGGATCGTCGGCGCGGTAGGAGATGATCGTGGCCTCATAGGCAACGCCCATCGTGTTGCTGCCGTCGCGCGCGCCCGCCGCGACCGAGCTCACTGCCGTGCCGTGGCCATCATCATCCGACACACCGCGATTGCCCGCAGCGTCCGCGCTGGCGGCGGAAACACGTCCGGCAAAGGCGGGCAGCGACGGATTGATCCCGGTATCGATGACCGCAATCGAGACGCCTTCGCCACTCGCACCAGCCTCATAGGCGGTGATCGCATTGGCCGACACATTGTAGGTCGAGCGTCGGTATTCCGCCGTGTTGAAATCCGTTCCCGTCGGGGTGGGTGTTGGCGTGGGCGTCGGGTTTGGCGTGGGCGTCGGGGTTGGCGTGGGCGTAGGTGTGGGTGTCGGCGTCGGAGTGGGAGTAGGCGTCGGGGTAGGAGTCGGAGTGGGCGTAGGCGTGGGAGTCGGCGTAGGCGTCGGGGTCGGAGTCGGAGTCGGGGTCGGCGTAGGCGTCGGCAGCGGCGCAGGCCGCGTCACCGTGCCGCCGGTCGATCCGCCACCACAAGCCGCCAAAAACATTGCCAAAGTGACCACGCTCGCCGCCGTCCGCAGCTTCCCACGATTACCCATAACCTGCCCGTCTTCCTGTTAACGCATTCTATTGTCTCGGCTTTTTACCCGACAGTTATGAACGCAAACTTACGTTTTGCCGAAAAACGGATCAAAGGCTAGACGGGCTTTGAACCGATGCGCGACCAATTTGCCCATATCAGCGACTGGATCTTCGATCTGGACAACACGCTCTACCCTGCCTCGAGCGGGCTGTTCGCGCATATCGACAAGCGCATGACCGGCTTCATCGCCGACCTGATGGACCTGGATCCGATCGAGGCGCGCAAGGTCCAGAAGGGCTATTTCGCCTCGCACGGCACCACGCTTGCGGGGCTGATGGCCGACCATGATGTCGACCCGCATCACTTCCTCGACCATGTCCACGACATTCCCCTCGAGGACATCACCCCGGACCCGCGCATCGTCGAGGGGATCGCCAACCTGCCGGGCCGGGCCTTCATCTACACCAATGGCGATGCGCCCTATGCCGGCCGCGTGCTCGAGCGATTGGGGCTCGGCAGCCATTTCGTACACGTCCACGACATCCACGCCACCAATTACCGCCCCAAGCCCGAGCCGCACGGCTACGAGCAGTTGGTGCGGCAGTTCGATATCGACCCGGCCGGCGCGCTGATGGTCGAGGACATGATCAAGAATCTGAAACCCGCCAAGGCCCTCGGTTTTACGACCATATGGGTCGACAATGGATCGGAACAGGCGCAAGAAGCGCCCGATTTCGCCCATGTCGACCATCGCATCACCGATGTCGGCGCCTGGCTAGCCGAACTCAACGGAGACAATGAATGAGCGACCTCCAATCCACCATCGATGCTGCCTGGGACCGCCGCGACAGCGTCAGTGCCGACGACAAGGCACTGGTCGAAGCCGTCGAGGAAGCGATCCTGCTCCTGGACCGCGGCGAGGAACGCGTCGCCGAGCCGACCGACAATGGCTGGGTCGTCAACCAGTGGCTCAAGAAAGCGGTCCTGCTTTCCTTCCGCCTCAACCCGATGAGCGTCATCGAAGGCGGCCCCGGCGGGGCGCATTGGTGGGACAAGGTCGACAGCAAATTTCTGGGCTGGGGCGAGGAAGCCTTCAAGCAGGCCGGTTTCCGCGCCGTGCCCAACGCGATCGTCCGCCGCGGCGCGCATGTCGCCAAGAATGCCGTGCTGATGCCGAGCTTCGTCAATATCGGCGCCTATGTCGGCGAAGGCACGATGATCGATACCTGGGCAACCGTCGGCAGCTGCGCGCAGATCGGCAGCAACGTCCACCTGTCGGGCGGCGCCGGCATTGGCGGCGTGCTCGAACCGCTCCAGGCCGAACCGACCATCATCGAGGATGATTGCTTCATCGGGGCCCGCAGCGAAGTCGCCGAAGGCGTCATCGTCGAAAAGGGCGCGGTCCTGTCGATGGGCGTATTCATCTCGGCCTCGACCAAGATCGTCGACCGCCACACCGGCGCGGTCCATTATGGCCGCGTCCCGGCTTATTCGGTGGTCGTGCCGGGCACGATGCCGGGTCGCGATGGCCAGCCGAACCTCGCCTGCGCCGTCATCGTGAAGACCGTCGATGAAAAGACCCGCTCGAAGACGGGAATCAACGAACTCCTGCGCGACTAGTTAGTCGAGCCGCGCCAGCAGTTCGGCGGCTTCCTCGCCGTCCCAGTGCAGGTCGCCGACGAAGCGCCACACCTCGCGCCCCTCGCCGTCATAGAGGACGGTGGTGGGCATGATCGTGACGCTGAGCGCATCGGTCATCGCCATTTCGGGGTCCTGCCAAGTCTCGACGCCCTCAATCTCATTGTCGTCCAAAAAGGCGCGGATCGAGGCCTGCGGCACCTGGAAATCCTGGTTGAGCATGAGCACCTGCGGCGCATCCTCGCGCGCGGCGAGCGCCACCAGCGTCGGCAATTCCTCGATGCAGGGCGCGCACCAGCTCGCCCACAGGTTGACGAGGATGGGTTCGCCGCCGGCAATCTCGGCGAGCGTCGTTTCCTCGCCATCGGGCGCCAGCACCGCAATATCGGGCATTTGCGAGCCGGCTTCGCTCTCCACCAGGCCGGCCATCGTGCCGGCGGGCTGAGACGATTGACCGTCGGTCTCGGCGCTCCCGCAAGCGGCAAGCGCGAGGGCGGCAAGGGCGATAAGATGCTGTTTCCTGATCATGGCGTCGCCGATTAGGCGGTTGGCAGCGCGGCTGCAATGCGGCATTGCGGGCAGCTATGGACAGACGGCTGCTTCTTGCTCCCCTTCTCGTCGCGCTCGCCGCTTGCGGGCAGGACGGTCCGCTGCGCCCCGCCGACGGGAGCGACCTGCCGCCGCAGCCCGCGCTGGCGACCGAGCGTCCTGATGCCGAGGCGCTGCTGACCGCCCCTCCCATCGCCCGTCCCGAGCGCGTCGACGAGCTGGTGCGCCAGTCGACCCCGCGCCAACCCGATCCGTTCGACCTGCCCCCGCCCGAAGGCGGCGCGGCACCGGCCCCCTCGCCCGAAAGCGAGGATGATGACGATATTGCGCCCGAAGAGGACCCGATCCCATGACGAAGCCCATTCGCACCGCCATCTTCCCGGTCGCCGGTCTCGGCACGCGACTGCTGCCCGCGACCAAGACGATGCCCAAGGAAATGCTGACGATCGTCGATCGCCCGCTCATCCAATATGCGGTGGACGAGGCGCGCGAGGCAGGCGTCGAACGACTGGTCTTCATCACCGGCCGCGGCAAGGCCAGCCTCGTCGACTATTTCGACATGGCCTACGAGCTTGAAAAGACGCTCGACGAAAAGGGCAAACCGCTCGATCCGCTCGCGTCCAGCCGCACCGGCTTCGGCGAGCTGGTCACGGTGCGCCAGCAACAGCCATTGGGTCTCGGCCATGCCGTCTGGTGCGCGCGCCACATCACGGCTGACGAGCCCTTCGCCGTGCTGCTCCCCGACGACCTGATGGTCGGCAAGCCCGGCGCACTGAAACAGATGGTCGATGCCTACGAACAGCATGGCGGCAACATCGTCTGTGCCCAGCAGGTGCCCAAGGAAAAGACCTCGAGCTACGGCATCGTCGATCCGGGCGAGACGCACGGCAAGGTCACCGAAGTGAAAGGCATGGTCGAGAAACCCGACCCGTCGCAAGCACCCTCCACGCTCGGCATTGTCGGCCGCTACATCCTTCAGCCCGAAGTGATGGACGAACTCGGCGCGCACGAGAAAGGCGCGGGCGGGGAGATCCAGCTCACCGATGCGATGGCCAAGCTGATCGGCCGCCAGCCCTTCCATGCGCTCGACGTCGATGCGGTGCGCCACGATTGCGGCAACAAGGCCGGCTTCGTTCTCGCCAACCTCGCCCTCGGCATGGCCGACGACGAGGTCGCGCCCAAACTCAAGGAATGGCTCGCCAGCTAGGCTTCGAGTTCGACGTCCCAATAAAGGAAATCGTGCCAGCTTTCGTGAAGGTGGTTGGGCGGGAAGGCCCGGCCATGCTCCTGCAACTGCCAGCTGGTCGGGCGGATCGGCGTGCCGCCATGGATCGGCATATGCGCTTCGGCAGGCGTGCGGCCGCCTTTCTTGAGGTTGCATGGTGCGCAGGCGGTGGCGACATTCTCCCAGCTTGTGACCCCGCCCTGCCGGCGCGGGATGACATGGTCGAAGGTCAGCTCGCGGCCCGAGCCGCAATAGACACATGTAAACTTGTCGCGCAGGAACAGGTTGAATCGTGTGAAGGCAGGATATTCGTTGGGCTTCACATATTGCCGCAAGGCGATGACGCTCGGCAGCCGCATGTCGCAGCTGGGCGAATGCACCCGCCGCTCATAATGGTCGATGACGTCGACGCGCTCGAGGAACATCGCCTTGACCGCGGTCTGCCAAGGCCACAGGCTCAGCGGGAAATAGCTCAAGGGCGTATAATCGGCATTCAGGACCAATGCCGGGCAGGATTCAGGATGTCTCAGCAGTTCCGGGTGATGATCAACCACAAGGAGGCCTTTCCGTGTCGTTCCCTTTCGGGCCTCGACACCGGTCCCCCGGCGCATCGCACTCACCTTGCGGGAGACCGGCGGCCGACTGGCCCGTCTTTCCGTCTGATGCCCCGCCGGATGCCACCCCGGAGAGTCAGGGTCATGACACCAGAATCGCGGAATCGTGACAAGAGTCACTTTTGCAACACTGCCGAGTCATGATCGTCACGCGTTTCGCCCCCTCGCCGACCGGCCTTTTGCACCTGGGTCACGCCTATAGCCTCGCCCAAGGCGCAAGGGCCGCCCGCGACGGGCAGCTCAAGCTTCGCATCGACGATCTCGACCCCGGCCGCTGCCGCCCCGAATTTGTCGACGGCATCATGGAGGACATGGACTGGCTGGGCGTTCGCTTCGACGGTGACGTCATGGTGGAGAGCCAGCGGGTCGATGCCTATGAAGACGCGCTCGATAGCTTGCGTCAGCGCGGCCTTCTCTATGCCTGCTTCTGCACCCGCAAGGATATCGTCGCCGCCCTCAATGCCCCGCATGGCGATCCCGGCGCGCATTATCCCGGCACCTGTCGCGGCCTGCCCGACCACCCCGTCCGCCGCGAGGCCGAGCCGCATAGCTGGCGCCTCGATGGGAAAAAAGCGCTGGAAATGGCCGGCGGCCTGCCGAGCTGGCGCGATCATGACGGCACCAACCATCGTGGCCGCGAGGAAGACATCGGTGACGCCATCCTTGCCCGCAAGGACGCGCCCGCCGCCTATCATCTCGCCTGCGTACTCGACGATGCGGCGCAGGGCGTGAACCTCGTCACCCGCAGCGCCGATCTCGAAGGCTCGACCACAATCCAACGGCTACTACAGATCCTTCTCGACCTGCCTGAGCCCTCCTACCTCCATCATCGCCTGGTCGTGGATGCCGGGACGGGCAAGCGCCTGTCCAAGCGCGACGAGGCCCCGACATTGAAGGCGATGCGCGACAAGGGCGTCGACGGCCCTGCCCTGCTCGAAGGCCTGATGGACGAAAGGCTGCCCTTGGGTTTTGCGCTGGCCGATCCTACATAGGGGCCATGACGACATTTCTCGCAATCCTGCTGATCATCGCCATGGGCGCGACCGGCTATGCACTCGTTCGCGGCGTCATCGCCATGGCCAATGGCAAGGACATGACCGGCGAGGTCCAGCAGAAATATATGCAAAAGCGCGTGCTCTATCAGGGCATCGCCATTGTGATCATGACGCTGATCTTCCTCGCCATGGGCGCCGGTCGCTGATAGCACTGGCCGCATGGTCAAGCTCAACAAGATCTACACCCGCACCGGCGATGACGGCACATCCGGCCTCGTCGACGGCAGCCGCGTCGCCAAGAACAGCCTTCGCATGCAGGCCATCGGCGATGTCGATGAAGCCAATAGCGCGCTGGGCGTCGCCATTGCCGCGATCGAAGGCGGCGAGGAAGGCGACATTCTCGCGCTGCGCCGCATCCAGAACGAATTGTTCGATCTGGGCGCCGATCTCGCCACGCCTGACGGTATCGAGGGCGCGCTACGCATCCAGCCCGAGCAAGTCGCGCGCCTCGAGGACGAAATCGACGCGATGAACGACAGCCTCGAGCCGCTGACCAGCTTCGTGCTGCCTGGTGGCTCGGCCGGCACCGCGCATCTCTATCTTGCCCGCGCCGTCGTGCGCCGCGCCGAGCGCAAGGCCGTCGCGCTGGCCGCAGAAGAGCCGGTCAACGAGCATGCGCTCGCCTATATCAACCGCCTTTCGGACCATCTTTTCGTGGCTGCACGCTCGGTCGCCGTGGCCGGTAGCGGCGAGATCAAATGGGAGCCTGGCGCCACCCGCTAGAAAATTTCGCAGGCCAACGTAGCATTCCCGTAACTTTGGCTGTTATGAAGGCTTCATTGTGGCGCGTGCGGACGAGCAACCCCGGCCGGATCTCGGCAAGCAATATGCGGCGACGCGTAGCCTGACGCTCGACCTTGCCGCGCCCTTGTCGGACGCCGATGCGACGATCCAGCCGCACCCCGACGCCAGCCCCGCCAAATGGCATCTCGCGCACACCACCTGGTTCTTCGAGACCTTCATCCTGCGCGACCATGTGCCGGGCTATTCGCTCTATGACGAACGCTGGCCCTATCTCTTCAACAGCTATTATGAGGGTGAGGGCGAACGTCACATGCGCGCGCGCCGCGGCATGGTGAGCCGCCCCAGCCTCGATGAAATCCGCGCCTATCGCGCCCATGTCGACACCGTCCTCATGGATGCGCTGCCGCAGCTGCCCGACGAGGTGCAGGCACTGGTGACGCTCGGCGTGCATCACGAACAGCAGCACCAGGAACTGTTCCTCACCGATATTCTCGCGACGCTTGCAGAGAACCCGCTCGATCCCGTCTATATGGATGGGCCGCCGCTGCAGCAGGACAATGCCGCGCCGATGGGCTGGACCCGCCATGAAGGCGGCACGGTCGAGATCGGGACGAACGGCGGTGACGGCTTCAGCTTCGATTGCGAGCGTCCCCGCCACCAGCTGATCGTGCCCGGTTTCGAGCTTGCCGACCGACTGGTCACGCAGGGCGAATGGGCCGACTTCATGCGCGACGGCGGCTATTCGACCCCATCGCTCTGGCTGTCGGACGGGTGGGCATGGACTTGCGAGAACAAGATCGAAAGCCCGCTCTACTGGGATTGCCGCGACGGCGAATGGTCGCGCTTCACCTTGTCGGGCCGCCGCCCGATCGAGCCCGGCCTGCCGGTCACGCATATCAACTATTTCGAAGCCGAAGCCTATGCCCGCTGGGCCGGCGTGCGCCTGCCGACCGAGGCCGAGTGGGAGCTTGCCGCGGCCCATGCCGACGCAGCCGCCGGCAACCAGCTCGACCGCGCCGCACCGGTCATGCCGGTGGGCTCGGACAACCTGTTCGGCGATTGCTGGCAATGGACCGGCTCGGCCTACCTGCCCTATCCCGGCTTCACCCCCGAAGAGGGCACGGTCGGCGAATATAATGGCAAGTTCATGTGCGGGCAGTTCGTCCTCAAGGGCGCGTCCTGCGCCACCCCGCGCGGGCATAGCCGCGCCACCTATCGCAATTTCTTCTACCCGGCCCAGCGCTGGCAGTTCACCGGAGTCCGTCTTGCCCGAAACGCTTGAGGCCGCAGTTACGGTCGACCCCGCCTTCCGCGACGATGTGTTGCGGGGCCTGAAACAGAAGCAGCCCTCCATCCCCGCCCGCTGGCTCTACGACCGGCGCGGTTCGGAGCTGTTCGACGATATCACTCGCCTCGATGCCTATTATCCCACCCGCGTCGAGACCAGGATCATGCGCGACAATGCGGCTGAAATCGCTGCCGCCGCCGGCAAGGGCGGCGCGCTCATCGAGTTCGGCGCCGGCAGCGTGACCAAGACGCCGCTGATGATCAATGCGCTGGAGCCCGATCATTATGTCCCGATCGACATTTCGGGCGATTATCTGCGCGACAGTGCGGCCAAGCTGAAGGCCGACCATCCGGGCCTCGAGGTCGATCCGGTCGAAGCCGATTTCACCAAGCCCTTCGACCTGCCCGACGCTATCGCCGGACTACACCGCGTCGGCTTCTTTCCCGGCTCGACCATCGGCAATTTCGTGCCGCGTAGCGCTACCGACCTGCTGCGCAGCTTCCGGGATATCCTGCTCGACGACAGCATGCTGCTGATCGGGATGGACCGGGTGAAGGATCTGGATCGCCTGCGCGCCGCCTATGATGACCCCGAGGGCGTCACCGCGGCATTCAACAAGAATCTCCTCACCCGCATCAATCGCGAGCTAGATGCGCGCGTCGATGAAGACGCCTTCGTCCACGAGGCGCGCTGGAACGAGATGCTGGGGCGGATCGAGATGCATCTCGTCGCCACCCGCGATACGGTGATGGACATCGAAGGCGAGCGCTTCGCCTTTGCCGAGGGCGACACCATCCACACCGAAAACAGCCACAAATATGGCAAGCGCGGCGCGCGCACCCTGCTGCTCTCGGGCGGCTGGACGCCGATCGCCGAGTGGGTCGATGCGGACCGCGACTTCGCCTTCATCCTCGCCGAGGCCCAGCCCAACCGGTTCGCGCCCTAGCGACGCCCGTCCATAGAGACCGTGTTGCAGTGCGAAGAGGGGCAAGCTAAGCCTCGGCCATGATCTACGCGCTCTTCAATATTCTCTACATCCTGCTCGATGTGCTCTTCTGGGTGATCATCGCGCAGGTGATCATCAGCTGGCTGTTCGTCTTCAAGGTGCTCGACCCATACAGTCGCGTCGTCGCCACGATCGTCGAGGTGCTGGAGCGCATTACCGCGCCCATTTACCGGCCGATCCGCAAGATTCTGCCCGATTTCGGCCAACTCGACCTGTCGCCGATGGTCGTTCTGTTCGGCATCCTGATCCTGCAGCGCGCCGTCATTCCCGGCATCCTCATGGAGCTTGGCCCGACGGTGGTGCGATGAGCGCCGACAAGATCGACGGCAAGGCCGCCGCCGCCGCCTTGCGCGAGCGGATCGCCAGCGCCGTTTCGCATTTCAAGGAGCAAGTGGGCCGCGCGCCCGGCCTCCATGTCGTCTTGGTCGGCGACGATCCGGCGAGCGCGGTCTATGTCGGTTCCAAGGAGAAAGCGACCGAAGCCGCCGGCATGGTCGGCAAAGTCCACCGCTATCCTGCGGGCGTGACCGAGGCGGAAATCCTCCACCTCATCGACCGGATGAACCGTGATGCGACGGTCGACGGCATCCTCGTCCAGCTCCCGCTCCCCGACCATATTGACAGCGCGCATGTGCTCGATCGCATCGACCCCGCCAAGGATGTCGACGGCTTCCACGTTATCAATGCCGGCAAGCTCGCGGTGGGCGAGAGCGCGCTCGTGCCGTGCACGCCTTATGGCTGCATCCACTTGCTGAAAGAGCGTCTCGGCGACCTTTCAGGCAAGCATGCCGTGGTGATCGGCCGCTCCAACATCGTCGGCAAGCCGATGGCGCAATTGCTGCTGCAGGAAAATGCCACCGTCACCATCGCGCACAGTCGCACTGCCGACCTGCCCGCATTGGCGCGCCAGGCCGACATTCTCGTCGCCGCCGTGGGCCGCCCCGAAATGATCAAGGGCGACTGGGTGAAACCCGGCGCGACGGTGATCGACGTCGGCATCAACCGCCTGCGCCCGAGCGAAGAGGGCGGGCGCGGCAAGCTGGTCGGTGACGTTGCCTATGACGAAGCCGCCGAACATGCCGCTGCCATCACCCCCGTGCCCGGCGGCGTCGGCCCCATGACCATCGCCATGCTGCTCGCCAACACGCTGCGAGCCGCCAATGCCCGAGAAGGGCTGGAGCCGCCGCAGCTATGATCCTTGCCGCCCTGCTGATGCTTGCGGACCCGGCGACCGCGCTCGACGCCGAGCTCGCCTTCGCCGCCGACGCACGCGAAAACGGGCAGTGGCAGGCATTCGGGAACTGGGCGCACGAAGACGGCATTCTCATCGGCCGCAACGTGATCCCCGCGATTGGCTTCGCTGCCGCCGCTGCGGAGAATGGCGAACCCCATTATGCAACCGCCTGGTGGCCCAGCCTGTCGGTCGGCAGCTGCGATGGCCGCACCGCCTTCAACATGGGGCCTTTTTTCAGCCCCGGGTCGGGAGCGTCGGGTAACTTTCACACCGTATGGACGCTGACCGAAGATGGCTGGCGATACCTTATCGACATGGGCCTGCCGACGGCCGATGCTGAGATGGCCGATGATCCCAAGATCGACATTGCCAGCTGCGCCAACCTGCCGCAGGACGTCTCACCCGTCGAATGGGAAAGCGAGACCGCGCGCGGTGCCACCGGCTATAGCGACGATGGCAGCCTGAAATGGGAATGGCGGCACGGCATCTGGGGCGAGGATGAGACCCCGCGCCGCAGCCTCAGGACCTGGCGCTGGGACGGTGAAATCTACATTCTGGTCTATGAGGCCGAGGAGATGATCGACTGATGGAAAGCCTGATCGGCCTGTTCGGCTCTGCCTTCGTCACCTTTGCGGTCATCGTCGATCCGCCCGGCAATGCGCCCATCTTTGCGGGGCTGACCCGCGATGCAACGCCGCAATCGCGCCGCCGCATGGCCTTCCGCGCCGCCTTCGTCGCCTGGTGCATCCTCCTCTTTTTCGCCTTTTTTGGCGAGCCGCTGCTGGACGCACTCGGCATCAGCCTTGCCGCCTTTCGCATCGCCGGCGGCATCATGCTGTTCATGATCGCGCTCGAAATGGTCTTCGAAAAGCGCACCGAGCGCCGCGAGAATCGCGCCGCCGACATCGAGGGCACACCCGAGGCCGAAGATGTCTCTGTCTTCCCCATGGCCATCCCGATGATCGCCGGTCCCGGCACCATCGCCGCGATGATGCTCTATATGGCCGAAGCCGATACGGCGGAGGAAACGATTACCGTCGTCAGCGCGATGAGCGCGGTGATCCTCATCACCCTGCTGGCACTACTGGCGGCGGGGCCGATCATGAAATTGCTCGGTGCCAAACTCGAAGCGATGATCACCCGCCTGTTGGGCGTCATCCTCGCCGCGCTGGCCGCTCAATTCGTCATCGACGGGATCGAGCAGAGCCTGTTCACTTCACCCGGAATAGCTTGATCGGCGAGCCTTCGAGCCAGCGCTCGTCGACCGGCTCGAGCCAGTCGGGCACTTCACCGCGAACAAGCCGGGCATCGAGGCGATCCGCGTCGGGCAATTCGTCGCCCGGCCCGCGCTCGTCGCAGATCATCACATAGTCGCTCCCCAGCCCGCGCACCGTGCGCTCGGCATCGGCATCTTCGTCGGGCTGCGACAGCAATACCGACAGCACCATGCCGATCGCCTCGTCATTGCGATGATAGGGCCCGGTGATGGTCGTGTGATGCGTGGTCACGAGGAGGCGCGGCGCAAGGTCGATATGGGTGAAGATCGTCGCCGGCTCGATCCGGTCGAGCTGCCCCATGACCCAGCTTTGCTGGCAATTGGACGCCGGCTCCTCGTCATTATTGACGACCTTTTCCTTGGCCTCGCGCTTCACCTCGGCCTCGTTCTTTGGGAGGTAGTTGCTGGCGATCGTGCCGAGCGCGCCAAGTCCGATCACGGCAACCAGGTAGGTGCCGATGATCCGCACTAGCGCCGATCCCGAGGCCAGCGTGCGCGGCAGGAGCAGCATGACGAAGGCCGCCGCGCCGGGCACGGCCATCAACTGCGCTGGGCCGCCGGCCCGAATCTGCCAGAAGACGAGGCCGATGGCCGCGAGCATGGGCACGCCGAGCACGAGCAGGTGACGGCGATGCCCCTCGCCCGCCGGCAGCAGGCGCCAGGCAAGGATGTAGCCGATCATGCCGACGACCAGGGGCGTCAGCGCGCTCCAGGCCGTGCGCAGGCTATGTTCGTGCGCGCCGCGCGCCTCGCTGACCCGCTCGAGCCAGAGTTCGCTCACTGCCGGATCGACCCCTTCGAGGCGCGACAGGCATTGCGGGAAAGCGACGCCGTGGAACGCCGCCAGCACCACGCCGGCGATGCCTGCGAGGATGAGCCGCCCCTTCCAGGTCGGCGGGCTCTTCCAGGCGAGCAGCAGCGCCGCCGCGCCCGCCAGCATCATGTCGCTGAGCCAGACCGGCGTCAGCGCATCGCAGCGCAGCGCGCGATTGGCCTCCGAGGCAAATAGCAAGAAGCCGAGCCCGCATCCGAGCGCCAAAGCGACTCCATAACTACCGATGCGGCGCGCTTCTTCGGCCTTCCAGACCCAGCTGAGCACCAGCCCCGCGCCGATCAGCGCGAGCGGGATGAGCAGTTCGAGCCCGATGGTCAGCGAGGCCGCCGTCGCGATGCCCGCGATGATACCGCCGCGTCTCTTGTTGGGATCGACCGCCCCCGCCATCACCCAGGCTAGGCAGGCCAGCTGCCAGCCATGATGGTCGATTCGCATCGGGAAAAAGTTGCCGATGGCGATGGGCGAGAAGACGAGGATCAGCATCGCTGGCAGCCAGGCCAACTTGCCCGCCACCCGCCGCGCCACCAGCGCGATCGCCACCGCTGCGACCAGCAATGCCATTAGCGGTGCCATGGCCAGCGCGAACAATTCCGCGGCCTCGGCACCCAGAAACGGTTCGGAAATCAGGATCAGCCCGGCAATCGGCAGGTCGACCAGCCGCGACCAGTGAATATCGGCGCCTTCGGGCGCGAGCATCCGATATTGGCGAAGGTCGTACCAGCCCTGCCCGCCGAGCCAGTCGCGCACCTGCAAGAGGCGCAGATTGTCGTCGGTATCGCGCAGGTTCAACGTGGCGATGGCGACCACGTTCATGGTCGTCACCAAGGTCGAGAAAGCAAGCCACAGGAACAAGGTCCCCATCAGCCAGCGCCGCTCAAGAAATGCCTTCAACCTGGCCAACATCGCCGTCTTGCCCCCACGCTCGTTTCACCCCTTCTCGACGAGGCTCGTCCCCCTTGCAAGAGGACTTGCCAGCCGGTGCCGGGTTGGCGCATCTAACGCGCACACAGTTTCAGGAGAGTGAAAATGCGCACCCGTTCCCTTTTGCTTGCCGCCAGCGCGGCCATCCTCATGTCCGGCGGAGCCAAGGCCGACGAAGGGATGTGGACCTTCGATGCCTTCCCGCGCGAGCGGATGATGGCCGCTTATGGCTGGGCCCCCGACCAGGAATGGCTCGACACGGTGCGCGAGGGCGCCGTGCGCCTCAATGGCTGCTCGGCGAGCTTCGTCTCGGACAACGGCCTCATCCTCACCAACCATCACTGCATCTCGTCCTGCCTCGCCGCGATCAGCAATGACGATAACGACTATCTCGCCAACGGCTTCAACGTGGCGACGATGGAAGAGGAAATCGTCTGCCCCGGCCAGCGCGCCGATATCGTCACTTCAATCGCCGACGTCACCGACGAGGTGAAGGGCGCGATTGCCGGGCTGGAAGGCGACGAAGCCGTCGCTGCGCAGCGCGCCATCACCGCCTCGCTGACCGGCACCGATGCCTGCACGGCAGAAGGCTATAGCTGCCAAGTCGTCAGCCTCTACAATGGTGGCCAGTACAGCCTCTACACCTATCGTCGCTACGACGAGGTCCGCATCGCTTGGGCACCCGAGGCGCAGGCCGCGCAGTTCGGCGGCGATCCCGACAACTTCAACTTCCCGCGCTACAGCATGGATGGCGCCTTCCTGCGCGCCTATGAAAATGGCGAGGCGGCCGTGACGCCCAACCACCTGACCTGGAACCCGCGCTCGCCGCAGGATGGCGAGATCACGCTCGTCGTCGGCAATCCGGGCTCGACCCAGCGCCTGCTGACGGTCGCCCAGCTCGAATATATTCGCGACGTGCAGCTGCCGCGCCAGATCGCCACCCTGTCGGAATTGCGCGGTCGCCTGATCAGCGCGATGGACGAGGATGAAGAACGCACCCGCGAGGGCAACGACACGCTCGGCAGCATCGAGAACAGCCTCAAGGTCCAGTTCGGCCGCCAGCGCGCGCTCACCAACATGGATTTCTTCCAGACGCTGATCGACGCCGAGGAGGAATTGAAGGCAGAAGTCGCCGGCAATGACGAGATTGGCGATCCGTGGACCGAGATCGACGAAGCCCTCGACTATGCCCGCGCCAACAATTTGCGCGCCGTCTATGACAGCCCCTCGGGCACGCTCTACGGCTACGCTCAGACCATCGTCGCGGCCAATATGGAAATGGCCAAGCCCGCCGAGGAGCGTGATCCGGGCTTCGGCGAGGCCACCATGGGCCGCATCGCCGCGCAGCTCGGGCAGGAGCGCACCATCCACCTGTGGCTCGACGAGCTGCTGATGGAATGGTCGCTCAGCAAGGCGCGCGAATATCTCGGCACCGACGATCCGCAGACCAAGACGCTGCTCGGCGACGAAAGCCCCGAGGGCCTTTCCGAGCGCCTCGTGCGCAACACCTCTCTCACCGATCCGGCGGCGCGCGTCGCGTTGCTCGAAGGCGGGCTCGAAGCGCTCCAGGCGTCCGAAGATCCGATGATCCAATATGCCTTGCGCCTCTATCCGCAGGTGGAGCGGATCGGCGATGAGTTCGCGACCAACTATTCGAGCAAGCTGACCGACCCGGCCGCGCGTCTCGCAGATGCACGTTTCGCCGCTTATGGCGACAGCCTTTATCCGGACGCCACCTTCACGCTGCGCATCAACTATGGCGTCGTGAAGTCGTGGGAAGAGCGGGGCGAGATGGTCCCGACAACCACCACCATCGCCGGCACCTATGACCGCGCGACGGGCAACATCCCCTACGACCTGCCGAGCCAGTTCATCGAGAAGGAAGACCAGATCGACAAGTCGACCGTCTACAATTTCGTCTCGACCAACGACATTATCGGCGGCAATTCGGGTTCGCCCGTGCTCGATCGCAACGGCACCGTGATCGGTGCCGCGTTCGACGGCAATATCTACGTGACCGGCGGCAGCTTCGGTTATGATGCGGCCAACAATCGCATGATCACCGTCTCGACCGCCGCGCTGCAGGAGGCGCTCGAAGTCATCTACCCCGCTCCGCGCATCGTCGCGGAGCTCGCCGCCGACTGATCGGCAGCGAAAAAGCGGAAAAAGGAGGCCCCGGCAGGCAATGTCGGGGCCTTTTCTTTACGCGCTGTTTACCATGAGGGTGCCAAAGTCGCCCCGAACCGACTAGTTTGAGAATTCGGGGGAAACGGCCAATGGTGGCGGCGATGCGAAAGACGTGGGAAGCGCTGGAACCGGGGCAACGCGAAGTTGCCGTCCAGGTGCTGCGCTATGCGGTGGCCGGTTTCGGCATCACCGCGGCCTTCAGCCTCGCCTACTGGATCGTCGCGCATTGGGTCGATCCGAATGTCAGCCTCGCCATCGTCTTCATCGTCTTCAATTTCGTCAGCTACCTGATCCACGGGCGATTCAGCTTTCGCGGACATGGCGCCCGCGACAATCCCGGCAAGCGCAATGCGCGCTTCCTCACCGTCAACCTAGCCGGTTTCGCGCTCAATCAGTTCTGGGTCTGGCTGCTGGTCAAGGAACTGGGCGGCGAAACCTGGTGGCCGACCATCCCATTCCTGTTCGTCACGCCATGGCTGACCTTCGCACTGCATCGCAAATGGGTGTACGCATGAACATCATGAGTGAAATCCAGACCCCTGAACTGACATTGGTCCTGCCGGTCAAGGATGAGGAGGAAGCGATCCCCGCTTTCCTCTCCGCCATGATCCCGATGCTGGAGAAGCTCGACGATCCGGTCGCCAAGAGCTTCGAGATCCTGTTCGTCGACGATGGGTCGAGCGATGGCACGATGCGTGTCCTGCGCGAGGCCAACCAGCGCGACCCGCGTGTCCGCGCCCTCTCGCTGTCGCGCAATTTCGGCAAGGAAGCCGCATTGACCGCCGGTATCGACCATGCACGCGGGAAGGCCGTCATTCCCTATGACGTCGACATGCAGGACCCGCCGAGCGCGATCCCGCCGATGATCGCCAAGTGGCGCGAGGGCCATGACGTCGTTGTCGGCGTGCGCGACAATCGCGAGACGGACGGCTTCCTGAAGCGCGCCAGCGCGAGCGCCTATTATCGCACCCACAATGCGCTGTCGAAGGACAAGATTCCCGAGCATGCGGGCGATTTCCGCCTGCTCGACCGCAAGGTGGTCGATGTCATCAAGACGATGCCCGAGCGCAACCGCTTCATGAAGGGGCTGTTCGGCTGGGCCGGGTTCAATACCGCAACGGTCAGCTATCGCCGCGAAGAACGCGAAACAGGTACCAGCAAGTTCGGCTTCTGGAAGCTGTGGACGCTGGCGCTGGACGGCATCACGTCGGCCTCGACCGTGCCGCTGCGCGTCTGGTCCTATGTCGGCGGGCTCGTCGCCCTCGGCACGCTCGTCTACGCCGCCTTCATCATCATCCAGACGATCATCACCGGCGTCGATGTCCCCGGCTATGCCAGCCTCATGGTCGCCGTGCTGTTCTTGGGATCGATCCAGCTGATCAGCCTCGGCATTCTCGGCGAATATGTCGGCCGTATCCTCACCGAAACCAAGCAGCGCCCGCTCTATATCGTGCGCGAAGAATTGGGAGAATAACCCCATGGACCGCGCCGTCTTCGACCGCATGGCCGAAACCGACCAGGAGCATTGGTGGTTCGAGGCCCGCCGCGAGATTCTCGACACCTTCCTCGCCCGCAAGGCCGACCTGCCCAAGGATGCCCGTATCCTCGAAGTCGGCGCGGGAACCGGACATAATTTCCCGGTGCTGGAGAAATATGGCCGCGTCGATGCAGTCGAGCTGGACGCCCCCGCCCGCGCGCTGGCGACCCAGCGCCTCGGCCGCGACGTACTCGACGCCGCTTTGCCTGAGTTGGCCGGCATTGCCGATGCCTCCTACGACCTCGTTGCCCTGCTCGACGTCCTCGAACATGTCGAGGATGACCGCGCTGCGTTTGCCGGGCTCGCCCGCGTCATGCGCCCGGGCGGCAAGCTCATGCTTACCGTGCCCGCCTATCAGTGGATGTGGTCGAAGCATGACGAGGCGCACCATCATTTCCGTCGCTATACGCGCGAAAACCTGACCAGCCTCGCTGCCGAGCAGGGCTGGAAGACGCGCCATGCGACCTATTTCAACAGCCACCTCTTCCCGCCGATCGCGGCCGCGCGCATTCTCGGCAAGATGACCGGCAGCGAGAGCGCGGACGACGCCGTCCCGCCGGCACCGGTCAACGGCCTGCTGCGCTTCGTTTTCGGGGCCGAACGCGCCTGGGTCGGGCGACTGCCCATGCCCTTCGGCGTCTCGATCCTCGCCTTGCTCGAACGCGCCTAGTCGCCGATCCGGTAGAGCTTCGCGCCCTCGCTTTCGCGCAGCAGCTCGAACTCACGTTCATATTCGGGCAGCAGCGGCGCATCGACCAGCCACAGATAGTCGAAATGCTCGCGCGGGAAGTTCGCCATCGTCTCGGTAAAAAGCGGCATGTAAAGCGGTCCGCAATCGGGCAGGCGTGATAGCTGCGACGGGTCGCGGCCCCAATCCTTGGGGATGCCCGGCTTGAATTCCAGCGGGCTGGCATTGCCCAGCGGCCACAAATTGTTCGCAAATCCGCGATTGTCGGCAATGTGATAGCCGCCCAGATGCACCGTCCGCCGTAGCACCCACTGGTCGAAACATTGCGTCGGCCCGTGCAGCATGAAGACGCGGCTGCCGGGCTCAAGGCCCTCGACCACCTCGAGCCGCTGCTGGATCGCCGCGTCCCAGCGCATCGAATGGACGGTCACGGTGCCGACCCGCATCAGCCCGAAGACGAGCGAGAGCAGCGCGATAACCAATGCGCCGCGCGGGCTGGTCGGCGCGAAGGCAAGGATGATCAGCCCGAACAGCACTGGCGTCATGCGCATGTCGGCATAGGCCGAGCCGACGACGGTCCCGGGCATCGCGATGAAGGCAGCAAAGGTGACGAGGAAGGCGGCAAGCAGCGGCTTGGCCGTCCACTTGAAGTCCTTGAGGAAGATGGCGAGCCCGACCAGCCCGAACATCGGGACGAGCGGCAGCAAGTCGAGCATCCGGTCGCTTTCGCGTAGCGTGCCGAGCACGAAGCTCGTCTTGAAGCGCCAGTCGAACATGAAGCCGGTAAAGGCATCCTCGCCATCGCGGCCCAGCGTCCAGCCGATGAGGTGGAGGAAAGGCAGCATGAGCGGCCAGCAGCCAAGTCCCGCGCGGAACGCCGAGGAGGCCAGCCCCTCACCCAGCCCACGCCGTCGCACCCATTCCGCACCGAAAGCGGCAAGGCCCAGCAGACCCCAGCCAAACGCATGCGCGATATAAACGACCAACCCGGCGGGCAGCATGACGAGCGCGCGCTGTCTGAACCTCCCCTCGCGCCCCAGCCGGATCCACCAGGCCAGCACGAACATGCCGAGCGCGATGCTCAGGCAATAATTGACGAAGCCGAAGATGAAGGGGTGCGAGAAAGCGAGGACGAGGATGAAGCCCATGGTCGGCGGCACGCGCCCGCCACTGGCTTCCTTCGAGAGCATCCAGAAACCCGCGATGAAGAGCGGCGGGATGCTCATGACGACGATGGCGATGGCCGGTTTCAGCCCGATGATCGGTGCGAGCAAGGCAACGAGGATGTCGACGCCAAGATTGCCCGCCAGCTTCCAGCGATAATCGAAAAATTCGGCAAGCCCCGGCAGCGCGCCATCATCCTGCGCGACTGCATAGCGCGCCATATGGCCCGGCAAGTCGACCATCGGCGGCAGCGAGGTGAACAGGAACGGGACGAGGCTCAGCGCCAGCAGGGCGACGAGATAGGCCCTGCTCTCCCACCAGCCGGGCTTGGCATTGTCGATGCTCACGCGCGTTCCGCGTCGCGCTGGCGATAGAGCTTTTCGGTCTCCGCCATATAATCCCGGGTGATGGGCAGCGCGCGGCGGTCCTTCACATATTGGACCTGGTAGTTGCAGGCGCCGCCATCCTCGAACATCACCACCCCGCCGGCGAGATAATAGAGCCAGAGCCGGTAGAAGCGCTCGTCATGCATCCGCACGATCTCGGCCTCGTTTGCTTCGGTATGGGCGAGCCAGTGGCGCAGCGTATGCGCATAATGGAGCCGCAGCGTTTCGACATCGCTGCTGATCAACCGCGCTTTCTCCGAGGCCTCGACCATCTGAGACAGGGACGGGATGTGATAGCCCGGAAAGATATATTTGTCGGTGAACGGGTCGGGGCCCGAAGCTTGGCCAAACTTGCCGATCGTGTGGAGCAACATCACCCCGTCATCCTTCAGGAGGCGTCGGCAGGTGGTGTAGAATTCGTCATAATGCGCTTCGCCGACATGTTCGAACATGCCGACCGAGACGATCCGATCATAGGTGCCGGTGAGCGAGCGATAGTCGGTGAGTTCGAAGCGCACATGCTCCGAAACGCCGGCTTTCTGCGCAGCCTTGCGGGCATAGTCCAGTTGTTCGACCGACAAGGTGACACCGGTCACCTTCACGCCCGCGACGCGGTGCAAGTAGATCGCCATCCCGCCCCAGCCCGACCCGATGTCGAGCACATGATCGCCTTCGCGCAAATACAGCTTGGCCGCGATATGGGCGAGCTTGTCGGCCTGAATCTTCTCCAGGTCAGCCCCCTCGTCGGTGACATAGCCGCAGCTATATTGGCGCCGCTCGTCGAGGAAGAGCGCATAGAGATCGTTGCCGAGATCGTAGTGATGCGCGACATTCTTGCGGCTGGTCACCGGGTTGTTGCGGCGTAGCCAGCGTTGCGCTTTCTTCAACGCATTGGACCGCGCGATAAAGGTCGCGCCCAGCCCGCCATCCTCCCAGCGATTGGATTTCTGGACGATTTCCAGCAAGTCGAGGATCGATCCGTCCTCGATGATCAGCCGCCCGTCCATGAAGGTCTCGCCAAGCGCAAGTCGCGGATTGCGCGCCAGTTCGCCAAGCACGCCATTGTCGACCAGTCGCACAGAGAGCGAACGCTCGCCCGTGCCCAGCGTCTCCTCCGACCCGTCGGGTTTCACCAACCGGATCGTCCCGCTGGTGAGGTGTTTGTCGGCAAGCTTCTTCAACAACGACATGTGCGCTTGTCCCCCGTGATGATCTCACCCTTCTGGCAAGCCCTTAGCAATGGCGCAACGACTTGCTTTATGTTAGCCAAACGTCGGGGGACAGACATATGGCAGACGAACTTCGTAGTGGCGTTGCACCCGTAACTTCGGCCGAGCGGATCGGCGAACTCGACGCGCTACGCGGCTTCGCGCTGCTCGGCGTGTTGCTGGCCAATCTTGGCTGGTGGACCTTCTCCGGCTTTACCTCCATTCCCGAACAACGCGACCTGTGGATGTCCGATGACGCCAACAGGACCGCGATCCTGCTGCTGAACTGGCTGGTCAGCGACAAGGCCAACACCTTGTTCGGCGTGCTGTTCGGGATTGGCTTCTGGGTGATGTACGAACGGCTGAAGGCCAAAGGCGGCGACTTCAATCGCATTTACCTGCGGCGGCTCGGCATCCTCTTCATCTTCGGCTGGGCCCACATGCTCTTCTTCTGGCCGTGGGACATTCTCCACATGTACGCGACCATGGGGTTTGCGCTGTTCGCGCTGCGCGGCCTGTCGATGCGCGCGATGATCGGTATCGGTCTGACGCTCGCCGTCTTCGCACGCCCGACCGTCGAACTCATCCGCAAATATACTGGCGTCGAGGAGAGTATCGGCGGGATCGTCTGGACGCCCGAGGCGCAGGCCGCCCGGCAGGAGGCTGTGCTCGGCAACGATTATGGCGCCTGGTTCAACGAATATTGGACGATGGCAACGCAGGATTACATCTTGAGCGGCGTGTTCATCGGCTGGTGGCTCTATGTGCTCGGCCGCTTCCTCGTCGGTGCCTGGATCGCGCGACAGGGCTGGCTGCAGCGCACGACCGAACTCCTGCCGCAGATCCGCAAGCTGTGCTTGATCGCCTTGCCCACCGGGCTGGCACTGGAAGCGCTCTATACCGCGATCGAATTCGAGTTTCTTGCTGCTCCGCTGCCGGTCGCCAAGGCGATCCATGCCACGGGCGTGCCGATCCTCGACCTCGGCTATGCCTGCGGCATCATCCTACTATTCAATTCGAAGAGTTGGTCATTCCTTGCCAAGCTGTTCGCGCCGGTGGGGCGGATGGCGCTCACCAATTACGTGACGCAGAGCTTCCTCTATTTCTTCCTCATCACCGGGGTCGGGCCGGGGCTCGCGCAGGCTGGCAAGCTCGCACCGTCCGAGACGCTTCCGATCTGCTTCGCCTTCTTCGCGGCGCAGGTCGTCTTCAGCCATTTCTGGCTCAAGGCCTATCGCTATGGCCCGCTGGAATGGATGTGGCGCGCGCTCACCTATGGCGAGGTACCCGCGATGCGGCGGAAGAAAGAGAAGGCGGCTCAGCCCGCCTGATTCTCGGCCGCTTCACGGTCGCGCTGGGCGCGTGACTTCTTCTCCGCGGCCGTCTTCAGCTGCCCGCAGGCCGCGTCGATGTCGCGGCCGCGCGGGGTGCGCACGGGCGCGGAAATGCCGGCTTCGAAGACGATATCGCTGAACGCCTTGATCCGCTCGGGCGTCGAACATTCATATTCGGCGCCTTCCCACGGGTTGAAAGGGATGAGGTTCACCTTGGCGGGCAGGTCGAATTTCTTGAGCAGGCGAACCAGCTCGCGCGCATCCTCGTCGCTGTCATTCTTGTCCTTGAGCATGACATATTCGAACGTGATGCGACGCGCATTGTTGGCGCCCGGATAGTCGGCACAGGCCTGCAGCAATTCCTCGATGCCGTATTTCTTGTTCAAGGGCACGATCTCGTCGCGCACTTCCTTGGTCACTGCATGGAGCGAGACGGCGAGATTCACGCCGATCTCGTCGCCGCATTTCTCCATCATCGGCACGACGCCCGAGGTCGACAAAGTGATGCGGCGCTTCGACAGGCCCAGCCCGTCGCCATCCATGACGATGGTCAGCGCCTGTTTGACATTGTCGAAATTGTAGAGCGGCTCGCCCATGCCCATCATCACGATGTTGGTGAGCATGCGGCCTTCCGGGCGGCTCGGCCATTCGCCGAGCGCATCGCGCGCCAGCATGACCTGCCCGACAATCTCGTAAGGCTCGAGGTTGCGCACCAGCCGCATCGTGCCGGTGTGACAGAAACGGCAATTGAGCGTGCAGCCGACCTGGCTCGACACGCAGAGAGTCCCGCGATCGGCATCGGGGATGAAGACCATCTCGAAATCATGGCCGTCATGCGTGCGCAGCAGCCATTTGCGCGTGCCGTCGGTCGACACCTGCGCCTCGACCACTTCGGGGCGACGGATGGTGAAGCGCTCCATCAGCCAGGGCTTCTGCGCCTTGGCGATGTCGGTCATTTCTTCGAACGAGGTCGCGCCGCGATTGTAAATCCAGTGCCAGATCTGCTTGCCGCGCAGCTTGGCCTGCTTCTCCGCCATGCCGGCCTCGAGCAGGGCTGCGCGCAGCTCGTCCTTGTTTAGGCCGACAAGGTTGCGCTTGCCGTCCACGTCGGGCGCGGGGGCACGGCCCGTGGGCACGGGATCGATATTGCCGGCAATCGGCATCAGGGGGGTGTCAGCGCTCATGATTGGGCGCCATCTAGTTGTTGAGACAAGATTTTTCCAGCCCTAATCGGCACAGCCGGCCGCTGCGGCGTCGATCGCGGCGGGCACACCACCCAGCGGATAATAGTCTGTGAAGCGCGTGCCGGTGCGGTCGCGCGCGGTCACCCGCATCTTGGTCGCGCTGCGCAGCGCCTCCATGATGTCGATCGCTTGGGCATCGCCCGAATAGGCATTGCGCCCCGTCCCCTCGAGCACGAAGGGCACATCGTCGATGACCAGCATCACCCGCGCCTGCGTCGGCAGGAGGCGACGCATGTTGATGTGGACATAGGGGTTTTCGCCCGCCTCGAAGATGAAGCGCATCATCGGCTGGCGTTCCTGCTGGCTGTCCGGCAGCACGCGCCAGGCCCGGCCTCGCGCCTCGCAGCGCCCGTCATTGGTGCGAAACGCCGCCCAGCGTTGATCCCCGCCCAGATAGGTCGGCGCGTCCTGGACCAGCAGCGCGAGCGCGAAGGCTAGATGCGATACCATAGCCCCGTCCCGACCGCGCCGATGGCGATCGCCACCCCATAGGGAATGAGGCGGCTTTTCTTGGATTTACCGCGGAAGGCCATGCGGACCATCAGCATGACGATCGTCACCAGGCCGCCGACCAGGAAGGTCACAACGACCATGCGCAGCCCCGACATCAGCCCGAACCAGAGCGCGACGGCGGCGAGCAGTTTGACATCTCCCCCGCCGACCCAGCCACGCCCGAAGCTGAAGGTGCCGAGGACGAGGACGGCGACGAACAGCGCCGCATTCTGCCACAGCTCGGCCGAAAAGCCTTCGAGCACCACCGCGACGATCGCGCCGATGATCAGCGCCAGCGGCAAGAGGTTGGAAATCTTGCGCGCCATCAGGTCCTGCGCGGCGGCGATGAAGAGGATCACCGCATAGGCGATGAAAAGCCAGTCGGGTGCCGTCTCGATCAGCGTCATTATTGCCCCTGTATCCGTTGGAGATTGGCTGCGGCGCGTTCGTAATAATCGCTACGGGCTTCGATGGCGCGGGTAAAGGCTGCGAGCGCACGCTGCCGTTCGCCGCGCAGCGCCGCGACGACTCCGGCATCGTTAAGCCGCGCCGCATAAGCCTCGCGCGTTTCGCCATCGCCGCGCACCGGCAGGTTGCCGGCCAGCGCCATCTCGACCAGTTGGAGGTTGGCCGCGATCCGCGCATGATTGGGGTCGAGACGGTTGGCAGCGCGCAGGAAAGCGAGCGCTTCGGCCCAATCCCCCTGCAGCATCCGCGAAAAACCGGCATTGTTAAGCAATCGCGCGTCCGAAGGCTCGATCGCCAGCGCGCGCGTATAAGCTGCATTGGCGATGGCGAAGCGGCCGCGCCGGTCCGCTGCCACGCCGCGCAAATTCCACACTCGCCAGTCGGCCGCGACCTCGCCATCCATCAGCGCCTCGTCGAGCAATCGCGCCGCCTCGTCATTCTGGCCCAGCATCACTGCGGCCCGGCCCGCGCGCGCCTTGACCATGGGATCGTCCAGGCCGCCCGCCATCAGCGTGCGGTACATAGCCAGCGCGCGCCCGGCATTGCCCTCGGCCAGTTCGATATCGGCAGTCAGGCGGTCGCGCTCGGCAGGTGCCAATCCAAAACGGACGGCCTCGGTCAGCATCAAACGCGCCTGCTGGGTGCGCCCCTGCGACAAGGCATGGTCGGCTTCGGCGAGCCAGCGCTGCGGGTCTTCGGCAGGTTGGGCGACAGCGATCAACGCCGCCATCGCAAGTGACAGGTTCATGCCCTAGCAGCCACCCACTGCACGGCCGCGCATGTCGCCGCCCAGATGGACGGTGAGCCGCGCAACGGGGCCGCGCTGGACGATGGCGCGCACGCCCAGGCGCGCTGCCATCAGCCCGGCCGCGGCTTCCTCGCCTGCGGGATAGAGGATGACGGTGAGGCTGCGATGCTCGGTGGCATCGTGCAGGTCGAGATCGTCGATGCCGCACTGGAGCGCCATGTCATGGGCACGCTCGGTGAGGCTCATCGCCGCGGCGATGGGTGCGGGCGCGGTGACGTTCGACGGCGCCACGCTCGATTCCATCGCCATCAGGAGCTGGACCGGCGGACGCGGGACGCGCGGCGCGACGAGGCGGACCGGCGGCGCGGAAATCGTGCTGGCCGGGACGTCGCTCGGCACCTCGACGCTGACCCTGGCCGCCATCGGCAGCGGGGCAAGCATCTCGATCTGGCTTTCGCGTTCACGGCCCGAAAGGTCGATCGGCGCCGCAGTGTTGGCGAGCGTGATGACCGGCGGGCGGTAATCTGGGCGCGGTACCGGCGGTGCGCGGAAGGCCTCGGCCACGGCTGCGTCGCGTTGCGGCGCGGCTTGGGCCATGACGGGTGCCGGCGTCACGCGCAGCATGACTTCGCCGGCGTTGAGCCGCTCGAGCCGGGTCGGCGCGTTGGAATTGTTCTCCATGCGCAGCGCCGCAAAGGCCGGCGCATCTTCATCGCGCGGCACCGGCGGCGGCGCGTATGGGCGCGGCGCCAGCGGCGTCGGGGCAGCCAGCTTTGCAGTGACGGTCTGGCCCCGGGCAATCTCGCCCGTCGGGATTTCCAGCGCCGTCTTGGCAACGGGGGTGGGGTTATAGGGTGCGGGCGGTGCGGTTGCGGCAGCAACGGCAACCTCGAGCTCCTCGCTCGCGATCATGCCGGCTTCGCGCGCGTCGGCCTCGGCATAGAGACTGCGCGCCGCGTCCATCTTGCCCTGGCGCTGCTTCGATGCAGCGAAGGCGCGATAAAGGTCGGCTTCCTGCGGCGCGAGCGCCAGCGCATTCTCGTAATGATTGCCCGACAGGTCGAAGCGACCCATGCGGTCATAGGCAGCGGCAAGCCCGCGATGCGCGGCGACGCTGTCCGGCTGGCTGCGCAGCGCCTTGCGATAGCTTTCGATGGCAAGGCCGACATTGCCGAGGCGCAAATGCCCTTCGGCTTCGGCAAGGCGGTCGGAAACCGCGAGATCGGCGCTCGAGACGCCGCGATCTATGGCGCGGACTTCGACGCCGGGCGAAGCACAGGCCGCGGTCATCGCCAACGGCAGGATCAGCATTGCCTGTTTCATCATGTCCCCCCTCAAATCCTAGCCGAGCGCCGGAATAACGGTGCGGATGGCGCGGATGACGGCGGGCACCATGAGCACCCCGACCATCACCGGCAGCATACACCCGACCAGCGGCATCGACAAAAGCACCGGCAGGCGGTGCGCGCGTTCTTCCGCACGCATCCGCCGTTTTTCGCGCATTTCCGCGGCGTAGACGCGCAGTGTCGCGGCGACCGAGCTGCCCAGCTTCTGGCTCTGGATTAGCAGGGTCGAGAAGGCGCGGATCTCGTCGACACCGGCGCGGTCGGCGAGTCGGCGCAGCGCATCTTCGCGGCTGCGCCCGGCCCGCATTTCCAGCACCACCGAGGCGAACTGGTGGGCGAGCAGCGGGTGAGAATGCATCATTTCCATGCCGACACGGTCGAAGGCGGTCTCGAGCCCGAGGCCGGCCTCGACGCAGACCAGCATGAGGTCCAGCGCATCCGGAAAACCGTTGACCATCTCTTCTTGGCGTCGGTCGACCTTCACCTGCAAAAGCAGGCCCGGAATGACGTAGCCAAACAGCGCCGAAATCACGACGACGAAATAGAGTCCGACAAGCCCCATCTCGCTGCCAGTGATGAACACCCACAGGACGAGGAAAAGCGGCAAGCCGAAGGTCGCGAGGATACGGATAAGGTTGAAGATGCGCGGGGCAGACGGGCTGTCATAGCCGGCCGCAACCATCTTGCGACGCAGCCCTTCGTTCTTCGTGTCGACGAGGTTGATGCCGGCTTTCTCGAGCCTGTTGACGGCATCGACCCACGCGCCACGATTTTCCTCGCCGCGAAGACGGGTAGAACGCGGCGTGCCCACGCCGACGCTGCCGCCGGTTTCTTCAGCCAGGCGCGAGCGCACCTCGCGCCGTTCGCCAAGCCGCGAGGCAATGAGGATCGTGACGATCACGACCGCGATAAAGACGAGTGCGAGGACGGCGATCCGCGCGGCATTGCTGTCGACGAGTGAGTCCAACATCCCCCTACACCTTCAGATCGATAAGCTTGCGGATCCACATGATCCCGATGACCCACATGAGCACGAGCACCCCGAAGCTCGGCACGAAGGCGGCATCGTCGGCGACTTCCAGGAAGAAGGCCGGGTTGCCGATGAACACGATGGTGAGCGCAAGGAGCGGCAGCAGCGACAGCATCACCGCGGTCATGCGCCCTTCCGAGGACAGCGCCCGCACCTTCATGAAGAGCGCGTGGCGGTCGCGGATCACCTTGGAGAGATTGTCGAGGATCTCGGCGAGGTTGCCGCCGGTTTCGTTCTGTACCGAGAGGCTGACCACGAACATGCGGATATCGTCGACATCCCAGCGTTCGGCCATCTCCTCGAGCGCATCGCGAAGGTCCGCGCCATAGGTGACCTCATCGACAACGAGGCCGAATTCGGAGCCGATCGGGTCGGGCATTTCGACCGTCAGCAGTTCGAGCGCCGCCGACACCGGATGACCGGCGCGCAGGCCGCGCACGAAGATGTCGAGCGCGACTGGAAACTGCGTCTCCAGCTTCTTGCGGCGACTTTCCGCGCGCATGTTGATGATCGCCGTCGGCAACAGCACGCCGAACACCGCGCCCAGCACCGCGAACAGGAAGATGCGCCCCGTCGTCAGGATGCCGCCCATCAACAGGTTGATGAGCAGGAAGATGACGAACAGAACCAGCGGCAGCGAGACCAAAGTCACGATGAGCTGGCCATTGCTCTGCGTCACGCCCGCCTGGACCAGACGGCGGTGAAGATTTTCGCCCCATTTGCCGAGGAAGCCCGGCAGGAAGGTCTTGCCGTCGAAATCCCCGCGCCGCAGCCGCAACATCGTTTCCTCGCGGCCCACGCCGCTCTCGATCATGCCGAGGCGGCGGTTGATGGCATCACCCTGGCGGCGCGAGTTGATCACGGCATTGGCGATGACGCCGGCAATGATCATCACCGCGGCGGTGATGGTGATGAGGATGAGGAGGCGGGGAAGGATATCCATCAGTCGAATTTCCGATCTGGACGGAAGAGTTCGGCGGACAGGTCGATCCCGCGCGCTTCGAGTTCGTCGGCGAAGCGCGGGCGAATGCCGGTCGCTTCGAACACGCCGTCAATGGTGCCGTCGGCATTGCGGCCCTTGCGGCGGAAGCGGAAAATTTCCTGCATGGTCACGACTTCGCCTTCCATGCCGGTGATTTCCGACAGGCTGGTGAGGCGACGGCGGCCATCGGGCAGGCGGGCGATCTGGAGCACCACATTGACCGCCGAGGCGATCTGCGCACGCGCCGCCTTGGCCGGCATGTCGATCCCGGCCATGCCGATCATCTGCTCGACACGCGCCAACGCATCGCGCGGCGTGTTGGCGTGAATGGTGGTCATCGAGCCTTCGTGACCAGTATTCATCGCCTGCAGCATGTCGAACGCCTCCCCGGCGCGGACTTCGCCGACGATGATGCGGTCAGGACGCATACGCAGCGCGTTCTTGACGAGATCGCGCATCGCCACCTCGCCCTTGCCCTCGACGTTGGGCGGACGCGTTTCGAGGCGCGCGACATGATCCTGCTGCAGCTGCAGTTCGGCCGAGTCCTCGATCGTCACGATGCGTTCTTCGGTGCCGATAAAGGCCGACATGGCGTTGAGCATGGTCGTCTTACCCGAACCGGTACCACCCGAGATGAGGACGTTGCGGCGGGCCTCGACCACGGCGCGCAGCACTTCGGCCACGGCATCGGGGATCGAGCCGATCTCGACCAGGCGGTCGAGGCTGATCGGTACCTTCGCAAACTTACGAATGGAAAGCAGCGAGCCGTCCAGCGCCAGCGGCGGCACCACTGCATTAACGCGGCTGCCGTCGGAAAGTCGGGCATCGACCATCGGCGAGGATTCATCGATGCGGCGACCAACCGCGCTGACGATCTTCTGGATGATGCGCAGCAAGTGACGCTCATCCTTGAACTTGACCGGCGACTGTTCGAGCGTGCCGAACCGTTCGACGAAGATATTGTCGTGGCCGTTGACCAGGATATCGGTGATCGAATTGTCCTTGAGCAGCGGCTCTAGCGGGCCGAGGCCCAGCAGCTCGTCGAGCACATCGTCCGTCAGCTGCTTGCGTTCGTTGGCGTTGAGCGCGCGGCTCTTCTTGGCCAGCTCCTCGGCGATGATGTCGCCGACCTCGTCCGCCACCTGCTCGCGGCTCATGGAATCGAGTGCGGCCAAGTTGATCTGGTCGAGCAGGCTCTGGTGCAGCTCGACCTTCAGTTCGTTATGGACGTCCTGCTTGGCGAAGGCACCGGCATCGCCGACGCTCATCAGCTTGCGCTGTTCCTCGCGCTCGCGCTCCTGCTCGTGGGTATCGACCTCGACCACATCCTGGTGGTTCTCGGTGACCTCCTCGGCTTCTTCCTCCTTGGGACGCTTGATCTGGAACATGCTCATCGCTCTAACCCCAATCGTGTTGCTACCGCTTCCTCGAGGGCAGCGAGATCCTTGTTGAGCGCGCCCTTGCGGCGGACTTCGGCCACCGGCACGCCCTGTTCGATCGCAGCACTCATGGTCGCGTGATCATTGGCCAGAGTGTAGGACACAGGCCGACCCAGCACACGCTCGGCATCTTCGCGTGTCACGTTACGGAACAGGCCTTTCTCGAACCGGTTGACCGCGATTCGCACGTCGAGGTGCGACAGGTCCTGTTGCGACAGGAGGTCGAGCTGACGCTTGGCGCGGTGCAGGCTGGCGATCGACAATTCGCAGACCATCAGGACAAGGTCCGAACGCGCCAAGAGCGACAGCGACCAGTCCGTCCAGTTGGTCGGCAAGTCGATGAAAACACTGCCATATTCGCGCATCGCGACATCGACGATCTGGAGCGCCTGGTCGACATCCAAAGCATCGAGCCGGGTAATTTCCTGCGGCGCGGCGATGATGTGCAGACCCGACGGGTGCGGCGCTGCGACCGTGCGCAGCATGTCGCCATCGAGGCGACCGCCGGCGGCGAGCAAGTCGTCGATGCCGAGCTTGGGACGCAGCCCCAGCTGGAAAGCGGCATCGCCGAACTGGATATCGAAATCGATGAGGCAGGCTTCGCGGCCGACCTTGCCTTCCGAAGCGGCAAAATGACTCGCCACCTGGCCGAGCAAGGCCGTAGCGCCGACACCGCCTTCGGACTTGATCATGGTCACCAGTTTTGCCGGACGCGTGCCGACACGGCGCACGCGCTTGGCCATCTGGTCATGGATCGGCTGCAGCGAGGTGTTGAGCTCCTCAAGGTCGAGCGGCAGCGGAATGACGTCATGGGCGCCCGCGCGGACCAGCGCGCGAACGAAGCCGAGATTGGGATCGAAGGCCGCGGCGAGAAGCGGCGTGTCGCTGGCTTCGGCCAGCGCCGCAAAGGTCTCGACGGCGCGCTCGTCTTCCTCGTCGACCTGGATGATGGCGGCGGCCGCGCCCGACAGGTCGTGCGGCTCGATCATGTCGCCCTGGCGGGTGACGACGAGCTGCAGCGGCAGTCCGGCAGCCTCACGGCCGGCCAGCGCACCCGCATCACCATCGGCGACGTCGAGGAAGAGTAGGACCGGCGGACGCGAATCGGACGGCTTCCATCCGGTGTCCTTGCGATCATTGGAGTTGATCATGGTCATACGCTCATCTTTCAATTCGAAACTGCGCCATTGAGGTCTTCGGCGGTCAGCGAGGTCTGCAGTCCGGGAAGGGTGATCGTTCCGAGACCGAAAAAGCTGATCGGGCGGAACTGGAGATTTTCGATCGCCACCGTGACGTCGGGCGACAGATCGGGGCCGTTGGGATCGCCGGCATAGCCGAGCCCGGAGCCCGAATAGCGGACCCGCACCTGGCCATCCTCGATCGGCGCATAAATCTGCTGCATCCGGTCGACGATCACGTTCCAGGCGGCGGTGTCATAGGTGCCGAGCGTAGGGCACGGTGCCGTGGTGCAGGTGCAAGTGGTGCTGGTGCAGGTGACCAGCCCAAGCGCGCCGCGCGGGATGCGGTCTCCCTGGGTGAGTGCCGGGTTGGTCCCGACGACGGTGTTGAGATAGCTGGCAGTGAAGAGCCCCGGCGCGACCGGCTTGGTCACGACCGCAGTACGAACGCCGACCTGCGTCGCTTTCTTCGCCTCGTTCATTTCGAACATGGCGCGGCCGACATCGACGATGCCCAGCAGGAAGAAGAGCAGGATCGGCAGGACCAGCGCGAATTCCGCCGCACTCGCCCCGCTCGTTGCGCGCCAGAGATTGCGAAGCTGCTTCATAGTCCCACCACCGCGGCCTGCTGGTCCGCATTGAGGAAAAGGTTGAGCTCGCCAAAGCCGAGCAGCGCGCCGACCAGTCCCTGATAGGGTACGCGCGCGCGCACGGTGACGACCGGGGCCCCGCCCGTATTGTTGCGATAGAGGCCTTCCATATTCTGGCCGCCGGCTGCGGTGACGCAGGCATGGGAAACGGTGATCGATGCACCCGAGGCTCCCCAATTGGGCAGGAGATCGACCGCATTGGTGTCGGGCTCGCCCTTGCGCACGATATTCTGCGTATCGGTCACGACCGTCGCATTGGTCGCGCTGCCACAGGGAAAGTTGCTGAAGCCCTGCCGCGCTGCATAGCGTGCACCTTCGCGCACGGATTCGGTCAGCCGATGGCCGCTATAGAAATAATTGCCGAGCTCGAGCGACCCGAACATGAGCAGCAGCAGCAGCGGGATGACGAGCGCCATTTCCACGGCAGCAGCACCGCTTCGTTCGCGTTGGAGACGCTTGAGAGACCCGAGCAACCGCATCCCTACCTCAACAGCAACGGCGTATCGCGGCGGATGACCTGCGCGCTCTGCACATCATTGCCGCCCGCATCGACTTCACGGATCGGCTCGACATAGAGATCGCTCGCCGCCGTGCGGTCACGGTTGAGCGAGGGCTGGACGATGAAGACTTCGACCCACTTCTCGACCGGCACGCCCTTTTCCTTGCCGTTCACGCCCTGCGCTTCGCAGTTGATGACGGCGACGGCCGTGACACGGCGATCGAGACGGGTTGCGGTAGGCGCAAGGCCGGCTGCGCATTTCGGTTCGGCGAAATTGTACAGCGGGCCGCCCGAATTGCCCGGTCCACCACCCGTGGACGTCTGGTAGCTGGCCCGCAGCGTCGCATCAGAAGCTTCCCAGAGATAGATCTGGTAGCGCGAGATGTTCGGCAGATAGCTGGCAAGCTCCAATGCAGAGGTGCCGTTGATCCCGTCGGCATCGGCCGCCCCCGAATTGGTGACGAACGTGCGGAGGCTAGGGATAAGCTTCCAGTCACCGCCCGTCTGCGCGGCGGTCAGCGCGGCATGGTTGACCTCGAAATACATGTCGCGGTCCCAGTTGCCGTCGCCAAAGCGCCTAGAGATTTCGGTCGTACCGCAATCGCCATCGACACTGATCGCATGACAGATGTCGCGCGGATGGCCCATGCTGCTGGGATTGGTCGCCATGGTCCGGGTCGTCGGATCCGGCAGATAGGGACGCACCGGCTTTTGCCAAGGATCGTTGCCCGTCTCGAGCCCGCAATTGGGTCCGCTATTGCCGTTGCCGGTGCTCGGCGTGGTCGGGAAGGCGGTATGCACCACATCCTTGCGCGCATTGATGCCCGGGCTGCAATTGCCGGTGCTTTCCGCGCAGCTATTGGTGAGGCCGTTCTCGTAAATGTCGAAGCGCGTATTGATCGCATCGGTGACACTGGTCTGCAGACCGGTCTTGGTGGTCACGCCGCTCAGCCCGAAGCACGGCCCAGGCGGGGTATTCGCGCCCAATGCATATTCGAGCACATTCGCGCCCGGGCCCAGCCCGGTTTCGAGATAGCCAAAATTGCCCGGCTTCCACGCGCCGCCGGTCGATCCGCCCTGCACAAGGCGCAGCCCCTTGCCGATATAGTTGGCGACATTGAAATCCAGATTGGTCGAGGTCTCGTCCGGATTGCACATCATCAATGGCGGGACCTTGCAGACGGCGGACTGCAGGCTGGCGGTGGCCGACGCATTAATGTCGCCGCTGCCGAACGAGCCGACCAGCGGGGTCAGCGCGAAGTCGAGCCGGCGCGCGGTGACGTTGATCTCGACCACATTGGCATTGTCGTCGGCATCCGACGCCGCGCCATAGGCATCGGTCGTGTTGTTGTAGCTCTGGTAGAAGCGCACCGCACCGGTCGCGTCACAGGCACTCTCGCCAGTGGTCGCGACGGCAATATTGAGGCCCGCACCATCGTTCGAGAAACGGGTCTCGTTCTGGATCAGCGCAGCGGCTGCCGCGGCAGCACGCGCGCAGGCACCGGCACGACCATCGAGCTGCGAGGCAGCGGCCAGTGCGGCCTGGTCAGCGGCATTCTGGAGCTCGGTATCGAGCGTCGCCATGCGCGCATAATCGAAGGCGATGCCGCCGGCACCGATGAGGACGAACAAGGACAAGCCGACCGTCGGTGCGACAGCGGCATTGGTGTCACGCCAGAGGCTGCGAGTTCGTCCTTTCATCGTTCATCACCCTTTCTTTCGGTTCGACGCCCTTATTGCGGGGTCGAACTGGTCTGGCGGGCCGGCTGCTTGACGCTATCGGTGCGATAGCGCTCCGCGGCGGCGGCGGCCTTGTTGCCGTCGGCGCCCGGCTTGGCATCATCTTCGTCATAGACCGGGTCGGGATTCACCATTTGCGCAGCCTGCGCGTAGGTGACGGTTTCGCCGAAACCCGGATCGACGGGGGCGCATGCCGGAGCGACGAGCAGGGCAGCGGCCGGAATGATCAGCTTAATACGCATGGCCATAATCTCCTTCGAGCGTGGCGGGGTCGACATTGGCCATGCCCCCGCTGGTCGCGGGCGCTTCACCACCGCCCTGGCCGGGCGCATAATCGGTCGGCGTCTGGCCGATCGGATACCAGCTCGGTACCGGCTCGCCCTCACCGGGCAGCTGCACCGGTGCGACGCCGCTGTCGGTCTTGCCGAGCAGGAACAGGTCGATCTCGTCGGGCGGCGTCACGCGATCGGTCGGCAGCGGCAGCGAGCCGCCACGTACCGGATTGACGAGACGCGGGGTCACCACGATCAGCAATTCGGTCTCTTCGCGCTGGAAGCTGGTCGAGCGGAAGAGCGTACCGATGATCGGCAGCGAGCCGAGGATCGGGAACTGGTTCACCGTGTCCGAGAAATCGGTCCGCAGCAGGCCGGCCAGTGCGAAGCTCTCGCCATCGCGCAGTTCGACCACGGTCGAAGCGCGGCGGGTCTGGAGGCCCGGCACGGTGAGGCCGTTGACGGTCACCGAGGCCGACGGGTCGATCGAGCTGACTTCGGGCTCGACGACAAGGTTGATGACCCCGTCGGCGAGCACGGTCGGGGTGAAGCCGAGGCTCACGCCGAACGACTTGAATTCGACCGAGATGGCGTTGCCGCCACCATCGCCCGTGCCGCCACCCTGCGACACCGGGATCGGGAATTCGCCGCCCGCGAGGAAGTTGGCGGTCTCGCCCGACAGCGCGACGAGCGTCGGCTCGGCCAGCGTCTGCACCGCACCCTTGCGCTCGAGCGCATCGAGCGTGGCCGCAAAGTTGAGGCCCAGCGCGCTGAAGCTTTCGGTCAGTACGCCGAAGCTGTCGGCGATCGAGCTCAGCTGGACGACACCCTGGCCGTCATCGTCCGGGAAAATGGCGGCGCCTTCGCCGACCGCACCCGAGAAGCTGCCATTCGGTCCGTCATTCACGAAGAAGCCGAGGCCGATATCCTTGAGCGCCGTACGCTTGATTTCGGAGAAGCGCACTTCGAGCATGACCTGCTGCGAAGAGCCGATCGACATCATGTTGATGACACGGCCCGCGCCATAGGCCTCGGCCAGCTGCATCGCCCGGTCGGCGGCAACCGACGAGGAGACGATGCCTTCGAGGACGATCGCATCGTTGAGCATGCGCGCGCCGACCTGGTCACCGGGCATGAGATCGCTCAGCTGCTGCTTTAAGGAGCTGATGTCGGGGCCGACCATGATGTCGACCACGGCGATCAGATTGTCGTTTTCATCATAGAGCGTGAGGCTGGTCGTGCCGGTCGACTGGCCGAGGATGTAGATGGCCGTGTCGGACAGCGGCAGGACATCGGCAATCTCGCTATTGCCGACCAGCGCACGGGCATAGGGCCGCTCGACCCGGAGCACCTGGCTCTTGTTGAGCGGTACCTGCATTTCGCCGGCATGCGCGCCATAGGCCTCGCCGACCATCTGCGCTGCGGCGGGAGCCGGCACGAAGGCGGCTCCCGTCATCAAGACCGCCAGACCGGCGGCAAGCATCCCCTTGCCCATATTCATTCCCCCACCTCATACGTTTCGGATTGGAGCCCCCGGGTGATTTCCACCTTGGTCGTCTCCGGCTCGGGCGGCCGCGACGGCGCAGTACGCCGCTGGGTCGCCCGCTGGGTCAGTCGCCGTGCCGGCGCCGTCCGGGTCGGCTGCACGCGCGGTGCATCGTCGGTCAGCTGCGGCGCGCGGACATAGCCCGCCGACAATTCGTAGCGCAGGTCATCGAGGCTCACTGTCTCAACGAACGCGATATTCTCTTCTTCGCCCGGCTTGCGCAACACGAGGCTCAGCGTGCCGAGCTGCTGGCCGAGCGCCAATTTCTGGGCTTCAACCGGGGTCACTTCGAGCGTCGCCGTGCTCGACAGCGCCGGCTGTTCATTCTCGCCTTGCGCATCCTGGTCCATCGCGATGACGCGGATATTCTGGAGCAGCACGTCGGTGACGGTTTCGCTGCCGCCAATCGCAAGGCGCGTGATCAGGACATCGACCGTATCGTTGGGCTTGATGAAGCCGGCAACGCCCGAGACCGCATTCACCTGGACGGTGGCGGCGCGCATGCCGTCGGGCAGCAGCGCAGCGATCGAGGCGCCTTCGCCTTCACCGGTAAGGTCGGTGGCGAGCAGCGGCTGGTTGATCTGGATGGGGCGCAGCGCGTGGCGCGCCTGGCCGGCGGGCAGCAATTCCTCGACCGAGGTGAAGACCCCTGCGGGCAGCACGTCGTTCGGGAAATCGGCGAAGCGGACCTTGTCCGGCGTGATTTCGGTACCGTAGGCCAGCGGGACCGCAGCGACGGCGACCTGGGTGGTACCCTGGTCGGCTGCATCGAGCTGCGCTTCGCGTGCGCTGAAGTAGCTGTTGGCGAGATAAACCGCGACAAGTCCGAGGACCACCGCGATGGCAATAGCAATAACCGATTGGCGTCTCATGCTCGTTCCCCCGAAGAAGCGGTTTTAATCTATATCAGCTTTTGCCCGATTAACCGAAAAAAAACCACAGTCGCGCGTCATTTTTGTGGCCACTGTGTCAAAACGGGAAGAGCGGCCGAACCCGATATGGGCCGGCCGCTCTCCTGTTGGCTGCCGGGCGGCGAACCGCCCGGCACGCTCGCGCCCAGCTTAGATGCAGGCCGCGTTGCGCTGGTTGGCCGTCGCGTTGAGGCAGTTCGACGCGTCGTTCATGGCGCCGCCGATGGCGTTGCCCAGGACGATCGACGCAATAGCGACAGTCGCACCGATAATGGCGAGAATCAGCGCATATTCAGCAGCCGAAGCACCCGACTCGTCTTTGATCATCTTCACGAAATTGGTCATGTTCATTCCCCTATAGTCTTCATTTGCAAGGTCGCGAGGACCTCGCGGCCACATCGCATCCGACAAAGCGTCTTGCGTGCCCTCCCCCCAATGGCGCCGACCTTCAAAAGAGAAACTCGTTGCCCGGGCTTTGGCGTGGCCGCCTCCGCATCGGATGACCCCTTGAGGACGGCGGGGTAAGAATGAGTCAACCAATTAAATTTAACTCGGATTAAATGCAGGGATCAGCCGAGATAATTCTAAGTCCCTGATTTAGCTAGTTTTATGGATATTTCGGCTTCTCACAGGAACCATTCAAATGGTTAACAGTTGTGCCGATTCTGGACGATCCGTGCGGGGTTTAAGTCACAGTTTAAGCGATTTAAGTGCGACTTTCATTGCGAGTCCGTGCCGAATCGACTCGCACGACTCGACCCCGAGTCGGTCCGATTCAGCCTACTCGACTCGTCTTGTTCGACTTTTCCGATAGGAGGCTGGCGCCTAATTGGCCTCGACGCGCTGGCGGTAGGTCACGTTCACCCGCTTCGACAGCAGGAGGTAGGGCGCCCACAGGGCCGCGCTGATCAGCACTTTCTTGGTATTGCCCGTGAGCAGCGTCTGCAGCGGATCGACCACCGTGCCGGGCAGGCCCGTCATCTTTACCGCTTCGGCGACACCCATCTGCATGGCCAGGTCAAGCGCCCAGACGCAGGCCAGGAACATCGGGAACCACGGCACCTTCTTCAGCGCCGCGACGAACGCAACCATATAAAGGCTCGTCAGCAGCACGACGTCGAGCGTCATCATGAAGTGCAAGGTGGCGAGCCAGTCGGGCGCAACCGGCGGGATGGCCGGGATCGAGACGAGATATTCGGCAACGCGCACCGGCACGTTGATCATCATGCCGATGAGCAGCGAGACCATGATACCGCCCGTGCCATAGAGTTCGTGCGCGCGCGCTTGCTCGACGCTGACCCGCTTCCAGCGACCCAGCCGCGCAAGGTGGCTGGTAGGCCGCGCCATATTCTCGCCGCCGCGGAACAGGCGCAGCGCGATGAACAGGCTGGCGACCGGACCGAGCGTCACGAGGATATAGGGGAAGTAGGTGGCGAGACCCTGCACCTGGCCCATGGTCGGGCTGGCAACGACGCGGATCGAGCAGGCCGACATGGCCAACAGCATCCACGCCAGCGCCACCTTGGTGAGCGACCCCTCAAGCCCTGCAAGGATCGCCGCGGCGCGGCGGCTGAACCGCTGCGACATCGTCTCGGCAATCGACTGGACTTGGGCGTGCACTCTGGCAGTCATGGGAGGGGCGGGCCTCTGGCTTGTTGTCGTCCACCCCCTTCGTAAGGCGTTAACCTTACCACCGAGTAAAACCCTTTCACGACACCCGGTTCCCTGCATTTCGCAGGCGTAATCAACGGCTTGGCCGGCGCGCTTGCCAAGGGGGGCGGTTGTGGCCATGCTGCAGGGGCTCGGTTTGCGGCGCCCTGTGGGGGCATGCATGCGAATCTTTCCGACATTTTTGGAAGCTGTGGCGCGAGGCGTTTCGTCGTGAGCGCGACTTCTTTGCTGCCCTCCATCGCTGAAGAGCTGGCGCTGTTCGCGGCGGTAGGCTTCTTCATCTTCGCGCTCGACGATTTGCTCGTCGACCTGCTCTATTTCACACGGCGCCTGTGGCGGCATGCCACTGTCTATCGCCGTTACCCCCGCGCTTTCGCGCAGACGATCGAGAAGGCGGACCAGCCCGGCTGGATGGCCGTCTTCATTCCCGCCTGGGACGAGGCCGGGGTCATTGCCGACATGCTCCGCGCGACGCTCGGCCGGTTCGGCCAGGGCGACTATCGCCTCTTCGTCGGCCACTATCCCAACGACCCGCGCACTGCGCGCGCGATCCGCTCGGTCGAGGACGACCGCGTCATCGCCGTCGAGCTTCCCCATGACGGCCCGACGACCAAGGCCGATTGCCTCAACCATCTCTATCGCGCGCTGCTCGATGAAGAGCGCGCACGCGGCATCCCCGCCAAGGCAGTCATCCTCCACGATGCCGAAGATGTCGTGCACCCGATGGAGCTGCCGCTGTTCGACCGCCTCATCGACCGGGCCGGTGCGATCCAGCTCCCCGTCGTGCCGTTGCTCGATCCCGCCAGCACCTGGGTCGCTGGTCATTATTGCGATGAATTTGCCGAATCCCACGGCAAGGACCTTGTCGTCCGCGAGGCCGTCGGTGCGGCCGTCCCGCTGGCCGGGGTCGCCTGCGCAATCCGCCGCGACGGATTGAGCGCCATCGCCGAAGCCCAGCAGGGCCGCCCCTTCGATGCCGACAGCCAGACCGAGGATTACGAACTCGGCCTGCGCCTCGGCGCGCGAGGCCTGCGCACCATCTTCGTGCGCATTCCCGCCATGCCGGGCGACGAGGCCAAGGTCGCCAGCCGCGGTCACTTCCCCGGCCATTTCTCCGCTGCCGTGCGCCAGAAGGCGCGCTGGATCGGTGGCATCGCCTTTGCCGGCTGGGACCGGCTGGGCTGGCGCGGCGGCTGGGGCGAAAGATGGATGCGGCTGCGCGACCGGCGCGGTCCGCTCGCTGCTTTGTTGCTGCTCGCAGGCTATGGCGCACTCCTATTATGGAGCCAGCTCTGGATCGCCGCACAACTGGGCGCACCGGTCATGCCCGACGTGTCGCCGCTGCTCGGCTGGCTGCTGGTCGCCAATGCCTTGTTGCTGACATGGCGGGTCGCAATGCGCGCCTTGTTCACCACCATGACCTATGGCCCGGTGCAGGGCCTGCTCGCCATCCCGCGCCTGATCGTCGGCAACGTCATCGCCATCTTCGCCGCCTGGCGCGCCCTGCGCCACCATCTCAGTCGCCGCCCGCGCGGGTGGGACAAGACCGACCATGTCTTTCCCAAGGAGTATGTCGCATGAGCGGTGCCGTCCGTTTCCTCGCTATCATCGTCGTCGGCTGGGTTGGCGTGCGTGTCGCCGGCGCGAGCCTGCTGCCCGAAACCGGCCTCGTCGCCGAGCCTGCAAAAGCCGCGCCGACGCTCGCCAGCAAGCCACCCGTTGCCCCGCCCCCTGCCATGCCGCAGACAGCCGCGACCGCTTCGGAAAACGTGCCGGCCGGTGCGGTCTGGACGCCATATGGCCTACTCTTTCCCTTTGCTGGCGAAGCGCCCCCGCCGATCCTCGCGCAGGCAGCGCCAGTCACTCAGATCATCCGCGAAATTCGTTACGTGCCCGCCCCCCGCACCGCACGGAGCGAAACCACCTACCGGGCTTATCCCGACGCCCGCCTGGACCCCCGGCTCGCAGGCTATTCGCTTGCGAGCTTCGATGCCTCGGTAGCGCGCCCCGCTACCCTCGCATCCCCCGTCCCGCCGCCGGTCATGACCGGTGCGCGGGACGGCCTGGTCACCGAGGAACCGGCCGGGTTCGATCGCTGGCAGCTATCGGCATGGAGCTTCATGCGCGCCACCGGCATGGATAGCGCCAGCCCCGGCCTCGCGCCCGGCTCGATGCTCGGCGGCGACCAAAGCGGCGCGCGTTTGCTCTACCGGTTCAATCCCGAACTTGCCGTGTCCGCCCGCATCAGCGCCGCCACCGGATCCGTGCGCGGGACCGAAGCGGCCTTGGGCCTTCGCTATCAGCCGCTGCAAAGCCTGCCGCTCGCACTCACGATCGAGCGGCGCGAACGGATCGATGGCGGCGACGCCGCACGCTCCGACTTTGCCGCCTTCCTCGAGGGCGGCGTCTATCGCGAGGTCCCGGCAGGCCTGACATTGGAATCGTACGCGCAGGCCGGCTTGGTCGGGGTCGAGGATCCCGACTGGTTCGTCGACGGCGCTTTGACCTTGAGCCGTCCGATCTTCCGACAGGTGTCGGTCGGCGCGGGCGTCTGGGGCGCAGCGCAACCGGGCGTCGAGCGGCTCGATGTCGGCCCGCGCATCAGCATGCCAGTCTGGCAAGGCGTGCGCGCCCATGCCGACTATCGCTGGCGTATCGCCGGCGAGGCGGAGCCGGGCGACGGACCGACCGTGACCATCGCCGCGGATTTCTAGGCCGACCGGCGACGTCGATCCGCCTTCTATTCCGCCCCGCGTCCCGCTAGGCAGGGCGCTCGATGGATATCTACCTGCCCATTGCCGAAATGGCCGTGAACGGCCTCTTCATCATCGCGCTCGGCGGGATTGTCGGGGTGTTGTCGGGGCTGTTCGGCGTGGGCGGCGGGTTCCTAACCACGCCATTGCTCATCTTCTACGGCGTCCCGCCCACGGTCGCGGTCGCCAGCGCGACCACGCAGGTGACCGGGACCAGCGTCTCAGGCGTCGCCGCGCACATGCGCCGCGGCGGGGTCGACTTCCAGATGGGCACGGTGATGATCGCCGGCGGCATCTTCGGCAGCCTCATGGGCGCCGTCCTTTTCAGCCTGCTGCAGCGCTCGGGCCAGGTCGATCTGGTCATCGGCATTCTCTATGTCGTGCTCCTGGGCGGCATTGGCGGGCTGATGCTGCGCGACGCTTTGGTCGCGCTCGACATCATCGAACCGCCCGCGCGCAAAAAGCCCAAGCGCCGCCACCAGCGCTGGATCACCGCGCTGCCGCTGCGCTGGCGCTTTTATGGCTCGGGTCTCTACATCTCGCCGCTCGCACCGATGATTATCGGGTTCGTCGCCGGGATCATGACCATGCTGCTGGGCGTCGGCGGCGGGTTCATCACCATCCCCGCCATGATCTACCTGCTCGGCATGTCCGCGCGGGTCGTCGTCGGCACCAGCCTCGTCATGATCCTTGCGGTCAGCGCGGTGTCGACCCTCATCCACGCGCTTACCACGCAGGCGGTGGATATCGTCCTCGCCTTCCTCCTGCTTCTGGGCAGCGTCGTTGGCGCGCAATATGGCGCGGCCATCGCCTCCAAGGTGAAGCCCGACCTGCTGCGCCTGCTGCTCGCCGCCATGATCCTGGTTGTCGCGCTGCGCATGTTGCTGGGCCTTGCCTGGCGGCCCGACGAGATCTTCACGGTGCAGGTGCTGTGATGGCGGTGCGGCTCCTCCTCCTGCTCGGCGCTTGGATGGCGCTGGTCGGCGCCAGCGGCCCCGTTCTCGTGCCCGACATCAGCTCGCGCAACGTCGAAATCCGCACCAGCTTTACCGGCGAGGAATTGCTGCTCTTCGGCGCGATCATCTACGAAGGCGGTCTCCCCGATGCGCCTGCTGAAGTCGCGGTCGTCCTGCGCGGCCCCAGCGAACCCATCTTGCTACGCGAGAAACAGAAGGTTGCCGGAATCTGGGTCAATGCGGATTCGCATCGCTTCCGCTCGGTCCCGGGCTTCTACGCTTTGGCAAGCTCGGCGCCGATCGACCGGCTCATCGATGCGCGCACGGCCGCCATTTACGAGATCGGTGTCGACAACCTCCAATTGTCCCCCGGCCCCGGCGCTGCGGCGGAAAAAGAACAACGCATGGAAGCGGGCCTCATCGACCGGATGGAACAGCGCGGCCTCTATGCCGAGACCCCCACCGGCGTCGAAATCACCGACAATGTTCTCTATCGCGCGCGGATCTCGATCCCCAGCCGCGTGCCCGTCGGCGTCTATCGCGCCGAAACCTTCCTGATTTCCGAGGGCCGCGTTCTCGCTGTCGCCACCCGCGAAATTTCCATCGGAAAGTCCGGATTCGAGCGATTCGTCGCGCTTGCCGCCGAACGGCACGGCTTTCTCTACGGCATCGCCGCCATCCTGGTGTCGCTCTTCCTCGGCTGGGCGGCTGCCGCAATTTTCCGCAAGCGTGTCTAAACCGATACGTGCCTAACCTATGTTTAACTGCTATCGTCTAGGACACGCGGGAAACGAATCTTTTGCCAGGGGCATATGAGTATGAGCGACCAGTCGAATCTCAACGAGTTCTTGAGCGAACTCAAAACCTATAGCGAGGGCGGCCAGCCCGGCTCGGGTGACGACGATACGCCGGTCCAGCTCGACCCGATCGGCAATGTGATGGAAATTGCCGGCTCGAGTTCGGCCGTGGTGCTGGAAGCTTCGCGCCTCCTCGAACTGGGCGAAGACCCCGATCCGGCGATCCGCCTGTCGGGCCAGGTCGGTAGCCAGGTGAAGATGGCGGTCGGCAAGAACTGGCTGATCGCCAACGTGCGCACCATGCGCGCCGGCGAGGGCGGCACCGTCATCGCCAATGTCGACTTTCTGGGCGAAGGCAATCGCGAAGCCGATGGCCGCCTGTCGGGCTTCAAGCGCGGTGTCACCCGCTTCCCGATTCCAGGCGCGCAGGTTTTCCCGGTAACGACGCGCGATTTGCGCAGCGTCTTTGCCGCCGACAGCCGTCCGCATATCGAAATCGGCACCGTCTACCCGACCGACGATATTCGCGGCGCGCTCTATATCGACCCGATGCTCGGCAAGCATTTCGCCGTGCTGGGGTCGACCGGTACGGGTAAGTCGACCTCGGTCGCGCTCATCCTCCACCGCATTTCGCAGGCGAGCCCTGAGGGTCACATCGTGATGATCGACCCGCACGGCGAATATTCGGCCGCATTCAAGAATCACGGCGAGATTTTCAACGTCGATAACCTCCAGCTGCCCTATTGGCTGATGAACTTCGAAGAGCATTGCGAAGTGCTGCTCACCTCGGAGGATTCAGAGCGCCAGCGCGACGAGGACATCCTCGCCAAATGCCTCCTGGAAGCGCGCAGCCGCAACAAGATGGCCGAGGAATTCGGCAAGGTGACGGTGGACTCACCCATCCCCTACCTCCTCACCGACTTGAACCAGATCATCGTCAACGAGATGGGCAAATTGGATCGCGCCGGCGACGCCACGCCCTACAAGCGCATCAAGAACAAGCTGGACGAGCTGCGCGCCGACCCGCGCTTCACCTTCATGTTCTCGGGCATGATGGTCTCGGACACGATGAACAAGTTCATCGCCAAGATGTTCAGGCTGCCTGCCAATGGCCGCCCGATCAGCATCGTCGACGTGTCGGGCGTGCCGTCCGAAGTCACCTCGACGGTGGTCTCGGTGCTCGCCCGCATGGTCTTCGACTATGCGCTGTGGAGCCGCACCGAAACGCTGCGCCCGCTGCTGCTGGTCTGCGAGGAAGCGCACCGCTACGTCCCCAAGGAAGACGGATCGCAGCGCGGTCAGGCCGTGCGCCGCATCCTCGAACGGATCGCGAAGGAAGGCCGTAAATATGGCGTGTCGCTGGGCCTCATCACCCAGCGCCCGTCCGACTTGGCCGAAGGCGTGCTGTCGCAGTGCGGCACGATCCTCTCCATGCGTCTAAACAACGAACGCGACCAGGACATGGTGCGCGCCGCGATGCCCGAGGGCGCGCGCGGCTTCCTCGATGCCATTCCCGCCCTGCGTAACCGCGAGGTCATCGTCTGCGGCGAGGGCGTGAACATCCCGATCCGCGTCACCTTCGACACGCTGGAAGCCGAAAAGCGTCCCGCCTCGTCCGACCCGAGCTTCGCCGAAATGTGGCGCGACGTCGGCGACGAAGACGGCATCATCACCCGCGTCGTGCGCCGCTGGCGCGGACACGGTAAGTGATCGATTCGATCTGATCGATTGAGGAAAGGGCGCCCGCTGCGGCGCCCTTTTCATTTAGCCGACCGGCAGCGTCCGGGGCAGCGCCATATATTCGTCGTAGCGCGCCTGGAAGGCGGTCAGCGCATTGCCTTCCAGCACCGGGCGGCGAACCATGCGCACGCCGCGCGGATCGACGGCGCGGCCATTCTGGTGCACCTCGTAATGCAGGTGCGCGCCGGTCGAGAGACCCGAAGAGCCGACATAGCCGATCACCTGTCCCTGCCGCACCGTTGCGCCGTTCGACACGGCATAGCCCGACATGTGGAAGTAGCGGGTGCGAAGCCCGCCTTCATGCTGGATCGTGATCATCCGCCCCGCGCCGCCATTCCAGCCGGCCTTGATCACCCGGCCATCGGCAGCAGCGCGAATGGGCGTGCCGGTGCGCGCGGCGAAATCCATGCCTTTATGCATGCGGCGGATGCGCAGGATCGGGTGCGTGCGCATCCCGAAATAGCCGCTGATCCGCGCCTGCACCGGCCAGATCAGTCCTTCGCTCTTGCCCTCAAGCGACAGCGCGTCGAGCCATTGCTCGCGCCCGCCTGCCGTCCATTTGAGCAGAGCGACATCGCTCGCCCCGCGGCGATCGAGCCCGGCATAGAGGAGCGGCCCGGCGACATGGTCGCCCGAGGCCGTCTCGCGATGTTCGATGACAAGGTCGAACATGTCGTCGGGCGAGACATCGCCGACATCGACATGCGCACCCAGCGCTTTCAAGTAATCCTGCGCCGCGCGCGGCGTCACGCCCATGTCGCGCATCGCGAAATAGAGGCCGTTGCCGACCCGGCCGCGAATGCGCATCGGGCTGGCTTTCACCGCGATCCGTTCACGCGTCACGTTGAAGACATCTCCGGCCCGGTCGAGCGAGACGTCGAGGTCGAGCGCCGCGCGCATCGACAGGCTTTCGAGCGGACGCACATCGCCCGGCCCGGGCGGGCCCAGCCGGATATTCACCTTGGTCCCGGCGCCGATCCGTCCGCCCGCAGCCTCATGCACCGCGCGCGTCGCGCTGGCGGCATCGGCGCGCGGCACGCCGGCACGGCGCAGCGCGCTTTCCAGCCCGCCGTCGACACCGACCGTCGCCACCAGTTCGCGCCAGGGCCGCACCGGAGCCTCGCGCAGCGGCGACACCTTCTCGCTGGCGGCCATGCGGCGCCCGGTCAGGCGGCCCATCGTGCCATTGGAAATCCCCGCGGCCGTGAGTTCGGCGGCAAGGTCGGGTCCGGGCGTCGGCGCGCGATCGTCGGCAAAGGCCTTGCTCAGCGGCGCGGCGCCCAGCGCCAGCGCGGCCACGCCCAGCAACACGGCGCCCACGCCGGCAATCCGCCGGGGGCTCCGCTTGCTCACAAATTTGCGTTCGTTACGGCTCATCGCTCGCTTACTTTCGACTCAGTCGAAATCCCCTAACCCGATTCTTGGTTAAAAAGCGTTAATGTCAACAAGATGGCTGGCGCATGACCCATTCCGGGCGCGAGCATTTCATCGCCAATACAGGCTTGCATCACGATTCCGCGAAGCGCATGGTGCGCTCATGTCCCGGTCGGACGGCGGCCTCGTACGGGCCATTTTAGGGCCCACCAATACCGGCAAGACCCACTTGGCGATCGAGCGGATGTGCGCCCATTCTTCAGGCGTCATCGGCTTCCCGCTGCGCCTCCTCGCCCGCGAAGTCTATGACCGCGTCGTCAAGTTGAAGGGCGAGAAATCGGTCGCCTTGGTGACCGGCGAGGAACGCATCGTCCCGCCCCAGGCGCGCTACGTCTTGTGCACCGCTGAAAGCATGCCGGTCCCCACCGGAACGGGCGAGACCCTGCCCGGCGATCCCGGCGACCTGCCGCGCGACTTCGCCTTTGCCGCGATCGACGAGGCGCAACTCGGCATCGATCCCGAGCGCGGCCATGTCTTCACCGACCGTATGCTCCGCGCACGCGGGCGCGAGGAGACGCTGATCCTCGGCTCCGACACGCTGCGCCCGATCATCCGCTCGCTGCTCCCCGAAGCCGAAATCGTCAGCCGCCCGCGTTTTTCGACGCTTTCCTATGCTGGGGCCTGCAAACTTTCGCGCCTGCCGCCGCGCAGTGCGGTCGTCGCCTTCTCCGCCGAACAGGTCTACGCGCTCGCCGAGATGCTACGCCGCTTCAAGGGCGGCGCCGCAGTCGTCATGGGCGCGCTCTCACCCGCCACCCGCAATGCGCAGGTCGATCTCTTCCAACGCGGCGAGGTCGACTATCTCGTCGCCACCGATGCCATCGGCATGGGCCTCAATATGGACGTCAAACATGTCGCCTTTGCCGGCCTCACTAAGTTTGACGGCCGCCGCGAACGCCGCCTGCACATCCCTGAAATGGCGCAGATTGGCGGCCGCGCCGGTCGCCACCAAACCGACGGAACTTTCGGCACGCTGGCCCTCGGCTCTGGCGCCAACCCGGAATTCTCCGACGAGGAAGTGCACGCCATCGAAGGGCATCACTTCAAGCCCTTGGACAATGTCTACTGGCGCAATGCCGACCTCGACTTCACCAACGTCTCGAGCCTGATCGCCAGTCTCGAAGTCAAGGCCGATGAGGAGCGCTTGCGCTCGGCGCCGTTGTCGATCGATCTTGCCGTCCTCAAGCATCTGGCCGAGGATCCCCGCATCGCCTCAACTCCGGGACAACAGGCACGCATCCTCTGGTCGTGCTGCGGCCTGCCCGATTTTCGCAAGGTCGGCGCCACCCACCATGCCCGCATGGTCAAGCGCATCTTCTCCTATATTGGCGAGGGTGGGCATATCCCGCACGACTGGTTCGCCGCCGAAGTCGCCCGCCTCGACCAGGTCATGGGCGACATCGAGACCTTGGCCGACCGCCTCGCCGGCATTCGCAGCTGGGCCTATATCGCGCAGCGTTCCGACTGGCTCGCCGAACCGGTCCGCTGGGCCGAACGCACGCTAGAGGTCGAAGCGCGCCTGTCCGATGCCTTGCACGACCGCCTGACCCAACGTTTCGTCGATCGCCGCACCTCGGTCCTGGTCCGCGATATCGGGGCCAAGGGCGCCGACCAGCTGCCGGTGACAGTCGCCGAAGATGGCGAGGTCATGGTCGGGCCCGAACCGATCGGTCATCTCGCCGGGTTCGAATTTAGCGTCGACCCGCTCGCCCGACATGCCGACAAGCGTCTCCTGCTCGCCGCTGCCGAACGCCGATTGGGCGAGGAATTGTCGCGCCGCGCGCAAAAGTTGATCGAAGCGCCCGACACCGCCTTTGCCTTTGGCGAGGATGGCGAGCGTGTCGGCATCGCCTGGGAGGGCCATTTGCTCGCCAAGCTCGCGCCCGGTCGCTCGCTCACCGAACCTGCCGTGAGGACCGTGCGCGCGCTGGACCGTTTGTCTGCGCCGCAGCGCAGCGCCCTGCGCGGGCGTCTCGAACAATGGCTCGACCGCCAGGTGGAACGTCATTTGTCGCCGCTACGCCAGCTTGCCGATTCTGCCTCCGATCCCAGCGTATCGGGCAATGTCCGCGCCATCGCGGCGATGCTCGCCGATGCCGGCGGCCATCTGCCACGCAAGGAATTGATGAGCGCCATCGGCGCGCTCGAAAAGGAAGACCGCACCGCGCTTCACAAGCTGCGCGTCCGCCTCGGCCCACTCGATGTCTTCGTCGCGACCTTGTTGAAACCCGGCGCCCAGCAATTGCGCGCTGTCCTTCAGGCGGTGCGCGACGGCACGCAGGTCCCGCTGCTCCCGCAACCCGGCGCCTCGCTTCTCAACGAGCCGGTCGACGCTTCCGGCGCGAGCCTTGCCTATCGCCGTGTCGGCAAGAGCTGGCTGCGCATCGACCTTGCCGACCGCCTCGCCGCGCACGCCATGAAGGCACGCGGCAGCAATGCCGACCCGGTGGACATCGCGCTCGCCACGTCCGTTGGCCTTGAGGAAAAGACGCTCGACACGTTGATGACGCAGATCGGCTTTGCAAAAGAGAAGAATGCCTATGTCTGGCGCGGGCATCGCCGCAAGAAGAAGCCGCATCCGCACAAGCGCCGCCGTCGCAAGACGACACGTCCCGGCAACGCCTTTGCCGACGCCTTGAAGGACCTCAAGCGCTGAGCGAAGAAAGCCTGCGGCTCGACACGCTCTTGTGTCGCCTGCGCCTTGTGAAGACGCGCGGGCGCGCCCAAAAGCTCATCGAGGAAGGCCGCATCCGATTGGACCGCCAGCGGGTGCTCAAGCATGCCTGTCCGGTGAGCGCCGGACAGGTGCTGACCCTGCCCCTGGGCGGCGATGTGCAGGTACTCGAAATCCTCGAATTGCCCACCCGTCGCGGGCCCGCCGAGGAGGCTCGCGCCTGCTATCGGCGGCTAGATGAAAATGCGAACCACTCGCATCAGTCAGCTAGCGATTGACAGGCCCGCCTTCCCCTTGCTTGAGAGGGCTTGCTTTGGAAATTGACCGCTTTTCACGGGGAAAACACGCATGACCTATCTCGTCACCGATGCCTGCATCAAATGCAAATATATGGACTGTGTCGAGGTCTGTCCGGTCGACTGTTTCTATGAGGGCGAGAACATGCTCGTCATCAATCCCAACGAGTGCATCGATTGCGGCGTGTGCGAACCCGAATGCCCCGCCGAAGCGATCCTGCCCGATACCGAAGCGGACCAGGAAAAGTGGCTCGAGATCAACGCCAAATTCTCCGAGGAATGGCCCAACATCACGGTCAAGAAGGACAGCCCCGCCGATGCCGACGAGCATAAGGGTGAAGAGGGCAAGTTCGAGAAATACTTCTCGCCGGAGCCCGGTGAGGGCGATTAAGCCAAAAACGCGCCCGGTGAGGGCGACGACACGGAACCGAAACGAGCGTCGGCGCGCTTGAACCCCTTAAACAGGGGATTTCCATGCGTATCGTCGCCAGCCTGATTGCCAGCCTTGTCGTCCTGCCCGGCCTTGCCGCCGCGCAGGAGCGTCCGTCCGCGCCCGAAGCCGCCCTGCCCGACGGCCCGCCACCTGCGGGCCAGCGCGGCGACAGCTACACGATCGGGGCCGGCATCATCTACCTGCCCGACTATCAGGGCTCGGACGATTATCGCATCATTCCGGGCGGCGCCTTTCGCGCGGATATCGGCGACATCGAATTGCAGACCAAGGGCCTGAAACTCTATGCCGAGCTGATGCCCGACAGTGACGAGCAGGTTTCGTTCACCGCGGGCACCATCGTCGGCGTGCGGTTCGGGCGTGACGGGGTCGAGGACCCGGTGGTCGACCAGCTCGACAATACCGGCACCGCGATTGAGGTCGGCGGCTTCGCCGGCATCAGCATCTCCGGCATCACCAACCCCTATGACAATGTGACTGCACGTATCGAGGTCGTGCGCGACGTCAATGGTGCGCATGACAGCTTCGTCGTCACCCCTGCCATCGACCTCTCCACGCCTTTGTCGCGCGCCACCTTCGTGAGCCTCGGCTTCAGCCTCGACATTGTCGGCGACAATTATGCCGACACCTATTTCGGCGTGACGCCTGCCGAAGCCGCCGAAATTCCGGAACTTGCCGCCTACGATCCCGATGGCGGCGGGGTGAAGAGCTGGGGCGCGACCCTGGTCGTCGGCCACAGCCTCGAGGGCGACATTCGCGGCGGCTGGTCGCTGTTCGGCCTTGCCGGCTATTCGCGCCTGCTCGGCGATTTCGCCGCCAGCCCGCTGGTCGCCGAGCGCGGCAGCGCAGACCAGTTCATTGCCGGTGGCGGGATCGGATACAGCTTCTAGTCAGCTTGGTGCTGCACTGTTAGCGTCCTCGACCTCACCAGAATCATTCGGGGGAACACCCATGCTCGTATCCAGTATCGTCCTTGCCGCCGCGCTCCAGCAGGCGCAGCCCGCGCAGCAGGGACCGCAACCCATCACCCGTGCCAATTATACGACGCAGCTCGATGCCCGCTTCGCCACGCTCGATGCCAACGCCAATGGCGCGCTCGACAGTGCCGAGCTCGAAGCCAGCCAGATGCGCCGCAATGCCCGCGTCGAGGCCAATGCCCGCGCCCGCCGTGCTGCGCAGTTCAGCAATATCGATGCTAACAAGGACGGCGTCGTCAGCCTCGATGAATGGCACGCCGCCGCGCCGCAGGTGAACCTGCCCCCGGTCGATGCCAGCGCCGCCATGGCCCGCCTCGACAGCGACAGCGACGGCCAGGTCACGATCACCGAATATCGCAGCGTCCAGCTCGCCAGCTTCGACCGCCTCGACACCAACAATGACGGTGTCGTCAGCCCGGCCGAACGCCAGGCCCAGCGCAGCGACGACGACGACGAATAGGTCGAACCCAAGTCGACCAAGAGAAAGGGGCGCCCCGCACATCCGCGGGACGCCCCTTTTCTTTTGCGTCGGCTAGTGCCTAGTCGACCGCACCATCGGCCAGTTCGACCCGCGACGGCGGCAGCGGCGCATCGCGGTCGCCCGTTTTCAGGTAGGTGTCGAACCAGCGCATCATGCGCAGGTTATAGTCATATTGCGATGCTGCCAGCCGGTTGCCATGGCCTTCGCCCGGATAGAGGACGAGGCGCACCGGCGTGTCGGTCCGCACCTTGATGTTGCGATAAAGCTCGTAGCTCTGGCTCGGCGCGACGCGCGTATCTTCCTCGCCATGCATGATGAGGATCGGCGTATCGGCCTGGCCCGCATAGGTAATCGGCGAGACCTCGAGCATGCCTTCCCAATCGTCCCACGGCCATTTGCGCGAGTGAACGTTGTACATCTCGTAAGGAATGTCGGTCGTGCCGAATTTCGAGATCTGGTTGGAAATGCCGACGAACATCACGCTCGCGGCCCATTCCTCGCTCTGCGCCGTGGCGGCCCAGGCCGAGGCGTAGCCGCCATAGCTGCCGCCGGTAATGCCGACGCGGTCGCCGTCGATAAGGCCCTCGGCGACCATCGCGCGCTTGGCGTCGACGAGGTCGTTGAATTCCTTGCCGGCATAATCGTTCTGGTGCTGCTTGGAGAAAGCCGTGCCGTAGGCGGTCGAGCCGCGATAGTTGGGCAGGAAAACGGCATAGCCCTGGCCGGCAGCGACCTGGCCAGGACCCGAATAGTTGGTCACCCAGCCATTGGATTCATGCGCTTCGGGGCCGCCATGGACATCCATGATGAGCGGCGAGCCGCCTGGCGCGAACCCGCCCACCGGCTCGATCAGCACGCCTTCGATCTGCTGTCCGTCGCGCGCCGTATAGGTATAAGCGCGCTGCTCGCCGAAGGTGATGTCTGTGAGCCACGGATTGCTGTTGGTCCAGCGGGTGAAGCGGCCGTCGCTCACGCTGAACAATTCGGTCGGGTGACGGGGACTTGAGGCGCGCACGACAAGCGCACCGCCCTCGGCGTCGACCGACGACAGGATCAGGTTGCCCGGATCATATTCGGCATCGACGCTGCCATCTTCATTATAGACACGCAGCAGGCTGTCGACGCCCTGGTGGATGACAACGGCAAGATCGCCATTGCCGAGCCATTCGGCGTCGACCGCGGCTTCGGGGTCACCGGCGTTGAGAGCGCGGAAAGTGCCGTCGGCGACATTAACGAGGTGCAGCGTCGTCGCCGCGGGGTCGTTCATGTCGACACCGGCGATCAGCGAGAGCTGCGATCCGTCGGGCGAGATTTCGACGTCGCCAATCTTGCCCGGGGTGGCGACCACGGCGGTCACGTTGCCGGTCGCAAGGTCGACGATATTGACCCGCTTCGAGGTGTAGCTGTCATCGACATTGGGCGTCGGCGCCGTGTCGATGATGGCGAAGCGGCCATTGTCCGAAATGTCGAACGCGCTGACATAGCCCGGCACCGAAATCTCGGTCGGCATGGCGTCCATCTCGTCACCGACATTGGCGACGAACATGCGGTTGAGGCGCGCTTCTTCTTCGTAGACGATGGCGTTGAAGCCGGCCTTGGCTTCCTTGGCGCGCTGCTTGTCCTCATCGGCGCCGACCAGCATGTAGATGCGACTGCCGTCGGGGCTCCAGGCATAGCTGCGCACGCCCGCACCATCGACGCCGGCAATCTTTTTCCAAGCACCGCCGTCGACCGGCATGGCGTAGACCGCCGTATCGCCACCTGGCTCGCGGTGGGTGAAGCTGATCATGCTGCCGTCGGGCGAGAAGGCGACGCCGCCCGCGCTCATGCCTTCGGGAAGATAAGCACGCGCTTCGCCCGGCGCAGTCGCGACCATCAGCGTCGCGCTATAGCCGCCATTCTTTTCGCCGCTGGCCACATCGGGGGTGCCGCCAACCTGGTAGGCGACATGTTCGCCGGTCGGGGACACGGCAACGGCGCCAATGCTTTCGATCTTCGAGACATCTTCGGGGGTCATCGGTCGGGCCAGCGCGGGGCTGGCGACGATCATCGCGCCGATGGCACTGGCAGCGGCAAGCTTGAAAGACTTCAACTTCATTCTCCTGAACAATTGCGTTCGTTCGCGTGGCGCGCACCCTAACGGCCGCATTTCAAAAGGCAAAGGTGGGCCAAAGGGAAAGGGGCGGCGCCATTTCTGGCACCGCCCCTCCCTCACGATCCCGGCGTCAGGCCGGTCGGTCTATTTCTTGATCGACAGGCGATCGAACTTGACCTTGCCCGCCCCACCGGCACCGCCGGTCGAGGAGCCGATATTGGTCGAGTTTTCGGCCTTCACACTGAACTCGGTCAGTTCGAAGCCCTTATCGGCGGCGCGCGCCGCCTGCACGGCCGGCAGCAGGAGGCCGATCAGGATGGCTTCGCCGTCCTGCGGGGCCTGGATCTCGCTTGCCGTCGCGACGGTGGTGCCGTTCTGGACGAGCTTGCCTTCGGCGCACGCGGCAGGAACGTTATATTCGTTCCGCACCCGCGACCATTCGGCGCGCTCGGCATCGCCAAGATTGGCGAGGATTTCATCGGCAGTGGCAACCGTGGTGCCGTTCTGGACCAGCTTGCACAGGCCCGGACCGACGATGATGTCGTCGCGGCCGTCGCCATTGACGTCGCCCGAGGCCACGAACACGCCGCCATTATAAGCGCTGTCGCTCATCGACTGGATGATGATCCAGTCCTTATGGCCATCATCGGTCGCTTCGCCGGCATATTTGCTGCCTTCTTCGACCTTCCAGGTGGCCTCGACCTTGCCCTTGGCTGCGTTGCCGCCACCGACGCTGAAATACATGAATGCGTCCTGCGGTTCGGCATCGGCGCGCTGCGGGATGACCGGGGCCTGGACGGTGTCGGCGGTCGGGACCGTCGTGCCGTTCTGGCTCATACCGGCACGCGCCGGCGCGGCCGAAGCATTGACTGTGGCGCGGGCACGGGCACGGCCACGACCGATCTGTGCGGGCGCTTCCTGCTCGAGCTCGGGCGCAAGCACTTCATCGGCGGTGGGCACGGTGGTGCCATTCTGGCTCATGCCGGCAGCAGCCTGGCCGAAGATGATTTCGGTCGAGCCGTCGGCATGGACGATGATCACGTCCATGACACCATCGGCATTGATATCGGCGGTGGTCATGCTGGCACCGGCCTGGACAGTATTGGCCGTCGGAACGGTGGTGCCGTTCTGGCTCATGCCGCTTTCGCTTGCCGAGGCGCCTTCTTCCTCGCCGAATGCGACGGTGGCGACGAGATCGCCGGCCGGCGCATTGTCACGCACGAGGTTGCGCGCTTCCTTCTCGACCATCTTGGTCGCTTCCTTCTTGAGGAAGTCGAAGGGGCCGGTTTCGGCATGCGCCGGGGCGCAAGTGAGGCCGAACGCGCCAATGGCGAGGGCCGCTACAGTCGTCTTCAGTCCGTTTTCGAAATTGCTGTTCATTGTTCTGCTCCTTGGGTTCGTTGTTCTTGTGTTGGTCGTTCAGGGAATGATGGGATGCGGGAGGGGCCCTGGGTGGGCCCCTCCCGCCGGGAGTGGTGTCATCGGTCGGCCACCGGCACTGCCGCGATCTCCATGCCCGCTCCGGGGGATCCGGCCTTGCTGCCGGCGGGGAGGGCAAGGATCAGCGACCCGATCAAAGCGAGGCCGATGGCGCCGGTCAGGGCGCGGCGGGCGCTGGCTTCATATCTGTCGTTCCGCTCGAACATGATTGGTGATCCTTGGCGTTGCTGGCGGTCGCACCATTGCAACCGACGTTCACTGTTCTGGGACCGACGTGTCAGCGCCCGATGCCGCAGCGACGACTTTCATGTTTCAATTGTGACAGGCCCCTGCGCGGGGTAGGGTCGAGCCCGATGGCGGGAGACGCGCCTTTTCTGGGAGGGGCCTTCGAGGCGACCTTCGACTGCATCGTCGTGGCGCGGCCCGACGGGCGCATCGTCTACGTCAATCCGGCCGCCGAGAAGAGTTTCGGCCACCCGCTGCGCGCAGCCTTCGGCAAGACCGTCGCCGAGCTGCTCGTCCCCGAAGACCAGACCGATCTCTACCAGTCCGAATGGGACAAGTTCTGGAATGACGAGCCCACGCAGATTGCCGGGCGCGGGGCGCGCACCGACATCGCCCATGCCGACGGCCACCGCGTGCCCGTCCACTCCTCGCTCCGCCGCATCGACATTGAGGGCGAGGCTTACGCCATCATCGCGCTACGCGATCTGTCGGAGATCGACCGGCTCGAAGGCGACGCGCGGCGCAACCGCAAGTTGTTCGAGCAATTTACCCGCAACGCCCCGGTCGGCATGTATGTAAAGAAAGGCGATGGCCGCTACGCGCTCATCAACCCGCAGATGGAGCGGCTGTTTGGCAAGCCGGCCGAGGAAATTATCGGCAAGACGGTGCGTGACATGCTGCCGCCCGCCGAGGCACAGATGGTCGAGGATTATGATCGCGAGATCCTCGAAGCCCAAGCGCCCAAGGCCGTCGTCGAGAAGCTCGACGATGTCGGCCAGTATGAATGGACGCTCGTCGTCCGCTTCCCGCTCGACAGCGAGGACGATCCCGGCGCGATCGGCGGGTTCGAGATCGACATCACCCCGCAAAAGCGCGCCGAGGAAGAATTGTCACGCTCGCGCGAACGGCTCAACCAGGCCGAACGCATGACGGCGCTGGGCAGCCTGCTCGCCGGGGTCAGCCACGAACTCAACAACCCGCTCGCCATCGTCGTCGGCGAAGCAACCCTGCTCGAGGAAGACGCCGCCGGCGGCACGCTCGAAGAAGGCGCCAACCGCATCCGCCGCGCCGCCGAGCGCTGCGCCTCGATCGTCCAGTCGTTCCTCGCCATGGCCCGCCAGAAACCTGCCGACCGCGACCAGGTCGATATCAACGCGCTCATCGAAGCGGTACTGAGCCTCACCCATTACCAGATGCGCTCGAGCGATATCCGCATCGACCTCGACCTTGCCGAGGACCTGCCGCGCATCCACGCCGATGCCGACCAGCTCCAGCAGGTGCTCATCAACCTGCTCATCAATGCCCAGCAGGCATTGCAGGAATGCGCCCCGCCGCGCGAAATCCGGGTCTCCAGCGAACGCGAGGGCGACGAGATCGTCATCGGCGTTGCCGACAATGGCCCGGGCATCCCGGCCGAAACCGCAGCGCGGATCTTCGACCCCTTCTTCACGACCAAGCCCGAGGGCACCGGGACCGGCATCGGCCTGTCCTACAGCCAAGGCGTCGTCGAGGCGCATGCCGGCAGCCTGACGCTGCGTGACAATGGCAAGGGCGCGCATTTCGACGTGCGGCTGCCGATCGATCCCGGTCCGGCGCGACCGATGCTCGAACCGATCCAGGAGAATGAGGCGTGAGCGCAATCGCCTTCCACATCGTCAGCCTCGATGACGAGCCCGATATCGGCGCGATGATCAAACGCTATTTCGAGAAGAATGGCCTGCCCGTCTCCACCGTCGAGACCGCCGCCGATTTCTGGGACCTGGTCGCCCAGCGCCCTGTCGATATCGCGCTGCTCGACATCAACATGCCGGGCGAGGATGGCGTGTCGATCGCGCGCGAACTCAGGAAGCGCGGCAATTGCGGGATTATCTTCCTCACCGCCAACAATGACGATGTCGACAAGATCGTCGGGCTCGAGGTCGGCGCCGACGATTATGTCACCAAGCCCTTCAACCCGCGCGAATTGCTTGCCCGCGTTCGATCTCTAATGCGCCGCCTGGGTGAACGCGAGGAAGGCGAAGCCGCCACTGCAGGCCGCGAGGTCGTCATCGGCAAATGCCGCCTCAACCTTGAAAGCCGCTCGCTATTCGACGCGGATGGCGGCGAGGTCGCGCTGACGGCGATGGAATATGACCTGCTCGATGCCTTTGCGCGGCACCCCAATCAGGTCCTCTCGCGCGACCGCCTGCTCGACCTCGCCCATGGCAAGGAAGACAAAGCGTTCGACCGCTCGATCGACACCCGCATCGTGCGGCTTCGCAAAAAGATCGAGATCGATCCCGCCCATCCCCGCGCCATCCGTACGGTGCGCGGGGTCGGCTATCGCTTCTGTCCCGGCGAGGGCTGAAGCCTAGAGCACTGCCTCGTAATAGGTCGGCGATCCCGGCCCCACCGGCAGCCCGAACACGAACGTCCACAGGTAGAAGAAGACCGACCAGAAGGTCAGGAAGAAGAGCGTGTAGGGCAGCATCATCGCGATGAGCGTGCCCACGCCCAGATCCTTCTGGTAGCGCGTCGCCCAAGCCAGGATCAGCCCGAAATAGCTCATCATCGGGGTGATGATGTTGGTTGTGCTGTCGCCGATCCGGTAGGCCGCCTGGATCGCTTCGGGCGCATAACCGATCAGCATCAGCATCGGCACGAAGATCGGCGCGGTCACCGCCCATTGCGCGCTCGCACTGCCCAGCGAGAGGTTGATGATCGCGCAGATGAGGATGAAGGCGAAGAAGACCATCGGCCCGGTCAGCCCCGTATCGACGAGGAATTGCGCGCCCGTCACTGCGGTGATCGCGCCAAGGTTGGTCCAGCCGAAAAAGGCGACGAACTGCGCGGCGAAGAAAACGAGCACGATATATAGGCCGAGCGAGCTCAGCGCCTTGGCCATGGCGTCGATGACATCGCGGTCGGTCTTCATCGTCCCGGCAGCGCGGCCATAGGCGTAGCCGATCGCCACGAAGAAGATGAAGATCCACATCACGAACCCGTCGAAGAAGGGCGAGTCCATCCGGTCGCCGTCTTCGGGATTCCTGAGGATCCCCCATTCGGGCACCAGCGTCAGCGCCATCAGCCCCAGCACCGCGACGAACGCGACCCCGGCCCATTTGAGACCCTTGCGCTCCTTGTCGGTGAGCGGCTCCATATTGGCGCTTTCGAGGATCGTGCCGTCCGACTTTTCGGGGTCGTAGGTGCCGAGCTGCGGCTCGACGATCTTCAATGACACCCAGCTGCCGATCGCCGTGATGAGGAAGGTCGAGACGAACATGAAATACCAGTTGGCGGTCGCCAGCACGGTATATTCGGGGTCGATCAGCTGCGCAGCTTCCTCGGTAATGCCGGCCAGCAGCGGGTCGACCGTGCCGATCAGCAAGTTGGCGCTATAACCCCCCGACACGCCGGCAAAGGCCGCGGCCATCCCGGCGAGCGGATGACGCCCGAGCGCATAATAGATGGCGCCGCCGAGCGGGATCAGCACGACATAGCCGACCTCGCTCGCCGTGTTCGAAATGATGCCGGCAAAGACGATCGCGACGGTGACGAGCTTGGGCGGCGCACGCAGCACCAGCCCGCGCACCGCGGCCCCGAGCATGCCCGAATGTTCGGCCACCCCGACGCCCAACATCGCGACCAACACCACGCCCAGCGGCGCGAAGCCGGTGAAATTGTCGACCATGCCGGTGAAGATGCGGCGCACGCCGTCACCGTCCATCAGGCTCACCGCGCGGATCATGCCGTCGGCGGCCACGCCATTGGCTCCGGCTGGACGCGGATCGACCACCGCCACGCCCATCGCCGCGAACAAGCCCGACAACAACACGATGCCGAGCGCCAGCAGCGCGAACAAGGTCACCGGATGCGGCAGCAAATTGCCGAGCCACTCGACCCCGCTCAGGAAGCGCGAAAAAGCGTTGCGCTTGGCACGCGCATGTTCGTGGGCGGGAATGGGATTCTCGGTCATGTAGTAAAGCTTCCGTGGTACGGGGCGTGAAACTGGAAAGGCGGCACCCTAAGGGTCCGGCGCGATTAGGCAATCGCCGCGCGAACAAATCGCGAAGCGCCTGAACCGCGTCCGAACGGGCTCAGGCCACCGTCATGAAGCTGTTGAGCGTGAGGCGCCCCTTCGCAGGGTCGTCCGACAGCTTGGCATCGTCGGGGATGATCCCCGAATGGAGCAGCCGCCCGCGATAAAGCGCGAAACGGTCGGGCACCGATTGGACCTGCGCGATCATCGTGTAGCGATCATTGTCGCCATGGAAGTAGCGCGCCTCGGGCATGCCAAACTTGTCGGCCTCGCGTTGCATCGCTTCGTTGTAGATGGGCTCGCGCTCCGGCGTGATCGCCTCGAAGCCGGTCGCATTGTGGCGATAAAACGCCGTGCCGCCATCCTCGGGCCCACCAAGATAATGCATCGCCGCCATCATCTCGCCCTGCGCACTGTCATAATGCGGCACGCGCTGGAGCGGCCCCAGATCGTCGGGATTGTCGGTCACCAGTGAATACATGGAGCCCTTGAGGTCGACCCGCTCGCGCACCCCGAAAATCTCCTGCAGGATCTTCATCAGGATTGGCCGCTGGGCGTGCAGATAGCCCTCCGGCGCTGGCGCCCGCACACCGGGATAGGCCGGCCCGACGCGCTGATAATCGAGCCCCTCGCCCGCCTTGCGCAGTGCCTCCGCCTGGCCGGTGAAATTGTCGACGATGACCAGCGGCTCCTGGTCCTTGCCGAGGCGATAGACCTGCACTTGGGGAGTAGGCTTGTTCATGCCGCCTTTCTCCCTGTCCCTTCGAGCCGGGTCAATCCCGCCCTTTCCAAAAGCGGCGCGCTCGCCTAGGCAAGACTCATCCCCGGGGAGCCATGAGGCTGAGAGGGCGGTTCAAGTCCGCCGACCCGTCGAACCTGATGCTCATCGAGAGCCGTAGGGAGTGGAGCGCGGCGCCCCCGTGTCCACTCCAGTATTGGAGAAGAAGACATGGCCGAAGCCGATCCCAAAGTGAACGACCAGCGCGGTGGCAAGCTCGAAGTCACCACCGGTCCCATCCGTGGCTCGAAGAAGACTTACGTCGAAGGATCGGACGGCATCCGCGTCGCCATGCGCGAAGTGCATCTCGAACCCGGCAGCGGCGAGCCGCCCGTCCCAGTCTACGACCCCTCCGGCCCCTATACCGACCCCGATGCCAAGATCGACATCACCCAAGGCCTCCCCGAACTGCGCCGCGACTGGATCCGCGGCCGCGGCGATGTCGAGGAAAAGGCCCAGCGCGTCGTCAAACCCGAGGATAACGGCCAATTGGGCCCCGATCGTTCGGGCGGCGTCGACCCCTTCCCCAATGTCCGCCGCCAGGTGCTCCGCGCCAAGCCCGGCCACAACGTCACCCAGATGCACTATGCCCGCAAAGGCATCGTGACGCCCGAGATGGAATATGTCGCCATCCGCGAAAATCTCGGCCGCGAAAAGGCGCTCGACAAAGCCCGCGACGGCGAAAGCTTCGGCGCCGCCATCCCCGATTTCATCACCCCCGAATTCGTCCGTGACGAGGTCGCCCGCGGCCGCGCCATCATCCCCAACAATATCAACCACCCCGAGAGCGAGCCGATGGCGATCGGTCGCAACTTCCTCGTCAAGATCAACGCCAATATCGGCAACAGCGCCGTCGCCTCCGACGTCGCATCCGAAGTCGACAAGATGGTCTGGGCCACGCGCTGGGGCGCCGATACGGTCATGGACCTCTCGACCGGGCGCAACATCCACGACACGCGCGAGTGGATCCTGCGCAACTCGCCCGTCCCCATCGGCACCGTCCCCATCTACCAGGCCCTCGAGAAAGTCGGCGGCATTGCCGAAGACCTCACTTGGGACATCTTCGCCGACACGCTGATCGAGCAGGCCGAACAGGGCGTCGACTATTTCACCATCCATGCGGGCGTGCGCCTGCCCTACGTCCCCATGACCGCCAAGCGCGTCACCGGCATCGTCAGCCGCGGCGGCTCGATCATGGCCAAATGGTGCCTCGCCCATCACAAGGAGAGCTTCCTCTACGAACGGTTCGAGGAAATCTGCGAGATCATGAAGGCCTATGACATCGCCTTCAGCCTCGGTGATGGCCTCCGCCCCGGTTCGATCGCCGACGCCAATGACGAGGCCCAGTTTGCCGAGCTCTACACGCTGGGCGAACTCACCAGGAAAGCGTGGGAACACGACGTCCAGGTCATGATCGAGGGCCCCGGCCACGTGCCGATGCACAAGATCAAGGAGAATATGACCAAGCAGCTGGAGGCCTGCGACGAGGCCCCCTTCTACACGCTTGGGCCGCTCACCACCGACATCGCGCCCGGCTACGACCATATCACCAGCGCCATCGGCGCCGCGCAGATCGGCTGGTACGGCACCGCGATGCTATGCTACGTCACGCCCAAGGAGCATCTGGGCCTGCCCGACCGCGACGATGTGAAGGTGGGCGTGGTGACCTACAAGCTCGCCGCCCACGCCGCCGACCTCGCCAAGGGCCACCCCGCAGCGCAAGTCCGCGACGACGCGCTGTCAAAGGCCCGCTTCGAATTTCGCTGGCGCGACCAGTTCAACCTCAGCTTGGACCCCGACACCGCCGAGCAATATCACGACCAGACGCTGCCGGCCGAAGGCGCCAAGACCGCGCATTTCTGCTCGATGTGCGGGCCCAAATTCTGCTCGATGAAGATCACGCAGGAAGTGCGCGACTTCGCGGCGAAGCAAGAAGCGGGGGTCCTGAACTCGCTCCAGCCGGACGCGGATGCCGAGGTCGATGGGAGCAAGGTCGATAGCGCCGAAGAGGGCATGGAGAAGATGAGCCGCGTCTATCGCGAGAAGGGCGAGAAGCTCTACCTCGAAGAAGACTGAGCGGCAGGCTCCGGCCCCTCGCACCGCCGAGCGGGCCGGATTAGCCAAATATTATGAAGACGCGCGCATGATGGCAGGCCAGTTCATTCGAAAGGGCGCGTCATGCTCAACCTGTTCCGAACCATTGCCATCGCGACGGTAGTGCTCGCCGCCGTCGCTGCGGGCATGCTCACCTTCCGGGTGCCGCTGACCGAGACGGCTGTAGATGTGATGGCCAAGACGCGCCCAGAGCTATTCGCGAACGCAACCGTTACCGACAGTGCGCCCGAATTCCACCAGCGCTTTCCGGACGGCACCTACGAAAGCGAATTGATCGAATATCTCGAGAGCGAAGGCTTCACGATCGAGGTGCAGGCCAACCAGCTACGCAAAGCGACGCTGCGCATCGTGAGATCGGATTGCGGCGAAGAAATTGACGTCTCCTGGTACATCAATGCTGCCGGCAAAATCCACAATACGAGCGCTTATGCCGAGGATTCTCTCTGCTGGTGATTGGAGCGGGGGGCGACGCCGGGGCGGAGAAGGGCATGGCCGAGATAAGCGAGAAGTATCGCGAGAGTGGGAAGGGCTTTAAGCGGAGAACGGGTAAGGCGCTCACAACGGTGTCTGGTCAGCTCATCGCCCGCGAAAGAAATCCTGCCCCGCGCATTGCATTCGCGCCCTCCACGCCCCACCTTGGGCACAAGCTACCAGTCGCGATCGACGGTTGCGGGGAATTGTGATTTCTCTCCCTACTTCTTTCCTTTTCGTCTCCTAGCCGGCGCATCAGCGGCCGCTCCCGGCCCGCGTGCGGTCACGCGAAAGGGAAGAGCATCATCATCCATTACGGCTTCATCCAAAGCTATGACGGCAAGCAGGGTACCGGCAGGATCGTCCCCGAACTGGGCGGCGACACGCTGATCTTTCACAAGGAAGGCCTCGAGGACCCGAAGCAGCAACCCCAGCCGACCCAGCGCTACAGTTTTGAAACCAGCACCTTCGACCGCGGCCGCAAACAGGCCGTGAACCTGCGCCGACTTGATTGCGGCGGCGAGCGACGCACCGCGTAGCTACGACCGCCTGCCGGGCCCGGAAGCGTCACTTGGATGCTTCCGGGTCGTCTGCCCCCCCTTCTTCCATTCCAAAAGGATCGACCATGGACCTCAACGAACTTCTCCACCGCCAGCAGGTCGCCTTGATGAAGGCCGACCTCGCCGACGATTGCACCAGCCGCGAGGCGCATCTCGCCGAGGTTGCAGACTTTGCCGGATCGATCGCCGACCTGCGCCAGGCCAAGGCAGCGCCACCCTATCCCGCCCCGTCGGGCAACGCGCGGATCGATGAATGGATCGACGCCGCCGCCAGCCAGGCCGGCAACAAGCTCGCCAAGATGCTGGAGCGTCATTTCGGCAAGGCCGACCGCCGCCGCGCCATCCCGAGAGAATTGCGATAGGACGCCGGCTTACTTTGGCGCAAAGCCGCCAAAACCTGTTTTTTCTCAGATGTTTATTTCTCCCTCGCCCTTGCGCAGGCGCGCCACCATCCCCACCTTGATGATTAGCTACCAGTCGAAATCGACGGTTGCGGGGAACGAGCGTTTCCAACCCTTCACCTTTCCTTTCCGCCTTCTAGCCGGCGCATCAGCGGCCGATCCCGGCCGACTGCGCGCAACGAAAAGAGAAGGACAATCATCATGGCTCATTATGGCCTCATCAAGAATTACGACGGCAAACAGGGTACCGGCACGATCACCCCCGAAAAGGGCGGCGATGCGCTGATGTTCCAGAAGGAAGGCTTGGAAGATCCCAAGCAGGTTCCCCAGCCGACCCAGCGCTACAGCTTCGAAACGAGCACCGTCGATGGCGGCAAGACGCAGGCCGTGAACCTGCGCCGACAGCATAGCGGCGGCGCGCAACGTACCGCGTAACGCGACGACCGTCTGCCGGGCCCGGAGGCGTCCAGGGGGCGCTTCCGGGTCGACTGCATCCAGCTTCCATTGCCTTCGAAGGACCGATCATGGATCTCAACGAACTTCTTCACCGCCAGCAGGTCGCCCTGATGAAGGCCGACCTCGCCGACGATTGCTCCAGCCGCGAGGCGCATCTCGCCGAGGTGGCCGACTATGCCGGGTCGATCGCCGACCTGCGCCAGGCCAAGGCTGCACCGCCCTATCCCGCCCCGTCGGGCAATGCGCGATTGGACGAATGGGTCGACGATGGCGGCGCCACACAGTCGCTGTCCGGCATGGTCAATGTCCCGCCGTTGGTGACGAAGACGATCATCGAGTATCATGTCGGCACGAACCGCTACACCGATCTTGCCCATGCCATGGCCGAGCGCGCGCGCCTCGCCGTACAGGCGCCATAGCCGGGCAATTGACCCAGCGGCGAGACTTTCATTAGGTATATCGCCAAACCTGTGTTAGACGGTCCCCGCTGACGTCGACATTTGCGACGGACTTCGGTTTTTGACTTCGCCGCTTGCCCTTCGGGCCCCGGCGTAAAACAGACTTCGACTTCCCTTCAAACGACACGAATACGCATACCTTGCTCGCGCTGTTGCGAGCGAGGCAACACTGATGTTCTTTGAAAGGAACTCGATTATGGCCAACAGTGGCACCGTAAAATTCTTCAACAACGACAAGGGCTTCGGCTTCATCACGCCTGACAATGGCGGCGGCGATGCCTTCGTCCACATCAGCGCCGTCCAGGCCGCTGGCATCCAGGGCCTGCGCGAAGGCGACCGTCTCAATTACGAGATGGAAACCGGTCGCAACGGCAAGGAAAGCGCCTGCAACCTGTCGATGGCCGACTAACTCACCCTGCTTCCCGCGGGGGGAAGGAAGGGGCGCCGCCGGGCACAAGAGCAATCTTGGCCCGGCGGCGCCCTTTTTCGTGACCACGCCCATGGCCTGCGAACTCAGGCCCGGCAGTGCTCAAAACGTCAAGAAATCAGTGATTTAGATTGACTTTTCTACAATTTCGATTAGTAGGGGCCCAGCTACCAGTCGCAATCGACGGTTGCGAGGATCAGGCTGTCGGCCTCCTCACTCCTTTCTTTTCCGCCTCTTAGCCCGCGTAGCTGCGGCCAATGGCGGTTCGCACGCGCGCAAGGAAAGGTGTGATGCAATGACCGACATCGGAAAAATCCACAGCTACGACTGTGACAAGGGCATCGGCATGATCAGCCCGGTAAAGGGGGGAGAAGCGCTTCCTTTCGTCAAAGCCGAACTGCGCGACCAACTACACGACCCCAAGGCCGAGGATCGCTACTCCTACGAGACCGGCACTGCTGAGAACGGCGATATCCGTGCCGTCAAACTGTGGCGAGCCAATGATCGCAGCCCGCAAAATCCGCATCGCGGCCACTAGCTGGCGCGCCCTGCCGACCCAGCAATCACTCAGTCGAAACTGGAGCCACCATGGATATCGACGATACCCGCCACGCCCGCAAGGTCGCCAAGATGAAGTCTGCCGTATCGAATGACGATGGGGTCCGGAAATCGCATTCGGAGCTCGCCGAGGGTTTCGCGCAGCGAATCGCAGTCTTGCGAGAAATCAACGAAGCCAAGTTGCGCCGCCGCGCGAAGGCACCCCTGCGACATGTTGCACCAAGCGATTCGGTTTGGAGCCGGACACCGGAAGCCGCCCAGGCTGTGGCTGACCCGAACCCTGAAATCATCGTCCACCGCCTGATCGAATATTCAGTTGGGCCCTATCGATACAGCAACTTCGAAGATGCGCTTGCCGAGCAGATTCGTGTTGCCGAGGCCCAGTACTTGAAAGTCGACTGACGGTTTCGGCGCGCTGAATCACTAAAGCTCGTTGGCATCAGTGCCTGGTCAGGCGCACCATAGACCAATCGTACCCGAGCTCTTTCACTCGTGCCTCCAGCATCATGGCCAAGTCCGCATCGGGTTTGGCTTGGCGGGTCAACATCCACAAATAGGTCCCGCTCGGCTCCCCGACGATGCTCCAGTCATAGAGCCCGTCCGCGCCCTGCAGCCCATGGTCGAGGATCCAGTAATCACCATAGAAGGGCTTGAAGAAGGCCACCTTCAACCGCGTGTTCGCGCTGCCATCGACAATCTTCGCTTCGCCCTCGCTCTCGTCCCGCTCCCCGTCGCGCGTGCAGGCATTCACGACGCGAATGTCGCCATCATCCTCCAGCGAATAGGTCGCCGTCACCGCTTCGCATCCTTCTTGGAACGGTGCTTCGTAGCGGCCATATTCGTACCAGGTGCCGAGATAAGCCTCGACCTCCACCGCCTGGGCCGGAAGCGGCACCGACGGATTGCCGACCGGCCGCCCGATAGTCGAACAGGCTGAGAGCGATAGGGCTAGGACGAGGCTGAGCGGCAGGATCAGGCGCATGGATTCGGATCTCCTTCTCGCCCATCAACGCCCGCGACGCGGCGAATATCCTGTCCTACACGCGCGGCGCGATGATAAGATCGCCAGGCATCCAGAAGGGAAAGCCGACGGAGCCGCGACCCACCGTTAAATTCGTAAACTTATTCGGCGTCGAGCGGCGCGATCGTGAAGGAGAGGCTCGCCCGTTCGATCATCGGACCATAGAAATCGGTCCACTTCACGCCATCCTCTCCGGCGCGGAACCGTTCGGCCATGGTCGTTGCGACGCCGTCCAGATTGGCGCCGTGGATGATCATGATCTCGCTGCGCCGATCCTCGCCAGGCATGTAGACCATGCGCACCCCGGCCAGCCACATCGGCATGCGATAACCGGCCTGGGCGATGATCTTGCCGAACATTTCGGTGTCGGAGCCGGGGCGCACTTCGTTCGGGCGGCCCGATGTGAAGATGGGCCGCGTCCACCAGGTCCTGTCGCCAATCTCCAGGCTCGTCGGCTCGGTCTCGTCATAAGTGTAGTTGGCATCGACATGGTCGAAATAGGTCTCGAACTGGACCAGCCAATATTCCTCGACCAGCCCGCCCTCGTCGGTACGCACGAACACATGCTGCTCGGCATCGACAATATCGTAGAGCGGCCAGCGCGTGGCGCCGACATAGACGGCGTCCTCGGGGATGACGAGCGCGATCCCCTCGTCCGGCACCGATATGCGATTGTCCGCGACCATGAAAGCGGGTTCGGCAGGCACCTCCTGCGCGGCGGCAGGGGCAGCGACGGCCGCGGCGAGCGCGGAGGCAAGGGCGACGAGTTTCATGAGCGTATTGCTATACTAATACAGTGATGCTGGCAAGCGCCTAGCTGCGCGGGTCCGCCGCCTCGGCGGCCGCCCGCTCTTCCTCGCTCGGCCCATCGCGCCAGCCCTTGTACCAATTACGCGGCTCGAACCAGGAACAGATAATGTCGGGCCTCTTCGCTTCAAGCTCCTTGTACGCCGCCCATGGTGCCAACACCGCGCCGTCGATCAGCTTGAGGTTGGGACAGCTGGAGAGCACGTCGATCCGTTTCGACTGGTTAGACAGCGAGATGCAGAAGAATGCCTCCATCGCAAAGCCCTCCAGCGGGTCGAGGCTCTCGACGATCTGGTCCTTGTTGACCGTGCCTTCATAGCCGAAGACCTCGAGCTGCTCCTTGAGCGGTCGCACCCAGTCGAGGCTGCGCATCTTGGGCGCATTCTCGATCGTCAGCACACGCAATTTGGGGAGCCTGGTCAGCGGCGAAAAGTCCTCGATCCCGCTCGCCGTCTCAAGGTGCAGCCTTTCGAGCTTCTGCAACTGCTCCAAGGGCGCGAGGTCCTTGGCCCGCATCGGCCAGCGCAGGTCGAGATGGGTGAGCTCGGTCAGCTTGCCGATCTCTTCGAGATACTCCTCGTTCGCTCCAACGGCGGCAAGCTGGCGCAGCTGCTGGTGCTCCGAAAGCCCACGATGCGACTGCTTGGTGCGCGACAATTCGGCATAGTCGCGGTCCGCGCGGATCTGGTCCGCGGCGTCCAGTTGCGGCCCGACCATCACCTTGTGGCGATAGCGGTGGACCATGGCGCGAAAGTCGACGGACATAAGCGGCAACCTATCAGCGAGCGCCATCTCCACCAACTGTTAACCCCGCTGCTTTACAGCCGCTTCAATCCGGCATTGCGAGAAGCGAGGGGCATGGGGCGCGAAGAACGGTTGAAGGTCGACGACGGCGACGTCGCGAATGCGGCGCATCATCCGGGATTCGTCCATATTCCCGATGCCGGGACCGAAGGCGTTCGCACCTATCACGAGCCCGCCGAACCTCGCCCGCTGCAGATCACGTTCCTGTCGAAGGAAGGCGAGGCCGCCTGGACCGACCATATCCGCCGCTTGCTCGGCGCGGGTCGCTTTGACGAGGCGGCCGAAATCCTCGAAAACGACCTGGCCGGGTTTGACGGTCGTATCGCCAAGCGTGCGAAGGCGATGCCGCTCGATGCGATCATGATAGAGGGCTGGGACGATCTCGACGAGATTCTCGCCGAATATGAAGGGCCGGCCATCACTGCGGTGACCGCCGGCCTCGCCAACGAACCCGACCTCGTCTTCGATACGAGCCAGGAACATGAGCCGACGCTGATGTTCAACCTCTACAGCGACGACGTCTTCGACTTTTCGAGCCGAGCCGACCATGAACTGATCGAAGAATGCCATGCCGAAATGCCCGGCTGGTCGGGGCATGACGAGGATGTCGAATTCTACGTCTCGATCGAGGGCTTCGCGCCGCTCAACAGCGCGCTCATCCAGTGCAAGCATATCCACTTCCTGCGCGACGGCCGCGATGGTGTCGAAGGGCGCGCGCCCGGCGGCTATTGCGAATATGTGCTCGGCTGCTGGCTGCGCACGACGCGCTTCCTGCAGGCGATGCAGCGCGAAATGGACGCGCACGGCCTGCCCGGCGGCGCGCGACTGATTACGGGCACGGTCGGCATGAATGCCGATGTCGCCACGGTGATCGGTGCCAAGGCGGAAGCGCCCGCACCGAGCGCGGCTGCCACCTCGCTGCTCGCCGCCAAACGTGGTGCTACGGGCGCCCCGCTGCCCGAAGACCCTGCCCCGGCCGCAACGCTCACGATGAAGAAGTGGGAGCCCAAGCACGACCCACTGGCCGACATGGAGTCGGGTTCGAGCCTGCGCCAGCGCCTGTCGGGCGATGCGCCTGCCCAGCCCGCAACGCCTGCGCCTCCGCTGGTTGAGCCGATGGCGCCTGCGCCCGAGGCCATCGAGCCCGAACCCGCGCCGGTCGAACCTGCACCCGAAGTCGCCATCCCCGACTTCCTCGCGCCGCAAGATCCGCCGCCCCCGCCGTCGCGCGGCGGCTTTTTCAAACGGCTGTTCGGTAAGCGCTAAGCCGGCAGGCCGACCGCGCGCATCGCATCGGCCATCTTCTTCTTTACGCCGAAAAATCCCGCTTTTGCGTGCGGCCATGTTTCCGCGCTGAGCGGATCGAGATACCATTCGACAGTCGCGTTGCTCTGCATGAGCGGGGCGAACAGCGCATCACGGGTCCAGCCGATCGGCAACCAAGGCACGAGCACGGTCGAGACGCCGTCCGGCAGACCGGGCATCGCCTCGTCCGCCTTCCATACAATTCCCGGACAGCCGAAATGGTCGGCCGCCGCTGCGACGCCATTGGCGACGGCGCGTTCGGCGAAGTCACGGGCATGATCGCCGACCGGTTCGGGACTGCGCGCGCCGGGCCGCGCAGCTCCGATGATCAGGCTGGGCGGGCGCTCCAGGGCCAAGGGCTCGTGGCTCGCGGCTTCATCGTGCAACAACAAGGCGAAGGGAGCGTCGGGCACCAATGCACCGGGAAGGTCGGGAAGCTGGCGCGCATGTTCCTGCGTATCTTCCAAAGGCGGCGCCTCCTTCGCCAAGCCCTCCGCCAGTAGCGGCCCTGCGCTTCGCCCCTGCGTGTAGCGGGCAATGTTCGAAGCGCGGGCAAGATAAGTTTTGCCCTTGGTGTGCAGCCCCCCGACCCAACGCCAGCTCAAGGTGTTAGAGGCCGCATCGCCGTCCATGAGATGTCGCAGGAAAAAGTCGGCGCCAAGCGTCCAATCGAGCTTCAACGTGAAGATCCAGATGCTCGCGAACCACATGCGCGCATGGTTATGCAGATAGCCGTCACGCACCAGTTCGCGGGCCCACAAATCGAAGGCGGCGATGCCGGTCTTTCCGGATACAGCCTCGTCGTAGGCGCGGCGCAGGCCACTATTTTCATCCAGCCTTGCCAGCGCGGCATCGCGCTCCTCGAGATAGGCAGACCAGACGGTCGGACGCTGCTCGAGATAACCCTTGAAATAGACGCGCCAGAAGACTTCGGAAATGAACTTGTCGGCAGCCGAAGCGCTATGCGTATCCAGCACACGAGAAAGCACCTCCCGTTCGCCGATCAGCCCTGCATGCAACCATGGCGACAACATGGAGACATGCTGACGGCAATCGGGATCGGGGTCCTCGTTGCGATGCGCCGCATAGGCTTTGCCGGCCGTTGCAACGAAGCTATCGAGTTTCGCGAGGCCGGCCGCGCGTGTGGGTTCGAAGGAAAGCTCGGGCATGTATCCGGCAACCAGTGGCGCGTGCTGCACGTTCCTCGCTCATGGAAATCATGCTGCCCCCGAAAGACCTCCTGCTGGCCCGCGTGAAAGCCAATCGCGATGGTTGGAATCTCGCCTTTCGTCCGCCCGGCCTCGAAGCTGCCGGACCCGGTCAGGAATCGGTCTGGGATTATCCCCGACCGCCAATGCTCGCCCCTGCGCCGGCCACGATCCGAGTGACGGATGGTGACATTGAGATTGCCCGAAGCGACCGCGCGCTCGAGGTGAAAGAAATGGCCGGCGCGCCAGTGCCCTATATCCCGCCCGAAGATGTTCGCACCGATCTCTTGCACCCCAATGGACGCGTGTCGGTGTGCGAGTGGAAGGGCGCAGCTGTCAGCCTCGATCTGATGCGTGAGGACGGCGACGAGATCGCCGATGCTGCATGGACCTATCCCGATCCGTTCGACGATCTTCCCGAAGGCTATGCCGCGATTGCCGGATGGATCGCCTTCTATCCTGGCAAGCTCGACTGCTATGTCGGCGATGAGCAAGCGCGCCCGCAGCCAGGCGGATTTTACGGTGGATGGGTGACGGACCGCATCAAGGGCCCGATCAAGGGCGGGCCCGGAAGCGCGGGCTGGTAAAACAAATTATGTCGGCGCACGGGAACGCCGTATTTTCCTCTTTGTTTCAACGACTTCGCTGAGTCGTGGTCGAGGAGCGGCGAAGTGTGGACAGAAGGGCTCGCTCCGCCCGTTGGTTAGGTGAATGCATCAATCGGATGCAGGACGCGGCGGCAACCTTGCCCCGCATCATTTCACATCAACCAACGTGGGAGGCGCTTACTACAAGCATGACTACACTGACACAGACCAAACCGAACGTGACGCTCGATACCGAGAGCGTGACCCTCGTCGAAACCGCTCTGATTGCATCGGACAAGATCGAAGGAACCAACATCTTCGATTCGACCGGTGAGAAAATCGGTTCGGTGCGCAAGCTGATGATCAATCCGATCACCGCGCGCGTCGACTATGTCGTGATGGGCTTTGGTGGCCTCTTCGGGATGGGTGAAGACCTTTATCCTGTGCCGTTCGAAACGCTGAGCTATGATCCGCGTGTCGAAGGTTTCCGCCTGAAGCATATCACGAAGGATGATCTGGACAGTTCGAAGGCACCGTCGATCGCTGCCAATGACGAATTTGTCTGGAGTGACGAACTCGCCCGCTCCGCGCGGCTCTTCTATCTGAAGTCGGCCTCGTAATAGCGAGAAGCGAAGTGAACCGGATGGGGCGGCCTTTGTGCCGCCCTTTTCGTTTGCCTAGTCGGTAGGCACCCCAGCCTTTTCCAATTCAGGACCGAGCCGCCCGGTTAGCCACAGCCACCACATCTTGAAATCCGCCGCGAGCGACCAGGCCGGATAGGTGAAGGTCGCCGGGCGGTTCTTCTCGACCCCGAAATGGCCGACCCAGGCGAAGAAATAGCCGGCGGCAGGCAGGGCTAACAGTAGAAGCCATCGGCCCGTCACGATGGCGAAGAGGGCGATGGCGAGGCCGAGCGTCGTGCCGAAATAATGGAGCGCGCGGGTCCGCGGCTTGGAATGTTCGCGCAGATAATAGGGCCAGAAGGTCGCGAAGCTCTGATACTCTTTAGCCATAAGGCGTACCTGCCATTGCCGCTGGCCCAACGCAATCGGCAAGGAACGCAGGCACCCCGCCCCTCGTTCGCTTTGGCGAAGGAGATCAGCCCACCATGATGCACAGCGTGAACCCTGCCACCGGCGAGACCTTCGCCAGCCACGAACCGCTTGACGAGCAGGGCATCGAAAGCGCGCTTGCGCTGGCCGAGGAACAGGCGACCAAGTGGCGCCTGACCAGCATGGACGAGCGCACCCAATTGCTCAGCGCCATCGCCGATCGCTTCGACGCGCATCGCGACGGCCTGGCCGAAATGGCAACCAAAGAGATGGGCAAGCATATTCGCGAGGCCCGCGCCGAGGTCGAGAAATGCGGGACTGCGCTGCGCTATTTCGCCGAGCATGGACCGGCCATGCTCGAGCCCGAGAAGATTCCCGGCGGCAAGGGCGAGCTGCGCTGGCTGCCGATCGGGCCGGTGCTCGCGGTGATGCCGTGGAACTTCCCCTATTGGCAGGTGATCCGCTTCCTCACGCCGACCGTACTGGCGGGCAATGTCGGGCTCCTCAAACATGCCAGCAACGTGCAGGGCGTCGGCAAGCTGATTGCCGACATGGTGATCGAAGCGGGCGGGCCGGAGGGCCTGTTCCAGAACCTCGCCATTCCGTCAGGGCCCGTGGCGGGCATCATCAAGGATGATCGCATCCGCGCCGCGACGCTCACCGGCAGCGAACCGGCGGGCCGCGCCGTTGCCGAAGTCGCCGGCGGGGCGCTCAAGAAAGTCGTGCTCGAACTGGGCGGGTCGGACCCGTTCATCGTCATGCCGTCGGCCGACATGGACGATGCGGTCGAGACGGCAGTGAAGGCGCGGCTCCAGAATTCGGGCCAGAGCTGCATCTGCGGCAAGCGCATGATCGCGCATGCCGACATTTACGACGAGTTTGCCGAGCGCTTCACCGAGGCGCTATGTTCGAAGCGCGCTGGCGATCCGTTCGATGAGGAAAGCGATATCGGTCCGCTGTCGAGCGAAGAGCAGCGCCAGACCGTCCTCGACCAGCTCGACAAGGCAAAGAAGGCAGGCGGACAGCTGACCGGCGCCGAAAAACCCGATGGCGAGGGTGCCTATTTGCATCCCGGCCTGCTCACCGGGCTCGATCCGGCCGGCGAGATGCGCGACGAAGAAGTCTTCGGCCCGGTCGCCATGCTCTTCGAAGCGAAGGACGTCGACGACGCGATCCGCATCGCCAACATCACGCCTTATGGCCTGGGATCGGCAGTCTTCACCAGTGATGCCGACGAACAGGAGGCCTTCATCACCGGTCTCGATGCCGGGATGACCGCGATCAACCAGATGACCGCCTCGACCCCCGAGGCCCCGTTTGGCGGCGTCAAGAATTCGGGCCATGGCCGCGAACTCGCGCGCTTCGGCCTCCATGAATTCATGAACCTGAAGAGCGTCTTCCGCGCCGATTGATCATAAGAAAAGGCCGGCGGCATCGCTGCCACCGGCCCTTCTTTTCGATCCTTGCGGCCGATCTAGATCTGGCCGAGCGTCACGCGCTGCGCGTAGCTCGGGTTGGTCGGCTCGAGCTTGATTTCCGAACGACCCGACAGCGTCTGGCGCGCCTGGCTGATCGGCGTGCAGACGGCAGTGCCGTTGGCGATGAAGTCGAGCGCTTCGGCGGTCGAAGCTTCGGCCGGATCGCCCATCGTGTTGAAGATGTCGTCGCTGGCGAAACAGGTCGCCGGATAGACCGGAGCCAGGCCATTGAAAAAGTCGGTCACGCCGTCCGCATTTTCATAACGGAAAGTTACGAGACGGAAGCGGTCGTCACACTCGGCGCGGTCGATGGCGCTCTGGCCAACCGGCTTGCCCGCCGTGTTACGGCCGACCAACGCGGCGTCCGTGTTGAAGTAGGCGCCCATCGAATTGGCAACGAGCTCGGAAGCCGAAGCGCTGTTGCCGGTCGTGATGAAGGCAATGCGATCGGGCGAGATCGTGTTCGTCAGCGTCTGGAAGTTCGACGTGAAATTGCTGGCGCTGTTATTGTCGTTGTAGGTCAGGCGCCACGACACCTGGCCCGACAGGCCACCGCCCAGCAGGTTGTTGAAGTGGTCCGCGACCGAGAGCAGGCCGCCGCCATTGTAGCGCACGTCGACGATGACGTCGGTCACGCCGGCGGTCACGAAATCGGCGAAGGCACCGTCGAGCTGCGCGATGGCGGTCGACGAAGCGAAGCTGCGCAGGTTGACGTAGCCGACATTGCCGATGATCCGCGTGCCGAAATCGGGCGAGACGGCAAGCTGCTGATATTCGGCAGCGGTTAGCGTCACGGTATAGTTGGCACCGCCATCGACCGGATCGATCTCGAGCGAGACGCTCTCGCCGTCGCTCGACGGGAAGAGGAGGTCCGAAAGGACACCGATGCCGTCGGTCGTCATGATCTGTGCGGGCGTGCGGCGGGTTCCGGCGGTCGCGCCGATCCCGACAATCTGGTCGCCGCGCACGATGCCGGCATCATTGGCCGGTGCGTTCTCGTAGGTGTCGCGCAGGTAGAGCGTGTTGTCGCTGTAGAGAACCGGACGCCAGCCATAATCCTCGCTGGTCGCGTTCTGGATGAACTCATTCTCTTCCTGGATCGAGGTCACGTAGGTGAAGCCCGAATCGAAACCGGCATTGCGCGCCGGCGCGACGACTGCGTCGACATAGCTTTGCAGCGTCGTGTGGTCGGCCTTGTTGACCGACGTGTCGATCAGGTCCTGGAACAGGTAGTTGGCCTGGATTTGCGCGAGCGCCCAATCCTGGCGCGCGTCGAGCGAGCAGCTGCCCGTCGGCGTGGGCGTCGGTGTCGGGGTCGGAGTAGGCGTGGGCGTCGGCGTCGGGGTGCCGCCGCCGAAGTTGCCGCCGCCGGAGCTGCCGCCCCCGCCGCCACAGGCCGCCAGCATCGCCGACATTGCAATTACGGATACAAACTTACTCGGACGCATGAGCGGCCCTCCCCACGGATAATCGTTATGAACTGGTCGCCTCAAAGAGCCGAAAAGGCCAAGCGGCTCAACCATTTGGCGCAATAAAGATGAACAAAGATGGAATCCTGTGGCGCGCCCGCCACATTGTGAGCGCTCCCCGGCCTAACGGGCGAGGCGCTGCACCGCTTCCAGCGTCTTCGCGACATGGTCCTTATAGTCCATGTCGGCATGCACCATGACGATGTCGCCATTGGTGTCGATGACATAGCTGACGCGATCGGCGGTCGGCATGACGGCACCCGTCATCGGGAGCGTCACGTCATAGGCCTTGAGGAGGTCGCCGCTCGCATGCGCCATCGGGACCTTGCTGGCGCAGACCTCGGTGGAGAAGCGGGCGAGTGTCTCCAGATCGTCGGTCGACATGCCGACGACGCGTGCACCGGCGGCGCGGAATTCGGGCATCGCGTCGGCAAACGCCTTGCTCTCCAACGTGCATCCCGAGGTAAAGGCACGCGGGAAGAAATAAAGGACAACCGGGCCCTCTTCGAGTTGCTCCGAAAGATGCAGGCGGAAACTCTTGTCGCCGAGCATGCCCATCGTCTTGAAGTCGGGCGCCTTGGCGCCCGTCGCAAGCTGCGAATAAGCCGGCAGGGCAAGGCCCATCGCCACCAGGGCGGCAAGCACCCATTTCCACGTTCGAGCGATCATCGGCTTTCCCTTCCTAACCTGCCCATGCACTATGGGCACTCTTCCGGCAGCGCCGGTCGAATCAATTGCTGTCGAAGCGGAGTGTGACATGGTCCCCCAAAAGGTCAAAGCCAGCATTTTGGCGGCATTGTTGACAGTCGGGGCATGCGGCGAAGGGGGAGCGCCCGAGGAGGCGCTAGAAGAGCCCGCCATGGCAGCACTGCCCGATGCAGGGTGGCGTTTCCAGGAATCGGCCAATGGCGCGCGGCTCTTCTATGTCAGCGAGACGAACCCTGCCTCGCAGGTCATGATCCTGACCTGTCCGATTGGTGTAGATCGCCTCATCGTGCGGCTCCCCGAAGTCGTCCCTGTTGGCAGCGAGGAACGACTGACAATCGGGCATGGCAATGACCTTGCCGTACTGATGGTCGACCCGATGCGCGACAATGGCAGCGTGGCCGGCCGCGGCCCCATTCCGGACAATCTGGACACCATGCTCAAGCAAGGCATCGCTGCCGCCTATGGCAGCTACAGCCTTGGGGACTTGCCCGCAGTGCCCGGCGAAACCAGCGCACGGTTCATTTCCGCCTGCAGCTGAGGATCGAGCCCGCTGCCATCGGGGAAGACGGCTTTCTTGGGATGGCGCGGGTGAAGGCCTTTGAAGAAGCGATAGGCCGGCTCCATGTCCGCCTCGAAATCGCCGGTCGGATGGATGATCGGCCCGATAATGCCCAGCTTGTGAATATAGTCCGGACCGGCACAGACGATCGGGATGCCCGCTTCCATGGCGATCCGGTAGAACCCAGATTTCCACTCGGTCGTCGGTGACCGCGTCCCCTCGATGGCGATGACCAGGGCGAATTCGTCGGCGGCGCGAATCTTCTCGGCCACCTGCCCGACCATCCCCACGCGCTTGGTGCGGTCGACCGGCACCCCGCCCATCGCTTTCATGAAGCCGCCAAGCGGGCCTTTGAACAAGGTATGCTTGCCGATGTAGCGCGGCTTGAGGCCCATCGTCTCGACCACACCCAGGAAAACGAGAAAGTCCCAATTGGACGTGTGCGGCGCGCCCGCAATGATGAACTTTCGGCTTTCGGGCAAGGTGCCGACCGCCTTCCAGCCCCCGAGACGCCACCAGCGCATGACTGCCCATTTAAGGAAGCGTGCCAGCCAGGGAACCGGCGCACCGTCATTGGTCGAACTCGTCTCACCCATGGCCGCACCCTTCCTGTTTGTTGGCCCCATGGCAAGCGGAACCGTCGGGCTGCCAAGCGGGTTGGCGATTCAAAGGGAGACTGAATATGCGACTGATACTTCTTGCCGCACCCATGCTGGCGCTCGCCGCCTGCGCCGATGTCGAAACCGACGGCGACACTGCCATCGACACCATTCCCGACAGCGAGGAAGTGGCCGACCTGCCCGAGGATTACGAGCCTGCGACGCGCGACGGTGACACCGCAATGCCGACCGAACTCGACGAGCCTGTCGATGCCAGCGGCGGCGAAACGCCGGGCGATGTGGAGCGCCCCGAATAGGCCGGGCAATCCGCCGCGGGGGGTGCCCCGTATTTATGACTACGGACGATGGTCGGGGGGTCGGAACTTGGCCCGACCCCGAGCCATTGGTCGTGTGAACATCAATTCTAAAAGGGAGACCCCCAAATGAAGAAGTTTTCGCTAGCTCTCGTATCGAGCGCCGCTCTTGCCCTCGCCGCCTGCGGTGGGGCTGAAGAAGAAACGGTCGAACCGGGTGAAGACACGGCCATGACGGCTGAAGCACCGGCTGCGACGGGCACGATCGTCGATGTTGCCGGTGGCAACCCCGATTTCTCGACCCTCGTCAGCGCCGTGACGGCGGCCGAACTTGGCGACACGCTTGCCGGTGAAGGTCCGTATACGGTCTTTGCACCGACCAATGATGCGTTCGGCAAGATTGACGAAGCCACGCTCAACAACCTCCTCATGCCGGAACAGCAGGAAGCGCTGCAGGGCATTCTCACCTACCATGTCGTGTCGGGTGAATATGCGGCTGCTGACGTCATCTCGCTGATCGAAGACAATGGCGGCACCGCCACGGTCGAAACGGTCGGTGGTGGCACGCTGACGGCCTCGGTAGTCGATGGAAATGTCGTGCTGACCGATGCGACGGGCGGGACCTCGACGGTGACCGCGACCGATGTCGATGCCTCGAATGGCGTCATCCATGTCATCGATACGGTCCTGATGCCGCAATAATGGCATAACGGTTAGGCGCGGCGACCCGCTCACCGTTTCGTCGCGCCACCCCAAAGAGAAGCGCCGCCCGGCCCCTCGGCCCGGCGGCGTTTTCTATGTGGCATCTTCAAACGCGCTGAAGCAGCTGCACCATCTTGTCGACCTGGCTTGCGGCCATGCGCGCCGCATTGAGCAACTGCGTCTTGAACTCGTTAGCACCGTCCTCGTTGGCACCGTCGCTTACTGCCCGTACGCCGGCCCAGCCGATATTGTGCATGGCCGCGACCTGCGCGACCGCGCCGGTTTCCATGTCGACCAGCTCGGCATCGAAATCGAGGCTCATCGCACCGGCGCGGCCTTCGTCCTCGATAAAGCAATCGCCGGTGATGATGGTCGCCGTTGGCAGGTCGAGGCCGGGATTATCGATCGGCAGGAAAGGCTGCCGGTCGGGTTCGCCGAACGGCAACGATCCAGCCCTGAAGGCCACGAATTCCTCGCGGCGGCACGCGCCATAATCATGCTGGTAGGCACCGCCCAGCCAATAGGCCTGGTCCTCGCCTTTGCCGATCCGGCCCGCCGAGCCCATGCTGACCAGCAAGTCGCAGCCTCGCGAGACGAGTGTGGAGGCGGCCATCGATCCGTTGACCTTGCCAATCCCGGCACAAGCCAACATGAAATCCTCATCCTCGCGAAAATAGAAGGGCATCTCGCGTCGGATGCGACCGACCCCGGGGCGGAAAGCATCCGCCTCCTCGAGTAATCCGGTGACTATCCCGATCTTGGGCATCTTCGGCTCCCGTCCGCCCGAGCAATCCAAGCAGCATTGCGTTCAGCCCCTCATACGGCAATTCGGGGCTTTACGCTACGGAATGTTATAAATTTACTCTGCTATCGTCGATCAAGCGAGGGCGGGAATGATCCAGACCAGCGACATGGCGATCACCGCCAGCAGCACCGAAATCCCCAGTACCCACCGTCCGACGTGCGGCTTTACCGCCCCGGTCGCTTCTTCCTCGGTGACATGCACTTCGTCGCCTTGTCGTTCCATGAAATCCCTTTCTGTCTTGCCGACACCAACGGGTCGCAGCGCAGGAGGTTTCCCCGCAAATGTCGGCCTGGCGACAGAGTAGCGGCGAAGGCAGCCTGTCAAAAGACTGTATTTCACACATCTTTGTGCCTAGGCTTCATCGCTTCTGGTTGAAGAGAGACGCGGTACCCGACCCTTCATGCTGACCATTCCTTCGCTTCACGCCGCGCTTGCGATGGCCGTTGCGGTGGCCATGTTCACCGCCTTTGCCAGCAATCGTTTCCGGGTCGAGATCATCAGCCTGATGACGATCGGCGCCATCGCGCTACTCCTTTATCTCTTCCCGCTGCCGGGGACCAATCCCAAGGACGGGCTGGCGCTTGCCTTCGGGGGCTTCGGACATACCGCGCTGATCACCATCTGCGCGCTGATGGTCATGGGGCGCGGCCTCGTCGTGACCGGCGCGCTCGAACCTGCGGCGCGCGCCCTGGGGAGCATCTGGCGGATCAACAACAGCCTCGGGCTGCTGGTCACATTGCTACTCGCCATGTTCGCCTCGATGGTCGTCAACGATACGCCGGTGCTGGTGCTGCTCATCCCGATCATGGTGAGCCTTGCCCATGGCGGCGCGATGCCTGCCTCGAAGACCCTGATCCCCTTGAATGCCGCCATCCTCATCGGCGGCATGGCCACCACCATCGGCACCTCGACCAACCTGCTGGTCGTATCGATCGCGGCCGATCTCGGCATGGCCGAGCTGCCCATCTTCCACTTCACCCCGATCGTCCTCATGGCGGCAGTGATCTGCCTGCCATACATCTGGCTGGTGATGCCGCGGCTGCTGCCCGACAACAGTCCCGAGGCCGGCCACGAACCGCGCAAGTTCATCGCGACCATGCGCGTCGGCACCGAAAGCAGCTGGCTTGAACAGCGGATTGACGAGTTCCGCGAGAAATTGCCGGAGGGCTTCTCCTTCCTTCGCGAGCCGCAGACGCTGCAGCCGGGGCAGCGCCTCGCTGCCTTCGCGACGGCCGACGACCTGCGCGAAGCCGGCCGCAAGCTCGGCGCCGTCACCGCACCGCGCTGGCTGATCAAGCGGCTCAGCCAGGACAGCGCCAAGGCCGGCGAGGATCTGGTCGAGGCGGAAATGGCGATCAGCGCCGACAGCCGCCTCGTCGGTCGCACGCTCCAGACCGCCGGCATCGAAGGCGTTGCAGTCCTGGGCGTCGCGCAGGCCCCGTCGCGCGGGTTTGCTGCGCCGCGCGAGATGAGCGCGGAGGCGCGGCTCGCCGAGGGCGACATCCTCCTCACCATGGGGCGCGAAAGCTCGCTGCAGGAATTCGCACAGGACCAGGCCCTGCTCATGCTCGACGGTGCCCGGCCGCTGCCACGCCGGCGCAAGGCGCTCATCGCGGTGGCGATCATGGGGGCGGCGGTGCTGCTGGCCTCGCTGGGCATCATGCCCATTGCGATCACATCCCTTGCGGGCGCGGTCGCGATGTTCGTCACCGGCTGCGTGCATTTCGACAAGGTCGGGCGCGCCTTGTCGGCCAAGGTCATCGTCCTGGTCGCCGCCTCGATCGCTATCGGGCGATTGATCGGCGACAGCGGGGCGGCAACCTGGATGGGCGCGAGCCTTGCGCTTGGAATGCAATATCTGATCCCCCCTGTCGTGCTAGCGCTGATCATGCTGTTCGTGACCCTGCTCACCAACTTCGCGTCCAATGCGACGGCCGCTGCGGTCGGCACGCCCATCGCCTTTGCGCTGGCCGAACAATTGGGGCTGCAGGTGGAGCCCCTGGTGCTGGCGGTGCTGTTCGGCTGCAACCTCTGCTACGCCACGCCCATCGCCTATCAGACCAACATGCTGATCATGGCCGAGGGCGACTACAAGTTTAACGATTACATGAAGACCGGCATCCCGCTCGTCGTCCTGATGATCGTCAGCCTGTCGGTCATACTGTCGATCACCTACGGATTGTAGGCGACAAAAAGCCCGCCGGGTTCAAGCCGGCGGGCCTCGTCGCATCCCGACCGATCATCCGGTCGGGGCGTCTTGTGTGATCCAGTCGCCTAGCGCGCGGTATCCGCGACGAGGCCGGTGATCAGGTAGAAGAGCAGGGCAGTACCCGCGCTGATGAAGAAAGCGGCAACCCAGCCGATGCGGACCAGCGTCACGTCGATGCCGAAATAGTCGGCGAGGCCGGCGCTGACGCCCATCACTTTGCCTTCGGTAGGCTTGACGAGAAATTTCTTGGACATGTTTTCCTTCTTTACGTCTTGAGTGAGGTTTCGAATGGCCGACCGTTAGGCGATCGGCGCACCCGACAGCGCAGCGCTGATGAAGAGGCTGGAGGCGACAACCGCGCCGAGCAGCGAGATGAGGACATTCTTTTCCGAACCATAAGCAAGCATTGTATTTCTCCCTTTTTGTTGCCCCCACCATTGGGGACACCGAATACATTGCAGGGAGCGTGCCAAATGAAAAAATCGTTTAAAATCAATGCCTCGTTCATCCGGCCTCGGCCATAATAGTGGAATTTCCACGAAGGGTTAGGGATTTTTCCCAGTCCAAAATGCCGATTCATTGAAAATTTTCCGACCTCGTTCGGAAAATCGCCCCATACATTGCGAAAATGGACCTGCACGCTTACCTCGTTAAGCGATATGGGCCGTCCGACGAGCAACAATGCGCCGCAGGACGGCGATTTCGCCATCCTCTGGCGATTCCTTCCCATGCTCTGGCCCAATGGCGAGACCGGTCTCAAGGTTCGCGTCGTCATCTCGATGCTGCTGGTTCTGGCCAGCAAGGGCATCGTCCTCGCCGTGCCGTTCCTTTATAAAGGAGTGGTCGACCGGATGAGCGCGGGCGAGGGGCTGGCCGAAACCGCGCTCACCATCATCCTCGGTCTCGTCGCCGCCTATGCGACGATGCGCTTTGCCGGCACGCTCATCGACAATTTGCGCAACGCCATTTTCGAGCGGGTCGGGCAGAATGCCGCACGCGGCTTCGCGCAGCGCCTGTTCCGCCACATCCATGCGCTCAGCCTGCGCTTCCATCTCGAGCGCCGCACCGGCAGCCTGACGCGGCTGGTCGAGCGCGGGACCAAGAGCATCGACTCCATGCTCTATTTCCTGCTGTTCAATATCGCGCCCACCGCGATCGAGCTGGCGGGCATTGCAGTCATCTTCACGATCCAGTTCGGCTTCGACCTCACTGCCGCGACGCTCGTCATGGTGGTCGCCTACATCATCTTTACCCGCAAGGTGACCGACTGGCGCAACGCGATCCGCCGCGAGATGAACGAGGTCGACCAGAAGGCTGCGCAGCGCGCCGTCGACAGCCTCCTCAATTACGAGACGGTCAAATATTTCGGCGCCGAGGATCGCGAGGCCGCGCGTTACGACAAGGCGATCGACGCCTATGCCGACGCCGCTGTAAAGACCGAGACGAGCCTTGCATGGCTCAATGCCGGACAGGCCTTGCTCACCAACCTCATGATGGGCGGGGCGATGGCCTATACCGTCTGGGGGTGGAGCGAGGGGCGCTTCACGCCTGGCGACGTGGTGCTGGTGAACTCGCTCCTCATGCAGCTCTATCGCCCGCTCAACATGCTCGGCTGGGTCTATCGATCGATCAAGCAGGGGCTGGTCGACATGGAGGAGATGTTCGCGCTGCTCGATACGCCCTCCGAGGTCAACGACGCGCCCGATGCCGAGCCGCTGGCAGTCGCCAACGCGCATGTCACGTTCGACAATGTTCGCTTCACCTATGGCGACGGTCGCGAGATTTTGAAGGGGATCAGCCTCGATATTCCGGCGGGCACCAGCCTCGCGGTGGTCGGCCCCTCGGGCGCGGGCAAGTCGACGCTCGCGCGCCTCCTCTTCCGTTTCTACGAACCGCAAACCGGGCGCATCCTCGTCGACGGGCAAGACATCGCGAATGTCACCCAGGCAAGCCTGCGCGAGGCAATCGGCATCGTCCCGCAGGACAGCGTCCTGTTCAACGACACGATCGGCTACAATATCGGCTATGGCCGCGAGGATGCCAGGCTGGACGAGATCGAGAAGGCCGCGAAGGGCGCGGCGATCGACGGCTTCATCGAAAGCCTGCCCGAACGCTACGACACCAAGGTGGGCGAGCGTGGGCTGAAGCTGTCGGGCGGCGAGAAGCAGCGCGTCGCCATCGCACGGACCTTGCTTAAGGACCCGCCCATCCTGATCCTCGACGAAGCGACCAGCGCGCTGGACAGCGCAACCGAGCAGGATATCCAAGCGACCCTCAACGAGGTCATGAAGCGCCGCACCACCATCATGATCGCCCACCGCCTGTCGACCGTCGTCGGCGCGGACCAGATCGTGGTGCTGGAGGCGGGCAAGGTCGCCGAGCGCGGGACGCACAAGGAATTGCTCGCTCGTGGCCGGCTCTACGCTGACCTTTGGACGCGACAGGCTGCCGAGCGGGCGTTGGAGAAGGCGGCGGTTTAGGCCGCGCTCATCCTACTCCTCAAAATATTGGCAGTACGTCGCGCCATATTGCGCGGGCTCGAGCCCGGCATCGGCGGCTTCATCCTCTGACGCGTAGCGATTGCCATCCTCGTCGCAAATCTCGATGGCTTCACCCTCGCCTTCGGCGACGGCTTCCGTTTCATCCTCAGCTTCGTCCATCTCTTCGACGACAGCCTCTTCGTTCGCAGCTTCCTCTTCGGCCGGAGCGCTGCAGGCCGAAAGGCCGAGCATGGCGGCGGCAAGCAGAGCCGGTGCGGTTCGAGAAAGTGTAGTCATGGCGAATCTCCCTGTTTTGAGTTGGCAGCAAATCGATTCAGCTAGAGACTGCCCCCGTGGGCGTCTGATGGCAATTTGATTGCCGGAGAAGGCGTCGGCTCAATCTGCTTCCGAGAGGATTCGGTTTGCGTTTTCTTGAGCCTTGGCGAAGTCGTCGAACGGATCAGACCAAGCCACTGGCTCCCACCAATTCATGTCATTGGCGGCTCGAACCCGCTCCGTGGTTAATCGAAAGACGCAGTCATCAAACTGGTTGATACACACGCGGACGGCGCCATCGTCGCGGACCTCTCGCCATGATGCCAATGCCCATCTCTGGCTGTCGTCTAAGATTGGCTGCAGTTTGCGTAACTCCACTGAATTACCGTCTTCGTCACGCCAGTCGGCCTTACGATGGTAGCGCTCAACATATCCGATGATTTGCGCGAAACTATCATCAACATAGTCTTCGTCTGGGTCCGCCGGATCTCGTGGAAGGCTGAAAAAATGCCAGCCTAGCCAAGGCAACGATCCGAAACTCGTCTTCGTGTATGGCTCCTGCCAAAGCTCAAGCCGCATTGGTTTGGGCGAGATAACATCCGCGAAGAACGAGGCGCTCACGCCGCCGCCGTCGTCCAGCCGAGCCCCGGCAGCGTGATGCTCGTCTTGCCGGCCATGTCGGTGCGTTTCACGATGAGTTCGCGTTCCTCGATATAGTCGATGAGGCGGCGGGCGCGGCTGAGGCTGGCGGTGCCGTAGATGGCGGCGATTGCTTCTTCGGATGGAGAGGGCGCGCCTTCGCGGGCGGCCTTGGCGATCAGCAGGAAGGGCGCGAGCATGTCGTCGGGCAACGCCTCTGCGGCCTCCATGGCATCGCCCCAATCGTTGGTCGGATCCTCCGCAATCCCCGCCCGTGCCGCCGCGATGCGACGCCCGAAGGCATCGAGATCGAGCGGCGGCTCGCGCAGCCCCGCCATCCGGCAGCGCACGGCGAAATCCTGGTAGGCGATAGCGCTGGAACGCGGACGGCCATCCTCTTCCGCGACCATTTCGGCCAGCGCCGAAGCGACGATCGGCTCGACCTCCGCCGCATCGGGGGCAGGGACGGGCGGCTCGTCCGCCTCGCGCTTCGCCGCGACCGAAGCGGCGAGCTTTTCCATCATCGTTTCCGACGCCAGCGACGCGGGCTCGGGCTTGGGCGGGGGTGTCGGCTCGGGCATGTCGGCGAGGCCGTCGAACAAGAGCGCCTCGGCATTCTCGCCCGCCTCGGGCAGCGGCGTTAGCGCGGGCGCGGCATCGGGCGGGCCGGTCTCGACCGCGCCGATCATCACTTTTAGCGGTCTCCGCGTGATGGCGGGGCCTAGGCCCAAGAATTGGCCGCGTTCGAGGTCGCGTATCTGTTCGGCCTGCCGCCGCTCCATGCCCAGCAAATCCGCCGCGCGCGCCATGTCGATGTCGAGGAAGGTGCGGCCCATCAGGAAGTTGGACGCCTCCGCCGCGACATTCTTCGCGAGCTTTGCCAGGCGCTGTGTCGCGATGATCCCCGCCAGCCCGCGCTTGCGGCCCCGGCACATCAGATTTGTCATCGCGCCCAGCGAGGCGCGCCGCACATCCTCGGGCACATCACCGCCCTGCGTCGGCGCGAACATCTGCGCTTCGTCGACCACAACGAGGGCGGGATACCAATGCTCTCGCGGGGCATCGAATAGGGTCTGGAGGAAACTGGCGGCGCAGCGCATCTGGCCTTCTGCCTCCAGCCCCTCGAGGCTGAGCACCACGCTCAAGCGATGTTCGCGGATGCGCGCGGCGAGCTTGGCGATTTCCGTTTCGCTGTGCCGCGTCGCCTCGATCGCCGTGTGCCCGTATTTTTCGAGCGTCACATATTCGCCCTCGGGATCGATGATGACCTGCTGCACCTGACCCGCCGACTGTTCGAGCAAGCGGCGCAACAGGTGCGACTTGCCACTCCCCGAATTGCCCTGAACGAGCAGCCGGGTGGCCAACAATTCTTCAAGATCGATGGGAACGGATTGCCCGGTCGGGCCGACCCCCATGTCGACGGCGATACGCATGTGCCGACTGTGGCGCGAGACGCCTTGCGAGACAAGCGCCATTGGCGCATGAAGTGGGCCGAGCAGAGGAGCCCCAACGATGATCCTGAAGAAAGTCGAACTCGACACCAATTTCCATGTCGGCACGCAAGCCGAACTCAGCGATATCGAGGCGCTGAAGGCAGCCGGGTTCGAGATGATCATCAACAATCGCCCCGATGGCGAAGTGGACGGCCAGCCGACCAGCGGCGAGATCGCCGCAGCGGCCGAGGCGGCGGGCCTCGATTATGCCCATGTCCCGATCACCCACGGCATCAGCCCGTCCGACGTGAAGGCGGAGATCGAGGCACTCGAGAAAGCCGGTGCGCGCAAGACCTATGCCTTCTGCCGCTCGGGCACGCGCTCGACGATGCTGTGGGCGCTGGCGCATCACGAACAGGGCCGCGATATCGACGAGCTTCGCGCCAAGGCCGAAGCGGCGGGCTACAGCCTCACGCCGATCAACCACCTGTTGTAGGCTCGGCGCTTACCCGCTAGCCACGGCGGGGTGCGTGACCCTCTCGACATATTGAAAGAGACTTTCGGCTTCACCGCCTTTCGCGGTGTGCAGTCGGACGTGGTCGACCGCGTGATGCGGGGCGAGGATACGCTGACGGTCATGCCGACGGGCGCGGGCAAGTCGCTTTGCTACCAGCTGCCCGCAGTTGCGCTCGACGGCACCACTATCGTCATCTCGCCGCTGATTGCGTTGATGGAGGACCAGGTCCGCTCGGCCAGCGCCAATGGCATTGCCGCCGCCGCGCTGACCAGCGCGACGCAGGACAGACAAGCGGTCGAGCGCGCCTTGCTGTCGGGCGAACTCGACCTGCTTTACGTGGCGCCTGAACGGGCGACGACAGAGCGCTTCGGGCGGATGCTCGAAGATGCGCGGATCAGCCTTGTCGCCATCGACGAAGCGCATTGCGTCAGCGAATGGGGGCATGATTTTCGTCCCGATTATCGCCTGCTTCGCCCGCTGATCGACCATTTGCAGGCGCCGCGCCTTGCACTGACCGCGACCGCCGACCGCCGCACCCGCGCCGATATCCTGCAGCAGCTGGGGATTCCCGTGGACGGGCTGATCGTCGCCGGGTTCGACCGGCCCAACATTCGCTATCATGTGGTCCCGCGCTCGGGCCTGCCCACGCAATTGAAGCGGCTCGCCAAAGCACAGCCGGGGCCCGGCATCGTCTACTGCCCGAGCCGCGCCAAGACCGAGAAAATCGCCGCGGACCTGCGCGAAATGGGCCGCCCCGCCGCCGCCTACCATGCCGGGATGGAGCCGCATTTGCGCTCCGGCAACCAGGAGGCGTTCGTGCGCTCCGAAGACATGGTGTTGGCCGCCACGATCGCTTTCGGCATGGGCATCGACAAACCCGACGTCCGCTTCGTCGCCCATGCCGCGACGCCCAAGTCGATCGAAGCCTATTACCAGGAAACCGGCCGCGCCGGCCGCGACGGCGAACCTGCCGAGGCCTGGCTGTTCTGGGGCGCGGAGGATTTCGCGCGCGCACGCCAGCGGATCGAGACCGAAGTCGAGCCCGAACGACGCGCCGGGGAGCGCGAGCGCCTCAATGCGCTCGCCGCGTTCGTCGAGGCCGCAACCTGCCGACGCGCCATCCTGCTGCGCTATTTCGGCGAGGACCCGCCGGAGACCTGCGGCAATTGCGACAATTGCCTCGACCCGCCCAAGACGATCGACGTCACCGTGGTCGCGCAGAAAGTCTTGTCGGCAGCCTTCCGCACCGAGATGCGCTTCGGCGTCGGCTACCTCAAACAGGTGCTGGCCGGCGACGACAATGAGAAGGTGCGCATGAACGGGCACCACCAGGTCTCCGTGTTCGGGATCATGGATGCCGAGGAGTTGGCGCTAGTCCAGCCCGTGGCACGCGCGCTGATCGCCCGCGATGCCCTGCGCGCCGACGCCTATGGCGGATTGAGCTTCGGCCCGGGCGCCAAGCCCATCCTCAAGGGCGAGCAGGAATTGGTGATCGCAGTGCCGCCCAAGCGGACATCGCGTCGGCGCAAGGCTGCGGAGGATTATCCGCCCGATCCGGTGTTCGACGCCCTTCGCCAGTGGCGGAGCGAGACGGCGAAGGAAGCCGGCGTGCCGCCTTATGTCATCTTCCACGATTCCACGCTGCGGCAGGTGTCGGCCCAGCGCCCCGATACGCTCTCGGCGCTATCGACGGTCGACGGGGTCGGCGAGAAGAAGCTGGAGCGCTACGGCCAAGGCCTGCTCGATGCCTTGGCCAAGGCGACCTAGTCGGCCTCGCTGCGCAAGACTGCGACTGCTTCGTCCAGCTCGTCAGGTGCGACCATCAGCCGGACCCAGGCGAGCCCGCCGCCGCCGAACACATTGTTCAGCCCCGCATCGAAGATGAAGCTCGGGATGTTGGCATGTTCGAGCCGGTGCTTGGCGAGTTCGGCTTCGACCTTGGTGGCAAAACGTCCCGCTTCCCTCAGGCTCATGCAGCCTCGGTCCCGCCGACGGTGATGGCGCTGATGAGGGTGGAGGGCTGGCCGACGCCGGCGGGGACCGACTGGCCACCCTTGCCGCAAACGCCGACGCCTTCGTCCAGCGCCATGTCGTTGGCGATGCCTTCGACGCGCTGCATCACGGTCGGCCCGTCGCCGATCAGGGTCGCGCCCTTGATCGGGTCGCCCAATTTCCCATTCTCGATCTTGTAGGCCTCGGTGCAGCTGAAGACGAACTTGCCCGACACGATATCGACCTGCCCGCCGCCGAAGCTCTTGGCGTAGATGCCCTTGTCGACACGCTCCATCAGCGAGCCCGGCTCTTCCTCGCCGCCCAGCATGAAGGTGTTGGTCATGCGCGGCATGGGCGCATGCGCGAAGCTTTCGCGGCGGCCATTGCCGGTCGGCTCGACACCCGACAGGCGGGCATTGAGGCGGTCCTGCATATAGCCCTTGAGGATGCCGTCCTCGATGAGGACGTTGCGCTGCGTCGGCGTGCCTTCGTCGTCGATGGTGAGGCTACCGCGACGGTCGGCGATATTGCCTTCGTCGACCACGGTGACGCCAGGCGAGGCGACGCGTTCGCCGATGCGTCCGGAGAAAGTCGACTGGCCCTTGCGGTTGAAGTCGCCCTCGAGGCCGTGGCCCACTGCTTCATGGAGCAAGACGCCGCACCAGCCGGGGCCGAGCAGGACGGGCATGTCGCCCGCCGGCGCGGCAACACTGCGCATGTTGACATCGGCCTGGCGGACCGCCTCGTCGATGGCGCGGGTCCATGCCGCCTTTTCGAACAGGCGGTCATAGAGATAGCGCCCTCCCATGCCGAAACTGCCGCTCTCGCGCCGGTCGCCATCGGCCATGACGACCGAGACGTTGAGGCGGACGAGCGGACGGATATCGGTAGCGACAAAGCCGTCGGCGCGGACGATTTCGACCACCGACCAGCTACCCGACATGCTGACGGAAACCTGGTCGATGCGCGGATCGCGCTGGCGTGCCTCGGCCTCGATCTCCTGGATGAGCGCCAGCTTCTTCTCGAACGGCACCGCCGACAGCGGATCGTCATCGGTATAAAGCCGGGCATTGGTGCGGTTGGGCGCAGCGGCCGGCGCCTGCTTGGCCGGATCGAGCAGCTTCAGCGTCTCCGCCGCGCGGTCGATCGCGCTTCGCGACAATTCGTTGGCATGCGCAAAACCGGTCATCTCACCGGTGACGCCGCGCAGGCCGAAACCCGCATCGGTCGAATAGTCGGCTGCCTTCAGCCGGCCATCGTCGAAGGCCAGCGTCTCAGTGGCGCGATATTGCAAATAGAGTTCGCCATCGTCGTGGCGCGACAGGTGCGCCTTCGCGGCCGCTTCCGCCTCGGCGGGATCAAGCTGGCCGGGGCGATAGAGGAATCCTCGGGGACCGAGGCTCACGCGGCTTTCTCGTCATCGGCAGGGCCGCCCACCAGGACGAAGCGCCGGTCGCAATATTTGCATTCGACGAAGCCCGCTTCATCGATCTTGTAATAGACGCGCGGATGGCCGAGCGAGGCGTCGATCTCGGTCGCGCCGTCGCAATTTACCTTGGGGTCGGAGACTCGGACGGTCTCGGGGGGAGGAATGCTCATGAGGGCGATGTAGCGACGGCGATGCCGCCTCGCAACTATTCGACCTTGGGAAGCTTGGTCCCGCCCGCCGACACGCCAATGACATTGCCATCCTCGTCGCGGTCGATGTCGATCACCTGCGCGCCCTCGACGATGTAGATCTGGTCGTCGGCCAGCGCGATCATCGGACCGGTCTCTCCATCGGGGTCGGTCAACACGAGTTCGCCGTCGACAATGCTGAAACGATAAATGTCCTCGCCGAGCGCATAGCCGCCGACTACCTGCTCCATATCCGCAGGACCCCAATCGGCGGGCACGAGGCGACGCTGCTCGAAGGCGTTCCAGCCCATTTCCTTCGCGACCGCAGTGGCGACCGACTGGAAGACTTCCGCGCCGCGATCGCCATTGGTCATGATGACCATCGCCTCGCCGCGTTCGGGGAAGCTCACCATCAGGCTCTTGTACCCCATGTTCGAGCCGCCGTGCGAGAATTGGAAATCCTCGCCCTCGCCATAGATCCCAAAGCCCAGCGCGTAGCCGGCATCCTCTTCGGGCGCAGCGAGCATCTCGGCCATGCCGGCGGGCGACAAGGGATGCGCCTCGCTGCCGGCAAGCGTTTGGTTGGCGGCGATGAGGAAGAGGGCAAGGTCGCCGGGCGTCGTCCACAGGCCCGCTGCGGCCTGCTCGGGGTAGAAGTGATAGCCGCCCTCGACTGGCGCGCCGTCGCCTTCATGCGCGGCGGCGATGGTGGAGGCCGGCCCGCGCGGCGGCTGGGCATAGCTCGACCGGTCCATGCCGAGCGGAATCAGAACGAGGCGGGCGAGGATGTCTTCAAAGGGCTGGCCTTCCTGCTCGACCATCGCCAACTGCGCGACCGTGTAGCCGCCGCCCGAATAGCGAAATTCGCCCGGCGCGCTGTCGATCACGACCGGCGCGGTATTGCCGAGGCCGTCGAGCACTTCGATCGTGCTGGGTACCGTTTCGCGGAGCGAATAGCCGGGAAACCCCGACACGCTCGTGCCCGCGCGGTGCGACAGCAAGGTTCGAAGGGTGGCGGGGGCATATTCGCCTTGGGGCAGCTGCCAGCTTTCGAGATAGGAGTTGATCGGCGCATCGAGATCGAGCGTGCCCTGTTCGACCATGACCATCGCGCCATAGGCTGCGACGGACTTTGAGAGCGATGCGGCCTGAAAGCGTGTGCCGATATCCGCAGCAATCTCGCGTTCGGGATCGGCCATGCCATAAGCGCGCAGCGCGACGATGCGATTATCGTCGACCAGCGCGATGGAGACGGCAGGGACGTCCGTCGCGGCCATCATTTCCTCGATGGTCATCACCTCGACCGCATCGCCTTCGATCACCGTGCTCGGCTCCAGCCGTTCGACGGCACGGTCGAGCGGCGTGGGCTGCATCGCCGCGGACGCAGCGGCAAGGAACGCGAGCAGGCTCATGTGAATTTCTCCCCCGGACTGGCTGTTCGTCCACTATTGGCGCTTTGCCGCCGCCTCGTCTATGCGCCAAGGGAAGATGACCGACAAACCCGCCATTGCAATCGACCAATTGTCCAAGACCTATGCCGGCGGCAAGCAGGCGCTGGACAATGTCAGCTTCGACGTCCCGCGCGGGCAGATTTTCGGGCTGCTCGGTCCCAACGGTGCGGGCAAGTCGACGCTGATCAATATCCTCGCCGGGCTGGTCAACAAGACGAGCGGCAAGGCCCATGTCTGGGGCTTCGATATCGACGAGGATCATCGCAATGCGAAGGCCTCGATCGGGATCGTACCGCAGGAGATCCTGTTCGATCCCTTCTTCACGCCGGCCGAAGCGCTGGAGATCCAGGCCGGTCTCTACGGCATTCCCAAGGACAAGAGGCGCACGGCCGAATTGCTCGAAGCGGTCAAGCTCACGGACAAGGCCAACGCCTATGCGCGCACCTTGTCGGGCGGGATGAAGCGGCGCCTGCTGGTCGCCAAGGCCATGGTCCATTCGCCGCCCATCCTGGTCCTCGATGAACCCACGGCTGGCGTCGATATCGATCTTCGCCAGCAGCTATGGGACTATGTCCGCAGCCTCCACGCGCGCGGCGTCACGGTCGTGCTGACCACGCATTATCTCGAGGAAGCCGAAGAGCTTTGCGACCGCATCGCCATCATCAACCATGGCAAGCTGATCGCCAATGAGCCGACCCGCGATTTGTTGTCAAAGGCACAGGACAAGGAAGTCGTCGTCACCTGCGACAAGCCATTCAGTTCGATGCCCTCGGACGACCGCTTCAAGAAGATCGAGCAACTGGGCGATGACGTCATCGCCATCACCTACGCCAAGGACAAGGTGCATGCCGGCGAAGTGCTCCGCCTGCTGGAACGCGAGGGCTATGACATTGTCGACGTGCGCACGCGCGAACCCGATCTCGAGGATGTCTTCCTCGATCTGACGCGAGGGGCGGCATGAACTTCGACGTCCTCATTATCGGCACCGGCGCCGCCGGGCTGACCGCCGCGCTCAACCTTGCGCAGCATTACAAGGTCGGCGTGCTCGCCAAGGGCGCGCTGGGCGGCGGGGCGACCGAATGGGCACAGGGCGGGATCGCCGCAGTGCTCGAGGACGAGGACAGTTTCGACAATCATATCCGCGACACCATCATCGCGGGCGCCGGCCTCAACGATCCCGACATCGTCGAAATGGTGGTCGAGGGCGCACCCGCCGCGATCCAGCGGCTCGCCGAACTGGGCGTGCCCTTCAACCTGGATGAAGATGGCGACTGGCACCTGACGCGCGAGGGCGGCCATTCGCATCGCCGCATCGTCCATGTCCATGACGCCACCGGCTGGGCCGTCGCGCAGGCGCTCGAAAAAGCCGCGGTCGCCAACGACAACATCACCCTGCTCCCCGGCATGGTCGCGATCGACCTCATCCAGGGCAAGCATGGCAAGGAGTTCTCCACCAGCGGCGACGTCTATGGCACCTATGCGCTCAACCGCGCCAAGGGCGAGGTCGAGACGCTGACCGCGCGCGCCACCATTCTCGCCACCGGCGGGGCAGGGCGTACCTACCTGTTTTCGACCGCGCCGCGCGGTGCCACCGGGGACGGGATCGCCATGGCCTGGCGCGCCGGCTGCCGCGTTTCGAACATGGAATTCATGCAATTCCATCCGACCTGCCTCTACAATCTCGAGGTCAAGAATTTCCTCATCACCGAGGCGGTGCGCGGCGAGGGCGGGATCCTCATCAATCCCGAGAGCGGCGAGCGCTTCATGGCCAATTATGACGATCGCCTCGAGCTCGCCCCGCGCGATATCGTCGCGCGCGCCAATGATGCCGAGATCAAGCGCGACGGCCTCGATTATGTCCATCTCGACATTTCGCATCGCGGCGAGGATTTCGTGCGCGAGCATTTCCCCAACATCTACGACAAGCTGATCGGGCTCGGCACCGACATTACCAAGGAGCCGATCCCCGTTGTCCCGGCCCAGCATTACACCTGCGGCGGCGTCATGGTGGACGCGCATGGCCGCACCGATGCGCCGGGCCTTTATGCCGCGGGCGAAGTCACGATGAGCGGGCTGCACGGCGCCAACCGCCTGGCCTCCAACTCGCTGCTCGAATGTTTCGTCTTCGGCGATGCAGCGGCCAACCATATCCGCGAATGCTGGGACAAGCTGCCCGAGCCGATCGCGGTCAAGGATTGGGACGAAAGCCGCGTCAGCGACAGCGACGAGGAAGTCGTGATCCAGCAATGTTGGGGCGAAATCCGCCGCTTCATGTGGAATTTCGTTGGGATCGTGCGCACTACTAAGCGCCTCGAACGCGCGCGCAACCGCATCGAGCTCTTACGCCGCGAAGTCGACGATTATTATGGCAGCTTCCGCGTCACGCCCGACCTCATCGAACTGCGCAACCTCGTCGTCGTCGCCGACCTCATCATCCGCAGCGCCCTAAGCCGCCGCGAAAGCCGCGGGCTCCACTACACGCTCGATTACCCCGAGACGAACGAGCATCCTGTCGATACGGTACTGGCCCCATGAAACTCGATTGCGACAATTGCCCCGTGCGGGACAGCGCCGCTTGCGCTTCGCTTTCCGATGTCGAGCGCGCCGAACTGGGCCGCCTTGGCACCCACAAGAGCTTTGCCCGCGGTGAAACGGTTTTTCATGCCGGCGACGACAATGACATCTGCGCGACGCTGAATAGCGGCCTCTTGAAGATCTCCTCGAGCGATGCCGAGGGCAAGGAACGGATCCTCAGCCTGGTCCACCCAGCCGGTTTCGTCGGCGAGATGTTCGCCCCCGTCGCGCATCACGACGTGGTCGCGCTGGCCGACAGCCGTCTGTGTGTTTTCTCACGCAGCGAGTATGAGGCTGCGGTCGATCGATTCCCGTCCCTGGCGCGGGCCTTGTTGAGGCGCAGCAGCGAAGAATTGTTCGAAGCGCGCAACCGCATCGCGCTCGATACGCAAAAGGGTGCGGCGGAAAAACTTGCCAACCTGCTGGTCGGGCTCGCCAAGGCCGCAAGCAATTCGCCCTGCCATGCAGCACATGAATTCGAACTGCCGATGACCCGAGGCGAAATTGCCGGCCTGTTGGGACTCACGATCGAGACCGTCTCGCGCCAGTTCGGAAAGATGGAAAAAGAGGGCCTTATCACCCGCACAAGCACGCGCGGCATCCGGGTTACGGATGCCGCGCGGCTCACTGCCTTGGCCGGTTAGGGTCAGCTCAGGGCAGCGATGCTCACCACGGCGATGCCCCAGCCGAGGATGAGGACGGGGAGGATGAGGACCTGGGCCGCGGCATCACGCCCGCTGGCGCGTCCGCTTTCGATCGCGATGCCCTCGCCCATCAATTGGTGCATCGGCATTGCCTTGTTCGCGTGGGACGGAGCGAGCTTCGCCCACGCCATGGGGACCACGTAAAAGGCAACGGTGAAGAAGATGAAGATCGCCATCGGCAGGATCATTTCAGGATGGGGGAAACCCACCGCCATGATACCGAGATAGGCGAGAAAGGCCCCGAAAAAGCCGGTGTGGAGCGAGACCGGAAGGTCGAAATGGCGGCTTTCGATATCCTCGCGGACATTGCGCTTCAGTTCGGGCACCGGCGCGACCGCGAGTTCGGCAGCGGCCATGAGGTCGGCTTGCTTGAGGGGCTTGGACATTGGGCATCTCCTTGTTGATGCCCTTTTGTCGCAGCGCCGCGCGCATCGCGCTTTGACCTCGGTCAAATCGTGGCAAAAACTTTTCGCGCTGCTAGAAGCCTCTCATGGCAGACCAGCCCCACCTCTATCTCGTCGACGGCTCGAGCTACATTTTTCGCGCCTATCACGTCCTCCCGCCGCTCACTAACAAGGAAGGTACGCCCGCCGGGGCGGTCTATGGCTATACTGCCATGCTGTGGAAGCTGGCCGACAGTCTCAATAAGGAAGACGGGCCGAGCCACCTTGCCGTGATCCTCGATGCGTCCGGCAAGACGCATCGCGACGAGCTGTACGAAGAATATAAGGCCAACCGTCCGCCGGCGCCCGAGGATCTCGTCCCGCAATTCCCGATCGTGCGCGAGGCAACGCGTGCCTTTTCGCTGCCCTGTATCGAGGAAGAGGGGCTGGAGGCCGACGACATCATCGCCTGCTATGCCCGCGCGGCCGCGGACGAGGGATGGCGCGTCACGATCGTCTCCTCCGACAAGGACCTCATGCAGCTCATCGAGACGCGCGACAATGGCGCCGATGTCGACATGCTCGACACGATGAAGGACAAGCGCATCCGGCGCGAAGAAGTGTTCGAGAAATTCGGCGTCTATCCCGAAAAGGTCGGCGACATGCTCGCGCTCATGGGCGACAAGGTCGACAATGTTCCGGGCGTGCCTGGGGTCGGGCCGAAGACCGCCGCGACCCTGCTGGAACAATATGGCGATCTTGACGGCATCTATGCCCATCTCGACGAGATCACGAAGCCTGCCCTGAACCGCAACCTCACCGAAAACGAGGCCGAGGCGCGCCTGTCGCGCCAGCTCGTCGAACTGGTCTGCGATGCGCCGCTGCCCATGCCGCTCGAAGAGCTCAAGCTGGACGGCATCCCTGCCGAACCGCTGCGCGACTTCCTCGAAAAGCAGGGCTTCAAACGCCTGCTCGACCGCATGGGCGGTGGCTCGAAAACCGCCAAAGAGCGGGAAAAAGACGGCGATGGCGGCATGACGTCATCCGATCCCGGTCCGGCCGAACCGCCCGAGCCGATCGAGATCAAAGTCGACCGCTCCAAATATGACACGGTGACGACGCGCGACGCGCTCGATGCATGGATCGAAAAGGCCCGCGCGACTGGATATGTCGGCTTCGACCTCGAAACCGATGCGCTCGATGAAATCACCGGCAATTTGGTCGGCCTCAGCATAGCTACTGCGCCGAACGAGGCCTGCTACGTACCCATCGCGCATGGCGGCGACGACCTGCTCGCGGAAAAGCCCCACCAGCTGGACAAGGCCGAGGTACTCGAGGCCCTCAAGCCGCTGCTTGAGGATGATGCCGTCCTCAAGGTCGGGCACAATCTCAAATATGACATCACCGTCCTGCGCCGCGATGATATCGTCATCGCGCCCTACGACGACACATTGGTCATGAGCTTCGACCTCGATGCCGGGCGCAGTCTCAAAGGGCATGGCCTCGATACGCTCGCCAAGAACGAGCTCGGTCATGAGTGCATCTCATTCAAGGAAATCTGCGGGACGGGGAAGAAGCAGATCAGCTTCGCTGCCGTGCCCTTGGACAAGGCGACCGAATATGCCGCCGAGGATGCCGATATCGCACTGCGCCTGTGGCTGCGGATGAAGCCGCGCATGGCACCCGAGCGCGCGACGCGCGTCTACGAACAGGTCGACCGCCCGATGGTCGAGACGCTGTCGAAGATGGAATTGCGCGGCATCAAGGTCGATCGCGCGGCGCTGGCCAGCCTGTCGGAGCGCTTCGCCAAGGAAACCGCCGAACTGGAAAAACAGATATTCGAAGCGGCCGGGGAGGAGTTCACCATCGGCTCGCCCCAGCAACTCGGCAACATCCTGTTCGACAAGCTTGGCGCGACGGGCGGTCGCAAGGGCAAGTCGGGCAATTATTCGACCGACCAAAACGAACTGGAGCGCCTCGCTGGCGAAGGGTTCGATGTCGCGACCAAGGTGCTCGAATGGCGCCAGCTGACCAAGCTGAAATCCACCTACACCGACGCGCTGCAGGAAGAGATCAACGCCAAGACGGGCCGCGTGCACACCAGCTACAGCCTGTCGGGTGCGCAGACCGGGCGCCTGTCGTCCAACGATCCCAATTTGCAGAACATTCCGATCCGCACGCCCATCGGCGCCAAGATCCGCGACTGTTTCGTTGCCGAGGACGGACATGTCCTGCTGTCGGCCGACTATAGCCAGATCGAGCTGCGCCTCGCCGCGCACATGGCCGATGTCGGCCCCCTGAAAGAAGCCTTCCAGGAGGGCGAGGACATCCATGACCGCACCGCGCGCGAGCTCTTCGGCGAGGTGAACAAGGAGACGCGCGGACGCGCCAAGACAGTCAACTTCTCGATCCTCTACGGCATTTCCGCATTCGGCCTTGCCCAGCGCATGGGGATCGAGCGCGGCGAAGCGCAGGAGATGATCGACACGTATTTTGCGCGCTTCCCGGGCATCAAGAATTTCATCGCCAACACGCTCACCGATGCGCGCGAACGTGGCTTCACCGAGACCTTGTTCGGGCGCAAGACGCATTTCCCCAACATCACGTCCAAGATGCAAAATGTTCGCGCCGGCGCCGAGCGCGCCGCGGTAAACGCCCCCATCCAGGGCACCAGCGCCGACCTTATCAAGCGGGCGATGACCCGGATGGACTCAGCCTTGGAAGAGGCCGGACTGACCGATGTGAAAATGCTCCTCCAGGTCCACGACGAATTGCTGTTCGAAGTGCCCGAGGGCAAGGAAGAAGCCGCTGCGGAGGTCATCCGTGCCGTCATGGAAGGCGCGGCCGCGCCGCAGATGAAGCTTGACGTCCCGCTCGATGTCGAGATTGGGTGGGGACCGAATTGGGGCGCGGCGCACTGATGGCCGCGTATCGGGGGATTTGTCAGTGAATGCTGCACCTGCAGCCGATGGGGGGAAAGGCGATCTTGCAGCGCTGGCGCGCGGCGGTCGTATCAACTTTTTCGGGTTCGTCCTGCGCCTGTTGGCGCGCATCCCCTTCCTGTTCATCGCCGGCCAGTTTTACGGCGCCGAGGCGCTGGGGCGCTTTGCCTTCGCGCTGATCGTCGTCGAATTTGCGGCGCAGCTGGCGACCCTGGGCCTCAAGCGCGGGCTGGCGCAGCAACTCTCGGCCTCGAAGGGCCGCGACCATGCGCACATCGTGTTCGATGGATTGCTGGTGGCGATGATGGGCTCGCTCATCGCGATGACGTTACTGTTCGTGTTTCCGGAAATCATGTTCCGTGGCGATGCACCGCGCGGGCTGGAACGCTGGTTGCCGCTCACCGTCCTCGCGCTGGCGTGGACCGAGATTGCGCTGGCCGCCTGCAACTATCGCCACAATATCGCCGCCACGGTGCGCAGCCGCGCCATTGTCGAACCGTGGACCATCTCGATCGTCGCGGGCATCTGGGCCTTCATCAATACCGATGACGGCCTCATCGTCGCTTATGTCGCATCGATGCTCGGCGCGCTGCTCAGTGCACTTTGGCCCTTCCTGAAGGATTACGGCCTGCCCAAGGGCTGGAGCCCGCATCCCGGCACATTGTGGGCGATGGCCCGCAAGAATTTGCCCGTCGCCGCCGCCGACGCGACCGAATGGGCCAGCCGCCGCCTCGACCTGTTCTTGCTGGGCTTTTTCTTCTCCGAGGCAATCTACGGCATCTACTGGGCCGCGCAGCAGGTCGCCTCGCTGCCGTCCAAGCTGAAGACCAGCTTCGAGCCGATCATGGGCCCGGTCATCAGCCAGAATGTCGAGGCCGGTAATCACAAGGCCGTCGCGCAGCAGGTGCGGCAGGTCGGCTTCTGGATCATCGCGGCGCAGGCCGGCATCGGGCTCGCGCTCGGTATTCCGGCCATGGCGGTGAAGAACCTGGTCGGCGAAGAGTTCGGCTCGGGCTACATCATCCTGGCCGTCCTGCTGGCCGCTGAAGTGATTGCCGCGATGGCCGCCGTCAGCGACGCCGCGCTCATCTATCTTGCGCGCCACCGCAACATGCTGATCGGCTTCTTCATGCTGGGACTGCAGGTGGCCTTCGGCGTCGGCGCGATCCTCGTGCTGCGGTCGATGGAGTATCCGGCGGAAATCCAGGCCGCGGGGGCTGCGATCGGGCTGGCCATGGCGCTCGGCTTTGCAGCGCTGGCCAAGGCCTGGCTGCTGTCGGGGATCGTCGATGCACCCGTATCGGGCTGGCGCTGGCCACTTGTCTGGGCCGGCATCGCGACGGTGCCGGTCGGCCTGCTCATCGTCCAGATGCGCGACCTTGGCCAGCTGGTGATCGGGATCCCGGCCTTGCTCCTCGTGTTCGGCGCGGTCGTCTGGCGCTGGGGTTTCGGCCCCGACGATCGAGAGCTTTTCAAGATGAAGAAGCCAGCGGCTGCACCGAGCCCAACGACGCCAGAAGACCCTAAAGTCTAGCGCAAGGGGTCAGGGCGGCCTGACCCCTCTAATGTCTGAAGTGCCGCATCCCTGTAAACACCATCGCCAGCCCGGCCTCGTCAGCCGCCGCGATGACCTCGTCGTCGCGAATGCTTCCACCCGGCTGAATCACCGCCGTCGCGCCTGCCTCGGCCGCCGAAATCAGCCCGTCCGCGAACGGGAAGAAAGCGTCCGATGCCACCGCGCTACCGATCGTGCGCGGCTCGCCGAAACCATGCGTTTCCGCCGCTTCCTTGGCCTTGATGGCAGCGATGCGCGCGGAATCGCGGCGGTTCATCTGTCCCGCACCGATGCCTGCGGTCGCGCCATCCTTGGCGTAGACGATCGCATTGGACTTCACATGCTTGGCCACCGTCCAGGCGAACAGGCAATCCTTCAATTCCTGGTCCGACGGCGAGCGCTTGGTGACGACCTTAAGCTCATTCTCGGTGATCCGGCCGCGATCGCGTTCCTGCACCAGGATGCCACCTGAGATCGGCTTGAGATTGACGCCCGGACGACCGGCATCGGGCAGGTCGCCAGTAAGCAGCAGGCGCAAATTCTTCTTCTTGGCGAAGACCGCCTTGGCCGCGTCATCGGCATCGGGGGCGACGACGACTTCGGTGAAGATGTCGGTAATCGCACGCGCCGTCGCTTCGTCGAGCGGCCGGTTGACCGCTACGATGCCGCCAAAGGCCGAAACGCTGTCGCATTGCAGCGCGTCGGTCCAGGCGGTGAGGAGGTCGTCGGCCTGCGCGACACCGCACGGATTGGCATGCTTGACAATAACGCAGGCGGGCGGGCCGTCGCGAAACTCCGCGATCAGCTCGAAGGCCGCATCGGCATCGTTGAGATTGTTGTAGCTTAGCGCCTTGCCCTGCACCTGTTCCGCGCCGGCCAGCCCGGGCGGGACCGCCTGCGGGATGTAGAGCGCTGCGCTCTGGTGCGGGTTTTCGCCGTAGCGCAACTCGTCGGCCTTGCGCATCGCCAGCGAATGGCGCTCGGGCATCAATTCGCCCTGATCAGCGAAGGCGAACCAGCTGGAGATGGCGGCATCGTAGGCGGCAGTGAGCGCATAGGCCTTAGCCGCCAGTATGGTGCGGAATTCCTGCGTTAGCCCGCCATGCGCGTCGAGTTCGCCGATGACCGCGTCATAGTCCGCGGGATCGGTGAGGATCGCGACATGGGCATGATTCTTGGCGGCCGAGCGGACCATGGCCGGGCCGCCAATATCGATATTTTCGATGATGGTCTCGCGATCGGCGCCCGAGGCCACCGTCTGTTCGAACGGGTAGAGATTGATAACCAAGAGGTCTATCGGGCCAATGTCATGTGCGTCCATGGCCTCGACATGCTCTGGCACGTCGCGCCGCGCGAGAATGCCGCCATGCACCTTGGGGTGCAGCGTCTTGACCCGGCCGTCCATCATTTCGGGAAAGCCGGTAAGATCAGCAACGTCCTTCACCTCGTGCCCGGCCTCGCGCATCGCCTTGGCCGTGCCGCCGGTGGAGACCAGCTCCGCGCCGTGGCGGGCGAGCGCTGCAGCGAGTGGTTCGAGCCCCGTCTTGTCGGAAACCGAAAGGAGCGCGCGGGCGATGGGTTTGTGTTCGGCCATGGGGAGATGATGTCCTAGCTGGAGCGGCGGAAATGCCAGGTGACGGCGGCGCCTTCCTTGCCGCATTCGTCGCTGATGACAAGCTGTTGCGTCTCGCGCGGTGCGCCATGCGCATCGACGACGAGGCTGGGCTCGACCCGGAGGCGCGCGCCGCGGGTGCGGAATTGCCAGGGCGGCGCCGCACTCGATCGCAGCAGCGCGCCAAGTCCGTCCGCGGTCTGCGTCACCTCGATGTCGGGCGCGAGGTGGAAACGAATGTCGAAAGGCAGGGTCTTGCGCTTGAGACGGCGACCAACCGGGACCAGCCGATCCTCGCCGCGAATTTCCTTGCCATCATTGCCGAGCGCGATGCGCCGTTCGTGCCCGAGGCCTGCGCGACGATGATAGCCGTCATGGCCCGCTGTCAGTCGCGTCGCGCCGTCATCTTCGCCGCGCTCGAACTCGACCGTCTCGACACCTTTGCCGGGCTGCCCGTCATCGAGCATGGCGGTCGAGTTCATATTGTCGAGGATGAGGGTCGAGTGCGCCGCCGACGCGCGCAGGGCGTTGGCAAGGCCGGGATCGAGCTCACCCGCGCTGCCGGCCCCGCCACCACAGCTCATCACGAGACGCTGCGCCCCGTCGGCCAATTCGAAAGCGAGGGTCGAGGCGAAACTGGTGTCGCTGAAGGGATTGGCCGGCGGACGCGCCGCATCGACCTGCGCGATGGTGCCGAGTGCGGAAAGACGCTGGTAGCCCCAACCCCGCGCTTCGCGCAGCGGCCGTGCACGCATCCCGCAGCCTTCGATGATGGCGGCGATCCGCGCGGGATTGCCGGGGTTGCCACCCTGCCAGCTGGCGAGGCCGCCATCGGGCATGAGCACGCCATGCAGCGCCGACAGGGCACTGGTCGCGCCGTCCTCGAGCGGATCGGGAAGCGACTGCCGCGCCGCGAAATAGGCAGCGCGCACCAGCCCCAACCGGTCGACCAATTCGACTTGTTCGTAGGGCGCGCGGCTCTTGAGCCCGCCATCCTCATGCTGCCCTTGCGCCAAGGCGCGCAGCAGCCCGGATTCGGCGCGGGCGACGCGGGCGACCCCACCCGATAGCGTCAATGACGCAACCGTCAGGCCCGCCCATGCCGTGATGCGATCGAGACCCGGCTTGGCCTTGTCTGCCTGCTTGTCGAGGAAGCGCGCCGCGGCCGCCAGACGGTTGACGAGGCGCGCGCGATAGGCGGCATCGCTGCTCGACAGGATGAAGGGCGCGTAAGCGGTCCAATAGAGGATGCGCTCGCCCCATCCAACCGGGTTCCAAACGTCCTGCCCGCGCCGTTCGTCGCCGGCGAGCCAATGGCCGGTAATGGCCTCGCCCAGGGGGGCTGCCTGTTCGCGTCCGGCGACGGCAGCGAGGTCTCGCAGCCAGGCGAAGCTGTGCAGCCGTTCAAGCAGCGGGTCGCCGCCGGGTGCGGCGTTAAAATCGACCTGGTTGAGCGCGACCTGCCGGGCGCCGTGAAGGAAGCGGCCGCCCAGGAGGCGTTCGCCGACCAGCATATCGCCAACGACATGATCGCGCGGAATCGCGGTGAGGCGGAGGGGTTCGCGTTTCCCCCCGAACCAGCGTTTCAGACGTGGCTCGCCGCCTTCACTCATGCGTCCTGGCGGAGCGCCGCAATATTGTCGGCATATGCACTGGGCCCGCCGCGGAACACGGCCGTACCGGCGACCAACGCCGTCGCGCCTGCAGACACGCATTGCGGCGCGGTGTCGGGGTCGACGCCGCCATCGACTTCCAGCTCGAAGTCGAGCCCGCGCTTAGCCTTGGCCTCGGCAATGGCTTCGATCTTGCGCAGCTGGTCGGGAATGAATTTCTGGCCGCCAAAGCCCGGATTGACGCTCATGACGAGGACGAGGTCGGCAAGATCGAGCAGGTAGTCGATCGCATCCATGCCAGTGCCCGGATTGACGACGACGCCCGCTTTCTTGCCAAGCGAGCGAATGAACTGGAGCGTGCGATGTGCATGCGGTCCGGCCTCGGGATGGATGGTGATGATGTCGGCGCCGGCCTCGGCAAAGGCTTCCACATAGGGATCGACCGGGCTGATCATCAGGTGGACGTCGAACGGCTTGTCGGTGTGCGGCCGCAAGGCCTTCACCACCGCCGGCCCGATGGTGATGTTTGGCACGTAATGGCCGTCCATCACGTCGACATGGATCCAGTCTGCCCCTGCCTCGTCGATGGCACGGACTTCTTCGCCAAGCTTGGCGAAATCGGCGGAGAGGATGGAGGGGCTGATGATCGTCATGTTGAAAATCAATGCCTTTATTCGGCGGCGCGGACAAGCTTTGCGATGAAGAAGCCGTCGAGCCCGCCTTCATCTGCCAGCATGCCCGGCAAGATACGCAGCCAGCCGCGGTCGGTGGGCGCGATTCCGGTGATGCCGACATTGGCGGGCGAGAGCGAGAATTCGGGGTGCGCGGAGAGAAATGCCTCGATCTGATCCTCGCCTTCCTCGCGTTCCAGCGAACAGGTCGCATAGACGATCGTGCCGCCGGCACGGACCAATCGCGCCGAGGCGGCGAGCAGCTCGTCCTGCAATGCCGCCATCTCCTCGATGATTCGCGGACGCGCACGGTAGAGCGTCTCGGGATGGCGCCGGAACGTACCCGTCGCCGAACAAGGTGCGTCGAGCAGGACGGCATCGAACGGACGCGCTTCGAAGGTGCGCAGGTCGGACGTCACATGTTTGGCGGCAAGCCCGGTCCGCTCGAGATTCTGCTTGAGTCGGTGCAAGCGCCGTTTGCTGATGTCGATGGCAGTGACGTCATGACCGGCAGCCGCGAGCTGCATCGTCTTGCCGCCCGGCGCGGCGCAGGCGTCGAGAACAGTTGACGCGTCGGCAGGAACGAGGCGTGCGGGCAACGAACTGGCGAGGTCCTGCACCCACCAGCCGCCAGCTTCGAAACCTTCGAGATCGGTCACCGTGCAATCACTGGCGACGCGGCGATGGCGCGGCGCGAGGCTTTTCCCATCGGGCGCGGCGACATCGTCACCTTTCAGGCTGATGTCGAGCGGCGGACGCTCACCGAGCATCTTGCGGGCCGCGGCGACGACATCTTCGCCCCAATGCGCCCAGCGCGCTTCGAGCTCTTCGGGCAGGCGCGGCGCCTCGAGCGGCGGCAGCTCGTCCTTGAGCAGGCGCGAGAGGACGCCGTGAACGAGGCGGCGCGGGCCGCCATTCACCATGGGCAGCGCGGTGGCGACGACGGCATGGTGCGGGATATTCATCACGATGGCCTGGGTCAGTGCGATCCGCAGGACCATACGCGCCTTGGCATCGCTCGCCACCGGACGCGCCATCTTGGCGTCGATCAGGGCATCAAGGTCTGGCAGGCGGCGCAGGGTTTCGCCGGCAATCGCCTGCGCCAGCCGCGCGTCGGCGGGCGGCAGGCCGCGGGTGGCGGCGAAGGCTGCATGCTCCAGTGTTTCGTCGCGCCGCAATACGGCGTCGAGCAGGCGCAGCGCGGCGGCGCGCGCGGCGGTACCATCGTTGGTCGGTCTTGGCATGCGCCCCTTTAACGCCCATCTCGGCAACATGAAACGGCCAAAGAAACTCGATCCGCCCGAATATCTCTCGCCCTCACCCCCGGTGCCCGAGCCGGAGAAGGTGGAAACACCCGACGCCCCGGTCGGCGAAGAGGAAAAGAAGGACCCGACGCGCTACGGCGATTGGGAACGCAAGGGAATCGCGTGGGATTTCTAGTTTGAGCCACCGAGCGCAAGGAAAGCGGAACGAAGCGAGCGCCCTTGTGCGAAGAGATGGCGAAATGTCGGCCGACAGGTCGCGTCAGCGAACCTGATCGACGGGGTCAGGCCGCCGTGACCCCAAAACTAAACCCTAAACCGCCTCGGCCCGCGGCGGCCTCGCCAACAGCATTTCCAGCGCTTCATCGATCTTGAACTTGCCCGCGAGCAAACCCGCCACCATTGCGACGATCGGCATGTCGATGCCTTTTTCGGTCGCGATTCGGTGGAGGACCGGCGCAGTGTAGGCGCCCTCGGCAACCGTGGTGCGATCACGCATCAGGTCGGCGACTTCCTGGCCCTCGCCGATGGCCTTGCCGAGCGAAAAGTTACGGCTCGCCGTCGACGTACAGGTCAGCACCAGGTCGCCCATACCCGACAATCCGGCGAGCGTCTCCTCGCGGGCGCCGACCGCTGCACCGAAGCGCTTCATCTCGGCAAAACCGCGGGCGATGACGGCAGCGCGGGCATTCTGGCCCAGCTGCTTGCCCTCGACGATCCCGCAGGCGATGGCGAGCACATTCTTGATCGCGCCGCCCACTTCGGCCCCTGCGACGTCATCGGTCCAGTAAAGCCGGAATTCGGGCCGCGCGAGGCGGTCATGCAGCGCCTTGCCGAGCTCGGCATCTTCGCAGGCCAAGGTCGCCGCCGTCGGCAGGCCCTTGGCGACTTCATGCGCGAAACAGGGGCCCGACAGGACCGCGACCGGCGAGGTTTCGCAGACGTCATGCGCGACTTCGTGCAGCAACAGACCCGAGCTTTCCTCGATCCCCTTCGAGCAGAGCACCAGCGGCATGCCGGGGCAGGGCGCGCGCGACAGGACCGCGCGCATGTGCTGGGCCGGCGTCACGACCAGCCAGGCATCTGCTTCCGAGAGATCGGAGAAATTGGCGGTCGCGGTGATGCTTTCGGAAAGCGGGATGTCCTTCAGATAGATTGGGTTCTGGTGGATTCGGTTGATGGCACCGACCACTTCATCCTCGCGCGCCCAGAGAAGGACGTCATCGCCGCCGGCGGCCGCCATCTGTGCCAGCGCCGTGCCCCAGGCACCCCCGCCGATGACCGCAATCTTGTCGATCTTCATGCCTTCACTCCTGCCCCACGCACTTTCTCGCCTTCCGGGTCGAGCGGCCAGCGCGCCCGCGCCGGCGTGTCGAGCGGATCGACCTTGCCCGCCGCGAAGCGTTCCGCCCCGGCCCATCCGATCATTGCCGCATTGTCGGTGCACAGCCAGCCGGGCGGCACCGAAAATACGCGGCCATAGTCCGTGGCCAGCTGTTCGAGCGCACCGCGCACCGACTGGTTGGCGGCAACGCCTCCAGCGACGACCAGCGAGGGCGCATCGCTGGCCTCGAGCGCAAGGCGGGTGCGATCGACGAAACAGTCGACCACCGCCTGCTGGAAACTTGCCGCGACGTCGGCGGGATGATGCTCACCGCTCGCCACCGCACGCTGCACCGCGCTCTTGAGGCCGGCGAAGGAGAAATGCGGTTCGCCCGACCCGACTAGCGGGCGCGGCAGCGGAACGGCGGTGGGATCGCCTTCCTTGGCGAGCTTTTCGATCGCGGGGCCGCCGGGATAGCCGAGGCCGAGCAATTTTGCTGCCTTGTCGAAGGCTTCGCCCGCAGCATCGTCGATCGTCGTCGCGAGGCGGCGATAATCGTCGACGCCCTTCACTTCGAGCAATTGGCAATGCCCGCCGCTCGCCAGCAAGAGGAGGTAGGGAAAGTCGAGATCGGCATCGGAAAGGCGCGGGCTCAGCGCATGGCCTTCGAGATGGTTGACCGCGACCAATGGCTTGCCGGTCGCCAGCGCGAGGCCCTTGCCCGCGAGCAGCCCCACCATCACGCCGCCAACCAGCCCCGGCCCGGCAGTCGCGGCGATCGCATCGACTTCACCCGGCTCGATTTCGGCTTCGGCGAGCACCTGGCGGACGAGGTCGGGCAATATCTCGACATGCGCGCGCGCCGCGATTTCGGGGACTACCCCGCCGAAGGGCGCATGACGCTCGGCCTGCCCGACCACCGCTTGCGCGAGAATCTGGCGGTCCGACGTCACCAGCGCCGCTGCGCTGTCGTCGCAAGACGATTCAAGGGCAAGAATGACGGCCATCGGCGCTTTCCTTAGCCCCGGTCCGCAGTCAAAAGCCAGCGCCACTTGTAACGGAGCCGTTCCTGGGGCACTCCTCGTGACCATGACGCTCAGACTGGGAACGCGGGGGTCGCCGCTGGCGCTCAAACAGGCCGAAATGGTGCGCGATGCGCTGATTGCGGCGCATGGCTGGGACAGTGGCGCGGTCGAGATCGTCACGATTTCGACCAAAGGCGACCGCGACCGCGTGCGTCCGCTCACCGAAATGGGCGGCAAGGCAGTGTGGACCAAGGAATTGGATCGCGCGCTTCTGGCCGGCGAAACCGACATCAGCGTGCACAGCATGAAGGATGTCGAGAGCATCCGCCCCGAGGGCCTCGGGATCGCTGCCATGCTCGAACGCGCCGACGTTCGCGACAAATTGATTGGCGCTGCGAGCCTCGATGATCTGCCCGATGGCGCGGTCATCGGCACCGCCAGCCCGCGCCGTGTAGCGCAGGTAAAGGGCCTGCGTCCTGGCCTTCGCACCGATTTGCTGCGCGGCAATATCGCCACGCGCATTGCGGCGGTCGAGAATGGCAAGTTCGACGCCACCCTGCTCGCGTCGGCCGGTTTGGACCGCATGGACCAGGGCCATGTCGGCCACCATGTCGAGCTCGACGTCATGCTGCCCGCCCCTGCACAAGGCGCGATTGGCATCGATGCGCGCAGCGACGATGCCGCGACGCGCGCCGCGCTGGCGGCCATCAACCATGTCGATACATTCGATTGCGTGATGGCCGAGCGCGCCTTCGTGGCCGGGCTCAACGGCGATTGCCATTCGCCCGTCGCGGCCCTGGCGCAGCTCGATGGCGACCATCTGCACCTGTCCGTCGAGATCTACAGCGAAGACGGCAGCGACCGCCTCCAGGACAAGATTTCCCTAGACCGAAGCGATACGGAAACGCCCAAGCAACTGGCGCGCGACATGCTCGCCGCCGCGCCTGACAGCATCAAGAAACTATTCGGATGAGCCGTCCGGTAGCCATCCTGCGACCCGAGCCCGGTAACAGCCTGACGGTCCAGCGCGCCGAACGATCGGGGATCGACAACATCCTGTCCGTCCCGCTTTTCAAGGTCCGCCCTGTCGACTGGGAAGCGCCCGATCCCGACCGCTTCGACGCCATGTTGATGACCAGCGCCAATGCCGCCCGGCATGGCGGCGACGCACTCAAGACATTGCGCGACCTTCCCGTCCATTGCGTCGGCGAGGCAACCGCCGCAGCCGCGCGCGCCGCTGGCATGATGATCGGCGACGTCGGCGATGGGGGAATCGACGAGCTCCTCGGCATGCTGCCGGCTGACCTGCGCCTTCTGCATCTGGGCGGTCGTCATCGCCGTACGCCCGAAGCAGCGACCCAAACCATCGTGCCACTGACTATCTATTCGAGCGTCGCGCGCGAAGAACCGCGCGGCTTCGAGGACATTGCCGGCAGCATCGCCTGTATCCATTCGCCCCGCGCCGCAAGACGGCTCGCCGAGCTGGTCGACCGCGACGGCATGGACCGCAGCGGCATCGCCGTAGTGGCGATCAGTGACGATGCGGCCGAACCGCTGGGCGAGGGCTGGGAGCATGTCGCGGTTGCCACCGCACCGCGCGATGCGGAATTGCTCGCCTGCGCCAAACGCCTGTGCGAGAAGGTGGCATGAGCTTGTCGCGCCGCATCCTGCTTGGGCTGATCCTCCTGCTCGCCGGCTTTGCGCTGGCGATCTATCTCGTTTCCAATTGGGATACCGGCGCGCGCTGGCTGGGCCTTGAACGCGCCGAGATTACGACCGAGGCCGGCGGCGAACCCGCACCGCCGCCGCCCGATGCCATCGCCCCGTCGCGGTTGCTGGCCGAAGAGGAAGGCACGCCCACGCCGCCCGACCCGGTCGCCGAGGCCGAGGCCGAAGCGATCCCGGCCCCGGCTGGCGACATCACCGACCGCGTTGCCTCGCTCGAACGCGCCTTGATCCGCGCCGAGGGCTCGGCCGGTCGCGCCGACGGCCTGCTTGTCGCCTTTGCCGCGCGCCGCGCCATCGAGCGCGGGCTCCCGCTCGGCTATCTCGAGCCTTTGCTCGTCGACCGGTTCGGCAATAATCACGAAGCGGCGGTCGCGCAGATCATTCGCGGATCGCGCGATCCGATCCTGTTGAAATCTCTGGTCGAACAATATGAAACGCTGGGCAGCGAACTGCGCGCGCCGCCGCCCGATGCCGGGGTCGGCGAACGGATCAGCCGCTGGTTCGGCAGCCTCATCACCGTCTACGACGCCAGCCAGCCCAACCCGCGACCGCGTGCCCGTTACGAGCGCGCCTTGGTCGACCTTCGCCTCGGCAATGTCGACAGCGCGCTTGCCGAAACCATGCGCCTGCCGGGTGCCGATGCGGCAGCGGACTGGGTCGCACGGGCGCGGTCCTACGTCGCCACGCAGAACGCACTCGACCAGGTCGAGGCCGCCGCATTGTTGGCCCGTGAGGATTATGCGACCAGCCGTTAGGTGAAAGATTGCATCGCGGACAGCCTGCGTTAAGCCAGTATCGGGTAAAGGAAAGTCACCAGATTCTAGGGGCTTAAGGGGAATATCGCATAGTGATGAGTAGTTGGCTTTCCAAATCGGTGATCGTGAGCGCCATTCTTGCCGCGTCGACGGCAGGTGCTGCAGTGCAGACCGAGCGCATGGCGGAGCCGCAGGCGACCGCGACCCCGGTCGATCAGCCGGTCAGCAACGGCACGATTGCAGCCGATCGCGGTACCCGCGAGGCGCAGGAGCGCGACTTCCGCATCGTCCTGCCCGAAGCCGCCCCTGCACAGCCCGCCCATGTCGCCGAACTCAACGAGCAGATCCTCGATCGCGTCCGCCAGTTCAATGGCATCAGCGGCATCGCCATTCGCGCCGTCGACGAAGGGTGGGAAGCCGGCTGGCAGGAAGATCGGCTCATGCCGCAGCAGTCGGTCAGCAAATTGTGGGTCAGCCTGACCGTCATGGACCAGGTCGACCGCGGCGAAATTCAGCTCGGCCAGACGCTGAGCTTCGATCGCAACGACGTCACGCTCTGGTCGCGCAGCACGGCGAGCAAGATCCTCGCCGGCGGCTATCGTCGCAGCGTGGAAAATTTGATGTTCGATGCGCTGACGCGGTCGGACAATCACGCCAATGACAAATTGCTGCGCCTCGTCGGCGGACCCGATGCCGTGCGTGCGACGATCCGCGACAAGGGGCTCGGTCCCATTCGCTTCGGCGATGGCGAGCGCATCATGCAGGCACAGGTTGCCGGGCTCACCTGGCGCCAGAGCTACGCCTATAATAATGGCTTCAACCGCGCCCGCGCCGCGCTGCCGACCAGCGAACGCCGCGCCGCCTTCCAGAAATATATCGACGATCCCTATGACGGCGCCGCCGCCAGCGCGATCGCCCGCACGCTTGCCCGCCTCGAGAAAGGCGAGCTGCTGACCCCGCAATCGACGGCCAAGATGCTGACGACCATGGGCCTTGCCCGCACCGGCCGCAGCCGCGTGACCGCGGGCCTCGCCCGCGGGTGGGACTGGGCGCACAAGACGGGTACCGGCCAGGTGTTTCAGGGCACGGTGGCCGGCGTCAACGATGTCGGCATCCTCACGGCGCCCGATGGCACCACCTATGCCATGGCGATCCTGACGGTCTCGGCCGATGGCCAGCCGGGTGCGCAGCGCCTGATGCAGGACATCACTCGCATGGTGATCGCGCATCATGATCGCTACGGCCGGAACCGCAGCGATGCTGTCTGAGGTCGGGCAGCGCCTCGCCGATACTGACGGCGTCCAGCGCGTCCCCACGCCCAAAGCCGAAATCTTCGTCATCCGCGACTTCCTCGATGGTGAGGAATGCGCCGAGATTTGCGCGCTGATCGACGAGAAGCGTCGCCCCTCGACGATCGCGAATGACAGCGGCGATGCCCTCTACCGCACCAGCGAGACGTGCGACCTCGACGAGAGCAATGCGCTGGTCGCGACGGTCAACAGGCGACTGTCCGACCTGCTCGGCATCGACGATGTGAAGGGCGAGGAAATCCAAGGCCAGCGTTACGCGCCCGGCCAGGAGTTCAAACCGCACACCGATACCTTCAATCCGGGCAGCGCGGACTATTATGTCCACACCGCCGACAAGGGGCAGCGCACCTTTACAGCGATGCTTTTCCTCAACGAGCCGGAGGCGGGCGGCGCGACGCGCTTCAAGACGTTGAACAAGGCCATCCAGCCCGAGACCGGCAAGCTGCTCGTCTGGAACAATCTCAAGGCCGACGGCCAGCCCAACGAGTTCACGCTTCACCAGGGCATGAAGGTGCGCAAGGGCACCAAATATATCATCACCAAATGGTATCGCGAGGCGCGCGGGCGCTAGCGCCATGCGACGCGCTTTACTAGGGTCGCGTCCATGGATGCTGCATTCTTCGAAAAATTGGGTGACGCCGCGCGCCGCGCGATTGCGGGCGTCGCCGACCTGACGCCCGACAATAAGGAAAAGGTCGCCGGCTTCGATCCCGTGACCGAGGCCGACCGCGCCGCCGAGCGCGTCATGCGCGACATGATCGAAGCGCACTTCCCCGACCATGGCATCTGGGGCGAGGAATATGGCTGGAGCCGCGAAGGTGCGGACACGCATTGGAGCCTCGACCCAATCGACGGGACGCGCGCCTTCATCTGCGGCCTTCCGAGCTGGGCCGTGCTTGCGGGTCTGCTACGCGATGGCGAGCATATCGCCGGCATGATCGACCTGCCGGCCCTCGGCGAACGTCTGGTCGGGGTCGAGGGACAAGCATTGCGTAACGGCACGCCCATCCGCGTCTCGGGTTGTGTCTCGCTTGTCGAAGCGCGGATCGCGACGACCGATCCCTATCTGTTCGACGACCATCACAAGCCGCGCTTCGAAACGCTGCGCGACTGTGCGCGACTGACCCGGTTCGGCATGGACGCGATGGCCTTCGGACGGGTGGCGACCGGCGATCTCGACCTTGCCACCGACGTCGGCCTCAAGGCCCACGACTATGACGCGCTCGTCGCCGTCGTGCGCGGTGCGGGCGGGCATGTCGGCAACTGGTCGGGCGGCAGCGACCTTAGCGGCGGCGATGTCATCGCTGCGGCGAGCGAGAAGCTCTACGACGAAGCGGTGCGCGCGCTCGAACGCTAGGCCGCTTCGCCCGCGGCGACCCCGCTCGCCCAAGCCCACTGGAAATTGTAGCCGCCGAGCCAACCGGTGACGTCGACCGCTTCGCCGATGCAATAGAGGCCCGGCACCTTCTTCGCTTCCATCGTCTTGGACGACAGCTCGTCGGTGGAAATGCCGCCGACCGTGACTTCGGCCTTGGCAAACCCTTCGCTGCCCGAGGGCACGAAATCCCAAGCCGCCAGCTTCTGCTCGGCGGCGGCCAGCGCCCTGTCGGAATGCGATTGCAGCACGCCGGTCAGCCCCAATTTCTCGGCCAGCACGTCGGAAAGCCGTTCGGGTAAGCGCTCCGAGAGTGGGCGATGGGCCTGCCTGTTGGAGGCCGTGCGCTTGGCCTCGCGCAGCCAGCCGTCACGTTCGTGCGGCAGGAAATCGACTGAGACCTTCTCGCCATTGCGCCAATAGCTCGATGCTTGGAGGATGGCGGGACCGGACAGGCCGCGATGGGTGAATAGCGCGGCTTCGGCAAAGGCGGGCCCGCGCTCGGCCTTGACCTTCACCGGCGCGGCAACGCCCGACAATTCGCGGAACAGAAGCTGGTCGCCCGCCAGCGTCAGCGGCACGAGCGCCGGACGCGGTTCGACAATCTTGAGGCCCCAGAACCGCGCGAGGTCATAAGCGAAGCTGGTCGCGCCCAGTTTGGGGATCGACAGCCCGCCTGTTGCCAGCACGAGCGAACCCGCAGCGACCTTTCGCGTGCCGATGGTTACGACAAAATCCTCGCCATCCCGTTCGACCGACGCCGCTTCACCGAACGCGAACGCGACCCCTCCTTCGCGGCATTCGTCCATCAGCATGTCGACGATCTGTTTGGCCGAGCCGTCGCAGAAGAGCTGTCCCAGTGTCTTTTCGTGCCAGGCAATGCCGTGGCGGTCGACCAGGGCGATGAAGTCGGCGGGGCGATATCGCCGCAACGCAGATTTGGCGAAATGCGGGTTCTGGCTGAGATAATTGGGGTCGCTGGCGTCGCGATTGGTGAAGTTGCAGCGCCCGCCGCCCGAAATCAGGATCTTCTTGCCCGGCGCCTTGTTGTGATCGACCAGCAGGACGCAGCGACCACGCTGGCCGGCCGTGAGCGCCGCCATCATGCCGGCGGCACCTGCTCCCATCACGATGACGTCGACGCGCTCCATGGCTGCAGCGCCTAGATCAGCCGTGGCGCCGTTTCAATTCGTCCGTGACGTCGCGCAGGGAAAGATTGCTCGCCTTGAGCAGGACCAGCAGGTGATAGAGCAGGTCTGCCGCCTCGTTCTTGAGCTCTTCCCGGTCGCCCGCCGTGGCTGCCAGCGCCGCCTCGACGCCTTCTTCCCCGACCTTCTGCGCGATCCGCTTCACGCCCTTGTCCATCAGGCGCGCCGTATAGCTGCTGTCGGGGTCCGCTTCGGCGCGTTCGGCGATCACTGCCTCGAGCGTGGCAAGGAAATGCGGTGCGGTCTCGATCTCGAAACAGCTGTCAGGCCCCTTGTGGCAGGTTGGACCTTCGGGCTCCGCCAGGATCAGGATGGCGTCATTGTCGCAGTCGTCGTGAATGCTGACGACGTGCAAGCGATTTCCGCTGGTCTCGCCCTTTACCCAGAGTCGGTTCTTGGAGCGGCTGAAGAAGGTGACGAAACCGCTTTCCCGGGTCGCTTCCAGCGCTTTCTGGTTCATGTAGCCGAGCATGCGGACACGGCCGCCATCGGCTTCCTGCACGATGGCGGGGACCAGCCCGTCCATCTTGTCCCAGTCGATGTTCATCGGCGCACCTCCAGCCCCTGGCCTTCGAGATAGTCCTTAAGATCGGCAATGGCGATGCGCTTGTCATGGAACACGCTCGCCGCCAGCGCGCCCGAGCAGCCTGCGGCAAAGGCCTCCTCGAAATGCGCCATCTCGCCGGCACCGCCCGAAGCGATGACGGGAATGTCGACCGCTTCGCACAGCATCGCGAGCTGGGCGATGTCATAGCCCTTGCGGACGCCATCGCGGTTCATCGCATTGAGGACGATCTCGCCCGCGCCGAGCAATTCCGCGCGCTTGGCCCAGACCATGGTCGAGAGGCCGGCATCCTGCGTTTTCTCGGGGCGACCCGTATAGGCCTTCACTTCCCACTGACCGTCTTCGCTTGAGAAGCTGTCGATGCCGAGGACGACGCATTGGCGACCGAACGCATCGGCGAGCCGCGCGATGAGGTCGGGATCGCGAATGGCGGGCGTGTTGACGCTGATCTTGTCTGCTCCCGCGCCGAGCACGGCCGCAGCCTTCTCGACACTGTCGATGCCGCCGGCGACCGAGAAGGGAATGTCGATGACCTTTGCGACCTTGTGCACCCAGTCTACATCGACGCTGCGCCCGTCCGCGCTGGCGGTAATGTCGTAGAAGACCAGTTCGTCGGCGCCCTCTTCGGCATAGCGAAGCGCATGGTCGACAATGTCGCCGATGATCCGGTGATCTTTGAACTGGACGCCTTTGACGACCTTGCCGTCGGCGACGTCGAGGCAGGGGATGATCCTAGCCGCGGGCATGGGCGAGCCCTTCCGAGACGGTGAACTTGCCTTCCCAGATCGCCTTGCCGGTCACCGCCGCAGCAGCGCCCGCTTCGCGCAGCGCGACGAGGTCGTCGAGGCTGGAGACGCCGCCCGAGGCCTGGACCTCGATGTCGGGATAGCGCGTGGCGAGCGTGCGATAGAGGTCAACATTGGGCCCCTGCATCATGCCATCCTTGGCAATGTCGGTGACGAGCAGGTGCTTCACGCTCGGGAACCGGCCGAGCACGTCGTCGAGCGTCTCGCCCGAATCTTCGGTCCAGCCATGCTTAGCGACCATCGGCACGCCGTCATTCAAATTGATGTCGAGCGCGAGCGTGATATGCTCGGGACCGAAATGGTCGAGCATATTGGCGAAGGCCTCGGGTTCGTTGAGCGCAAGGCTGCCGATGACGACGCGCGCCACGCCGGCTTCGAACAGCGGCTTGGCATGGGCGGTACCGCGAATGCCGCCGGCGACCTGCAGCGGCAGGATGTCAGCAAGGCCCATGATGAAATCATGCTGCACCGGGCTGCGCGCGCGGGTCCCGTCGAGATCGACGACATGCGCCATCGCGGCGCCCGCATCGCGGAACGCGGCGAGCGCCTCCGCAGGCGTCTCGCCATAATCGGTGCGGCGATCGAAATCTCCCTGGCTCAGGCGAACCGGGCGATTGTCCATCAGGTCGAGGGCGGGCAGCAGCATCATGACGAAAGAAAGGCCTTCAGGAATTTGGCGCCGGGCGCTGAGGAGCGTTCGGGGTGGAATTGCACGCCCCAGAAATTCTTCGAGCGCACGACGACCGGAAATTTGCGGCCATAGGTCGCGCTCGCCGCGTCATAGGGCGAGGGCGGGCAGGCAAAACTGTGCGCGAAATAGACATGGTCGCCATTGGTTACGCCGAGCCCGGGGACCACGTCTTCAAGCCGAGTCCAGCCCATGTGCGGAACGGGACGATCAGGCGCAGCGAGCAATTTCGAGACCCGGCCCGGCAAGATGCCGAGCAGCGGACGATCGGTCTCTTCGCTTTCCTCGAACAGCAATTGCATGCCGACGCAAATGCCAAGCGTCGGGCCGCGCCGCGCGCGCACGGCATTGGCGAGACCGGCTTCTTCCAGCCGCTGCATCGCATAGCCGGCATGGCCGACGCCCGGCACGATCAGCCGGTCGGCACTGGCGACCACATCAGGGTCTGACGTCTTGGTTGGGGCAGCCCCGGCACGCTCGAACCCCAAGCGCACCGATTCCACATTGCCATAGCCAAGGTCGATCAGCGCAAGCGCCGTCATAGCATCCCCTTGGTCGACGGAATGCCGCCACCGCCGCCGGTCGCGAGACCCTGGCGAAGCGCGCGGCCGAACGCCTTGAAGCTGGCCTCGACCTTGTGGTGGTCATTCTCGCCATCGACCGTGACATGGATCGCGGCGCGCATGGAATCGGCAAGGCTGCGGAAAATGTGCGGGGTCATTTCGGTTGGGTAATCACCTAGCTTATCCGACGCAAAATCGCCGTCAAACTTGGCATAGGGACGCCCCGACAGGTCGACAAGCACCTCGGCCCGGGTTTCGTCCATCGGCAATGCGAAGCCGAACCGTCCGATGCCGGCACGGTCCCCCAGTGCCTGGTCGAGCGCGCTGCCGAGCGCCAACGCGACATCCTCGATCGTGTGGTGCGGGTCGATATGCGTGTCGCCGGTGCACGACAGGGTCAGCGCGAAACCGCCATGGCTCGCGACCTGGTCGAGCATGTGATCGAAAAAGCCGATCCCCGTGTCGATGACGCGCTTGGGCTCGGGCGCATCGAGATCCACCTCGATCGCGATCTGCGTTTCCTTGGTATCGCGGGTAATAGCGGCGCGGCGGCGTGGCTTTTCTGATTCGGAAATGCCGAAGACGGCGAGCATCGCGCGGTTTTCCGCCGGTGTACCGATGGTGATCCGCACGCCGCCCGGCGCAGCCTTGGGACGGAAGCGAACCTTCACCGCCGCAGCGGCGAGACGCTTGGCGAGGTCGGCGGGATCGTCGACCTCGATAAAGATGAAATTCCCACCTTCGTAGAGCGCCTGCACCTCATCGGCATCGCGCAGCAACGCAGCAAGGCGCTGGCGATCGGCGAGCAGCTGCTCGACCCGCTGGCGGTGGACCGGCATGCGTTCGGGCGCGAGCGATTTCATCGCCGCGTCGATCGACGGACCGGGCAGCGGGTAAGGCGGCGACACGCGCGCCATCCAGCCGTTGATGTCGGGCCCCGCAATTGCGCAACCGATCCGCGCGCCGGCAAGTCCATATGCCTTCGACAACGTGCGCAGGACGACGAGATTCTCGATCGTCCCCGTCTCGCCAGCCAGGCTCGGCGTGTCGGCGAACTCGCCATAGGCTTCGTCGGCAATGACCAACGTGTCGGGAAGCGCCGCGGCGATCTTGCGGACATCTGCAGGATCGACCGGGCTGCCGGTCGGATTGTTGGGCGTGCAGACGAACAGCAATTTGGGCGCGATACCGTCCTTGGCCGCTTCGATCACCGCATCGGCGTCGAAGCGATAGGCCGCGTCCATGCGGATGCTGTCGACCCGCGCACCCTGAATGCGGGCGAATTGGGCGTAGGCCGAAAAAGTAGGCTCGATGACGAGGATGCGATCCTCGCCCGGGCGCAGGAAGGCACGGCAGAGGAGGTCGATCGCATCATCGCTGCCTCGGCTGACCCACAGGCGCGCGTCGTCGACACCATAAAGGTCGGCCATACGGCGACGCAACGCGGCAGGCTGCGGCTCGGGATAGCGGTTGATCGTCTTGCCACCGGCAAGCGGTTCGAACGGATTTTCGTTGGCGTCGAGACGGACCGTGCCGGGCACCGGCGCACCGGCCAGATCGACCGGCGGCAGGCCCTTGAGGTCAGGACGAACGAGGCGGTCTGCGATGCTCATTCTGCTGCCTCGCTGACCTTCTCGGCGCGGATTTCGGCAGCGCGGGCATGCGCTTCCAGACCTTCGAGCCGTGCCAGGGCCGCCGCCGCAGGGCCAAGCCGCGCGGCTGCAGCATCGTCAATTGATTGAACGCTGATCGCTTTCATGAAGGAAAGCGCGGTGATTCCGCCCGTATAGCGCGCCGCACCGTCGGTCGGCAGGACATGGCTCGACCCTGCAAGATAATCGCCGAAGCTTTCGGCGGCTGCCGGACCAGCAAAGATCGCGCCCGCATTGGTGATACGCTCGGCTAGGCGCAGCGCATCGGCCGTAGGGAGGGCGATAGAGAGATGCTCGGCGGCATAGGTATTGGCGATCTCGACGGCTTCCTCGAGATTAGCGCAGCGTACGGCGCGCACGGGCGCAAAGTCGCCGCCCATGCTCGCCATCTGCGCCTCGACCTCGCGGCCGACCGCACCGATGATCGTGTCATCGGTGGCGACGAGGATGGCCTGCGCGTCTTCGCCATGTTCGGCCTGGCTCAACAGATCGGCAGCGATCCGTGCGGCATCGCCGCTGGCGTCGGCAATGACCATCAGTTCGCTCGGGCCCGCGGGCAGGTCGATACCGGGCCCGCCAGGCAGTGCGGCGACCTGCGCCTTGGCCTGCGCAACCCAGGCATTGCCGGGGCCGCAGATGCGGTCGACCGGCTCGATTTCGCCGGCACCGAAGGCGAGGGCAGCAATCGCCTGCGCGCCGCCAATGGTCCAGATTTCTTCGATGCCGGTAAGCTCTGCTGCCAGCGCGATCGCCGGATCGAGCCCGCCATCGGGGCGCGGCGGCGTGACGACGACGAGACGCTGCACGCCCGCGGTCAACGCCGGTACAGCCAGCATGAGGAGCGTCGAGAAGAGTGGCGCCTTTCCGCCCGGAATGTACAAGCCGGCGCTCGACAGCGGCACCCAGCGCTTTTCGACCGTCAGGCCCGGCACGGTTTCCACCGCGACATTCTCGGGCAGGGTCTCGCGATGGAAACGCGCAATATTGGCGCGGGCAAGGTCAATCGCGTCCAGGGTTTCGGCATCGAACAGACCACGCGCCTTGTCGGCATAGGGCGCGACGGCGATGCGCTGCGGCGCTCCGCCATCAATCTGCTCGCAAATTTCGACGAGCGCATCCCAACCCTCGCCGCGGATACGCTCGATAATGTCGGCCACGGCGCCGCGCATCTTGTCGTCGCCGCGTGTCGCCGGGCGCGCCAGCGCGCGCTTGCGGGTATCCGCGCCCGCCTTGGTCCAATCGGTAACTCTCATAGCATCATCTTTTCGATCGGCATGACGAGGATGTCGGTCGCGCCCGCCCGCTTCAAGGCTTCGAGCGTCTCCCAGAAGACGCTTTCCTGGCAGACCGCCTGCACCGCGACATGGCCCTCGCGGCCCAGCAGCGGCATGACGGTGGGCGCCTCGGCGCCGGGAAGGATGCGGGTGATCTCCTCGAGCGCCGTTTCGGGCGCGTTGAGCACGATATATTTGCTTTCCGCCGTCGCGATCACGCCATCGATCCGCGTCGTGAGCGCATCGGCGCGATCCGATTTCTCGCTGCCGATATCGGCGCGGGTGCGGATCAACACGCTTTCGCTTTCGAGGATCGTGTGCACCGGCTTGAGGCCGTTGGCCTCGAGCGTCTGCCCCGTCGAGACGAGGTCGCAGACATAGTCGGCAATGCCGAGGCGCGGCGCCAGTTCGACTGCGCCGTGCATGGTCACGACTTCTGCCTGGATGCCATTGTCTTCTAGGAACTTGCGGGTGAGCAAAGGATAGCTGGTGGCGATGCGCGTGCCTTCGAGATTGGCAAGCTCGAACGCTTCATCGGCAGGCGCCGCGAACCGCAGCGAACAGCCCCCGAAGCCGAGCCGGCACAGCACGTCGACATCCTCATTGGCGGGATCGAGCCGATATTCTTCGAGCACGTTCTGGCCGACAATACCGAGGTCACAGACACCGTCCCCTACCAGCGTGGGAATATCGTCGTCACGCACCAGCATGAGGTCGAGCGGGAAATTGGTGGCGCGGGCGGTCAGCTGCCCCTTGGACGAGCGGATCTTGATCCCCGCATCCTTCAAGAGCCGTTCGCTCGCTTCAGCAAGACGGCCCGATTTCTGGGTCGCCATGCGCAGGCGGGTCAGCGTGGTGGTCATCAGACGTCTTCCTTTTGCACACGCTCGAACAAGGTGCGGTAGCCGCCGGCGCGATCCTCGTTGAGGAAGCGCGCGACGCGCACGATGGTCGTCGTCGAAACACCGGTCAGGTCGTGGATCTGGCGATAGGTGTGCCCGCCGGCGGCGAGCAGCTTGGCCACCTCCCAGCGCTCGGCGAGGCTGTTGAGTTCGCTCGGCGTGCAGAGATCGGTGAGGAAGGCCCGCGCCTCTTCCGCATCGCGGATGAGGGTGAAGGCCTCGGCCAACTCCAAGATCGGTTCGCGCTTCGACGCGCTCATGCGAATCGCTCCGTTTGTTACAGCGTGTTAAAACAATGGAACGGCATCTAGGGGGCGATCGGGCGTCATGCAACCCCCGATCCACCTTTTTGCGCACGGCAAAAAAGAGGTGCTTGACTTGGCGCGGCTTGGCCCCATTCTTAAGGCGATGTCGATAAAGACTGCCTTTTCCAGCGCGATTCCCGCTGCTCGCCAGTGGTGGTGGCGCACGTCCATATGGCGGCGCTCGCACGGCTGATTCCATTACCGGATCGACCAAGAAGGCCCGCCCAACAGCGGGCCTTTTCTTTTGCATCCCCTCAGGCCCGCACCCCCGAACAACCCAACGGAGTGACCCTGAGATGATTATCGTAATGAAGCCCGAGGCCGACAAGGAAACGGTCGACCGATTGCTCGAGAAGATCGAGAGCAAGGGATTGAAGCCCCTGCACATGCCGGGTGCCGAGCGCGTCGTGCTCGGTGCGCTGGGCGACGAGCGCGTCCTCGCCGAATTGCAGCTGGAGGCCGAGCCGTCGGTCGAGAGCGTCAAACCCATCCTCGCGCCTTACAAGCTCGCCGCGCGCGACCTCCATCCGCATGATAGCGTCATCGAGATCGGCAATGCAGCGATCGGTGGCGGTCGTTTCGCGCTGATCGCGGGCCCCTGCGCGGTTGAGAATGAAGAGCAGGTCATGGCCAGCGCCAAGGCCGCAAAGGAAGCCGGGGCGCGGGTCCTGCGTGGCGGTGCCTACAAGCCGCGCACCTCGCCCTACAGTTTCCAAGGCCATGGGCCGGAAGGTCTCGAGCTGCTGCGCAAGGCAGGCGATGCGCACGACCTGCCGATCGTCACCGAACTGGTCGATACGCGCGACCTCGACCTGCTGGTCGAGAAATCGGACGCCATCCAGATCGGCACGCGCAACATGCAGAATTTCGAGCTGCTCAAGGCGGTCGGCGGGACCGACAAGCCGGTCATGCTCAAGCGCGGCATGGCGGCCAAGATCGACGACCTCTTGATGGCGGCCGAATATATCCTCGCCCATGGCAACGAGCAGGTGATCCTGTGCGAGCGCGGCATCCGCACGTTCGAAACGGCGACCCGAAACACGCTCGATCTCGCCGCAGTGCCGTTGCTCAAGGAAAAGACCCACCTGCCGGTGATCGTCGACCCGAGCCACGGCACGGGCAAGCGCGAGCTGGTGACGCCAATGGCGCTGGCAGCGGCTGCCGCAGGTGCCGACGGCGTGATGGTCGAGGTGCATTACAACCCGCCCTCGGCGCTGTCGGACGGACCCCAGTCGCTCTATCCCGAACAGATGGTGGCGCTGGGTGATCAGCTCGACCGCCTGCTGGGTGCCCTGGGCCGCGCCTGATGCGAGCACTCGGCCCCGGTCAGACCCGCTTGCTGAGCCGCCGGTTGCCCGGCGCGCACGATCCCGTGGCGCTGTTTGCAGCGCTGCACGGGGAGGGGCGCGCGCGGGCCCTGTTCCGGCGCACGGGCGAGCGGGCACTCATTCTCGTCGATTCAGCGATCGAGCTTGAAGCGACGGCGCGCGCGGCGCGTCTCGAAGCCGTCAGCGAGAATGGCCGGGTCCTGCTCGAACCCTTTGTCGCGGCCTGCAGCGATTATGTCGAAGGCCGCGATGGCGACGCTGTCCGGTTCGCCTTTCCCTCCGGCGAACCGGACAGCGAAGCCGAACGTTTGGAGGCACCCACACCGCTCGACCTGCTGCGCGCAATGACGGGCGCGATCCATGCGACCGATCGAGACGAACCGTTCGCGCTCGCCGCGCTCGGCATCATCGGCTTCGACCATGTCGACATGCTGGAAACGCTCCCGGCGCGGCCCGATGGGAGGTTTCCCGATCTCGCCTTCGCGCTCGCCGAAACCCTCGTGGTGGTCGAGCCCTCGGGCGCGGCGCGGATCCTGTCGCTGGCGGCAGGTCATGAGGAGCCGGACGAGGAACATCGCCTCTATCATCTCGCCAGCGAGCGCCTCGCCAAACTTGCCGCGCGGATCGAGCAGGCTCGGCTTCCGGCGCTAGCGGACGCACCCTCAATCGAGGCGTCGCCAGATCTCGACGATGCAGCCTTCGAAGCCGCCGTTATCCGTCTCAAGGAGAATATCGCGGCGGGCGACATCTTCCAGGTTGTGCCGAGCCGGGCCTTCGCGGCCCCGTGCAGCGATCCGCTGGCCGCCTTCCGCCGCCTCGTCGCCGCCGACCCCAGCGCCTATCATTTCTTCGTCGAGACCCGCGCCGGGACGTTGTTCGGTGCCTCACCCGAAAATGCCGTCGAAGTGCGCCGCGACGGCGACGGGCTCGCCGTTTCGGTCAGCCCGATTGCCGGAACGCGGCCGCGCGGGCGCACCGATGACGAGGATGATCGCCTCGAAGCCGATCTCCGCCTCGATGCCAAGGAAGTCGCCGAGCATCTGATGCTGGTCGACCTTGCCCGCAATGATGTCGCGCGCGTTTCGCAGGCAGGCTCGCGCCGTGTCACCAGCCTGATGCGGGTCGAGCGGTTCGCCAAGGTAATGCATATCGTGTCGACCGTCGAAGGACGCCTGCCCGAAGGTCGCGATGCGGTGCATGCCATCCGCACCTGCCTGAATGTCGGGACGCTTTCAGGCGCACCCAAATTGCGCGCGATCGAATTGATCCGCGAGGTCGAGACCCAGCCGCGCGGCCCCTATGGCGGCGCAGTCGGCTATCTGACCGGGCGCGGCGAGATGGACAGTGCGGTCGTGATCCGCTCCGCCTTGGTCGAGGACGGCGTCGCCCGTGTGCGCGCTGGTGCCGGCGTCGTCGCTGACAGCGACCCTGCCTCGGAAGCCGCCGAGACGCGCGCCAAGGCCAGCGCCATCCTCACGGCCCTGGGAGCCGCGGCATGAGGCTCACGTTCATCGATAATCGTGACAGTTTCACCTTCAACCTGGTGGACGCCTTCACCATGGCAGGCGCCGATGTGCAAGTAGTACGCAATAGCATTAGTGTAGAAAAAGCACACGAAATTGCGGATGGTGGTGCGCTCCTCATCTCGCCGGGTCCCGGAACGCCCGCCGATGCCGGCTGCATCATCGAACTATGCAAGGCAGCGCGTGGCCGCATTCCGCTCATTGGCGTCTGTCTTGGCCACCAGGCAATCGTCGAGGCCGCCGGGGGAACCGTCGAACGTGCCCCCGAGCCGATCCACGGCAAGGTCAGCCACCTCGTCCATGACGGCGGTGGTGTCCTTGCCGGCCTGCCCAGCCCGCTGGCGATCGGACGATACCATTCGCTCTGCACGCCGCTTGCCTCCTTGCCCGACCATTTCACGGTCGATGCCGCGCATGACGGCATGGCGATGGTGGTGCGCGACGAGCCCGGTCTTCAGATCGGGTTGCAATTCCATCCCGAATCCATTCTCACTCCGCGCGGCGACCGGCTCGTCGCGGGCCTCATCGACTGGGCCCGCGCTGCTGCCGAGCGCCGCCAAGCTGCCTAAGGAAGTCATCGTGTCCGACGTCGTCACCCTGCCGCCCGACCAGCCGGTCCAAAATCCGCTCCCCAAGCTCCTGTCGGGCGAGGACCTGCCGAGCGTGGATTCGCGTCACCTTTTCGAACGGCTCGTGCTGGGTCGCCTCAGCGAAGCGGAAATCGCCAGCGTGCTGGTCGCGCTGCGCATGAAGGGCGAGACGCCCGAAGAAATGATCGGCGCGGCACAGGCTTTGAGCGCTGCAGCAGAGCCATTCGACAGCCCCGACAGGCTGTTCGCCGACTGTTGCGGCACGGGCGGGGATTCCTCGGGCATCATCAATATCTCGACCGCCGCCGCTTTCGTCGCTGCCGCCTGCGGGCTGCCGGTCGCCAAGCATGGCAATCGCTCGGTCAGCTCCAAATGCGGATCCGCTGACGTGCTCGAGGCACTGGGCGCCAAGATCGACATTCCTGCCGACGCCTCGCGCCAATTGCTCGACGAAACCGGCTTCTGCTTCCTCTTTGCCCCGGCCTACCATCCCGGCATGCGCCATGCGGGGCCGGTGCGGAAACAGCTCGGCGTGCGCACCGTGATGAACCTGCTCGGCCCCTGCATCAATCCGGCGCGCCCGCCGGTGCAGCTGCTGGGTGTGGCCGATCCCACCTTGCTGCGGCGCATTGCCAAGACGCTCGATGCGCTGGGTGTGGAGCGCGCGCTGGTGGTCCATGGCTCGGGCCTCGACGAGCTCGCGCTGCATGGCGACAGCCGTGTCATCCGGCTCCAGAACGGGGCGCTCAGCGAAGAAGTGATTGCGCCCGAAGAGGCCGGCGTAACGCCCGCACCCCTGAAAGCCTTGGTTGGCGGCGATGCAGCGGAAAATGCGCGCCGCCTACGCGCCATCTTCGACGGTCAGGGCAGCGAGGCCGAACGCGATGCCGTCGCCTTGAACGCCGGCGCCTTGCTGCATGTCGCCGGGCTGCACGCAACGCTTCCCGAAGCCGTCGCTGCTGCCATCGCCGCTATCGACAATGGCGAGGCGGGCGACGTGCTGACCAACTATGTGGAGGCCAGCAATGGCTGATGTGTTGGCGCGCATCGTCGCGCGCAAACGCGAAGAAGTGGCGACGCGTCTCGGCGGCAAGCAGGTCCGCGCCATGCCGACGCGCCGGAGCCTCATCGAAGCGCTCCGCCAGCCGGGCGCGCGTTTCATCATGGAAGTGAAGCCCAAAAGCCCCTCGGGCCATGTCGCCCGGCACAAACCCGAGGATGCATTGGCCGCCTATCGTCCCGTGGCCGATGCGATCAGCATCCTCACCGACGAAGAAGATTTCGGCGGCTCGCTAGAGCTGCTCGCGACCTTGCGCCGCGATTATGGCGGACCGATCCTCGCCAAGGACTTTATCGTCGATCCGGGACAAGTGTCCGAGGCCCGCGCACGCGGCGCCGATGCCGTGCTCGCCATGCTCTCGGTGCTCGACGATGACGGTGCGCGCGCCGTGCTCGACCACGCCGCCACGCTCTACATGGATGTTCTGGTCGAGGTGCATGACGAGGCCGAACTGGACCGTGCGCTTGCGCTCGGGGCCAAGCTCATCGGCATCAACAATCGCGACCTCAAAACGCTGACCACCGACCTCGCCGTCACAGAGCGGCTCGCCGGCCAGGTGCCGGACGATGTGACGCTGATCAGCGAAAGCGGCGTCCGAAACCATGGCGACGTGCAGCGCCTGTCGCCCATCGTCGACGGGTTCCTGGTCGGCTCGTCGCTGATGGCGGCGGAGCATGTCGCGCAGGCCGCACGGCATCTCGTCCACGGGCCGGTCAAGCTGTGCGGCATGGCCCGCGTCGCCGACATTGCCCGCGCCGCCAAGGCCGGGGCCAGCCATGTCGGCTTCATCTTCGTCGACGGCACGCCGCGCCATGTCTCGGTCGAGCGGGCCCGCACCTTGGGGCTGATGGCGCACGATTTCGGTATGAAGACGGTCGGCGTGTTTCGCGACCAGCCGATCGACAGGATCGCGCATATCGCGCGCACGCTGCGCCTCGATGTCGTCCAAATGCACGAGCGCCACGCCGGGACACGCGTCGCCGCCCTGCGGCCGCACCTTCGCGACGGCATCGAGATCTGGGCATTGGCCGGGGTTGAGGGCGGTGCTGCCGATCCACATATCGACGCTGCCGACCGCATGCTGTTCGACACCGTCAAGGATGGTCGCACCGGCGGGACCGGCACCGCATTCGACTGGTCGGCTCTGGATGGGCATGCGGGCCTCGCAAGCGGCTTCATTGCTGGCGGGATCGACCCGGAGAATGCGCCGGTCGCAGCGACATCGGGTGCTTATGGCATCGACATTTGTTCGGGCGTCGAGAGCGAACCCGGCACCAAGGACCCTGAGCGGATAAAGGCGCTGTTCAACGCGCTCCGCCCGGCCGACCGGAGGCAGGCATGAAGCAGTTTGGACGTTTTGGCGAGTTTGGCGGGGCCTACATTCCCGAAATCCTCGTGCCCGCCATCGAACAGCTCGAGACGGCTTACCTCGACGCGCTCGAGGACGAGGACTTCCTTGCCGAGCTCGACCATCTCCTCACCACCTATGCCGGTCGCCCGACGGCGCTCACGCGCTGCAAGAATATCGGCAATGACAAGGTCCGGCTCTACCTCAAGCGCGAGGACTTGCTGCACGGCGGGGCGCACAAGACCAACCAGGTCATTGCGCAGGCTCTGCTCGCCAAGCGGATGGGCAAGACGCGCCTCATCGCCGAAACCGGCGCAGGCCAGCATGGCGTCGCCACCGCGATCGCCGGCGCGATGTTCGGCATGGAGACCAAGATTTACATGGGCGCCGAAGATGTGGAGCGGCAGTCGCTCAACGTCTTCCGCATGGAGCTGATGGGCGCGGAGGTGATCCCCGTCACGATCGGCAGCCAGACCCTGAAGGATGCGGTGAACGAAGCCTTGCGCGACTGGACCGCCAGCTTTGCCGATACGCATTATCTACTCGGCACCGTGGCCGGGCCGCATCCCTTCCCGCAGATGGTCCGCGACTTTCAGCGCGTCATCGGCAAGGAAGCCCGCGCCCAGATGCTGGAGCGCGAAGGGCGCCTGCCCGATGCCGTCCTCGCCTGTGTCGGCGGTGGCTCCAATGCGATCGGCATCTTCCACGACTTTGTGCCCGACACGGATGTGGCCTTGGTCGGCGTCGAGGCGGCCGGAAAAGGCTTGGACAGCGGCGAACATGGCGCGACGCTGCAAAAAGGACGCCGTGGCATCCTCCATGGCGCCGAGACCTTCCTCATGCAGGACGAGCATGGCCAGGTCGGCATGAGCTGGTCGGTGTCCGCCGGGCTCGACTATCCGGCTGTCGGCCCCGAACATGCGCACCTGATGACCAGCGGCCGCGCCACCTATGTCGGCGCGACCGACGAGGAGGCGCTCGCCGCATTCCAGCGCCTGTCGCGCGAGGAGGGGATCATCCCCGCCTTCGAGACCAGCCACGCGCTGGCCGAAGCATTCAAGCGGGTCGAAGCCGCGATCGAGGCCGATGGAGAGCTGTTGCTGCTCGTCAACCTGTCGGGGCGTGGCGACAAGGACATGGCGCAGGCGCGGGAGCTGCTGAAATGAGCACGCAGCGTTACGGCGCGATGTTCGCGCGCCTCGAAGATGCGGGCGAGGGTGCGCTCGGCGCCTTCCTGATGCTCGGCGATCCGGACCTCGAGACGAGCGCCGAATTGCTCGATGCGGCGGTCGAAGGCGGCGCGGACATGCTCGAGGTCGGCATCCCCTTTTCCGATCCCGTCGCCGACGGTCCGGTGATCCAGGCCGCGGCCTCGCGCGCTTTGGAGGCAGGCGTCACGCCAGACGATTGTTTCGACCTCATCCGCCAGTGCCGGGAAAAACATCCGCACGTTCCGATCGGCATCCTCACCTATGCCAACCTCGTCGCCGCCAAGGGACGCGAAGGTTTTGCCCGCGCCGCCGCCGAGGCGGGCGCCGACAGCCTTCTGGTCGCAGACGTACCCTCGATCGAAGCGCAGCCCTATGCCGATGCGGCCCGCTCGGCAGGGATCGACCCCGTCTTCATCGCCGCACCCAATTCGAGCGCGGCGGCCATCGAACGCGTGTCGCATCTCGGCTCGGGCTACACCTATTGCGTGGCGCGCGCCGGGGTGACGGGCCAGCGCAGCGACATGGCGCTCGACCATGACACGCTATTCTCCGCACTGCGCAGCCACGGCGCACCGCCGCCCGTGCTCGGCTTCGGCATCTCTACATCGGAGCAAGTCCGCGCCGGGCTGGACGCAGGCGCCGCTGGCGTGATTTCAGGAAGCGCCATCGTCAATGCGATGGCCGAGGCGGACGATCCGGCAGCTGCGGTTCGCTCGCTGGTGGCAGAATTGAAAACCGGGACGCGCTAGCAGATCGTGTTGGCGCCTCGCAGCCACTTCTTGCTCACGGTCTTGAGCCCATTCCCGGTATAGATTGCGCTCGAACGGGACGCGCGGGGCGTGTAGGCGACGAAAATCTGTTCATTGTCGCATAGAAAATCGGGGCGACTGAGCGTGCCCGACTGCCCGATCAGCCGCGGACTGCTGCCCGCCGCCAAATCATCGATGATGAACAGGTCGCTATCATCCGTGTCCCAGGCGAGGCTGTTCTGGTCCGGGGACACTGCCAGCAAGCGTGCCACTCGCAGACCCTCCGGCAGCACGGTCTCAGGGATTTGGGTCGTCAGGTCGACACGGTCGATACGATAATAGGACCCGCCTTCTGCGTCGCGGCCGGTGAACATCGTTCCATAGAGCGTGTAGCTGCCATCGCCGTCCGACAGCAGGTCGCACGAAATATATCGCTCGCCCTCCGGTAGCGGATAGACGGGGCTTCCCGGGCCACCGCTGGCGTCCGCCATCATGACATTCTGTTCCAGATAATCGATGTAGGTCACCTTCAATCCGTCATCCGAGAGGTCGTTGCAGCCGCGCGAATAGTCCGAAATGCGGACCGTCGAGGTCGTGAGGATATTGCCATTGGCATCAAGGTTGACGTCGACCACGAAGATCGGCCGGTCGGGACCGTCATATCCGGTCGTGACAAGGCGGATCAGCGCGTCATTCACATAATGGGCATCGGCGACATTCTGTCCGATCTCCCCCGGCTGGACCGCGCGCTGACGATTGGACAGGGCAAGCGAGGACAGGGTGACGAACTCTCCGTCGCGATTCGTGTAGTCCTCATAAGCGAGCTCGAGCGGGCCAGTCGGCTCTTCTTCACCCGCGCCGCCTCCATTTCCACCACCCTTGCCCGGCGGCGGCTTCACTTCGCCGGCAAGCGGCGTGGCGAGCATTGCCCCGGCGAGCAGCGCGATCGAGAATTTGGCGAAGCGTGTCATGATCGGTCCCCTAACCCCCACATCGGGACGCGACTGATCGATGAGCCTGTGAGAGCCGACTCGTGACGCTGATGTAATTAACAGAAATTAAACAAGATGATAAGGGGACGGAGCCTTCGGGTAGGCCGCGCATTGAGGTGTCATGTTCCATCCCGAACCCATTGCCGACATGGTCCTTCGCGGCCTTGTCCTTGCCGCCATCGCCCTCGTCTGGGTCGTCATCAACGTGCGGATCCTCGGTCTGCGGAGCTTTTCCAAAATGACGAGTTTCGACTTCGTCATGACGGTTGCGGTGGGCTCATTGCTAGCCGGGGCGGCGCAGGCATCCGAATGGACCGGTTTCGGCCAAGCGCTGATCGCGGTCTCCGGCCTCTTCATCGTCCAATTTTTCGTCGCCAGCATCCGCAAGTCGAGCGACCCGTTCGAAAATGCGATCGGCAACAGCCCCGTCCTGCTGATGCGCGACGGGGTGATCGACGACGAGGCGCTGCGGCGCACGCGAGTCAGTCGCGGCGACCTCATCGCCAAGCTGCGCGAGGCCAATGTGCTCGATTTCTCGCAAGTCCGCGCCGCGATACTCGAATCGACCGGCGATGTCAGCGTGTTGCACGGCGACAAGCTCGACGAGGCATTGCTCGACAATGTCGAGCGCCTCGAAGGCTGATTCCCATGGATGTATGGAAAAATGGAGCGGGCGAGGCGATTCGAACGCCCGACCCTCACCTTGGCAAGGTGATGCTCTACCCCTGAGCTACGCCCGCTCATGGCGGGTCGGGAATCAGTGCTTCCCGACCGGGTGGAGGGGCAGATAGCGGGCATCCGACGATGCTGCAACCCCTTTTCAAGCCCTGCTTGCCGATAAGCGCACGCACCCCATATGAAGGAAGCAATCGACAGGAGTGAATTGACGCCATGGCCAGCCTTTCTATGACCCCCGACGAACAGCAAGCGCTCAAGCGTTTCGAAGCGCAGGTCATCCAGCCCTCGATGGAGAAGCTGGTGCTGGTCCAGTTCACCGCCGAGTGGTGCGGGCCCTGCAAGCAATTGTCGCCCATCCTCGACCAGATCGCGCAGGATTTTGCCGACAAGGGCGTGTTGCTCGAGCGAGTCGATGTCGATGCCGAGAAATTCATTGCGGCGCAGTTTCGCATCCAGTCCGTGCCGACCGTCTACGCCATCTTCCAGGGCCAGCCGGTTGCCGACCTCACCCAATATCGGACGCCCGGCCAGCTGACCCAGGTGCTCGACCAGCTCGTGCGCCAACTGCCCCTCGGCGGCGAGGCGCAGCAGAAAGAGCAGGAAGTCGCGCCTTTGCTGGCCATGGGCGACGAGGTGCTCGAATCAGGCGATGCCGAACGCGGCATGATCCTCTTCACCCAGCTGATGGAAATGGACGCGGGCAATCCCAAGGTGATTGGCGGGCTCGCACGCGCGATGATCCTTGCCGGCAAACAGGACGATGCCGCGGCATTGCTCGACGGCGTCGAGGAGAAGATTGCCGACGACCCCGCCATCGCGCAGGCTCGGGCCCAGCTCAAGATGGCCAAGGCCGGCGAGGCCGCCGTCGACACCGCGCCCTATATCGCGCGGCTCGAAGCCGACGAAAATGACCATGAAGCCCGCTTCGCGCTGGCGCAGGCCGCGATGGCGGCGGGCGAGCGCGATGCGGCTGCGGATCAATTGCTCGAGATCATCGGCCGCGAACGCGATTGGGAAGACGGCAAGGCCCGCGCGACCTTCCTCGAACTGCTCGAAGCGGCGGGACTCGAAGACGGCTGGTCGTCGCAGCAGCGGCGGCGCCTCAGCGCGGTGCTGTTCACATGATGGGCGCCAAGCCCGCCCGCGTTCCCATCTTCCCGCTGCCCGGGGCGATCCTCTTCCCCCGCGCCCAGCTCCCGCTCCACATTTTCGAAGCGCGCTACCGCGACATGGTGCGCGATGCCGCATCCAGCGATGGCCGTATCGCGATGATCCAGCCAATCGGGCTGGAGGACGAGACGCGGCTGCACAAGGTCGGCTGCGTCGGCGAGATCGTCGCCATGGACGAGCTTGATGACGGGCGCTTCAACATCGTGCTCGAAGGTGCCGAACGTTTCCGCCTGATCCGCGAGGCCGAGGTCGACACGCTCTATCGGCAGGCCGATGTCGACCTTGCCGCGTTCGTCGAGGGCGACCCCATTCCGCTCGGCCCGGCGCGCCGCTCCTCGGTGGAAGACGAAGCGCGCAAGTTCGGCGATGCACTCGGCCTCGAGGTCGATTGGGAAGCGGTGACACGGCTCGATGATGAGACGCTCGTCAATGCGATCGCGCAGGTCGCGCCGTTCGACATTTCCGCCAAGCAGGCGCTGCTCGAAGAAAGCGGCCTCGCCCAGCGCGCCGACCTGCTAGTCCAGCTGATGCAATTCCAGCGCATCGCCCCCGGCGGCCCGGAAGCCGACCAGACGCTGCAATAGTCTAGATCGGAAGGCCGCGCAGCAAGAGCGGCAGGTCGCCGGAGGTGCCGCGGGCTTCGTCCATCAGCCTTTGTTTGACCGGGCCAATCCGATCGATCAGTGCCATGCCGAAGCGGCGCACCGCCGAGGCTGGCTTCCCGGGAATGCCGTAGAGCCGCGTCAGGCTGTCGGTCGCCATCGCCACCATCAGCGTGTCGAGGCTGCGCCATTTCTCGTAGCGGTCGAGCAAGGCTGCATCGCCAAGGTCGAGGCCAAGCCGCGCGCCGTCGACGAGGACTTCGGCCAATGCCGCGGCATCGCGATAGCCAAGGTTGACGCCCTGGCCGGCAATCGGATGGATGCCGTGCGCGGCGTCGCCGATCATGGCGAGCCTGGTATCGGTCATGCGGACCGTATGGTGGAAGCCGAGCGGATAGGAGGAGCGCGGCGCGATCATCTCGATCTTGCCGAGAAAGCCGCCCATGGCCGCTTCGGCTTCTGCAGCGAAGCCTTCATCATCGAGCTTGAGCAATCCAGGGGCGTCAGCCGAGCTCACCGACCAGACGATCGCCGAGCGATGCCGCCCGTCCGCACCGTCCGTCATCGGCAGCAGGGCGAAGGGCCCGGCCGGGTAAAAGATCTCGTAAGCGATATCGCCGTGCGGTTGCTCATGAACCAAAGTCGAGACGATCGCGGCATGATCGTATTTCCAGCGGGCGACACGGATACCCGCAGCGTCGCGGGTCGGCGAATTGCGTCCTTCGGCAGCGACCATGAGCGGCGCAGCGATCGTGTCGCCATTGTCGAGCGTCATGCGCACGCCTTGTTCATCGCGAACGGTCTCGGCCGACTTCCGACCGAACCGCAGGTCGATATTCTTGCCGGCCTTGGCGCGTTCCAGCAGCGCGATACGCAGATGGCGATTCTCGTGCATCCAGCCGAGTGGTTCGCCTTCTCCTTCGCTATCGAAGACCAGCCCGCCCGGCGCGAGGCCGTCGGCAACCTGGATTTTGGCGATCGGATTGCCGGGTTCGGGGAAATGGGCGCTGATGCCCAGCGTGTCGAACATCCGCTTGGATGAAGAGGACAAGGCGCTGGTGCGCCCGTCGAACGCGCCGGTCAGCCGCGCCTCGGGATCGGCGGGGTCGACGACAATGCAGGAAAGGCCGGCGCTATCGAGCGCCGCAGCGAAGGCGAGGCCGACGAGCCCGCCACCTGAAATGATCACATCGCTCATGACGATGTCATGTAGGACAGAGCCGGTTGTTGCGATAGGGGCGACAAATATTTGACCCGAACGAGCGAGCGGACTCTAATAGGGGTCAAGGGCAAGGCGAAGGGAGCGGCATGGCCACGCGCGCGAAAAAGAAGGCGAATAGCTGGGGCGAGACGGTGTCCGCCTTCACCGGACGATTGTCGCGCCGTGTCTGGGGCGGGTTGCTCGGCATCATCGGGCTGACCTTTGCCGCCGCGTTGGTCAGCCACGATTCGACCGATCCGAGCTTCTCGACTGCTGCGGGCGGCACCCCCGCCAACTGGATGGGGGGAATCGGTGCCTATGCTAGCGATGCAGTCACCTTCCTGTTCGGGCTGGGTGCCTGGCTGTTCGTTCCCTTGCTGTTGATCGCGGCATGGCGACATTTGCGGCTGGCCGAACCTGCGCCTGCAGGGCGTTCCTTGCTGCTATCCTTCATCGGCGTCGGGCTTGTCGGCACGGCGCTCGCGCTGCTGCCGGCCAGCGCAACCAGCGACCTGCCGGCGGGATGGGGCGGGCTCATCGGGATGGGCGGCGCCGGTCTCGTCGACGGCGGCGTCGCGCTGATCGACAATGAATCGATCGAAGGGCCGGTGCGCCTCTCGCTGCTCGGCATTGCCGCCATTGCAGGACTCGCCTTCTTCGTGATGGCCGCGGCCTTGCGCGACGAGGAGCGCGATAGCCTCAAGGCGCTTGTGCCCAATCGCGATACGCTGGTCCGCACCCCTCGCGCGACCAAGCCCAAGCGCGAAAAGCTGTCTCGTCGCGAGCGCAAGTCGGCGGCGGCCAAGGAAAAGGTCGCCATCGCCGAGCGTGCCGGCCCGGTCGTAGCCTCGGGTCGTGCCAAGCCTGCAAAGCCACGCCGCGCGCAGGGCAAGCAGACGAGCCTCGCTTTGGGCGACGGGTTCGAACTGCCCGCGCTCGACCTGCTCGCCCCGCCGGGCGAAGAGGTGAATGCCAAGGTCGACAAGGCCGCGCTCGAGCGCAATGCGCGCCTGCTCGAAAGCGTGCTCGAAGACTTCCATGTTCGCGGCGACATCGTCGAGGTGAAGCCGGGTCCGGTCGTCACCATGTACGAACTGGAGCCCGCCAGCGGCATCAAGGCGAGCCGCGTCATCCAGCTCGCCGACGACATCGCCCGCAATATGAGCGCCTTGTCCGCCCGCGTCGCGACCATCCCGGGGCGCACGGTGATCGGCATCGAGCTGCCCAACCAGGAGCGCGACTACGTCAACATGCGCGAGCTGTTAGGCAGCGAGGATTTTGCCACGGAAGACCGCGCGCTGCCGATCATCCTCGGCAAGGACATTTCGGGCGAGCCGGTCATCGCCGACCTCGCACCCATGCCGCATTTGCTCGTCGCGGGTACCACGGGGTCGGGCAAGTCGGTCGGCCTCAACGCGATGATCATGAGCCTGCTCTATCGCCTGAGCCCCGACGAGTGCCGCTTCATCATGATCGACCCTAAGATGCTCGAACTCAGCATCTACGACGATATCCCGCACTTGCTGGCACCAGTGGTGACCGAGCCTGCCAAGGCGATCCGCGCTCTCAAATGGACCGTCGAGCAGATGGAAGAGCGTTATCGCATGATGGCAAGCCTATCGGTGCGTCAGCTTTCCAGCTTCAACAAGAAGGTCATCGAAGCGCGCGCCAAGGGCAAACCGCTGGGGCGCAAGGTGCAAACTGGTTACGATGCCGAAACGGGTCAACCGACCTACGAGACCGAGCAGCTCGATTACGAGCCGCTGCCGCAGATCGTTGTCGTGGTCGACGAACTTGCCGATCTCATGATGACCGCGGGCAAGGATGTCGAATTCCTGATTCAGCGTCTCGCCCAGAAGGCGCGCGCGGCGGGCATCCACCTCATCATGGCGACGCAGCGCCCCTCGGTCGATGTCATCACCGGCGTCATCAAGGCCAACCTGCCGACCCGCATCAGCTTCCAGGTCACCAGCAAGATCGATTCGCGCACCATTCTCGGGGAGCAGGGCGCCGAACAGCTGCTCGGAAAGGGCGACATGCTGTTCATGCCCGGCGGCAAGCGCATCAATCGCGTCCACGGTCCCTTCGTCTCCGACGACGAGGTCCGCGCCGTCGCCGACTTCTGGCGCGCCCAGGGCCAGCCCGATTACATCCAGGCGGTCACCGAGGAGCCCGAAGATGGCGGCTTCTCGTTGGACGGTGCGCCCGAGGACGATAGTGAAGAAAATGCGCAATACCGCCAGGCGGTGCAGATCGTAGCCGAGAGCCAGAAGGCCTCAACCTCCTATCTGCAACGCCGCTTGCGCGTCGGCTACAACACTGCGGCCCGCCTGATCGAGGAAATGGAAGAACAGGGCCTGATCAGCGGGCCCGATCATGTTGGTCGCAGGGAAGTCTTGATCGACCGCGACGGCAACCGCATTTAGGGAACACAATCGCTGAACGGCAGGTTCAGAGGCGGTTCAACCCGTCTGGCATAGTCCGGACGCCAAGACTTTTCATTGGAGTTTGGAAAGATATGAGCCATTTTCTTCGCAACGGCGCAATTGCCGCTTCCGCCGTCGCCATGGTCGCCGCACCGGTCGTCGCGCAGAGCGAGCGCCGCGCCACGATCAGCGAGGTCGAACAGCATCTCGCCCAGACCCGTTCGCTGAGCGCGAACTTCACCCAGACCAACGAGAAGAATCAGAGCTTCCGCGGCACGCTGGCGCTGAAACGCCCGGGCAAGATCAAGTTCGACTTCGGCACCAGCGCCAACATGACGCTCGTTTCCGAGAACGACCGCCTCTACTTCCTCGATTATGACGTGAACCAGAAGGATAGCTGGTCGATCCGCAACTCGCCGCTGTCGGTCTTGCTCGAAAGCAATCCCGATCTCGACCGTATCGCCGAAGTGTTGCCGACCAACGACCCGCGCGTCGTTCTCGTCAAGGCCCGCGATGCGCGTCGTCCCGAATTCGGCACGCTCATCCTGTCCTTCACCAAGAGCTCGGCCGGCCCTGCGGGCCTCCGCCTCGAAGGCTGGGTCGCGATCGATGCCCAGGGCAAGCGCACCAATATCAGCCTGTCGGGCCAGCGCTATAATGGCAGCATCCCCGACAGCCGCTTCGCCTATCGCGACATCGACTAGTCAAATATCTGGTAGCAAAGAGAAACTGTTCATCTTGGCGCAAGCTACCAAGGCTTACAAAAGTGTCGATAGCGACTCGCCCGGGGTTTCCCCCTGTTACCCGTAGGCTCCGCTATCGCCTTGCGTGACGAACGCTAGGTCGGCCCTCGCTCCATGCCCCCGGAGCGGGGGCCTTTTTGTTGATGCTTGGGCGCTGCCACTGGCGAGAGGCGGAAGGCCTCGCTACATGAGGGGCTGACCTCCAGAACCAAAGTTTCGAAAGCTTTCCATTGCCTTCTCTCAAAATTGCCAGCTGGAATATCAATTCGGTGCGCGCACGGCCGGATCTCGTCTCGCGCTTTCTCGAGGAAGCCGATCCCGACATTCTATGCCTCCAAGAAACCAAGGCGCATAACGACGTCTTCCCGCGCAAATTCTTCGAAGAGCGCGGCTATCCGCACATCGCGCTGAATGGGCAAAAGATGCATCACGGGGTGGGGACGATTTCCAAGGTCCCGCTCGAAGAGGACCTGCGGCACGACTGGCAGGACAATGGCGAAGCGCGCCATATTGGTGTTCGCGTGGCCGGCAAGTTCCGCCTCGAAAATGTCTACGTACCCGCTGGCGGGGACGTTCCGGACCGTGACGTCAACCCGAAATTTGGCCAGAAACTGGACTTTCTGGGTCGTATGACGGAGTGGGGCCAAAAGTTGGCTGAGCCGACTTTGCTGGTCGGTGACTTCAACATTGCGCCCTTGGAATGTGACGTCTGGAGCCACAAGCAATTGCTCAACGTCGTGAGCCATACGCCGATCGAGGTCGAGACGCTGCAGCGCTTCAAGGATTCGCACGATTGGGTCGATCTGGGGCGCAAGTTCATCCCGGCGCCCGAGCGCTGCTTCACTTGGTGGAGCTACCGATCGCCCGACTACACCAAGAATGATCGCGGCCGTCGTCTCGACCATATGTGGTGCTCGCCGACGCTCGAAGACAAGGTTACCGGCCACGAAGTGCACGAACCGGTGCGCGGCTGGGAAAAGCCGTCCGATCACGTGCCTTTGGTGTGCGAGGTACAGCTTTGAGCGAGGCCTTTCCGGTCGAACGGGCAGTTGCCCGGCTTCGGCTGGGACGGCCGGTGACGCTTGAAGATGGCCGTGACACGCTGACCTTCGTGGCAGTGGAGACTGCCAGCGCGGCGTTGGTCGAAGAAACGGGCGAGGGTGCAGGGCTTATCCTCAGCGGCCAGCGCGGCGCTGCGTTGGGGCTTTGCAACCAGAAGGGCGCGGCCAATGCCAGCAACCCGGTGCGCCTGCGCATGGAGCCATGGCTCGATCTTGAGACCATGCAGCGCCTCGTCGATCCAGCCGGCGACTTCGAACGTGCGCCGATCGGGCCGCTGACCTGCACCGACGGATCCGCACTCGATTCCGCGGCAATCCGCCTGCTGCTCCATGCTGGGCTGATGCCCGCGGCATTGGTCGTGAATGTTGAGGCAGACGCGCTTCCGGTAGAGAAATTGGCGGAAGCCCGCGGGAAAATGACGCAGGTCTCCAGAGCAAAACTGCCGGTCGATGATCTGCCGGAAAGCCAGATCGCCGTATTTCGCGACGGGATCACGGGGGCCGAGCATGCGGCGCTGATCGTCGGGGCCTTTGGCGGGGAGCCGCCTTTGGTGCGCCTGCACAGCGAGTGTCTGACCGGCGACGTGTTCGGCAGCCTCAAATGCGATTGCGGGCCGCAGCTCAAGGCGGCGCTCGACATCATTGGCGCGGCGGGAGGCGGTGTGCTGCTCTATCTGCGCCAGGAAGGGCGCGGCATCGGGCTCGGCAACAAGATCCGCGCCTACGCCCTGCAGGATCGGGGCCTCGATACGGTCGATGCCAATCGTCGACTCGGCTTTGGCGATGACGAGCGCGACTATGGCATTGCTGCAGCGATGCTACGCGAGCTAGGGATCGACAAGGTGCGATTGCTGACCAACAATCCCAACAAGATGGCGGGGCTGGAGGGCGAGGGTGTGACGGTCACCGAACGCGTGGCGCATCACATGCCCACCAATCCGCACAATGCCGACTATATCGCGACCAAGAAGGCGCGATCGGGCCATCTCGATTAAGCGGGACGCTCCCCGAAGATCGCCGAGCCGATGCGCAAGTGGGTCGCTCCCAGCATCACCGCATCCTCATAATCGCCAGACATCCCCATCGAGAGGCCGGTGACGTCATGACGTCGCGCCAGCTCTGCCATCAGGGCAAAGAAGGGCGAGGCTTCGAGGTCGGCGGGCGGAATGCACATGAGTCCCTTGAGGGGCAGCTCACGCTCGCGGACTTTGGCGAGAAAATCGCCGAGCCCATCGACCGCCACGCCGCCTTTCTGCTCCTCGCCGCCGATATTCACTTGGACGAAAAGATCGGGGCAGTTGCCGGTCTTTTCCGCCTCCTTGGTGATCGACTTGAGCAGGCTCATCCGGTCAAGCGAGTGGATCGAGGCACATAGCGCCATCGCATCGGCTGCCTTGTTCGACTGCAATTGCCCGATCATGTGGACGCGGGCATCGGGATACTCTTCGAGCAGCCCGGGCCACTTATCCTGCGCTTCCTGCACGCGACTTTCCCCGAAATCACGATGCCCGGCTTCGAGCAACGGGCGGATCGCGTCCGCGTCATGCTTTTTCGACACGGCGATCAATGTCGGAAGGTCTTTTCGCCCGGCTCGCTTGGCGGCCAGGGCGATCTGGTCCTGAATGTCTTGGATGCTGGCCATGGGCGCGGCTATAGCAGGCCGATGCCGCCTCGCCAGACCTTCTTTACCGACGAACGCGTCGCGCATGACGAGATGATCGCAATTCTCGAGAGATTGCCGCAGGGGAGCGGGGTCGTCTTTCGCCACGACGGGCTGCCGGGGCTCAATCGTATTCGCCTTGGGCAGAAAGTGGCTGAAATTTGCCATAGCAGAGGGCTGGTTCTGTCGGTTGCAGGGGAAGTCTCACTGGCCCACCTGCTGAATGCAAAGATGGTGCACCGGCCGGCACAAGATCCCGAAGGCCTTCCCTTCAGCCTGCCTGTCCATGACGAAGCCGAAGCGCGTGATGCGCGCGAGCGCGGCGCCGACTTGATCTACGTTTCGCCTGTCTTCGCCACGCAATCGCATCCGGGTGCGCCACATCTGGGCCTCGAACGCGCGAAGCAGCTCGCAGAAATGGCGGGATGTCCGGCCATCGCGCTAGGCGGCATGGACGAGACGAGATTTGCTGAATTGTCGGGATTTGCCGGCTGGGCCGGCATAGGCGCATTCGCGGCCTAGAACTTCAGCGCACCGCCAACATAGACGGCCTGGCTGTCGACCCGCGCGCCATCGGCATTAGGCACCGGCAGGCGTTCCTGATCGATGCGATAGCGAACACCGCCGGTAACGGCGATATTGCGAGTCACCTTGATCGCACCGCCGACATCGAGCGCGTAGCTGTCGCGCGGGTTGATGGCGGGGGCCGGATCCTGGCTCTGACGATCGGCCGACACGGTCACGCGGCCTTCGAAATCCTTGAGGTCGTAGCTGACGCCGACGCTGGCACCTTCGCGATCGACCAGCGAGGGCGCAGTGCTGCGGGTCGAACCGACTTCACCGGTGAGGCCGAAACGCTTCCAGCCGACATCGACGCCGAGATTGTAGCTCGACTGGGTAATTTCGGTGCGCTGTCGGACCGGCTGCGTGACTTCGCTGACGCGGCGCTCGGCATTGGTCGGTCGCGGCGCGGTGCTGTCACGGCGATTCACTTCGACGCGAAGTCGCGAGTCGCGCGCTTGCGGATTGGCGGGCGTGAAGGAGAAGCTGCGGGTCCCGGGATTGCGCGAGGCATAGGCTGCGGCAAGGCGCGGATCGCCATTGGCCGGGGTAAACCCGACCGGACGCTCGACGCGCGGGCTGCGCTCACTCTCGGGATCCTGCCGATCCTGGGCCGTTGCGGGCAGGGTCGCGGCGACGATGCCGACGGCACAGACAGCGGAAAGCAGGGCCGGGCGCACCAGCGCCAAACCTTTCTCCCCCTCTGTAAATGTGCACCCTGTTTGCATCATTTCGACTCCTGAACCCGCGATACATAACTTAGGTTGCATGGCATTGGAATGAATTGCAGAAGCACTGTTCCATTTATCCACAGGCTGTGTCGATTCATACACAATCGGAATGCGGCGACATGCGCTCTTCACAAGGCGGCACGCTGCGTCTAACCCTGGGGACAAGTTTTTCACAGTGAGGTTCACGTCATGAAATCGCCCCTTCTCGCGACCGGAATTGCCGGTGCGGCGCTTGCTCTTTCCTCCTGCGGTGGCGGCAACAATGTCGCTCCCGTGGCGATGGCGCCGGCGGACATGACCCAGATCGGGGTCAACGCCTTCCTCTGGCAGGCGGCGGTCGACACCTTGTCCTTCGCTCCGCTGCTGCAGGCGAACTCGTCGGACGGCATCGTGCTCACCGACTGGTATTCGAGCCCGGGTGCACCCAACGAGCGGATCAAGGTCACCGCGGCGATCCTCGATGCGCAGCTGCGCGCCGATGCCATCCGCGTCACCGCGATCAAGCAGGTCAATCAGAACGGCAATTGGGTCGAGGCGCCGGTCACCGCCGCCACCGTCCAGAAGCTGGAAGACATCATCCTGACCCGCGCCCGCGACATTCGCCGCACGACCATCGCACCCGCAGGATAATCGATGACCGAGCGCTTCGACGCGGCCGCAGCCCAGAAACGCTGGCAGGATCGTTGGGAAGCGGAGGGCACGTTCCACGCCGGTGACGATCCGGCCAAGCCCAAGGCCTATATCCTTGAGATGTTCCCCTATCCGTCGGGGCGCATCCATATGGGCCACGTCCGCAATTACACGATGGGTGACGTCCTCGCGCGCTACAAGCGCATGAAGGGCTTCGACGTCCTGCACCCCATGGGGTGGGACGCGTTCGGCATGCCCGCCGAAAATGCCGCGATGGAGCGCAAGGTCCATCCGGGCACATGGACCTACCAGAATATCGACGCGATGCGCGGGCAGTTGAAACGGCTCGGCTTCGCGCTCGACTGGAGCCGCGAGCTCGCCACCTGCGACCCCGAATATTACGGGCACGAACAGGCGCTGTTCCTCGACCTGCTCGATGCCGGCCTCGTCTATCGCAAGGAGAGCGAGGTCAATTGGGACCCGGTCGACATGACCGTGCTTGCCAACGAACAGGTGATCGACGGCAAGGGTTGGCGCTCGGGCGCCCCGGTCGAGCGCAAGAAACTGAGCCAATGGTTCTTCCGCATCACCAAGTTCGCCGACGAGCTGCTCGAAGGTCTCGGCACGCTGGATCGCTGGCCCGAAAAGGTCCGGCTGATGCAGGAAAACTGGATCGGCAAGAGCCAGGGCCTCGAATTCTCCTTCGACCTCGACGAGGCCAAAGGCGGGATCGAGGATGTGCGCGTCTTCACCACGCGTCCCGACACCATTTTCGGATCGAGCTTCGTCGCCATTGCGGCCGACCATCCGCTGGCACAGGCGATCGCTGCGGATAATCCCGAAGCCGCCGCCTTCATCGAGAAGGTGAAGAAGGGCGGCACCAGTGCGGCTGAGATCGAGACGCAGGAGAAGGAAGGCTACAATACCGGCATCGGCGCGGTGCATCCGCTCGATCCGGAATGGAAGCTTCCCGTCTTCATCGCCAATTTCGTCCTGATGGATTACGGCACCGGCGCCGTCTTCGGCGTGCCCGCGCACGACCAGCGCGACTTCGAATTTGCCAGCAAATATGGCCTGCCCATCAACCGCGTCGTCGCGCCCTCGACCGAAGAGGCCGACAAGCCGGTTGGCGACGAGGCCGACACGGATCCCGGTGTCGCGGTCAATTCGCGCTTCCTCGACGGCATGGACACGGAGGCCGCCAAGGCCGCCATCGTCGAACGCGCCGAAAAGGAAGGCTGGGGCGAGGGACAGACTGTGTTCCGCCTGCGCGACTGGGGCGTCAGCCGCCAGCGTTATTGGGGCACGCCCATCCCGATCATCCATTGCGACAGCTGTGGTCCGGTCGGCGTCCCGCGCGACCAACTCCCGGTCAAGCTGCCCGAGGATGTCAGCTTCGACATTCCGGGCAACCCGCTCGACCGTCACGAGACGTGGAAGCATGTCGACTGCCCCGAATGCGGCGGCAAGGCGCGGCGCGAGACCGACACGCTCGACACGTTCGTGGATTCCTCTTGGTATTTCATGCGCTTCGCCAGCCAGCCCGAAGGCGAGCCCTTCGCCGAAGACGAGGTCAATCGCTGGCTCGCGGTCGATCAATATATTGGCGGCGTCGAGCATGCGATCCTGCACCTGCTCTATGCGCGCTTCATTACCCGCGCGCTCGCTTCGATCGGCAAGGTCGGTGTAAAGGAGCCTTTCGCCGGCCTGTTCACGCAGGGCATGGTGACCCACGAAACCTACAAGAGCCTGGACGGTCGCTGGCTCGGGCCCGATGAAATTGGCGTCGGCGAGGACGGCATGATGGTCGAACTCGCCACCAAGACCGAGATCGAACGCGGCCGCGTCGAGAAAATGTCCAAGTCCAAGCGCAACGTGGTCGATCCCGATCCGATGGTCGAACGCTATGGCGTCGATGCGGTGCGCTGGTTCATGCTCTCCGACAGCCCACCCGAACGCGACCTCGAATGGTCGGAAGGCGGCATCGAGGGCGCCAACCGTTTTGTCCAGCGTGTCTGGAAGCTGGCCGGCACCGTCCGCACCGGCGAAGGCGAGGACAAGGCGCTCGACCGCAAGCGGCACCAGGCCATCGCGGCTGTCACCGATGCAATCGAGAATCTCCAGTTCAACAAGGCCATCGCGGCGCTTTACGAGCTGGTCGGTACGATCGAAAAAGCCCAGAATTCCGCCACGCGCGATGACGTCATCGATACTATGCTTTTGCTCGTCGAGCCAATGGCGCCCCATCTTGCGGAAGAGGCTCATGCGATGCGCGGCGGGGCGCAAATGCTCGCCACGTCGGCTTGGCCCACGCACGACCCGTCCAAGCTGGTCGAGGATGAGGCGACGATCGTAGTCCAGGTCAACGGCAAGCTGCGCGACAAGATGATCGTGCCGCGGGGGATGGCCAAGGATGAGGTGGAAGCCAAGGCACTGGGCCTCGAGAAGATCCGGGCGCAGCTTGGCGGAAATGCACCCAAGAAGGTGATCGTGGTGCCTGATCGACTGGTGAATATCGTCGCATGAAACGACTCGCCGCCCTCATGATCCTTGCCGCACCGCTTCTGGCATCATGCGGGCTGCGGCCGCTCTATGCCGACCCTTCGGTGGGCTCGCCGATCGGATCGCTCGAGCAGATCGTCGTGGGCCCGATCGACGAACGTGCAGGCTGGCTGCTGCGCAATGCCCTTGTCGACCGCCTTTCGGGGCCGGAAAATGTCGCCGAGCCGCGCTATCGTCTCGATGTGCGGATCGACGACGAGATTACACGCTTCGGGCTGCGCGGTGACGCGGGCGCAACACGTGAGCGCCGAACCCTGCGTGCGCGCTACCAGTTGGTCGACCTCGCTACCGGGGAAACCTTGCTCGACGCGACAGCGGGCAGCGATGCCGGTATCGACATTACCAGTTCGGAATATGCCACGCTGGCCGCCGAACAGACGGCCGTCGAACGACTTGCAGCGGAAGTCGCCGACGACATGGTCGCGCGGCTCGCCCTCTATTTCCGCCGGTCGGCCGAGTGAAGGCGAAATCCAACGAATTTGGCCGTTTTCTGAGCGGAAACGCCGCTCCCCTCCGGCTCTATCTCTTCTATGGCGTGGATGATGCAGGCTCGTCGGCGCTGGCCGGCAAACTGGCCTCCTCGCTCGAGGGCGAGAAAGAAATGCTAGACCCCAACGGATTGAAATCGGATCCGGGCAAGCTGGTCGACGAGGCTGCTGGAGCAGGCCTATTCGGCGACAAGAAGATTCTGTGGATTGAGCCGGTAGGCAACGAATTTCATCCCGCCGCAGAGGCCCTGTTGGGCGCGCCTGCAACCGAGCATCCCGTCATCGCCATCGCTGGCAACCTTACGCGCGCCAGCAAGCTGCTGAAACTCATCGAGCCGCATCAGGAAGCCATTTCAGTCATCAGCTACGCGCCCAGCGCGCGCGATATCGAACGCGATATCGAACAGATGCTCGGCGAAGAGGGTCTGCGAGCGGAAGCTGGCGTGGCGCAGCGCCTGGCGGCTTCCTGCGACCTCAACCGCATGATTGCCCGGCGCGAGATCGAGAAGGCCAAGCTCTACGTGGGCGAAGGCAGCCTACTCGATCACGAAGTGCTGGACGCGATCGGGGCCGATTATGGCGAGACCCAATGGCTCGCGGTCGGTGATGCTGCAATGGATGGCGATCTCGACGCGGTAGAGCAGGCATTATGTGCGCTGTCTCCCCAGGCATCCGAAGCAACACCATTGCTTCGAGCCCTGCAACGCCGCATCCAGCAGCTGGCCCCGATGAGTGCGCGTATCGCCGGGGGTGAACGCCTCGACCAGGTCATTGCATCGCAGGGTAAGGTGTTGTTTTGGAAGGACAAACCCTTGATCCAGCGCCTGCTGCGCCGCTGGTCTGCACCGGCATTGGCGCGGCTCGCTGAGCGGGTCGCAGATGCCGAGCGCAAGGTCATGCTGGAGCCCGGCGCGCGACGCGCTGCCCTGGGCGAGGAACTGTTGGCGATCGCGCGAGCGAGCCGGCGGATGGCGCGCTAAATCTGTTCGCCCGTCAGGCGCTGACAGATCAGGTCGAGCTGATCGAGCGTGCGATAGCTGAGCTGCACTTTGCCGCCATTCTTGCCATGGGCCACCTTGACCTTGAGTCCCAGAAGGTCGCCAAGCTGCCGTTCCAGCGCTTCGATATCGGGATTTCCTGCCGACGACGACGCTGACGACGAGCTTTGCGCTCCTTTCGGCCCGCTCTTCACCAGCTTTTCAGTCTCGCGGACGGAGAGGCCTTGCGAAATGACCTGCTTCGCCAATGCCACGGCTTCGTCGGCACCGATTAGCGCGCGCGCATGGCCCATGCTGAGGTCACCATCGATCAACATCGACTGCACATCTTCGGGAAGGTCCAGTAGGCGAACAAGATTGGCGACATGGCTGCGCGACTTGCCAACGATACGGCCGATATCGGCCTGGCTATGACCATATTGATCGGCGAGCGCGGCATAGGCCTTGGCTTCTTCCAGCGCGTTCAAATCCTCGCGCTGCACATTTTCGATCAGCGCCAGCTCGGCCGTATTGCCATCGTCACTGTCGCGAATAATCGCTGGGATTTCATGGAGTTGCGCCTGCTGCGCAGCACGCCACCGACGTTCGCCGGCAATGATCTGATAGCCACCATCATGGTTACGAACGAGGATCGGCTGCAGCACGCCACGCTCGGCAATCGATTGGGCCAATTCTTCAAGCGCACCTTCATCGAAATGGCGACGCGGTTGGTCGGGATTGGGCGATATCTTGTCGATCGGCAGCGTCGCCACGCCACCGCGAGCATTGTCGGCCTGCTTGCCGTCTTCGATCAACGCGGACAGGCCGCGACCGAGACCTACGGGACGTTTCATCAGGCAGCCTCCGCCGGTGCGAGATTGGGCAGTCGGCCGATCACCTCGCGGGCAAGCTTGAGATAAGCCGCGCTTCCTGGGCATTTCATGTCGTAAACGAGGGCTGGCAGGCCGTGACTCGGGGCTTCGGAAACACGCACGTTGCGAGGGACAACCGTGTCGAGCACCTTGTCACCAAGACACGCCCGGACATCGTCTGCGACATGCTGAGAGAGTTTGTTGCGGCGATCGTACATGGTGAGGGCAATGCCGAGGATCGAGAGGTCGGGATTGGCGCTCGCAGACACGCGTTCGACAGTCTTGAGCAGCTGCGATAGGCCTTCAAGCGCAAAAAACTCGGTCTGCAGCGGGACGATCAGATGTTTCGCGGCCACCAAGGCATTCACTGTCAGAAGGCCGAGCGAAGGAGGGCAATCGATCAGGCAGATGTCCCAACGGCCTGCACGAGCGCCATTGAGCGCGTTGACGAGGCGATGGGCACGATCCTCGAGATCGACCATCTCGACTTCGGCGCCCGACAGATCCACGGTTGCCGGGATGAGATCGAGGCGTGGGACCTTGGTTTCCAGCGCTGCCGTCTCGGCCGCGACGTCATTGACCAGAAGATCGTAGCTGGAGTGAATACGCTCGGACGGCGATACACCGAGGCCGGTGCTGGCATTCCCCTGCGGATCGAGGTCGATCAGGAGGACATTACGCCCGATTGCCGCCAGCGCCGTGGCCAGGTTGATCGCGGTCGTGGTCTTGCCGACACCGCCCTTCTGGTTCGCTATCGCAATCGAGATCATCGTCGCCCCTTCCGCTTTGGCCGTTCGACGATGATGATACGCGCATCAGGGTCGGTCAGGCTCTTTTTCACTCGGAAGTCAGCTTGCCAGAAGCGTTTCGCTTCTTCCAGTTCGGCAAGCGCCTTTCGTCCCTTCGGAAGCACCCATCGCGTTTTTTCTGTGGATAGATGGTGGGAAAGGTCGAGGAATTTCGTCAGGGACGCGACTGCACGTGCTGTAATCACGTCGCCGGGCATGTTGACTGCAGCTGCCTTGCCCTGATGGACCGCGACTCGGTCTCCGAGCTCGAACTGCGTGACCATTCGCTCGAGGAAAGCGGTTCGCAGGGGGCGAGGCTCTATCAATTCGACCGGTCCTTTGTGCAGGAGGGCGATGACCAGTCCAGGTAAACCCGGACCCGTCCCGATGTCGATCCAACGCGCATCCTCGCGTTCATCATATCGAAGGAGCTGGGCACCATCCAGGATATGACGATCAAGCAGATCTGCTTCACTCGCCCTTGAAATAAGGTTTTGCCGCTGGTTCTCCTCGACCAGCAAGCGAGCAAAATCCTCCACCCTTTCGGATGTTTCACGTGAAACAGGCCTCTTGGCGGCCTCGGAGAGCCGATCAGCGAACATTGCGCAGCGCGAAGTGAAGCGAGGTGAGGGCGGATGGCGTAATCCCGGGAACGCGGGACGCGCGGTCCAGCGTCTCGGGCCGTGAAGAATGGAGTCGCTCGATCATCTCGGTCGACAGGCCCGGCACACTATCATAGGCGAAGTCTTCGGGGATCCGGACTTGGCGGTCTTGTTGAACCGATGCCCAGTCTCGCTCTTGGCGCTCGATATAGGGTGCGTAATAGAGATCGTGCGCGACCTCTGCAGCGGCTTCGCTATCGCCCAACATCAAGCTTGCGGCTTCACGTGTATCCGAACGGCTCAACCAATAGCGCAAGGGCTTTGCGATCCCCTCCACCCCAAATAGTTCGCCTGAGACCGGTTGGTCCTGCCGCGCCATGATCTCCGCCTTATCTTTCAAATGCGCCTGCATCTTATCGCGGTGCCCGTCGGAAGTACCTGACACTTCTGCCTTATCGAATAGGCGCTCGATCGCATTGTCGGCGCGCAGATAAAGCCGGCGCTCAGCGCGGGCCGTCATCATGCGATATGGCTCGCTCACACCATGCAAGGTCAGGTCATCGACCAGGACGCCTATATAGCTGTTGCGTCGGTCGAAAGTGATGTCCTCGAGGTCGAGCGCAGCCGCGGCCGCGTTCAGTCCGGCGACCAATCCCAAGGCGGAAGCCTCTTCATAGCCCGTCGTGCCATTGATCTGACCGGCAAGGAAAAGCCCGGAAATCTGCCGATGCTCAAGCCCCTGATTAAGCTCGCGAGGATCGGAATAGGCATATTCGACCGCATAGCCGGGTTTGGCGATCTTACATTTCTCGAGGCCTTCGATCGTGGCCATCATCTCGACCTGCGCGTCCTCAGGAAGCGAGGTCGAGATGCCGTTCGGGTATACAAGCGGCGTATCGAGCCCCTCCGGCTCCAGGAATAGCTGGTGACTGTCGCGGTCGGCAAAGCGCCGGACCTTATCCTCGATCGAAGGGCAATAACGCGGACCCCGCCCGTCAATTTCTCCGGAATAGAGCGGAGACCTGTCAGCGTGCTGCGCAATCACCTCGTGGGTGCGCGAGTTCGTCCGGGTGATCGCACAGGCGAGCTGGGGTAGCCTCGGCCGTCGATCCTGCACCGACATATGCCACTGCGCGCGATCGCTCGGTTGGGGTTGCAAGCGGGCCCAATCGATCGTCCTTCCGTCTAGGCGGGGGGGTGTCCCGGTCTTGAGGCGGCCTGCGACAAGGCCGAGATCGTTGAACTGCACCCCCAGCGCGGACGCGGCGCGCTCCTCGATGCGACCAGCTTCATGCGTGTCGAGGCCGCGAAAAATACGGCCACCGAGAAAAGTACCGGTCGCAACGACCACTGCGCGGGCGTCGAGCCGCGAGCCATCTTCCAGGACCACGCCTGCGACACGGTCAGCCTGAAGACGAAGTTCAGTGACTTCACCGGCGATAAACTCGACGTCGGAAGCCGCAACGCGTTCATTCACTGCCTTGCGGTATAAGCGGCGGTCTGCCTGTACGCGAGGCCCGTGCACCGCGGCGCCCTTGCTTCGATTGAGCAGACGATAATGGATTGCGGCGCGGTCCGATGCCCAACCCTGAACACCCTCTAAGACGTCGACTTCGCGCACGAGATGGCCTTTGCCCACACCACCAATCGAGGGGTTGCAGGACATCTGACCGATATTGTCTCGAGAAAAGCTCACGAGTGCCGTACGCGCGCCACGCCGTGCGGCCGCGAGAGCGGCTTCTACGCCTGCATGGCCGGCACCTAGGATGAGAACGTCAAACATGAAGTGCATGTGATACAGGCGAATTGGTCACGCAAGACCGTTTCACGTGAAACGTCACTTTCCGAGACAGAAACGGCCGAAAATGCGGTCGAGCACGTCATCGAGTGTCGACACGCCCGTCAACCTGTCTAGCAACCCAAGCGCGCATCGCAGCGATTCCGCTGCAATAACGGGATCGTCGACAGGGACCATCACGCCTGAAATCTCGTTCAGAAGCTGACGCTGGCGCTGGTTCACAACCATCCCATCTGGAGGTGGAAGCATCGTGCTTGCCTTCGCAATCATGGCATCAATCAGGTTTTCGATCCCGTCACCCGTCCGCGCTGACACGGAGATGCCTTGGCCATGTCCTCCGATATCGCTCTTCGCATCGACCAAGATGACATTTTCGCCCGCAGGTTTTTTCTCTGGATCGCCCAACCACAAAAGCAGGTCTGCTTGCGCGACCTCCTTAGCGCTTCGTTCAATCCCTTCCTGTTCGATCGCGCCTGCGCCGGAGCGCTGCCCGGCCGTATCAACCAATAAGAAGGCGGTATCGCGGAGCCGGATCGGCACTTCGATGGTGTCGCGCGTCGTGCCTTCTTCCTCGCTCGTAATAGCGCGCGAAAAACCCACTAAGTTATTGAAAAGACTTGACTTGCCTGCATTGACGGGACCCGCCAGAACAGTCCGGATTCCGTCTTGCAGCAGGCGACGATCGGGAAGTTCGAGCAATTCATCGATCCTTGCGCGCAATCGCGCAATATCGTCACGCAGTTCCTCACCGCGGTCCGTTTCTTCATCATCACCGACATAATCGATCGCCGCTTCGGCTGCGGCACTGGCGTTTGCGAGATCCTCGCGGAATGTGGCGAGGGCGGCGCTGAGACCGCCACGCATCTGCCCCAAAGCGACGCGGCGCTGTGGCTCGGTTTCGGCCGCCAAGAGGTCGGAAAGGGCTTCCGCGCCGATCAGGTCCATCTTGCCGTTCGACAAGGCACGGCGGGTGAATTCGCCTGGCTCAGCCAATCGAACATCGTCGTGGCGCGTAAGAAGGGTCAGCAAGCGGTCGACGACGGCCCGGCTCCCATGAACGTGCAGCTCTACGACATCTTCGCCAGTGGCGCTCGCTGGAGCGACAAAGCGCAAGACCATGGCTTCATCCAGGGTCGATCCGTCATCGGGATCGCGCAAGATGGCAAAAGCGGCCAGGCGCGGTTCGGGGAGGTCGGTCAGTCGGGATACCGCCGCGGCCGCGTGCGGGCCGCTCAGGCGGAGAATCGCAATGGCGGAGGGCAGGGCGCCCGAGGAGAGCGCGACGATCGTGTCGCTGCTCATGGGCGCCTGCCAATCCGTTCAGTCATCAGGCGAAGAGCTGGCCGACCCCGACATTCGGATCGACGATCCCGTCATAGATCATGTTGCCGGCCACCCAGAGGATCACGGCGAGGCCGATATAGGCGATCCACTTATAGCGCTCGATATATTTGGCGATGATGTTCGCCGCGACGCCCATCAGCGCGACCGAGAGGATGAGGCCGACGATCAGGATGCCCGGATGGTCCTTGGCCGCACCGGCAACCGCGAGCACATTGTCGAGGCTCATCGAAACGTCGGCCACGGCGACCGCCCAGGCGGCCGCATAGAAGCTCTTGACCGGCTTCACGCCCGAATGCTCATCGCCTTCGATCTCGGGGCTGCCCGGGCTCTCGCCCATATGGTGCAGCTCACGATACATCTTCCAGGAAACCCACAGGAGAAGCAGGCCGCCCGCGAAGATAAGTCCAACGATCTGAAGGAGTTGGACAACGATTAGCGCGAACAGGATGCGCAGCACCAGCGCCGCAAGGACGCCGATGATGATAACTTTCTTGCGCTGGTCGGGCGGCAGGCCTGCGGCCAGTGCGCCGACGACAATCGCATTGTCACCCGCAAGTACGAGGTCGATCGCTAACACCTGCAGGAACGCACTCATCGCGCTCGGCGTGGTGATGTTCGAGAAATCCTTGACGATGGCGTCCCAGATTTCGGCGGGACCGCCAAGCGAGAGGCCTTCCGCGGACGCGGCGGCCAGGAATAGCAGCAGATCGGTCATGGCAGCTTAAATCCCCCAAGCAGCCTATTGGTTCATCGAGGCGAAGAAGTCCTCGTTGGACTTGGCGTCCTTCATCTTGTCGAGCAGGAACTGCATGGCATCGATCGTGCCCATCTGCATAAGGATACGGCGCAGCACCCACATCTTCGACAGGGTGGCCTGGTCGACCAGCAGCTCTTCCTTGCGGGTGCCGGACTTGCCCACGTCGAGCGCCGGGAAGATGCGCTTGTCCGCCACCTTGCGGTCTAGGACGATTTCGCTGTTACCCGTGCCCTTGAACTCCTCGAAAATGACTTCGTCCATCTTCGAGCCGGTGTCGATCAGCGCGGTGGCGATGATCGAGAGCGAGCCGCCTTCCTCGATGTTTCGCGCGGCACCGAAGAAACGCTTCGGCCGCTGCAGCGCATTGGCATCGACACCGCCCGTCAGCACCTTGCCCGAGCTCGGGACCGTGGTGTTGTAGGCACGGCCGAGACGGGTGATCGAGTCCAGCAGGATGACGACATCCTTCTTGTGCTCGACCAAGCGCTTGGCCTTTTCGATAACCATTTCAGCGACTTGGACGTGGCGCGAGGCGGGTTCATCGAAGGTCGAGGAGACAACCTCGCCCTTCACGCTGCGCTGCATGTCGGTGACTTCCTCGGGGCGCTCGTCGATGAGCAGCACGAGGAGGAAGACCTCCGGATGATTGTCGGTGATCGCCTTGGCGATATTCTGGAGGAGGACGGTCTTACCGGTCCGAGGCGGCGCGACGATGAGCGCGCGCTGGCCCTTGCCGAGCGGCGCAACGATGTCGATGACGCGCGCCGACTTGTCCTTCTCCGTCGGATCGGCGCTGTCGAGCGTCAGCTTTTCGTCCGGATAGAGCGGCGTGAGATTGTCGAAATTGACGCGGTGGCGCACCGCCTGCGGATCGTCGAAATTAACCTGCGTGACCTTGGTCAGCGCGAAATAGCGCTCGCCATCCTTGGGGCTGCGGATCTCGCCTTCGACCGTATCGCCGGTGCGCAGGCCCATCTTCTTAACGATCGCCGGCGCGACGTAGATATCGTCAGGACCGGCGAGGAAGTTCGCTTCCGGACTACGCAGGAAGCCGAAACCGTCATTGAGCACTTCGATCGTGCCCATGCCCATGATCTGCTCGCCCTCTTCGGCATGCTCCTTGAGGATCGAGAACATCAGATCCTGTTTGCGCAGCGTGCTGGCGCCTTCGACGCCCAATTCTTCGGCCATCGCGACCAGTTCGGCGGGCGGTTTTTGTTTGAGTTCCTGGAGGTGCATCATGGGAAAATCTCTATCGATCGTTGGTCTGGGAAACCCGGTGCGCTGCAGGACGCAGGCGTCGCACCGTCGACGTCGGGGGCCGAGAAAAAGGAATGGGCCGCCCGGTACTGAGCCGGGAGGTAGGAGCGGCCTGCGCTTGAGTCAATGCCGCTGCGGCAGGGCGAGGGATCAGAAGGGGCGAACCACCGCGAGGATGACGATGAGGATCGTGAAGACGCCCGGCACCTCGTTGAGCAGGCGCAGCGCCTTGCCCTCATAGGGCCGGTCGCCCCGCGCCAGCTTCTTGGCCACCGACGAGACCCAGCCCTGATAGCCCGTCAGCAGGATGACGAGCAGGAATTTGGCGTGGAACCAGCCCTCGGTGAAATAGCCGCCATTGAAGGCGAGGCTGAGCCCCAGCAGCCAGCTAATGACCATGGCCGGGGTCAGGATGACCTTCTTCGCCAGCTTCTCGCGTTCGATCCAGGCACGATCCTCCGCCGAACCGGGCGTGGTCTCGTGGTGATGCACGAAATAGCGCGGCACGATGAACAGGCCGGCGATCCAGAAGATGATGAAAATGACATGCGCCGCCTTCACCCAGATGGCCGCAGCGCCGAGCCAGCCGATCATCTCCGTCATGGCCTACTTCCCCCGAACCCGTGAAATCATCCGTTCGACATGCGCGATCGGCGTCGTCTTGTCGATGCCATGGCCGAGATTGAAAATGTGCGGGCGCCCCTTGAAAGCGGCAATGACGCGGTCGACGCCGGCATCGAGCGCTTCGCCGCCATTGATCAGCAGCAGCGGATCGAGATTGCCCTGGACCGGCAGGTCGGCGGGCAGGTTGGCATGCGCCCATTCGGGATCGATCGTCTCGTCGACACCGACCGCATCGACGCCGGTCCGTTCGGCATATCGCGGCAGTTTCTCGCCCGCGCCTTTCGGAAAGCCGATCACCGGGATGTCCGGATGGATCGCCTTGAAGGCTTTGACGATGCGGGCATTGGGTTCGATGACCCATTTGTCGAATTGTTCGGGCGACAGGCTACCCGACCAGCTATCGAACAATTGTACGGCATCGGCGCCCGCTTTCACCTGGCCCGACAGGTAATCGACGGTCATGTCGGCGATCGCCTCGATCAGCGCGGCGAAGCGTTCGGGTTCGGCATAGGCCATCTTGCGCGCCGGTGCCTGGTCCTTCGATCCCTGGCCCGCGACCATATAGGTGGCGACCGTCCAGGGACTGCCCGCAAAGCCGAGCAGGGTCTGCTTCTCGTCAAGGCCGGCACGGACCTTGGCGACCGTCTCGTAGATCGGCTCCAGCCGTTCGGGATGGCGCGTCAGATCCTCGAGCTTGTTGGTATCGAGCGTCGGCGACAGGCGTGGGCCTTCGCCGGCGACGAATTTCAGATCCTGACCGAGCGCGAACGGGACGATGAGGATGTCGGAGAAGAGGATGGCCGCATCGAAGGGAAAGCGGCGCAGCGGCTGCAACGTCACTTCGGCCGCGGCGTCGGTGTCGTAGACGAGATCGAGGAACCCACCCTTCTCGGCACGCAGCTCGCGATATTCAGGAAGGTAGCGACCGGCTTGGCGCATCATCCAGCTTGGCGGGGGATCGTGGCGCTCACCCTTGAGCACGCTGAGCAATCGGGGGGTAGGCAGGGTCGTCACCCTCTCTCTCTTCTATCTTATTATATATATTGAAAAGGATAGGGGTTGGTATTGGAGGCTTGGCAACGAGACTTAAGGCCAAGTCCCGCCTTTGCCAACAGCAACGGCTATTCCTTGACTCAATGGACTCAACGATTCGCTCTATCGGATTCCCATTATCCACAGGATTCGAGTGCGGCGGACCGACCTGTGCACGAAAATGCGAATGGGCGGAGGTGAATCGGGCATGGATGCCGCGACTTTCGTCATCCCCGGATTCGCGCTAGGCCCAGCCACAGACTTTTCCACAGGGTTATGAAAATGGCGCTTTTGCTGGCTTCCACGAGCCCCATCCGGCGGGCGATGCTCGACCAGGCCGGGCTCGACTATGGCACGGCGTCGCCCGATGTCGACGAAGATGCGGTCAAGGCAAGGCATGAGGGCAGCGCCGCCGAGCTTGCCCTCGAACTGGCGCGCGCAAAGGCGCTGTCGTCCAGCACCGAAGGCGATGCCAAGTGGGTCATCGGGAGCGACAGCGTCCTCGAGGTCGGCGGAAAATTGTTCAGCAAGCCTGGCGATCGCGACGAGGCGGCAGCGCATCTGCGCTACTTTTCGGGCAAGGTGATGCAGCTGACCAGCGCCGTCGCATTGGCGCGTGATGGTGGAATCGACTGGGATCATGCCGATACCGCACGTCTGGTCGTGCGCGACCTGAGCGATGAATTTATCGCTGCCTATCTCGATGCCGACTGGCCAGAAGTGTCCTACTGCGTCGGGGTGTTCCGCATGGAAGGGCCGGGGGTCACCTTGTTCGACCGGATCGACGGCAATTATTTCACCATCCTCGGATTGCCCTTGCTGCCGCTGCTGGGCGCGCTCCGGGCCCGCGGGGAGATGCTTGCATGATCTACGCCGAGGTTATCGGAGATCCGATCGAGCATTCCAAGTCGCCGATCATTCACAAGCACTGGTTCGAGGTTGCGGGCATGGAGGCCGACTATCGCCGCACCCGTGTCGGCGAAGGAGAAGTTGAAGCCTATCTGGAAAAACGCCGTGCCGATGCGGACTGGCGAGGCTGCAACGTCACCATGCCGATCAAGTTCGAGGCGCTCGAACAGGCCGATGTGAAAAGCGATCTCGCCATCGCGGCCAGTGCGGCCAACATGCTCATCCCGCACGAAGGCGGGCTCGCGGCGGGCAATAGCGATGTCGGTGCCATCGTCATGGTGCTGAAGGCACTGCACGAGGCTGGGCGCGCCATGACCCATGTCGCGCTTTACGGTACCGGCGGTGCGGCGCGCGCCGTCCTGGTCGCTGCGCGGACAGTCGGCCTGCACGCCATCACCATCCATGCGCGCGATCGTCAGAAAGCGATCAAGCTGGCGGTGGAATTCGGCCTGTCGCGGGAGCCGCGGACCATGGCCGATGCGCCCCAGGCCGACGGCGTCATCAACGCCACCCCGCTCGGCATGGTCGGCCATCGCTGTCTTAGCTGCGATGTTGCCGGGATCGACGAGAATGGTTGGGTCTTCGACATGGTGACTGCGCCGGTGGAGACTGAATTGGTCAAATCGGCGCGTGCGCGCGGGCTGGAGATCAAGGACGGGATCGACATGTTGGTCGAGCAGGCGGCGGTCAGTTTCGAGGCCTTTTTCGACGCCCCGCCAAAAAGAGAGCGCGACGACGAACTTTTTGCTAGATTACGGGCATGAAGACGCTCGCCATCACCGGCTCGATCGGCATGGGCAAGTCGACCGTCGCGAAAATGTTCGCCGACGCCGGCATTCCCGTCTTCGATGCCGATGCGTCGGTGCGCGAGATGCAGGGGCCGGGCGGGCGGCTGGTCGCCGAGATCGAAAAGGCCTTTCCCGGATCGACCAACAATGATGCCGTCGACCGCGACGCGCTGTCCGCGATGGTGCTGGGCGACCGCGATGCGTTGGCCCGATTGGAAGGTATCGTCCATCCGGCGGTCCATCATGAGCGCACCCGCTTCATCCTGGCCAATGGCGATGCGCCGGCATTACTGTTCGACATCCCCTTGCTGTTCGAAACCCATGGCGAAGAGAATTTCGACCATGTCATCGTCGTGTCCGCCGATGCCGACACGCAGCGCGAGCGGGTGCTCGCGCGAGAGGGCATGACCGAGGCGAAGTTCGCTTCCATTCTCGAGCGGCAAATGCCCGATGCGGAGAAGCGCGAGCGCGCCGATTTCGTCGTCGATACCAATGGCAGCCTCGATGAAACCCGCGCCCAAGTGGACCGGATCCTGTCTTGCCTCGGGCTCGCCGCAGAGTCATAAAGTCCCCATGCGTGAAATCATTTTCGACACCGAAACCACGGGCCTTTCGCCCGAGGGTGGCGACCGAATGGTCGAGATCGGTTGCATCGAGATGGTCCGCCGCGTCGAGACCGGGCGGACCTTCCACTGCTATTTCAATCCGCAGCGTCCCATGCCTTCGGAAGCCGAGGCGGTGCACGGCCTGTCGGACACCTTCCTGTCGGACAAGCCGCTCTTCGGTGACAAGGCCGACGAGCTGATGGAGTTTCTGGGCGATGCGACCCTGGTCGCGCACAATGCCATGTTCGACTTCGGCTTCTTGAATGCCGAGTTGAAAATGTGCGGGCGCGAACCGGTTTCGCTCGATCGCATGCAGGATACGTTGCAGCTGGCGCGCGCCAAGCATCCCGGTGCCAAGCACAGCCTCGATGCCCTGTGCAGCCGCTATGGCGTCGATCGCTCCGCACGCGTCAAGCATGGCGCCTTGCTCGATGCCGAATTGCTCACCCAGGTCTATATCGAACTGACCGGGGGCCGGCAGATTGGCCTGTCGCTCGACGCGGTCGAAAGCGCGGCAGAGCCTGAACTATCCGCGGCTGGGCAAGCGGCAACGGAACGGCCGGACCGACCCTTTCGCGAACCGCGTCCGCACGCGCCGAGTGAAGAAGAATTGGAACGGCATCGGAACTTTATAGCCTCGTTCAGCGATGCCTTGTGGAATCGTCACGCCAATCCCAACTAGGGGATAAGGGCCCGTGACGGGTCGAACGCGAACACAACAGAAGGAGAAAGACATGGAAGTCCGTGTCGCAGGTCACCAGGTCGATACCGGAGACGCCCTTCGCCATCATGTCAGCGAGCGCCTTAATGCGATGACGGAGAAATATTTCTCCCGCGCTATCGGGGCCAATGTCACGTTTGGTCGCGCGCCGCATGATCAGTTTACGTGCGACATCGTTGCCCCGGTATCCAATGGCCATGTCCTCAAGGCCTCGAACCGTGCCGGGGATGCGCACATCGCTTTCGACGGCGCCGCCGACAAGGTCGAGCGCCAGTTGAAACGCTATGCCGAGCGCCTGCGCGAACGACGCAGTGAGCCGATGCCCGAAATCCCCGCCGATGCCGGCTATCGTGTGATCGAATCGTCGAACGACGAGGACACGCCGACGTCCGACAGCCCGGCCATCGTTGCCGAAACGCATGTCGATATTCCAACGGCGAGCGTTGGCGATGCGGTGATGATGCTCGACCTTCGAAACACCAATGCGCTGCTCTTCAAGAATGGCGGCAGCGGCGCATTAAACATGGTGTATCGGCGTGAAGACGGCACCATCGGATGGGTCGAACCGAGCCAAGGCTGACAAATCAACGATTTGTGTTTATTGGGGCCTCGAAACGAGGTTTGACATGCCCCGCCCACCACGGGGGCAGGAAAAAGAATCGATTATGAATTTGAGTGATTTCATCGACGTCTCGTCGATACGATTGGATGTGGCCGCGAAGGACAAGCGGGCGCTTCTCCAGCAGATGGGACAGATTGCCGGGCTGAAGCTGGGCATCGAGCCTGCGCGCATCGTCGACGCGATTGTCGAGCGTGAACGACTGGGCTCGACCGGCTTTGGCGGCGGGATCGCCATTCCGCATGGCAAGATCGACGGCCTCGACGGCATTTACGGCATGGTCGTGCGCCTCGATTCCCCGGTCGACTATCGCGCCATCGACAAAATGCCCGTCGACTTGCTCTTCCTCCTTCTGTCGCCGCCCGATCGCGGTGCCGACCATCTGCGCGCGCTGGCCGCCGTCAGCCGCGCCGTCCGCGATGTCGCTACGGTCGAGCGCCTTCGCGGCGCGCGTGATCGCGACGCCGTCGCCGCCGTCCTGGCCCAGTGCGATGAACGCACCGCAGCCTGACGCACCAAGCGGCGCCAAAGCGCATCTGCGCGGGCTGGAAGGGCTATACGCCGCCGCGCCGATCAATGGCCGCTTCAACAGCCAGCTCGAACTGCCCGAAGCGGGCATTTCGCGTATTCGCTTCGAGCTCGAGCCGCACCATTACCATGCCGCCGGGGCTGCCCACGGCACGGTCTATTTCAAGATGCTCGACGATGCGGCCTTTTATGCTGCGAACAGCCTGGTCAGCGACCGCTTCCTCCTGACCACCAGCTTCAACCTGCTCTTCACCCGCCCGATGCAAATCGGTTCCTATATCGCCGAAGGGCGCTGGGTCAGTGGCAAGCGCCGCGTGCTAGTGGCCGATGCCCGCATTATCGATTCCGACGGCGAAGAAACGGCGCGCGGGACCGGCACCTTCATGCGCTCGCGCATCGCCCTCACCGGGCTTGAAGGCTATTCGACCGCCTCATGATCGGGCGTCTTCCCGCCGGGGTCGAAGCCAGCGCATTGGTGCGCCGGGTCAATAGCGACGGCGGTTTCGCGACGGTGCTCGCCAAGGGCGACGAAGATCGCGGCAGCCTGCTCCTGATAATTCTCCAGAAGAGTGACTTTTTCGCCATTTTCGAGCGCCTTCTCGATATGGACGGACAGTATCGATGGACTCGGACCGGCCCAAGCAATGGTCCAGAAAGCCCAGAAATCAGGGAATTTCTCGCGAAACGACGTCAGCGCGACCCCGACCAATGGCAAATCGAACTGGATGTCGCTGATGCAGAACGATTCGTCGCTGAAACGATCGAAATTTCTTGATTCTTAGCATTTTGGGTTAGAAGGGGCGCGGGAGAAAGAGCGGAGGGTGGTCCGGGACATCGGAACCATCACGCAGACGGAAGGGGCCCGACCGGCATTTCGTATTCGTTCGGCAAGCGTAATGCCGAACCCAGACCGGCACCGGAAACCGACCGCATGATGACGGATCGTTGATGAAAAAGAGCATCGCCGTTGCAGCCTTTGCGACCGCAGTGACAATCACCAGTTCGGTCGCGCCGGCGCGCGATGCCAATGGAACGACCCTGACCGCAACCGCGGCCAGCACGTCTTTCCCCGTTGCAGGTCTTCCTTCCGTCGCGATGCCCGCGACCGAGGCCCTGCTCGACACCGTGGATCCGGTCACCGGCGAAGTCGTCGCCGTCCTTCCGGAGCCCGAACCCGAAATCATGCTTGCGGAAATCGAGGTCGAGCCCGAGCCGGTCCTGCCCGAAGATTTGGGCGACCTGGTCGACCATTTCGCGGGCACGCAGCCGCGCGACAACGAGATGGATTGCCTCGCGCGCGCCATCTATTTCGAAACCCGCGGCGAACCGCTTCACGGCCAGCTGGCTGTCGGCGAAGTCATCCGCAACCGCGCCGAATCCAGCCGTTTCCCCGACAGCTATTGCAGCGTCATCAAGCAGCGCCGCCAGTTCAGCTTCGTGCAAGCTGGCCGCATCCCTGAGCCGCGTCGCGGCACCCGCGCCTGGAAGAACGCCGTGGCCATTGCGCGCATCGTCGATGGCGAACATCACTCGACCCGGATGGACGGCGCGCTCTTTTTCCATGCCAATTACGTCAACCCGCGTTGGCGCCTGAAGCGCATGGGTTCGATCGGCAATCACATCTTCTACCAGTAAGACGGTTGCGCAGACGGGGACTCGGCAAAGGTCCCCTTTTGTTCTAGCGTCAGGGTATGACCTGCCTCGACGATTCGCCGGCCGTTGCGCTCGATGTCGCGCGTGGAGCCACGCGCCTGTTTGCGCGTCAAAAGCTCTACATGATCTGCGAAGTCCCCTTGCCAAACGGGCGGCGCGCGGACCTGATGGGCATCGATCCAAAGGGTCGGATCGTCATTGCCGAGATCAAGGTGGCCAAGGCCGACCTCACCGGCGACGGCAAATGGCGCGACTATCTCGACTATTGCGATCGATTCTATTGGGCGGTGACGCCCGACCTCGCATCGATTTGCGACGGGGAGGCGTATCTCCCGGGATTGGCCGGGCTGCTTGTGGCGGATCGCTATGATGCGGCGATGGTGCGCGAGGCCAAGGAGGATCCGCTGTCACCGGCACGGCGAAAGGCGGAGAGCGCACGCTTTGCCCGGCGCGCGGCGATGCGGCTGGCGGCCGAACTCGACCCAAGCCTCGGCGATCACTACTAGCGCAGGACCGGGCCGAACTGCAGCTGGTCGCGCGGCTTTCCGGCTTCTTCGATCAATCGCAGCAATTCGGGATTGCGGGTTTCGCGCCGCGCATAGTCGCGCGCGCTGAGGCCGGCGGAGCTGTCGGTAATGTCGGGATTGGCCCCATTGTCGAGAAGGAGCTTCACGATCCGTGCGTTGCGCAAGCGTACGGCGGTCATGAGGGCAGTTTCGTTGAACCGGTTGCCGATATTGGGATCGGCGCCGCCCACCAGCAAAGTCTCGATCATCTCGAAGCTTTGCAACTCCGTGGCGTAGTGGATCGGCGCCATGCCATCTGCGTCCTTGGTGTTGGGATTTGCGCCCTTGCTGAGGAGGGTGCGGACCCAGAGCGGGCGCTTGTCCCGCACGAGGATGATGAGCGCCGTTTCCCCGCTCGACCCGCGATAATTGACGAGGAACGGCCCGTTCGCGCTGTCCATCATCGGCACCACCTTGGATGCATCGGCAGCGCGGATGGCGCGCAGGAAATCCTCGCCTTCGCTTTTCTGTGCCGCCGCGGGCTCAGCCGTCAGCAAAAGGCCGATCAGGGCAGCAAAAAGGGTGGCGATACGCATCATGTCGGAAATTCCATCTTGTCGGTCGCGGCCTTGCCGCGCATTGCTGTTGCGACATGAATAGCAAAAAACCGTTCTGGGAAAAGCCCTTGGCGAGCCTCGATGCGGCCGAATGGGAGGCGCTCTGCGATGGCTGCGGGCGGTGTTGCCTGCACAAGGCCGAGGATGCCGATACGGGGGCTTACTACGCGACCAACGTCGCCTGCCGCCTGCTCGACCTCGAAACGGCGCGTTGCACCGACTATGCGCATCGCAAGCTCCAGGTGCCAGACTGCCTCCAACTGGCCCAAGGCAATGTCGATGAGGTGCGATGGTTGCCCTCTACCTGCGCCTACCGCCTGCGCGCCGAGGGCAAGACGCTTTTCGATTGGCATTACCTCATCAGCGGCGATCGCGAGAGCGTGCATGCGGCAGGGCAATCGATCCGCGGCTGGACGATCAGCGAGGACGAGGCCGGCGACATTACCCACCACCTTATCGACCGTGAGCTCTGAACATCGGATCGACACGGTCGAGCCGCCCATCGCGGTCGACGTGCGCCGCCATGCGCGGTCGCGGCGTTTTTCGTTGCGCTATGACGCAGCGAAGGATCGCCTGCGCCTCACCGTACCCAAACGCGGCAGTATCAGGGCCGCGCTCAAATGGGCCGGCGGCGAGACGGCCTGGATCGCGAAACAGCGTGCTGCATGTCCCGAACGCTCGCGGCTTTTGCCGGGCAGCAATGTCGACTTCGATGGCGAGACGCTCCAGCTGGTGCACGATGCAAACGCCACTAGGCGCGTCGAGCGTCGAGATAATCTTCTTGTTACGGGAGGGCCGGTCGAAACAGCGCCGCGGCGCTATGCCAAATGGCTCGCCGAGGGCGCGCGCGACTTATTGTCCGATGATGTGGCCTTCTTTGCCGAGCGGGCCGGGGTTGCCGTAGGCAAGGTGGCGGTCGGCAATGCGCGGACGCGATGGGGCAGTTGTTCGAGCGATGGGACGATCCGGTTCAACTGGCGGCTTGCCTGCGCGCCGCCGGCAGTGCGGCGCTACGTCGCGGCCCATGAAGTCGCGCACCGGGTGCATATGGACCACGGCCCGGCCTTCAAGCGGCTCGAGGCCGAAATTTTCGATGGAGATATCCGCGCCGCCAAGGCCGACCTCAAACGGCTTGGCCCTGAGCTACAGCTGATCGGTAGTTGATGGGGCGCCCCCGGCCGGCGGGGCGGGTGCGGGACGGATCGGCTGCACCTGAATTGCGCCGGGACCATCGCGCACCGGTTCGGTCGGCTGGCGCGGTTGCGGCGGCGCCTGTTGCTGGCGCTCATCGGCCTCGCGCTGTTCGCGCTGGCGCTGGAGCACCTGGTCGAGCCAGCTCTGGTCGACCGGAATATCATCTTCACGCCCGTCGCCCAGCCCGTCTTCCAGCGGATCGAGCGGCTCGAAGCCCTCGCCGACCGGCTCGCCATAGGGGTCGAGGATCGGATCGATGTCTAGCCATAGTTCGTCATCCTCGAGCAGCCAGTCGGGCTCCGACGCAGGAATGTCGAACGGTTCGACCGGTCGGTCGACTACGGCGACCCGCATGAAATCGGCAAAGGCACGCGCCGGCGCGGTGCCGCCCTGCAGTCCGCGCACGCGGCTATTATCGTCATTCCCCATCCAAACGCCCGCCGTGAGGCCGCTGGAGAAGCCGACGAAATAGCCGTCGCGGTTGGAGTTGGTGGTGCCGGTCTTGCCGGCGACGGGACGCCCGATCTGCGCCGCGCGGCCGGTGCCCGAGAGGACGGCGGTCTGGAGCAGGTCAGTCATGTTGCCGGCGACCCAAGGTGCAACGAGGACGCGCGGCGCGGCCGGCTGGTGGCTGTAGAGCAGGCGCCCTTCCGCAGTTACGACGCGGGTGATCGCATAAGGCGGGACCGAAACGCCGCCGCGCGAGACAGCGGCATAGGCGCGGGTCATGTCGATCAGGCGCACTTCGTTTGAGCCCAGCACCATCGAGGGATAGGCGTCCATGCGATCCGAAATGCCGAAGCGCGCAGCCATGGCGGCGATGGTGGAGAAGCCCATCTCTTCGCCGATCTGCGCGCTGATCGTGTTGACCGAGCGGGCAAAGGCCTCGCGCACGGTGATCGGACCCAGGAAAGCGCGGTTGGAGTTGCGCGGGGTCCAGCCGTCGATGGTGACCTGTTGGTCGACGACGACGTCTTCGGGGCTGAGCCCGTTCTCGAGCGCGACGAGATAGACGAACAGCTTGAAGGCGGAACCCGGCTGGCGGCGCGCGACGGTGGCGCGATTGTAGATCGATTCCACATAATCCTTGCCGCCAACCATCGCGCGCACGGCGCCATCGCGGTCGATGGCGACCATCGCGCCCTGCGCACCGGCAGGCGCGTGGGCGTTGATCGCCGCGCTGGCGGCATCCTGCATGTCGGGGTCGAGCGTCGTGTAGACGTCGATGGCTTCGTTGGTGTCGCCGATCAGCGTGTCGAGCTGGGGCAGCGCCCAGTCGACGAAGTAGCGCGCGCTATTCTCGTTGCCGCGACGCTGCAGGTCGATATCGGCAGGATCGACATTGGCTGCTTCCTGCTCGCTGAGATAGCCGTGGCGGACCATGAGATCGAGGACGACGCCGGCGCGGCCGCGTGCAGCCTCGACATCGGCGGTCGGCGAATAGCGCGACGGGGCCTTCACCAAGCCGGCGATGATTGCGGCTTCGCCCAGCGACAGGGTCGTCGCATCATGACCGAAGAAGGTGTTGCTGGCGGCATCGATGCCGTAGGCGCCGCCGCCGAAATAGACGCGGTTCAGATAGAGTTCGAGGATCTGGTCCTTGGTGAACTTCTGCTCGAGCGCCATGGCGATGACGGCTTCGCGCGCCTTGCGGCCCAATTCGCGTTCGGGCGTCAGGAAGATATTGCGGGCCAGCTGCTGGCTGATGGTCGAGACGGCGCGCACCCGCGTACCGTCGCGCATCGAGACATAGATACCGCGCGCGATGCCGAGCGGGTCGACCCCGAAATGCGAGCGAAAGCGGCGATCCTCGACCGCGACCATCGCCTCGGTCATCGTTTCGGGAATTTCGTCCTGGCTCAGCCAGCGCCCGAAGCTCGGGCCCATTTCGACGATGATGCTCTCATCGGCGGCGCGCACGCGGATCGTCTGTTCAAGGTCGCTGCGCGTCTTGAGTTCTTCGAATGAAGGCAGCGACTGGTAGGCGCTGTAGACCGCGATCCCCAGCACGATGGCGCCAATGAGTGCGAGCACTGCGCCCCATTTGACGACACCGATCGCGATTTTCTTTACGGGAATGGCCATGGACACCTAACGAAAAGTCCCGGTTGGACTAGAACCCTATCAGGGTGCGCGCAAGCGCCTACTCTTCCTCGTCAGCCTTGAAGTCGAGGCTGGCGGAGTTGACGCAATAGCGCAGGCCGCTGGGTCCGGGCCCGTCGGGAAAGACATGGCCAAGATGCCCTTCGCAAGCTGAACAGCGGATTTCCACGCGCTGCATGCCATGACTGTTGTCGGCATGTTCGGAGACGGTGTCGTCGACGGCGGGCTGGGTGAAGCTGGGCCAGCCGGACCCGCTGTCATATTTGGCCGAGGAGGTGAACAAGATCTCGCCGCACCCGGCACAGCGATATTCGCCCTGCCGCTTCTCGCCGTTGAGGTCGCCCGAAAAAGGCGGCTCGGTCCCGGCTTCGCGCAGGATGCGATATTCCTCGGGCGAAAGCTTCTGCTTCCACTCGGCGTCGGTGAGATTCTTGTTTGCCATGACGCGAATATAGGGCGGCACGGGGCCGTTTACCATATCGCCAATCTGTCAGGAAAATGGTGCGGTCGAGAAGACTCGAACTTCCACGGCCTTTCGGCCACAACGACCTCAACGTTGCGCGTCTACCAGTTCCGCCACGACCGCACCCGGTTCAGCACAGGCAACCCGATAGGTCGCCCCTGGCAAGGCGCGCCCTCTAGCAAAGGCTTTTCAGGCTGGCAATGGGTGTTTTACCCGCCGAGCGTCAGCGTGATCTCATCGGCATTGGCCGGCGCCTCGTCCTTGGCGCTGTTGAAGCTGGCACTCTCGCCCGGGCCGAGCTCCTCGACCGGCGGCGCGATCGTCCAGCTGTCGAGCAATTGCCCTTCGGCATCGAACAATTCGGCGCGAATCGGCGGCACGCTTTCGGTGCGCTCGGTCGGATTGACGACACGACCGCCGACGGTGACCAATTCGTTGCCGCTGGGCAGGCTCGACCGGTTGTTGCGGGTGAGCACGATCTCCAGCGGCGTTTCCTCGACATCGGCAGCAACCAGCCCGAGCTGCTGGCGCCATTCGACCGGCGCGAGATAGGCGAAGGCTGCGGCACCGCCGGCAATCAGGACCAAGACAAGCAGGAGCCAAGGCCAGCGGCGCGGACCGCTTTCCTCTTCCTCTTCATCCTCGAAGCCGGTGAAATCCATGTCGTGATGCGGCTCGTCCTCGACCGGGACAGGTTCCGGCGCGGCTACCGCTTCGGCCTCTTCGACCATGGCGGGCTGCGTCTCGGCCTGCGCCTCGATCTCCTCGGCGACCTCGGGGTCGACGGGCGTGTTGATGAGCGAAGGCTCCTCGGTCTCTACTGGCGCCTCGGGTTCGGCAGGGGCCACGGGCGGCGCGATCGACGCTTCTTGGGTCCCGGGCGCTTCCGGCGCTTCCGGTGTCGGTTCCTCGACTGGGTCTTCTGCTGGAGCTTCTTCCGCAATTGCGTGCCACTTGTTGCCGCAGGCGGCACAGCGCACCATGCGTCCCTCTTCGGGGATCGCACCGGCCGCGACGTTATAGCGGGTCTCGCAAGACGGGCAGGTCAGGATCATGCTGCTATCACTCGACATTCCCGGCATAAACCGCAACATGAACGCAATGGCAAGGTTTTGCGGAAATCCGGGGACGAGCGACGTGAGGGGGACGACGAGGCGATGATTGCCAGCTTCGACCGTGTCGGTTTGCGCTACGGCACCGGGGCGGAAATCCTGCACGACCTGGATTTCCGGCTTGCCGAGGGCGGCTTCTATTACCTCACCGGGCCTTCAGGTGCGGGCAAGACCAGCCTGTTGAAGCTGCTCTATCTTGCCCAGAAGCCCACGCGCGGACGGATCGGCCTGTTTGGCGAGGACATCCTTTCGCTTCCTCGTAGCGCTCTGCCAGCGCTCCGGCGGCGAATCGGCATCGTCTACCAGGACTTCCGCCTGATTCCGGACCTCTCGGCCTATGACAATGTCGCGCTGCCGCTGCGCATTGCCGGCCATGATGGCGCGGCGATTGACGAACCGGTGAGCGAAATGCTCGACTGGGTCGGTCTGGCGGATCGCGCCAATGCCCGGCCGCCGACCCTCTCGGGTGGTGAGCAGCAGCGCGTCGCCATCGCCCGCGCCGTCATCGCCAAGCCGGACCTGCTCATCGCCGACGAGCCGACGGGCAATGTCGACGCCGACATGGCCAAGCGCCTGCTGCATCTGTTCAGCGGCCTGAATCGCCTCGGGACGACGGTGGTCATTGCGACGCATGATTTGTCGCTCATCAAGGAAACGCCCGGCGCGGCGATGATCCGACTGGAGGCGGGCAGCGTGAAGGACCCGACGGGAGCGCTCAAGAACCCGCCGCATCGGGGAGGTGCCTGATGGCCAAGCGCAACCTTCTTCCCGGCGGACGCGGGCTCGGCGCCACTTTCTGGCTGCTCGCGATCATGCTGTTCGTCATGACGGTGTCCGCTGCTGCGGGCCTGGCGCTCTTCAATGGCAGCCGGATGCTCGACGACGCCAGCGGCGCGCGGCTCATCGTGCAATTGCCTGACGGCGCAGAGACAAGCGACCAGGTGGCGCAATTGGCAGCCGAGCAACCTGGCGTCGCGCGCGCCGTGGCCGTACCCGCCGAAGAGATCGAGGCAACGCTCGAGCAATGGCTGGGTCCGGCCCTAGAAGATTCCGGCCTACCCTTGCCGGGATTGGTCGAGATCGATCTCGCGCCTGACGCCGATCGCGACGCAATCGCTGCGGTTATTACGGACGCCGCTCCCGATGCGCGGCTTTCGGCCCAACAGGCGATTCTGTCGCCCATGCTCGATGCCCTGCGCGCGACTGCGCTGACCGGGCTGGGGCTGGTGATCGCGGCGGCATTGGCGGCGGTCTCCGTCGTGATCCTCGCGACGCGAGCCGCACTGGCCGCCAACCGATCGACCATCGCTATCCTTCACGGCATGGGGGCGACCGATACGCAAGTGGCGCGCAATTTCGAGGGGCGGATCGCGCGCGATGCCTTGGCCGGCGGTATCCTCGGCTTCCTACTTGGTGGACTGCTGATCCTGCTGCTTGGCCTGCAGGGCGGTGCAGGGGTCGACTTCCTGCTCGGCGGCAATGCGCTGATCGGGCCGGTCGACATCCTCATCCTGTGCTTGCTGCCGCTCGTCGCGGCCGGCCTCGCATTTGGGGTTGCAAGACGGACCATCCTTGGCGATTTGCGTCGCGAACCATGATCCTGCGCCTTTTCGCCTTGATTGTCGGCCTCTATTTCGCCGGCTTCGCGCTGTTCGCCGTCAACCTCGGCGACCCGGCACCCGAGGATTCGCGAGAGACTGCCGCCATCGTCGTGCTGACCGGCGCCAGCGGGCGGATCGAGCAGGCCATCGACCGTCTCGAGGAAGGCAGCGCAGAACGCCTCTTCATCGCCGGCGTCGATCCCGTGGTGCGCAAGCAGGATCTCGTTGCCGAACTCGACGTCAGCGCGGCCCAGTTCGCCTGCTGCGTCGAGCTGGGATCGCAATCGGTCGATACCAAGACCAATGCGATCGAGGCGCGCGACTGGCTGGCGCGCAATGGCTATGATCGCGACGTCACGCTGGTGACGAGCGACTGGCACATGCGCCGTGCCGCCTTCGAATTCCGCCGCGCGCTGCCCGAGGGCATGCACATCGTCTATGACGCGGTTCCGACCGAGCCGGGCTTCGGTACCCTGTTCGCGGAATATAACAAATATGTCCTGCGCCGCGTCGGATTGTGGGTCGGGCTGTGAACTTCGTCCGTTCGTTCCTTTTCGCGCTGATCTTCTACCCGGGCACTTTCCTCTATTGCGTGATGGCTCTGCTGGTCGCGCCGTTCGGTCGGGCACCGCTGCGCTCGATCGTCCACGGCTGGTCGCTGTTTCACTATTGGCTGGTCCACAACGTGCTGCGCATCCGCTTCGAATGGGATGGCGAGGTGCCCGAAGGCTCGTTCCTCGTCGCTGTGAAGCATCATGCGATGGTCGAGGCGGTCGACACGCTGCGCTTCGCCAAGACGCCGATCGTGGTGATGAAAAAGGAACTGGTCGACCTGCCCTTCTGGGGCTGGGTGACCCGCATCTACGGCGTGATTGGTGTCGACCGAAAGGCGGGCGCGAGCGCGCTGCGGGACATGATGAAGCGCGCGCGCAAGGCGCAGGCGGCGGGCCGCCCGATCGTGATCTTTCCGGAGGGAACGCGCGTCCCAAAAGGTGCGACGCCGCGGCTACGGTCGGGCTTCATCGGCCTTTATCGCATGCTCAAAATGCCCGTCGTGCCAATCGCGCATGACAGCGCGTATGTCTGGCCCAAGGGCTTCGTGAAGAAGGCCGGCACGATCCGCTTCAAGGTCGGCGACACGCTCCCCCCGGGGCTTAGCCGGGAGGAGATCGAGCGCGAAGTGCACGAGGCGATCAACGTCTACGCCCGGGAGACCTAGGCGCGCAGGCTCGCGACATTTCCGTGGGGGCTACGCGCGCAGGCTCGCGCCCTTCGCTTCCGCTGCCGCCATGATCTTCTGCGAGATCGCGCCCAGCTCTTCCTCGGTAAAGCTCTTCTCGCCCGGCTGCAGCGTGACCTCGATCGCCAGGCTCAGGCCATCCTTGCCTTCGAACCGGTCGAAGATGTGCGTGTCGACGATGTGTTTCTTGTCGGCCCCGGCGACTGCGCGCTCCAGCTGATTGGCGCTCAGCTCGTCGGGCACGATGAAGGCGAAGTCGCGCTTCACCGCCATCAGGGCTGGTGGCGAATAGGCTACTCGCGCACGATCATTCGAGCGCGGCTCGGGGATTGCGTCGAGATAGAGTTCGGCAGCCACCGGCTGGCTCGGCAGGTCGAGTTCGACGGCTAGCGCCGGGTGAAGCTCGCCGAAACGGGCGAGGATCTTCTTGGGACCAAGACCCAGTGCGGCGCTACGCCCGGGATGCCAGTCATCGCCAGCGCCCGCGAACAGCGTAAGGTTGGCGGTCGGGGCACCTGCGGCGTCAAGCAACGCGATGGCCTCGTCCTTGGCGTCATAGGCGGTGAAGGCTTCGGCCTTGCCCCGCATCCAGCCGCGCGGCCGCTTTTCGCCGACCAGCAACAGGGTCGCGGTGCGCTTCTCGCCCTCGGCGAGATAGCGACGGCCGACTTCAAACAGGCGGATGCTGCTGGCGCCGCGGTCGAGGTTGCGACGCGCTGCTGCGGCGAGGCCGGGCAGCAGCGAGGGGCGCATGACCTTCATATCCTCGCTGATCGGGTTGGCGAGCATGTGTGCGCCGCCGCCGAACGGCTTGGCTTGGTCTTCCGAGATGAAGCTCCACGTCACCGCTTCGTGCAGGCCTCGTGCGGCTGCGGCGCGGCGCAACTTGCGCTCGGCCACTTGGGCGCGCGTTGCGACGGGGTGCGCCACGCCTTCTTCGCGCGGCAAGGCGGTCGAGGGGATCTCGTCCATGCCGACGATGCGGACCACTTCCTCGACAAGGTCGGCGCTGCCTTCGACATCGCGGCGCCAGCTCGGCACCGTCACCTTGTTGCCATCGACCGTGAAGCCGAGGCTTTCGAGGATCGCGGCCTGGCGCGCCTCCTCCACCTCGACCCCGCCCAGAGAGGCGGCGCGGCCGTAATCGTAGGTGATGACTCGATTGTCGACCGGCGGCTCGCCGGCGCGGATCGGTGTGCTGACCTCGCCGCCGCAAATGTCGAGGATCATCTTGGTGATGATCGCTTCGCCATCTTCGAGAAAGGCCGGATCGACGCCGCGTTCGAAGCGGCTGCGCGCATCGCTGGTGAGCGTCGTCTTCTGACCCGTGCGCGCAATGCGATCGGGTTCGAAATAGGCGATTTCGAGGAAGGCCTCGGTGGTGTCGTCGGACACGCCGGTGCGCAGCCCGCCCATGATCCCGCCAAGGTCGTGCACGCCTTCATCGTCAGCGATCACGGTCATCGTGCCGTCGAGCGGATATTCCTTCTCGTTCAAGGCATGGAAGATCTCGCCATTGGCGGCGCGGCGGACGATGAGATCGCCCTTCAGCTTGGCCATGTCATAGGCGTGGCTCGGGCGGCCGAGGTCGAACATCGCATAGTTGGTGATGTCGACGAGCGCGCTGATAGGGCGCTGGCCGATGGCTTTAAGCCGGCGCTGCATCCAGTCGGGGCTGGCCGGGTTTTTGAGGCCGCGGAACTGCCGACCGAAAAGTGCGGGGCAGCCTTCTTCATCATCGAGATGGACGCCGAGAGTGGGCTCGAACGTGCCTTCGATGACAGGCGCCTCGTCTGGCTTCAGGGTACCGAGGCCGGCGGCGGCGAGGTCGCGCGCGATCCCGCGCACACCCATGCAGTCCTGCCGGTTGGGCGTGACGAACACGTCGAAGACCGGATCGTCGAGATTGGCATAGTCGGCATAGCTGGTGCCGACCGGTGCGTCTTCGGGCAGCTCGATGATGCCATCATGGCCTTCGCCGACCTGCAGCTCGCGCGCCGAGCACATCATGCCGAAGCTTTCGACGCCGCGTATCTTGGCTTCGCCCAATGTGAAGTCGGCGCCGGGCACATAGGTGCCGGGCCCGCCGAATACGCCGAGCATTCCCTCGCGCGCATTGGGCGCGCCGCAGACGACCTGCATCGGCCCGTCACCGGCATCGACGCTGAGCACCCGCAGCTTGTCCGCATCAGGATGCTGCGCAGCCGAAATGACCTTAGCGACCTTGAAAGGCTTGAGGGCCTCGGCGGGATTCTCGATGCCTTCGATTTCAAGGCCGATAGCGGTTAGCTTGTCGGCGATTTCCTCGACCGATGCGTCGGTTTCGAGATGGTCCTTAAGCCAGGAAAGGGTGAACTTCATGCGCCCACTCCTGCCGAGAGGGTCGGGGTATCGAGCATGCCGAATCCGTAATGTTTGAGCCAGCGAAGGTCGCCGTCGAAGAAGGCGCGAAGATCGTCCATGCCATATTTGAGCATGGCGAGGCGGTCGATGCCGCAGCCGAAGGCGAAGCCCTGCCATTCATTGGGGTCGAGCCCGCAATTCTCGATGACCTTGGGGTGGACCATGCCACTGCCCAGCACTTCCATCCAGCCTTCGCTGCCCCCGACGACGCGGCGGCCTTTCTCTTCGGACCAGCCGACATCGACCTCGGCCGACGGCTCGGTGAAGGGGAAGTAGCTGGGGCGCAGGCGCAGCACGACATCGTCGCGCTCGAAGAAGGCCTTGAGGAAGGTTTCCAGCGTCCATTTGAGATGCCCCAAGTGGATGCCCTTGTCGATGACGAGGCCCTCGATCTGGTGGAACATCGGCGTGTGGGTCGCATCGGAATCGGAGCGATAGACGCGGCCGGGTGCGATGATCCGGATGGGCGGCTTGTCGCGCATCATCGTGCGAATCTGCACCGGCGAGGTGTGGGTGCGCAGCACGGGCGGGGCTTCGTCGCCTTCGGCAGCGACGTAGAAGGTGTCCTGCATGGCGCGCGCGGGGTGCGCTTCGGGAATGTTGAGCGCACCGAAATTGTGCCAGTCATCCTCGATCTCGGGACCTTCGGCGACGGCGAAGCCGAGGTCGGCGAAAATTTCCGCGAGCTCGTCCATCACCTGGCTTACCGGATGCACGCTGCCCGGCGGGGTCGTGTCGACGGGGAGCGAGAGATCCTGCCGCTCGGTGGCGAGCCGGGCTTCGAGGGCCTCGCGCTCCAACTCGTCCTTGCGGGCCTCGATCGCGTCCTGAACGCTTTGGCGCGCCGACTGGATCTTGGGCCCCTCGACCTTTCGCGTCTCGGGGTCCATCTTGCCCAGCGTCTTAAGGAGCGAGGTGATCTCGCCCGACTTGCCCAAAGCAGCGACGCGCAGCGCGTCCAGTGCGGCAAGGTCGGCAGCTTGGGCGATTTCGCCCGTGTAGCGTTGTTGTAGTTCAGAGGGTGTAGCCATGGACATGCGCTAAACCGACTAAGCCACGAAAATGCAAGGAGAGACATGGATGCATTGGCCTGAATTGAGCGCGGAAAAGGACGGGGAGACCTTCGCCAAGCTGCATCTTGTCAGCCAGATGCTGGGCAAGATGAAGGTCGCGCACAGCCCATGGGTCAATCATGGCTGGCATATCGCGCTGCAGCCCGTGCCCGAGGGGCTGGCCACCCTGCCGATCACCGCCGACGGTCGCCGCTTTACGCTGACGCTCGATCTGTGCCGCCATGCGACGGTGCTGCAGACTGACAATGGCACACGCGACGACGTGTCGCTGCATTCTGGGACGATCGCCGACCATCACCGCGCGCTCGTGCGCATGCTCGATCGCCACGGCCTGCCGAGCAAATTTCATGGGACGCCCAACGAGGTCGAGAATCCGGTGCCATTCGCCAAGGATGATGCGCCGCGCGGCTATGAGGAGGATTCGGCGATGCGGCTCCGACAGGCTCTGTCGGCGATGCTGCCCGTTTTCGACCATTATCGTGCCGGCTTTGCGGGCAAGTCCTCGCCGGTCCATTTCTTCTGGGGCAGTTTCGACCTGGCCGTGACGCGCTTTTCGGGCCGCGATGCGCCCGAACATCCGGGGGGCCTTCCCAACCTGCCCGACAGCATCACGCGCGAGGCCTATAGCCATGAGGTGGCCAGTGCGGGCTTCTGGGCCGGCGGCGTCGTGCCGGCCGATCCCATTTTCTATGCCTACGCCTATCCCGAACCAAAAGGGTATCGCGGCGAAGAGCTGAGCCATGGCGGCTGGTCGGACGAATTGTCCGAATGGGTGCTGTCCTATGACGAGGTGCGGCAGGCCGACGACCCGGCCAAGATGCTCGGCACCTTCCTGGAAGAAACGTATCGCGTCGCCGCGCGAACGGCGCAGTGGGATCGCGACGCGCTCGAGCGGGTCCCGGTCCGGCCCTAGCTGCCAATGAACGGATAGGGCGAGATCGTCTTGCGATTTTCGTCGATGGCCAATTGGTGTCCTGCCGGCGGCGTGGCGCGATAGGCGCAGTCGAGGCGGGGACAGATCGCGCAGGCGGGGCCCACCGGCGTCGCACTGCCTCCTTTGAGGTCGATCCCGTTGGCATAGGCAAGGCGCGGCGCGTGGCGGACATGACAGCCGATTCCGACGGCGAGCAGGTGATCGTCGGTAAGCGTGGGACGGATGGGTCGCCCGATCGTGCGGCAGATGGTGAGGTAACGTTCGCCGTCTGGAGTTTCGATCAGCTGGCTGATCGTCTTGCCCGGCGTCTGGAAAGCGAGGTGGAGGTGCCAGCGTGGGCACGTGCCACCATAATGGGAGAAGGGAAAACTCTCGCCCGCATAGCGCTTCGATATATTCCCTGCCGGATCGACACGGAGCATGAAGAAAGGCACGCCATGCGCGCCAGCCCGACCCATCGTCGTGAGGCGGTGCGCGACCTGTTCGACATTGACGTTGAAACGCCCGCATAGCGCGTCGAGCGAGTAGCCGGTGCCTTCAGCAGCTTCGAGAAAGCGGCCATAGGGCATCAGGATGGCGCCTGCGGCATAGTTGGCGAGGCTCATCGACAAGAGTTTGGCGATGCCCTCGTCGGGCGGCGCTGCATCGGCGACGAGCTTGGAGATCATGCCATCGAATTCGAGTAGCGAAAGCTGGTAGGCCAGCCCGAAGGCACGGTTCTCCGGGCGCAGGAGGCTGTTGAGAAACAGCGTCCGTCGCGAAGGGTCGAATGCCTGAGTCGCGCCGCCCAGCTCCTCGCTGGTGGCCATCTTCACATCGACACCAAAGCCTTCGCGCAGGCGTTGGCGCAGGCTGTCCATCATCGATAGCGGATTCGCCAGCGCGCCGCCTACCAGTTCTGCGGCATCCTCCAGTTCGGGAAAATGATTGCGCTGCGACTGGATATAGTCGCGCACCCAAGTCTCGGGCGTGATGAGCGAGCGCGGGTCGGACTGGTCGGTCGGCGCTGCGCGCCGCGCCTGTTCGGTGAGCGCGGTATAGAGCCGTCCGATCGCCTCGGCGATTCCCGGCGTATGGTCGGCCAGATCCATGATGTCCTGACGCCCGATATTGAGATCGTTGAACATCGCGTCCGAAAAAATCTCGCCCAGTTGGTCGGGTCCGGCCAGCTCGCCGCCCTCGGCTGCGAATTGCTTCACATTGATGTCGAAGGCTTCGGCAAGGCGCAGCAGGACAGTTGCAGTAACGGGTCGCTGGTTACGCTCCAGGTGATTGAGATAGCTTGCGGAAATGCCGAGCTGCGCGGCCATGTCGGTCTGCTTGAGGCCGAGATCGCGGCGGAGGCGCTTCAAGCGTGCGCCTAGGAAGAGCTTGCGGGCCGGTTTCATAATGAAATTTGTGCGCGCTTTTACAACTTGCACAAGTCAATTCTTGTCAACTTTGCTCTTTTCGCTGGTGCAACATTGGATTTTTCCCGGTTTCCTGCCGCTATCCAGTATCTGCAAGAGGTGATGACATGGTTGAAATCAAGGATTTGGTGGCCGCTCCGGAGGGGCGTTTCGATGGAATTACGCGGCCCTATGACGCTCAAACCGTAGCGAAATTGCGCGGTTCGTTCGTACCCGATTGTTCGCTCGCGCGGCGCGGTGCCTTGAAGCTCTGGGAGCGCCTCAACAGCGATCCTGCACCGGTGCGAGCCTTGGGGGCCGTGACCGGCAATCAGGCGATGCAGATGGTGCGCGGCGGGCTCGAGGCGATCTACCTGTCCGGTTGGCAGGTCGCTGCCGACGCGAACGTTGCCGGCGCCATGTATCCCGACCAGTCGCTCTACCCCGCCAATTCGGGACCCGAACTGGCGCGCAAGATCAACAAGACGCTGCAGCGCGCCGACCAGGTCGAACATGCCGAGGGCGGCGCGCAGCGCGACTGGTTCGCCCCCATCGTCGCCGATGCCGAAGCCGGTTTCGGTGGCCCCCTGAACTGCTTCGAGATCATGAAGGGTTATATCGAGGCGGGCGCCGCCGGCGTACATTTCGAGGACCAGCTCGCGAGCGAGAAGAAATGCGGCCATCTGGGCGGCAAGGTGCTGATCCCGACGCAGGCGGCGGTGCGCAATCTAAATGCAGCGCGGTTGGCGGCGGACGTCATGGGCGTGCCGACGCTGATCGTCGCGCGAACCGATGCCGAGAGCGCCAAGCTCATCACTTCGGATATCGACGAACGCGATCGCCAGTTCCTTTCCGGCGAACGCACACCGGAAGGCTTCTTCCGTTTGAAGGATGGCACGGGCCTCGATCATTGCATCGCACGCGGCCTTGCCTTTGCCGAGCATGCTGACCTCTTGTGGTGGGAGACCAGTCACCCGAACCTCGAGGAAGCGCGCATCTTCGCCGAGGCGATTCACGAAAAGTATCCTGGCAAACTGCTCGCCTACAATTGCTCCCCAAGCTTCAACTGGGCGGCAAAGCTCGACCCGGACACGATCGCCAGGTTCCAGGAGGAACTGGGCAAGATGGGCTACAAATTCCAGTTCGTGACGCTTGCCGGTTTCCATGCTCTCAATCACGGCATGTTTGAGCTGGCCCGTGGCTACAAGGCGCGCGGCATGGCGGCCTATTCCGAACTGCAGCAGGCCGAATTTGCCAGCGAGAAGGACGGCTATACCGCCACGCGCCACCAGCGCGAGGTCGGTACCGGCTATTTCGACGCGGTCACCAATGCGTTGTCGGCTGGGCAGGCCTCGACCACCGCGCTCAAGGACTCCACCGAAGAAGACCAGTTCGCCACTGCGTAAGGAGAAAGAGAATGACGAGACAGCTCTATTGGGTCGTCGGCGGTGACTATGCCGACACGGAATTCACGCAGATGGTGCCGGGCACCGAAAAAGTGCTGGGGCCCTTTGCCGACGAGATGAAGGCGCGCAAGGCGTGGACGCAGATGACTTTTAACGACCGTACCTGCCGCAACGCGACGCGGCGCTACGTTATCGCCAGCGGCACGACGGTGCTGGCCGCATGAGCACGGTACTGGAAAAGCCGCGCGCCATCGCGCGTCCATCCGGTGTCGAGGGTGCCGCAGGCATCCTCACGCCGTCCGCCCTCGACCTCGTCGCCGAGCTGCATGAGCGGTTCGATGCTCGCCGGCGCGAATTGCTTGCGGCCCGTATGGCGCGGCAGGAGCGCTACAATCTTGGCGAGCGACCCGACTTCCGCGCCGACACCACCGCGATCCGCGAGGCGGATTGGAAGGTCGGCGACATCCCGCCCGATCTGCTTGACCGCAAGGTAGAGATTACGGGCCCGACCAATGCCAAGATGGTGATCAATGCGCTCAATTCGGGTGCGCGCGTTTTCATGGCCGATTTCGAGGATGCGACGGCACCGGCCTGGGACGAGCTCGTCGCGGGCCAGCGCAACCTCCACGACTATTGGCGGGGCGATCTTGCCTTCGATGATCCCAAATCGGGCAAGTCCTATCGCGTCGGTTCCGACCCGGCGGTGCTGATCGCGCGGGTGCGCGGGCTGCACCTGAAGGAGGTTCATGTCACCGTCGACGGGACGGCGGTTGCGGGCGCTTTCTTCGATGCCGCGCTCTACCTTTGCCACAACGCGCATGCGGCGCTGGCACGGGGTAGCGGACCCTATCTCTATCTCCCCAAACTGGAGACGATGGAGGAAGCGGCGCTGTGGAGCGATGTCATCGAACTGATCGAGGACCGGCTCAACCTCAAGCGCGGAACGATCAAGGTGACAGTGCTGATCGAAACGATCGACGCGGCCTTCCAGATGGACGAGATCCTTCATGCGCTGAAAGCCAATATCGTCGGCCTTAATTGCGGGCGCTGGGACTATATCTTCTCCTTCATCAAGCGGCTGGGCCGGACGCAGGAAATGCTCACGCCCGACCGCGGCGCGATGACCATGGATAAGGCGTTCCTTGCCGCCTATGCGGAGCGACTGGTGGCGACCTGCCATCGCCGCGGCGCCTTCGCGATGGGCGGCATGAGCGCCTTCATCCCCGTGAAGGGCGACGAGGCCGCCAACGCCAATGCCTTTGCCAAGGTGAAGGCCGACAAGGATCGCGAAGTCTCGATCGGCCATGACGGCAGCTGGGTAGCGCATCCGGGCCTGGTGCCGGTCGCGTTTGAAGCCTTTGAGAAGGTCGAGGGCAAGAACCAGCTCCATGTCATGCCCGAGACGCTGCCCGATCGCGAGGCATTGCTCGAGCTGCACGAAGGCGCGCGGACCGAGGAAGGCGTGCGCGACAATATCCGCGTCGCGGTCCAATATGTCGCGGCTTGGCTGGGCGGGCGCGGTGCGGTCCCGCTCTGCAATTTGATGGAAGACGCCGCCACGGCGGAGATTGCCCGCGCGCAGCTCTGGCAATGGCTGCGCTACGAGGCGCCTATCTGCGACGAGCGGCACCTGACACGCGACCTGTTCGAACATTGGTTCCAGGAAGAAATGCTGGCGCTGGGCGACACGCCCCATGTCGCCGAGGCGGGGCGGCTGGTCTACGAATTGGTGACCGCCAAAGCCTTCCCCGAATTCCTGACCCTGCCGGCATATGAAGAGCTGGTGCGCGTAGCGTAAGCACCCAGTTCACAAGAAAAGGGGCGCCGAGGTTTTCACCCCGGCGCCCCTTTTTTCGACGATTGCTCGTCGCGCTTGGCTTAGGCGGCTTCCTTGGGAAGCGCGGCCTTGGCCTGCTCGACGATCGCCTTGAATGCTTCCGGCTCGTGCATCGCGAGGTCGGCCAGGACCTTGCGGTCGAGGTCGATGTTCGCGAGCTTCAGCGCGTGCATGAACTTGCCGTAGGTCAGGCCTTCGGCACGAACCGCAGCGTTGATGCGCTGGATCCAGAGCGCACGGAAGTTGCGCTTTTTGACCTTGCGGTCGCGATAGGCGTACTGCCCGGCCTTTTCGACGGCCTGACGGGCGATACGGATCGTATTCTTGCGACGGCCGTAATAGCCGCGGGCTTCTTTGAGGATCCGCTTATGCTTGGCGCGCGTGGTGACGCCGCGTTTGATGCGAGGCATGTTCTACTTCTCCCTTAGAGGCCGTACGGCGCCCACTGCTTGAGACGCTTGGCGTCGCAGTCGGGGAGCGTCTTGGTGCCGCGCTGCTGGCGGATATATTTGGCGTTGTGGCTGATCAGGCGGTGGCGCTTGCCCGCGACACCGTGCTTGACCTTGCCCGAAGCGGTCATCTTGAAGCGTTTCTTGACGCCGCTCTTGGTCTTCATCTTCGGCATTTTCGTCTCCGTTGTAGTCCCGCTTCCGCGAAACGACGATTTCAACCAGCCGCGGCAGCCTTGATGGCCGGACCGGTAGGATTTCCAAGGATTTGGAAGATCAGGGCGCGCAGATAACGTCGCGCCGCTGATTCTGCAAGGGATTTAGTCGAACAGGCTCGACACGCTCGATTCGTCCGCAATGCGGCTGATCGCTTCGCCGAACAGGGGCGCGATGGTGAGCTTGCGGATCTTCTCGTCGTTCTCGAGACCCTCGTGATAGATTGAATCGGTCACGACGACTTCGTTGAGGACGCTGGCCTTGATCTTGGCGCCGGCCGCGCCCGACAGCACGCCGTGCGAGCAATAGGCCATGACATCGGTCGCGCCCTGTTCCTTCAAGGCCGCCGCCGCATTGCAGAGCGTCCCGCCCGAATCGACGATATCGTCGATGAGGATGCAGGCATGGCCCTCGACATCGCCGATAATGTTCATGACTTCGCTTTCGCCGGCGCGCTCGCGGCGCTTGTCGACGATGGCCAGCGGCGCGTTGTCGAGCCGCTTGGCGAGGCTGCGCGCACGCACCACGCCGCCGACGTCGGGCGACACCACGGCGAGCTTCTTGTCCGAATAGCGCGCGAGGATATCCGCGGCCATGACCGGCGCGGCCCACAGGTTGTCGGTGGGAATGTCGAAGAAGCCCTGGATCTGGCCGGCATGCAAATCCATCGTCAGGACGCGGTCGGCACCGGCCTGGGTGATGAGATTGGCGACGAGCTTGGCACTGATCGGCGTGCGCGGGCCGGGTTTGCGGTCCTGGCGCGCATAGCCGAAATAGGGGAGCACCGCTGTAATGCGCTTGGCCGAGGCGCGGCGCAGCGCGTCGATCATGATGAGCAATTCCATCATATTGTCGTTGGCCGGATAGCTGGTCGACTGGATGACGAACATGTCCTGCCCGCGCACATTTTCGTGGACCTCGACGAAGATTTCCTCGTCGGCGAAGCGCTTGACGCTGGCCTCGACGAGCGGGATCTCGAGATAGTCGGCGACGGCCTTGGCGAGCGGCGGGTTGGAGTTGCCGGCGAGCAGTTTCATGGTTTCAAGCGCCCCAGAAAGAATTGGTGAGGCCACCCTTAGCGGGGCCGCGCGGCAAAGGGCAAGGCGGTCCTAAAGGCCGAGCTGCGAAAGCGGCCTGCCGACCAATCCTGAGACCAGTCGCGCCTGGATTTTCTGCACCAGTCCGACGCGCGATACCGGCCCAACGAGCCAGTCGCGCAGCGTCGGCACGAACCAGCCATCGGACTGGTAGACCGGGGTGAGCAGGTGGCTGAGCAGCTGGTAGAGCCGGACATGGTCCTGCCGCATGAAGACGAAGGCCGACAGCGCATCGGCAAGGTCGCGATGGGTCTCGATGGTCTTGGCCAGCGCAAAGGCATCGAGCAGCGCCATGTTGGCCCCCTGGCCAAGTTGCGGGCTGGTCGAATGCCAGCTGTCGCCGAGATGCACGACGCCGTCGCCGATGGGCGAGGCCATGGTGTGGTGGGCGTAGCGGGCGAGCGTGAGACGGTCGAAGCTGCCGACCTGTGCGGCAATGTCTGCCGTCTCCGGCCAGAGCCCAGCCCATTGATCGAGCAACGCGGCGACACCGGCGTCGCGCAGGGAAGCCGCTTGGTCGCCGCGCACCGACCAGAAAAACGCGACCTTTTCGCCTTCTTCGCCCGGGACCCGGCCTACGGGGAGCAGACCGGCCATCTGCCGTGCTTGCCGATAGCGTTGCGAGAGCGAAGTGCGGCTGGGCATCGCCTCGTGCCAGTCGACCGTCGCCCAATAAGCGCCATAGGGAAGCGGCGTGTCATCATGTTGCGCAATGGCGGAACGCGCACCGCTGGCGTCGATGACGAGATCGAAGGGGCCGTCCTTTTCACCATGCGCAAATTCGACGTGGCGCTGGCTCGCCCCGATGACGCGGCGCGGGAAAGCAAAGTCGATGGCTTCGGCCTGCGCGGCTGTCCACAACAGGTCGAACAGGGCCGAGCGATGGATGCCGACCGCGTCCGCGCCCTTCGTCATGCGCTCATATTGGACGTCGAGGACGGTGCGCTTGCCCGCCTTGCCGTGGAGCCGCGTGATCCGGGCGCCTCGGCTGCGTGCCTCGTTTCCGAGGCCCATCGCGTCCAACACGGCCAAGCCAGTGGGCTGCAGCATCAGGCCGGAGCCGGTCGGGCGCGGAGCGTCGAGCTGGTCGAACAGGTTGACGCGGTGCCCCTGGCGCGCGAGCAGGATGGCGCTGGCGAGCCCGCCGACGCCTGCGCCCGCAATCGCGAAATGAAGCTGTCCCCCGCCACGCATACGCCCTTCGCATAGGCGCTCGCCCGCGCAGCGTCCACTTGCCCTTGTCGTGGGCTCGTCTAAAGCGAGGCCATGACCTTGCGGATCGCGCTTTGCCAGATGAACCAGCGTGTCGGTGACCTTGCCGGCAATGCCGAGGCAATGCTCGAATGGCGCGCCAAGGCGGCGGCCGAGGGCGCCGACCTCGTCTTCTTTCCCGAGCTGCAGATCACCGGCTATCCGACCGAGGACCTGGTGCTAAAGGACGAATTCGTCCGCCGTACCATCGAGGCCTCCGAGCGGCTTGCCGATGCGACCAATGATGGCGGGCCTGCCATCCTGTTCGGGACGCTTCACCGCGAGGAAGGGCATCTCTTCAACGCCGTCATGCTTGCCGACAAGGGTGCGGTGGTGGCGCGGCGGCTCAAACACGAGCTGCCTAATTACGGCACGTTCGACGAGCTCCGCCTGTTCGCGCCGGGCCCGCTGCCCGAACCGATCGAATGGGATGGTGTGAAATTGGGCGTCCCGATCTGCGAGGATATCTGGCTCGAACCCGTCTGCCAGCATCTCGACGAGGCGGGCGCGGACATCCTGCTGGTACCCAATGGCTCGCCGTACGAGCTCAACAAGGATGAAATCCGGCAGGCGCTGGTGCGCGACCGGGTCAACGAGACGGGCCTCCCGCTCGTCTACCTCAATCGCGTCGGCGGACAGGATGAGCTGGTGTTCGATGGCAGCTCGTTCGTCGTCAATCGCGGCGGCGAGATCGTCGTCCAGATGCGCGACTGGGACGAGGCGATGGTCGTCACCGATTGGGAGCAAGGCGAGCATGGCTGGCACTGCACCACGCGCGATTTGCAGCCGCTCGATCCGTATCCCGAGGATGTCTATCACGCGATGATGGTCGGGCTCGGCGACTATGTGAACGGCAATGGCTTTCCGGGCGTCATCCTCGGCCTGTCGGGCGGGATCGACAGTGCGCTGTCCGCGGCAATCGCGGTCGATGCATTGGGGCCGGAGCGGGTCTGGTGCGTGATGATGCCGAGCAAATATACCAGTCAGGAAAGCCTCGACGATGCGCGCGGCTGTGCCGAGATGCTGGGCTGCCGCCATGACGAGATTTCGATCGTGCCGGGGGTCGAGGCGTTCGACGAGATGCTCGACGATCCGCAGGGGCTGACCGAGGAGAATATCCAGTCGCGTCTTCGCATGGTGACCCTCATGGCGCTCTCCAACAGCCACGGCCACATGGTGCTGACCACCGGCAACAAGAGCGAGATGAGCGTCGGCTATGCCACCCTCTATGGCGACATGGCGGGCGGCTATAATGCGCTTAAGGATGCCTACAAGACGACGGTGTTCGAGCTGTCGCGCTGGCGTAATGCGAACAAGCCGCGCATGGCGTTGGGTCCTGACGGGCCCGTCATGCCGATGAACGTCATCGAGAAACCTCCGAGCGCGGAATTGCGTCCCGACCAGAAGGACGAGGATTCGTTGCCGGCCTATGCCAAGCTCGACCGCATGCTCGAGGCGCTGATCGAGGATGAGGCCTCGGTCGCCGAGGCTGCGCGCCGCACCGGCGTCGACGAGGGCGCCGTCGCCGATATCGAAAAGAAATTGCTGCGCGCCGAATATAAGCGCCGCCAGGCCCCGCCGGGGGTCAAGATCGGACGGCGCAATTTCGGCCGCGACCGCCGTTATCCCATCACCAATTCTTTCAGGACCGGAAAATGAAGAAACTGATCGCTGCCGCAGTGGCGCCCCTCATGCTCGTCGCCTGCGCCGACGCTAGCGCGCCTGAGGATCCCGATGTGCAGGACCCCGCTGCCCTCAACGAAGAAGCCGAGGCCGAACAGCCCGCCATCAGCGAACCCGATCTGTCGGGCGAATTCCTCCTGACCCAGGTCAACCAGGGCCAGATCCCCAGCGTCTACGACATGATCGCGACCTTCGATGACGAGGGCTTCATGACCATCGCCTCGCAGTGCGTGCGCCTCAAATATCAGCTCAACCGCACCGGCGGGAACGTCACCCCCGAAAAGGTGCCGGGCGGTGGCTGCGATCGCCGCCTCACCGACGGCGAGCGCTACGTCGATGCCGCCATTCCCGACATGAACATCCTCATCGAGATGGGTGACGGCCTGATGATGACGGGCACGTCTGGCAACATCTCGATGGACCGCCGCTAGCACCTTCGCGCTTGCCACAGGTTAAGTTTCGCGCGTAGCGTTGCTCCTTCGAACGGGGGGCGCGAATGTTCAAGGCTGCGCGCGATCAACTATTGAAGGCTGGCCCTCGGCTGGCTGCCTCATGGCGCGACCTGCGCGGGCGCGGGATGGTCGGGCTGTTCCTGTTCGAGCCGGTCGTGGTGACGCTTGGTGTCTTGTTGGCGCAATCCTTCGCGGACTGGTCGCGAGGAAAAGAGCGCGACGCGGACATGGAGGCGAAGCGCCTCGCGGCGGTCGAGGCTGCGGGTTATGCTGGGATTGTCGCCGCCCATTACGAGTTCGTCATCCCGTGCTTCGAGACGCAGATGGGCCAGATCATGCTGGCCGCCAATGGCGAGGCGGACGTCGACCCCATTCGCTTGCGGCGCCCCTCGGTGAGAGGCGTTCGCGCGGTGGAACTGGAAGCCGATACATTGGACGAAATCGCAAAACGTCATGGTGCGGATCACGCGCAGTCGATCGAATCCGCCAACCAGCAGGCCGGTCTGCTGATGCGGCGCATTGCCCGCCTTGAAGAAGGCTGGCGTGCCTTTGCGCTCCTTGATCCGCGTTATGGGACACCCGCCCCTGCGGACTATCGCAAGGCCCGCGAGAGCGCGGCGGAAATTCTCCAGACATTGGCCGGCATGCGGTTCAATGCGGCGACCATCCAGCGGCATGCCGCAAGACTTGATGCTAACGGCGAGGATGTGCGCACCGGCCGCTCGGCGCGCAGCTGCGATGAGATGTGGACCTATGGCGATGCCTGGTTCGATGCCTATGATCTCGATGGTTCGGATCAGCCGATCCTGCCCAACCTTTACGCTGCGCAGGAAGCGCGCTGATGTTCAAGGCGGCGCGCGATCAATTATTGAAGGCCGGTCATCGGCTGGCCGCGTCTTGGCGCGACCTGCGCGGGCGCGGCATGGTCGGGCTGTTCGTCTTCGAACTTGTCGTCGTGACGCTCGGTGTCTTGCTCGCACAGGCTGCGGCTGGGTGGGCCGAGGATCGGCGCGATGTCGCGCGGATGGAGGGCGTACACGACCGGCTGAAGATCGACCTTGGCAATGCTCTCTGGTTTGCCGACGTCTGGCAGACTGTCGGCCCGTGCCTCAGCGCGCGCGTCGACGAGCTCATCCGGGTCGCCGGGAGCGATGGCTATCCTAGCGAAGACCAGATGGTGCGGCCAACCTTGTTCATCATGTCGCTGCGCAGCGTGCCCGCGGAAGACGAAGTCCTGATGCGCAGGATCTACGGCAATGACTATGTCGGCAGCATTGCCGTCATCGACCAGAGCATCCGCATGCTGCTCGACGAGAGCGATATTATCGGCGGTCTGTGGTTGACCTTCGATTTGCTCGACCGCGCCAATGGCGAGGTTCGCGACGGCGACCGGGTGGCCGCACGCCACGACGCGGCGCGCATTCGCTCCGCCCTAGCCCGGATTTCGAACGTCGAGAAGAATATCCGCGCCGAGTCAGCGAAGATCGGGATCACGCAACCAGCGAACGCTAATTATCGCTCGCCGCGCGATTGCAACGAGCTTTGGGACGAGGGCGCGATCGCCGTTCTCAAGGAGCCGTCCTGATGTTCGCCGCGATACGTCAGAAACTCACCGGTGCTTGGAAGCGGCTGCGTGAAGGCAGTCTCGCCAAGCTGTTCGTCTTCGAATTTATCGTTGTTCTGCTCGGCGTCCTCGCCGCACAATGGGTGGCCGATTGGGCGCGCGAGCGCGATGCGATGGCGACGATGGAGGAGGCGCGGGCGAGGGCTGACCTTGAGCTGGCCGATGCCGGAGCTGTCGCCAATATCTGGCAGCTTGTAGCGCCCTGCATTCACGATGATCTCGAAGCTTGATGACCGCGGTCGCCAATGGCGAAACACCCGACGAACATATGTTTGAACGGCCCGGCCTGTTCGCGACGGCGCATATGCCGCTCGATGAGCCGACCAAGCTCCTGATCCGCGCGCGCTATGGCGATGACAGCGCCTATATCTATGATCGCATGGGCCGGCTCACGGCCCGACTGGATGACAATATTCAGGCCTTCCAATCGCAATGGGGAAGACTCTCGCGCGTCGATCCGAGACTTGGCCAGGTGACCCAAAACGACCGGGACTCGGTCCGCGAGGTAGCGGGCATCATGCGCGCCAGCTTGCTCAATATCGAAGGTACGGCCGACGGAATCGAGGAACTGGTCGGACGCATGGGGCTCAAGCCAGCGGTGTTCGGCGAAGAGGGACGGCTCGTGGAAAATTGCGACGAGTTCAGGACGACCAAGAGGATGTTTCTCGACCTCGACGATCTGGAGCAACTTTGACGACCCTTCCAGAGAGGTGACAGCAGCTTCGCTTGCCCTTAAGCGCTCTCCCCATGAAAACGCGTTTCGCTCCTTCGCCCACGGGCCGGCTGCATGTTGGCAACATCCGCACCGCGCTGCAGAATTACCTGCTCGCAAAAAAGATGGGCGGGTCGTTCCTGCTGCGGCTCGACGATACCGATGCCGAGCGCTCGACCGAAGCCTATGCGCAAGGCATTCGCGAAGACCTGGCCGCGCTGGGGCTGGTCCCGGACGAGGAGGCGAAGCAGTCGGATCGCTTCGATCGCTACGAGGCTGCGTTCGAGACGCTGCGCGAGGCGGGGCGGATCTATGCCTGTTACGAGACGCCCGAAGAATTGGAGCTGCGGCGCAAGGTGCTGCTGGGGCGCGGCCTACCGCCCATTTACGAGCGGCCCGAGGTCGAAAATGACCCGGTCGAGGGCCGCGAGCCGCATTGGCGTTTCCGTCTCGACCACGACGCCGTCATCGAATGGGAAGATGGCGTGCGCGGACCGCAGCATTTCGAACCCGCCAAGATTTCCGATCCCGTGATCCGCCGCGCCGATGGCAGCTGGCTCTATATGCTGCCCTCGACCGTGGACGATATCGAGCTTGCCGTGACCGACGTCATGCGCGGCGAGGACCATGTCTCCAACAGCGCCATCCAGTTGCAGATGTTTGACGCGCTGGGTGCCGATCGGCCGCGGCTTGCGCATACTGCCCTGCTGGTGAGCGAGAGCGGCAAGCTGTCCAAGCGCGAGGGATCCGAAGGCGTCGGTGCGCTTGAGGAGCATGGGCTGGAGCCGATGGCGCTCCTTTCGGTGCTGGCGAGGATCGGGACGTCGCAGCCGGTCGAACCGGCGCATGACCTGGAGGCGCTGGCAGCCGGCTTCGACCTGTCGACGTTCGGCCGCGCGCCAGCCCGGTTCAGCTGGGACGAGGTGGCGCATATCAATGCCCGCCTGCTGCACGAGACCGATTACGAAGCCGTCGCGCATCGTTTGCCCGACGGGATCGGGCCTGAGCGCTGGGCGCTGCTGCGCGCGAACATCGAGCGGCTCGACGATGTGGCCGGATGGCAGTCGGTCTTCGACGGCGAGATCGCATCGCCCGACATGGATGATGAGGATCGCGCCTATCTCGGCGAGGCTGCGGATGTGGCTGAAAGCCTCGACTGGAATGGCGACACATGGGGTGCGCTGACCGGCGCGCTCAAGGAAAAGACCGGACGCAAGGGCAAGGCGTTGTTCCTGCCGCTACGACTCGCGCTGACCGGGCAGCGGTCGGGTCCCGAAATGGCGGCTTTGCTGCCGCTCATCGACAAAGCGACGGCGACCGCCCGCCTTCGCGGCTAGGGGGAAACGCGGCTTCCTGAACGCCTATTCATCTCAGCTTCAGAAATGTAATGTTGTATCATGACTTCTCTCAACAGGAGATTGTCATGCTTGCTTATGCCCCGCGCCAATCCGGCCTTCGCTTCTCCCCCCAGACCCTTGCCTTGATCGTCGGCGGCCATGCCGCTCTGCTGGCCGGCATGATGCTGGTCAAGCCCGACCTCATCATCACGCCCGAGCGCAAGCCGACGACGGTGGTCATGATCGACGACACTCCGCCGCCTCCGCCGATCGAGCAGAAGAAGGTCGAGGCCGAGGTGCAAACTCAGCCGCCGGTCCTCGACTATACCGTGCCCGAAGCGGTCGTCCCGACACCCGACCGCATCTTCACCGCGCCGGAATTCACCTTCGATGATCCGATCATTGTCGATCCGCTGCCGCGCATCGAGGAGCCGATCATCGCCGATCCGGGCCCGCCCACCGTGCCGCTGACCATGAAGGATGCACGGCTCCTCACCCCGTCGAGCCAGCTGCGTCCGCCCTATCCGCGCATCATGGAACGGCGCGGTGTCGAGGCGGCGCTGCGCCTTCGCCTCAGCATCGATGCCAGTGGCCGCGTCACCGGGGTCGAAGCGGTCGGCAATGTCGAAAGTGCCTTCTTCGAGGCCGCCGAGGACCATATCAAGAAGGTCTGGCGCTACGCCCCCGCCACGCGCGGTGACCAGGCGATCGCCTCGACCAAGACGGTGACGCTCAAGTTCGAGCTTCGCTAGGCTGCGGGACACGTTCTCTCCCGACGGCCTTGGGGCGGGGCTGGCGTCGCGGCGGCCCCGCCCCTATCTTGTGTCTCATGCGATTCCTGACCCCCTTCACGCCCAAGCGCGCGATCCGCGAATTCATCTCGTTCGCCAAGCGCCGTGAGCGCGAGCATGTCATCGGCGCGATCCTGTCGGTGCTGGTCACCAGCGTGATCGTCGTCATCTTCCTGGTGGATTCCCAGGTGAACACCGCGCCGCCGCCGCAGGTCATCTATGCCGAAGTCTATGCCGGCGAACCGACCGATGAGGAAATCGTCGAGCGACAGGAGCGCGAACAGCGCGAGATCGAGGAACGCGCCCGCGAACGCCAGCGCCAGTTCCAGGAGCTGGATGACGCGCTCGAAAGGGCGGGTCTCTGAGCGGAGCACTGACGCCGGCCACCGCGATGGCACGTGCCGTCGAATTGGGGGAAGCGGCGCGCGGCACCACCGCGCCCAACCCCGCCGTCGGCTGCGTCATCGTCAAGGATGAGCAGATCGTCGGCGAAGGCGCGACCGCTGCCGGTGGCCGACCACATGCCGAGAAAGCCGCCCTCGATGCCGCAGGGGCCGCTGCCAAGGGCGCGACGCTTTACACAACGCTTGAACCTTGCGCGCATGACAGCGAGCGCGGACCGACCTGCGCTGCCATCATCCCCGAGGCCGGCATCTCGGAAGTGGTGATCGCCTGCGCCGACCCTGACCCGCGCACAGCGGGCAGCGGGATCGAAATGCTCAGGGCCGCCGGGATTGACGTGCGTATGGGCCCGAACGCTGCCGCTGCGCGCAGCCTGTCGGGCTATCTCACGCGCATCATGCTCGGGCGCCCGCGCGTCACGCTCAAACTGGCGCTGTCGATCGACGGCAAGATCGCCTTGCCCTCGGGGGAGAGTAAATGGCTGACGGGCGAGGATGCGCGCGCCCATGTTCATGCCGAACGTGCGAGCGCTGACATGATCCTTGTCGGGCGCGGTACCTATGAAGCGGACCAGCCGAGGCTCGATGTCCGGCTTCCCGGCCTCGAGGACAAGAGCCCCGCGCGCGCGCTGCTCAGCCGTACGGCCGAGCCACTCGAAGGCTGGACCATGCTGCGCAGTCCAACCGACATCATGGCCCTGCCGGTCAACGATTTGCTGGTCGAGGGCGGATCTGGTGTCGCAACGGCGTTCCTCGCCGAGGACCTGGTCGACCGTATCCTTATCTATCGCGCCCCCATCCTGATCGGCGAGGGCCAGTCGAGCATCGGCTATATCGGCCTCGACAAGATTAATGACGCGCACGGTCGCTGGCGCGCGGTCGCCGGCGAAGCGCTTGGCATCGACCGGCTCGAAGTCTACGAGCGTCTGCGCGATCTCGACCAGGAAGGCTGACCCACCCATGTTCACCGGCATCATCACCGACATCGGCACCATCCGCAGCGTCGAGGAACGCGGCGATTGGCGGCTGGTGATCGGTTGCGGCTACGACATGGACGGCGTGGCGATGGGGGCCTCGATCGCTTGCTCGGGCGCCTGCCTCACCGTGGTCGACAAGGGCGCCGACTGGTTCGCGGTCGATATCAGCGCCGAAAGCATCAAGCGCACTGCACCGGGCCTGTGGGCCGAAGGCGGCAAGCTCAACCTCGAACGTGCGTTGAAAATGGGCGATGAACTGGGCGGACATATCGTGACCGGCCATGTCGACACGGTCGCCGAAGTGCTGACGGTCGAGCAGGTCGGCGACAGCCACGAAGTCGGCATCGTCGTGCCCAAACATTATGGCGCGGCGCTTGCCCCCAAGGGTTCGGTCACGCTCGACGGCGTCTCGCTTACCGTCAACACGGTCGAGGACAAGGGCGACGACACGCATTTCACGATCAACCTCATTCCGCATACGGGGCAGGAAACGACGCTTGGCGGCATCGCCCCGGGGCGCAAATTGAACCTCGAAATCGATGTGCTCGCACGCTATCTCGAGCGCATGATGGCCGCGCGGACCTAGCCCAAGGAATGTGACGTCATCGCTTGCTATATCACATTTCAATGTGATAGCGCGCGAATCATGGCTACCGAACTTCTCGATCGCATCACATCGCTTGTCGACGATGGCAAGCTGACCCGCGCCGGGCTCGCCCGTGCTGCGGGGCTCCATCCCAACAGCTTGCGCAAGCTTGGCACGGAGGAATGGAATCCCACCGCCGATACGTTGTCGCGGCTCGAAAAGGTGCTCGGCCGCGCCGATGTGCTGGTCGATGCCGAGACGATTATCGACGAAGCGCGCAACGGGCGCATGTTCATCCTCGTCGACGATGACGACCGCGAGAATGAGGGCGACCTCGTCATTCCCGCGCAGATGGCGACTCCCGACGCGATCAACTTCATGGCCCGTCACGGGCGCGGGCTGATCTGCCTCGCGCTGACCAAGGAGCGGGTCGAACAGCTCGAGCTCGAACCGATGGCGCGGGTCAATCGCGAGAGCATGCAGACTGCCTTCACCGTCTCGATCGAGGCCAAGGAGGGTGTCACCACCGGGATCAGCGCTGCCGATCGTGCGCGCACCGTCGCCGTCGCGATCGACTCGATGAAGGGAGCCGACGACCTCGTCAGCCCGGGCCATGTCTTCCCGCTGACCGCGCAGCCCGGCGGCGTTCTGGTACGCGCCGGCCATACCGAGGCGGCGGTCGACGTGTCGCGCCTCGCCGGTCTCAACCCGTCGGGGGTGATCTGCGAGATCATGCGCGAGGATGGCACCATGGCGCGGCTCGACGATCTCATCGATTATGCCGCGCAGCACGGGCTAAAGATCGGCACGATCCGCGACCTCATCGCCTATCGCCTGCGCTCCGACCATATGGTCGAGGATGTCGCGCAGACCCGCTTCACCTCGGAAAATGGCGGCGCCTGGGATGCCCATGTCTTCCGCGACAAGGCGACGGGTGCCGAGCAGCTGGCGCTGGTCCACGGCCATGTCGATCCCGAAGCCCCGACGCTGGTGCGCATGCACAGCCTCGACCTTTTCGCCGATGTGTTAGGCGAGCAGGGCGAGCGCGCAGGCCAATTGAAGGGCGCGATGAAGATGATCGAGGCCGAAGGCAAAGGTGTCGTCGTTGCCCTTCATGCCGCAAGCGAAGGAAGTCTCAGCCGGGCCACCAACCTGCGCTCGGGCAAGCCGACCGAGACGTCGGATGCGCTGCGCAGCTATGGCATCGGCGCACAGATTCTCGCCGCGCTCGGGGTCCACGACATGATCCTGCTTTCCAATTCAAAGCAATCCCCGGTTGCGCTCGATGCTTATGGCCTCGCCATCGTCGAGCAGCGCGCAATCGAGACCGGAAAGGACGCCTGATGGCCCGCTTCCTGATCGTCGAGGCTCGTTACTACGAGAAATTAAACGACAAGCTCATGTCCGGTGTGCGCGCCGCGCTCGAGGCGGCCGGGCACAGCCATGAGAGCGTCACGGTGCCCGGCGCGCTGGAGATTCCCGGCGCCATCGCGCTGGCGGACGAGACCGAGCGCTATGATGGCTATGTCGCCGTCGGCATCGTCATCCGCGGCGAGACCTATCATTTCGAGATCGTCGCCGGCGAAAGCGCGCGCGGTATCATGGCGCTGACGATGGACGGATTGGCCGTCGGCAATGCGATCCTGACGGTTGAGAACGAGGAGCAGGCCGAAGTCCGCGCCGATCCCAAACAGAAGGACAAAGGCGGCGAAGCGGCCAAGGCCGCGATCGCGCTCTACGATCTACGCCAGCGCCTCGCCTAGGTCGCGACCGGCGGTTCCAGCGGGATGGGCAGCCACACTTCGTTGCGCCGCATCGGTCCCGGCACGGCGGGCGAGGAATAGAAAGCATAAAGCGGCTTGTCGGCAGCATCATGCGTGTCGACGTCGTGGAGCCAGCGGCGCAGGCGTGCTTCCTGTTCGCCCATATTCACTTCTTCCGGGCGGCCAGAAAACTCTACCACGCCAACGCGGGTAGCGGGCAGCTGCTTGAGCGTCACGCCGGGAGGGGGCTCGGGCAGCGTGTCGGGCGTCTCGCCATCGGGCATGACGAAGCGGATGCGCCAGCGCCCCTCGCCATCGGCCTCCTCGATGACCGGGACGGTCATGTCGATCGTATCGCCATCATGGCTATGTCCGAAAATATAGTCCGAGAGCGTGCGAAAGCCGCTGCGAATGGCATCGCGGCGATCGCCATAGGCGACAGTCTCGGCGACCCAGATGGCGGCATAGTCGCGGATCGCGAACGGGCCTTCCTCGCGCACCGTCAGGTGAGGCGGCTCGGGCGTGGCGCGTTCCTTAGCGAGATAGCGCAGGCCGCCTGCCAGCACGAACCCGGCGGCAAGCCCGCCGCCCAATAGCCATTTGACCTTGCGCTCCATCAGGCGATTTCCTCTTCGAGACTGGGATAGTCGATATAGCCATGCGGCCCCTGGCTATAGAACGTCTTGGGGTCGACCTCGTTCAACGGCGCACCGGTGCGGAAGCGTTCGACGAGGTCGGGGTTGGCGATGAAGGGGCGGCCATAGGCGATGAAGTCGCACGCATCTTCGCGCAGCATGCGCTGGCCTTTGTCGAAGGTCATGTCGCTGTTGAGCCCCATCATCCCCGAATAGACCTTGCGCATCGCCGGGCTGACGCGGCCATGGTCGGCGGCGACGAAGCTGCTCTCGCCCTCCGGCTCGCGCATTTCGAGCCAGGGGATGCCAATCTCCTCGAGGATGCGCGCGGCGGTGACGAATGTCTCTTCGGGGTCATGGGCGTCGCAGCCATTCACTTCGCCCACGGGCGAGAGGCGGATGGCGGTGCGGCCCACACCGATCTCGCCCGCGACGGCTTCGCAGACCTCGCGCATGAAGCGGGCGCGATTTTCCGCGCTGCCGCCATAATCATCGTCGCGATGGTTGGACGTGTCGCGCAGGAACTGGTCGATCAGATAGCCATTGGCGCCATGGATCTGGACGCCGTCGAACCCGGCGCGGATCGCGTTGGCGGCAGCGTGCGCATAATTGTCGATCGTCGCTTCGATGTCCGGCTTTTCCATCGCGCGGGCTTCGACGGGCTCTTTCTTCCCTTCATAGGTGTGCAGCCGATGCGGGCCGGCGGTCGCGCTGGCCGAGACAGGCTGTCCTTCGCCCAGATCCGGATGGACGAGACGCCCCATATGCCAGAGCTGCGCGACGATCTTGCCGCCCGCCTGGTGCACCGCCTCGGTCACCGGCTTCCAGCCCTCGACATGCGCATCGGTCCACAGGCCCGGCGCGTAGGGCCAGCCGAGCCCGGCCCGCGAAATACCGGTCGCCTCGGAAATGATCAGCCCGGCGCTGGCGCGCTGGCGATAATATTCGACCACGAGATCGCTATGTACGCCTTGCTTGTCGGCGCGGCCGCGGGTGAGCGGGGCCATGACGATCCGATTGGCGCATTCAATATCGCCGAGCGTGATGGGGTCGAACAGGTCGGTCATGCGTGGGGTCGGTCCTTTGTTGAAACTCTCATCGCCAATGCGCGAATATGCCACTTGTGTCCGCCCGCCGACGCTTGCAAGGCCAAGGCATGGAAGAACGCCGCATCGAACCATTGCCTTTCGCCGCCCTGCTGGTCGGCAGCTGCGCGCTGGCGTTCGGTCCGTGGCTGGTGCGCTCGGTCGATGTCGGGCCGGTCGCTGCTGGCTTCTGGCGGTTTGCGCTGGGGGGGCTCTTCCTCGCGGTGATTGCAGGCGCAAGGGGGCGCAAGCTCCTGGCGCCCTCGCGCGGCATGTTGAGCCTGCTGGCACTCGCCGGTTTCTTCTTCGCCGCCGACATCGCCGCCTGGCATTACGGCATCCACCTCACCAAGCTCGCCAACAGCGTCCTGTTCGGCAATTCGGGCAGCTTCTTCTTCGCGCTTTATGGCCTGTGGATCCTGCGTAAGCGGCCGCATTGGACCCAGGCGCTGGCCGTTCTCCTGGCGGGCTCGGGCGTGGTGCTGCTCTTCTGGGGCAGCCTCGAACTCGGTCCGGAAAATGTCCGCGGCGACCTCCTCTGCTTGCTCGCGGGCTTGCTCTATGCCGGCTATCTGATCGCCATCGAGAAAGCACGGCGCAGCCTCGATGCGCTGACCTCGCTGGCCTGGGCGAGCGGGTTCGGGGCGATCTGCCTGCTGCTCTTCGCGCTGGCTCTTGGCGAGACAATCATGCCGCGCGACTGGGGGCCGGTGATCATCCTCGCGCTCTCCAGCCAGGTGCTGGGCCAGGGCCTGCTTGTCTATGCGATCGGCCGCTTGCCGGCTTTGGTCGTCGGACTCGGGCTTTTGACCCAACCGGTCATTGCCGGGACGATCGGATGGATGGTCTATGGCGAAGCGTTCACCCTGATCGACTGGACCGGCGCGATCTTCATCGCCTGTGCTTTGGTCCTGGTACGCTTGCGCGAAACCGCCGTGCGTCCCACATAGCGGCCATGGCAGAAGAAACTCCGCTCGACGCGACTCGCCGCAAGCTGGCGCTTGCCGTTGCCGAAAACGCCGTGTTCGACGGCTGGAGCGAGGCTGCGGTCGTCGCTGCCGCCGACCAGCACGACATCGACCATGACGTCGCAAAGCTCGCTTTCCCCAAGGACCCTGCGCAGATGGTCGCGGCCTGGATCGAAGCGGTCGATGCGGCGATGGAGGCGGCCTTCACGCGCGAAGAAATGGCGGGGATGAAGGTGCGCGAGCGCATCCGCGCGCTGATCTGGTTCCGGCTTGAATTGGCAGGCCCGGCGCGCGAGGCCGTGCGAACCGGCCTGTCGATCCTGTCGCTGCCGCAAAACTTGGCTTTGGCGGCGAAAACCGCGTGGCGGAGCGCCGACACGATGTGGCGCATGGCCGGCGATACGGCGACCGATTACAATCACTATACCAAGCGCGCGATCCTGACCGGCGTGTATGGATCGACGCTCTATGCCTGGCTCGATGATGACAGCGAAGGCTGGGCCGAGACGGCCGCGTTCCTCGACCGCCGCATCGATGACGTCATGCAGTTCGAAAAGGTGAAGGCCAAGTGGCTTGGCGGCGGGCAAAACCGCTTCAGCATGTCGCGCTTTCTCGGTCGCCTGCGCTACCCGCCCGCCTGAAGCTTGCGGGTCCTTTGATAAAGGGCTAGTCCGCGCTTCTCTTTATTGATAATCAATTGCAATAATGAACGAAGCCACCTCTCCGACCCTGACTCTCGACCGGCTTGGCAACGGCCAGGCAGGGCAGATTCACGCGATCGACTGGAATGCGCTCGACGGCAAGCATGCCGCGCGGCTGCGCAATTTCGGGTTCGACGAAGGCGTGTCGGTCGTCGCCTTGCATCGCGGTCCCTTCGGGGCCGATCCCATGGCCATCCGCGTCGGCCGCATGACAGTGGCCATTCGCCGCGCCCATGCTGCCGCGGTCACGGTGAGATTCGCCGCCGCGTGACCGAGACGCTGACCCGCACACCGTTGATCGCTGTTGTCGGCAATCCCAATGCCGGCAAGAGCGCGCTGTTCAATGCGCTCACCGGCGCGCGCCAGAAGGTCGGCAATTATCCCGGTGTCACCGTCGAGCGCCATGCCGGCCGCTTCATGCTCGCCAACGGGCATACTGCCGAACTGGTCGACTTGCCGGGGGCCTATGCGCTGGACGCGGGGAGCCCTGACGAGGAAGTCACCCGCAACGTCGTGCTCGGCGAGGGCGATTATGAACGCCTGCCCGATGCGCTGCTGGTGGTGCTCGACGCCGCCAATCTCGACAACCACCTGCGCTTCGCGTTGCAGCTGATCCAGCTCGGCCTGCCGACCGTCGTCGCGCTCAACATGGTCGACCTAGCCGAACGCGACGGGCTGGAGCTCGACGCGGCGGTGCTCGAGGCCGAACTGGGCGTGCCGGTCATCGAGACGGTCGCCGTGCGCCGCCGCGGGATCGATGCTGTTCGCGACAAGCTGACCGAGGCAGCCACCGGACCGCGCGACGTGCGGGAAGGTGCGGGTGTCGAGGAAGATCCGCTGACGCTGCAGCGCCGCGCGCGCGAAATCGCGATGAAGGCGATCGTGTCGGAGACCCCGACGCGCCAGTTCACGCATCGCCTCGATGGATTGCTGCTGCATCCGGTTGCGGGGCCGATCATTCTGGCCGTCCTCCTGTTCGTCATGTTCCAGGCGGTATTCGCCTGGGCTGCGCCGCCCGCCGATTTCCTCGAAGGCGTGGTGATCGGTGCGGGCGAGTGGATCGGGACCAATATGACCGACAGCTGGCTCAAGTCGCTGATCGTCGATGGATTGTTCGCAGGCGTCGGCGCGGTCGTCGTCTTCCTGCCGCAAATCCTCATCCTGTTCCTTTTCATCCTGGTCCTCGAGGGCACCGGCTATATGGTCCGGGCCGCCTTCTTGATGGACAAGCTGATGGGCCGCGCCGGTCTCAATGGCAGCGCGTTCATCCCGCTTCTTTCGAGCTTCGCCTGCGCCGTGCCCGGGATCATGGCAACGCGCACGATCGAGGATCCCAAGGACCGTCTGACCACCATCCTGATCGCGCCGCTCATGACCTGTTCGGCGCGCCTGCCCGTCTACGCGCTTATCATCGCCGCCTTCATTCCTAACCGTGAGGTCGCGCCCTTCATCGGACTGCAGGGACTGGTGCTGTTCGGCCTCTACGTCGCCGGCATCGTCGGCGCGCTGATCCTCGGCTCGCTGATCCGCCGCAAGGTAGTGAAGGGTGAAGGCGGCACCTTCATGATGGAGCTGCCCAAATATCAGATGCCGCGTATCTCCGACGTGCTGATCGGTCTGTGGCAGCGCGCCTGGATTTTCTTGAAGCGCGCCGGCACGATCATCCTCGCGACGACAATGTTGCTGTGGGTGCTGGCGAGCTATCCCAAGGCCGGCCCCGGCGAAAGCCAGGTCGAGGCGTCGATTGCGGGCAAGATTGCCAGCGGGATCGAAGTCGTCGTCGAACCGATCGGCTTCAATCGCGACATCAGCCTTGCGCTGCTTCCTGCCATGGCCGCGCGCGAAGTCGCGGTTGCAGCCATCGGCACCGTTTACGCGCTCGATGCGGAAGATGAGGATGGCCTGCAGACGCTGGAAGAACGTGTCGCCGGACGCTGGAGCCTGGCAACCGCGCTCGCCTTCCTCGCCTGGTTCGTCTTCGCCCCGCAATGCATCTCCACCATCGCGGTGACGCGGCGCGAGACCAATGGCTGGAAATGGCCGCTCTTCATGACCGGCTACCTGTTCGCCGTCGCCTATGTCGCGGCCGGCATTACCTACTGGACCGCAGTCGCCTTCGGGCTCGGATAGTCGCCGTCGCGGCTAGATATTGCCGCGAATGTTGATCTGGAAAATCTGGCCGTAGCCGCGGTCGCGTTCCTCGCGGAAGATGAAGTCCCCCGTGCGGCGCGGCGCAAAGACGTCGCGATAGAAGCGGTCCTTGCTGTCGAGGATATTGTTGAGCGAGGCAGTGACGGTCAGCCCGGCCACATCCTTATGCTCGACGAAGATGCCGGCCTGGTGCCCGCTATTATAGTCGAGCTGGATCTGCTCGAGGCGGTAGAAAGGCGTCTGCACGAAGCGGTTGATATTCGCGCCCCACGCAAAATCGGTTCCGGGGACGTCATGGCGCAAATTGGCGTTGTACTGGTAATCCATCACCGACGAGATTTCGCGCGTGTCGCCGGTCAGCGGATCCTCGATCCACGTATCCTGATATTGCGCCTGGAAGTTGAGGCGCGCGCCCTTCCAGCCGATCGATTCGAGCTCGAGCGTGCCAGCTGCGCCGAACCAAAGGGTCTCGGCGAGCGGGACGTTGCCGCGCGCTTCTTGCGTGTCGGAAATGGGGACGGTTTCGACCTTGTCCTCGATCCGCGCGACTTCGATGAAGGGCGTGATTGCGCCGATGCCGGGGAAATTCTTGGTCGCCTCGATCCGCGCGCGCCAGCGCTGCGAGGGGACGAGGCCTGTATTGGTGCCGCGATCGACGTCGTCATTGATGTCGACGGCGGCCAAGAAGTCGCCGAACGAGAGCTGGTCGACCTTGCGCTCGACCTCGGCGTTGACCGTGAAGGTGGGCGATGCGCGCCAGGCGATCGAGGCCGACCCCTTGGGGCGGACATAGCTGCGGCTGCCGCCACCGGCATCGCCGTCGACGATGATCTTGGAATATTCGCCGCCGGCATTGAGCTGGAGCGTGAGCCCGTCGGTGATCGGGAAACCGGCCGACAGAATCGCTTCGGCACGCTCTTCCTTGACCAGCGCATTGGCGCCGGGGACGGGCACCTGCGTTTCGCTGCCGCCAGCGGGCGTCACGAACAGGTCGAACTCGCTGTCCAGGCTGTTGAGCGCGCCTTCGAGGCTGAATTGCCAGTCGATCGCTTCGCCCCAGCGATATTCGCTGCGCAAGACGGTCTCGGACGACACGCTGAGCGATTCGGCGCGGTTGAGGTCACCGTCGACGTCGAGGAAGGAGCGGTCATTGGGCGAATTATCGTAGCTCTGTAGGCCGATAATCTTCAGCGAGCCCGGGCCGAGATCGAACTGATAGTCGGCACCAAGCTCGCCTTCCCAACCACCGCGGTCGAACTGCGACAATTCGCTGCCGAGGAACGCGCCGTCGCCGTCGAACACGTCGCCTTCGACGATCCCGTCAAAGTCGTTCAGCTCTGCGGCGGCGTTGATGTTGAGGACATTGCCATTGTCCGAGGTCCGCGTCAGCGAGGCGGCAAAGCCCGAACGGTTGCTCGGGTAGCGCGCAAATTCCTCGCGGCGCAGCAGCAGTTCGCCGTCGGGACCGAGGACGATCTCGGGGCCCCAATTGCCCTGGAACTGGCGGCGCGCACGCAGCGATGCATTCCATTCGGTTTTGCCCGAGCGCCCGTTGAGCGTGACGTCGCCGACAAGGAGGCTGTGGCCTACGCGATCGCGGAAGAAAGGCGACCAGCTGAAGGTGCCGCCCATCTCGCTGGCGCGATAGACGATGTTGGCGACGAGGCCATTGAGCCCGGGAATGTCGAGCGTGGCACCGTCGATAATCTCGATGCGGATCACGTCCTCGGCGTCGATACGCGACAGGGTGCTGGCAGCATCGTTGGATTTGGCCGAGACGCGTTGGCCGTTCAGAAGGATGTTCTGGCTGGCCTGACCGAGGCCGCGTTCGCGATTGTCGCTGCCGCTGATCGAAAAGCCCGGAATGCGGGTGACCATGTCGAATGCGGTACGCGGCGCGAAACGCTCGAAATCTGCGAAGGTGAAGACGCGGTTGCTTTCGCTCAGCAGGCTGCCGTCGACCGGCGAGGAGGCCGGATCGAAATCCTCGCCCATCACATCGTCGCGATCGTCCATCGCATAAGCAGGCGCAGTGGCGGCGCACGAGGCCATCAGGGCCAGCGCAATCATGCGCAGGCGTGTGCCATTTGCTTTCGAACCCAACGATGTTCCCCTTAAGCTTTCGCGTCGCCACAAACCCCGGGCGATCCTCTCAACGCCGCCAAAGCCGTGAATTTCAGATGAATGGACAGCGTTCGTTCGACGAACGGGCAGCTTGAACGGTCGAGTGGCCGATCGGGTTGCATTTCGCCATCCGTCCAAAGGGCCGTGGACAGCGCCAAGGCAGCGTTCTATCCCCGTCAGGAACATCAATTTGGAGACGTGAAAATGGCAGGCGTGAACAAGGTCATCCTGGTCGGCAATCTGGGTGCCGACCCCGAGAGCCGCAATCTCAACAATGGCGGCGAAGTGGTGAACCTGCGGATTGCCACTAGCGAGACCTGGAAGGACCGCGACGGCAACCGCCAGGAACGCACCGAGTGGCACAGCGTGGCCATCTTCAACGAGAATCTCGGCCGCGTCGCCAAGAACTACCTGCGCAAGGGCAGCAAGGTGTACATCGAAGGCCAGCTGCAGACCCGCAAGTGGCAGGACCAGTCGGGCAATGACCGCTATTCGACCGAAATCGTGCTGCAGCGCTATCGCGGCGAACTCCAGCTGCTCGACCGTCGCGAAGACGGCCCGGGCGGTGGCGGCGATTATGGTGGCAGCCAGGGTGGCTATGGCGGCGGCGGTGGTGGCGGCAACAATGCGCCGAGCCAGCGTCCGCAGCCGGCCAGCTTCGACGACGACCTCAACGACGACGTTCCCTTCTAGGGATTAGTCGCCCGATGCGTCCTTGCCGGCTTCGAGACGTTTCTTGAGGCCGGCGAGCGCGCCGAAGGCTCCCGCTTCCTCTTCGGTTTTGACGCCTGCCGCGCGCAGCCGCGCATCGGCATCGTCGACCCGCGGCCAGGGATCGAGGCTCAGCGACAAGGTGTCGACCAAAGCATCGCCGATCGCGATTTCGCGGCCGTCATGGAAGATGGTGTCCATCTCATCCGCTTCGAGTTCGATTTCTTCTTCCTCGCTGCCGGTGGCCGGCACGGGGCGGAAATCGAAGGCGAATTTCTCGTCCAACGTTTCGAGGACCGGGTCGCCGGTGGCGACGCAGGCCTGCTCGCTGGTGGCTTCCATCCGGCCCTCGACATGGACGAGGTCGCCGTCGCGCTCGATCCGATAGTCGACAATGAAACGGTCGAGCGACACGAGCCCCAGGCGCTCGGCAATTTCGGCACGCAGCGCGGCATCCGCCTTGAGACGGTGCGACCCGCTCGTCAACGTGGCGAGCGGCAGGGGGGCAAGCGGATCGGTCATAGGTCGCCCTTGATCAAAGCGGCATCGGGTTCGCCGGCCATGCGTTCGGCAACGCGGCGCAATTGTTCTTCGGCATAGGTGAGCGCGTCCTCACCCGGATCTTCGTCACGATAGACGCTGAACAGGGTGGCGGCTTTCCATTCCTCGTGGTCGGCATTTTCATCGCTGGCATGGCGCCAGCGATCGACGCGGGACGCCAATGCCCCAACAAGGCCGCGCACCTGTTTGCCGATCGTCGTGTCGAAACCCAGCTCGCGCATCTGCGAATCCATGTCGGCGATAAAGGCTTCTGTGAGTGCGACCGAAGTGCGCACCGCATCTTCCTCGCCATCCTCAAGCCGCAACGTCGCCAGCGCGACCAGGGTCGAGAGTATGGCGAAACGACCGTCCAGATCGTCGCTGACCTTGCCCTCGACATACCAATGTTTGTCGCGCGCCATCGCCACGAGCGCGGCATAGAGGCTGGCCGCCTTGGCCCCGGGCGGGGGTCCCAGCCAGCTGAACAGCTTGCGCATGCCATTTCTCCTCGTCAAAGCGCCCTTGCGCCAGCGCCGCGCTCGCCGCATAGTCCGCCGCGAACCGGCCCGGCAAGGGCAAGTAGTGAAGAAATGGGATTATCTTATGCGTGGCAACCGGCTTTTCGCCGCTGCAATCGTGGCATTGTCGCTCTCGGCCTGCGCGGGGATCCGCGACAATTCGGGCTATATCTATAACGAGGAACTGGCGACCTCGATCGAGCCGGGTATCGACAATCGCGATTCGGTCCAGGCGACGCTCGGCCAGCCGACCTTCGTTGGCCAGTTCAGCGACAGCGACTGGTATTATGTGAGCCGCCGCACGGGCACCTTCGCCTTCCGTCAGCCGCGCATGACCGATACCCGCATCGTCCGCATTCGCTTCGACGAAGCCGGCAATGTCCTCGACGTCAGCGAACGTGGCCCCGAGGCCGTCGCCTCGATCGATCCCGAAGGCGACACCACGCCGACGCTGGGCCGCGAGCGCAGCTTCTTCGAGGAAATCTTCGGCAATATCGGGCAGGTCAACCAAGGCGGGCTCCAGGCGCCGCAACAGCAATAAGATGTCGTGAAAGGGACGAGGCGATGACCGCGATCCCAGAAGACCAGACCTATGGCGAGTTCCTTGAGCTCGGCAAGCTGTTGGATGCGCAGCATGTGCACACCGATGTGCATGACGAGATGCTGTTCATCATCATCCACCAGACCAAGGAATTGTGGCTCAAGCAGATCCTGTTCGAGGTGGATTATGCGATCGATGAGCTCGCCAAGGACAATTTCCTGTTCGCCCACAAGGCTCTGAGCCGGGTCAGCCGCATCCAGACGGTGATGACGCTGAGCTGGGACATTCTCTCCACGCTCACGCCGGCCGATTACATGAAGTTCCGCCACGTCTTCGGCACGGCCTCGGGCTTCCAGTCGGCGCAATTCCGTGCTGTCGAATATCGCCTGGGCATGAAGGACCCGCGTTTCCTCAAGAATTACGATGACGGCTCGCCCGAGCGCCAAATGCTCCAAGAGGCGCTGGAGAAAGAGAGCCTGTACGAGGCGGCCAACGCGGCGCTGGGCCGTGCCGGCTTCGACATCAGCGACGAGGCGGTGATCGAGGAAAGCTGGATCGCGGTCTATCGCGACACGCTCGCGCATTCGGGGCTCTATGGGCTGGCCGAGAAGCTGGTCGATCTCGACGACGCGCTGGCGGCGTGGCGGCACAAGCATGTGCTGACCGTCGAACGTGTCATCGGCGCGCGCATGGGGACGGGCGGCTCGGCGGGTGCGGCCTATCTGCGCACGACGCTCGCCAAGCGCGCTTTCCCGGCCTTGTGGGAAATCCGGACCCGCCTGTGAGTTTCAAGCCTCTCTTTTCCAAGAGCCTGGCCGCAGCGCCCGACCGCCTGCATGTCGCGGCGCACAGCCATCATCTCTGGCCCGATGCCTCCTATGATGGTCAGGTCGAGTGCTGGAATGATGCCGCTCGGCTGGCCGATCGCAAGTGGGAGCGGGTGATGGGCGAGGTGTGGCCCGAGGCCGCTGCGAATGTCGCCGAAGAACTCGGGATGAAGCGCGAACAGCAGGACCGCATCGTCTTTGCCGCGAATACCCACGATTTCATCATCCGGCTGGCCGCCGCCTGTCCACGGCGCGGGGGCGAGAAGTTGCGCATCCTTGCGAGCGACGGCGAATTCCATTCGGCGCGGCGTCAGTTTGCGCGCTGGGTCGAGGCCGAAGAGATCGAACTGGAGACATTGCCGGTCGAACCCTTCGAAAGCTTTGCCGAGCGTTTTGCCAAGCGCGTGGCCGAGGACGAGCATGATTTGATGATGGTGAGCCAGGTGTTGTTCGGCACTGGCAAGGTCGTCGCGCCGATCGAGCCGATCGTCGATCTCGCTCGCCCCGAGGGGCCCTGGGTCGTGATCGACGGCTATCACAGTTTCATGGCGCTCGACGCGCCGTTCGGTGGCCAACTGTCGGACAAGGCTTTCTACCTTGGCGGCGGGTATAAATATGCGATGGCCGGCGAGGGCATGGGATTCATGGTCTGCCCATCGGGTTTCGGCGAGCGCCCGCCAATCACCGGCTGGTTCGCCGAGTTCGAGGATTTGTCGCTGCCGCCGGGCATGGTCGGCTATGCCAAGGATGCGATGCGCTTCATGGGCGCGACCTTCGATCCGAGTGTCCTGTATCGCTGGAATGCGATTGTCCGGATGCTGGCGGAAGAAGATTTGACGACGGCGACGATCAGCGCGCATGTCGCAGCGCTTCAGGCGCAGCTTCTCGAGGCCATTGCCGATACGCCGCTGGCTGGGGCCGAATTGCTGAACCCGCTCGATGGCGGGCCGCATGCACGCTTCCTTGCTTTCCGCCACGAAAAGGCGGCGGCATGGAGCGAAGCGCTCAAGCAGGAGGACTGCATTACCGACGTCCGCGGCAATGTCATTCGCGTGGGGCTCGGCCTCTACCACGACGCCGAGGATATCGAGGCCTTCGCGAAGCTCGCTGCGGCGCTCTAGTCGCGGCGCAGGCCCTCGGCCATCAACCGGTTGGCCGCGGCGGCGACCTTGGCCGGGTCCTCGTCGCCCCAGACGCTGAAGCGCAGCCCAAGAAATACGTTCATGCCCATGACCGCCCAAGCGCGGACTTCGGAATCGAGATCGCTTGTCGCCGGCGTCATTTCTTCCGATTCATCGAGACGGGCACCGATACGCGCTGCCGTGCCGCGATAATGCTGCTCGAACCCTTCGGGATCGACGAATTCGGCCTCGTCGATGATGCGATAGACTTCGGCCTGCGTGCGGGCGAAGCGGAGGAAGGCTTCGAGCGCTGCGCGTTCGCGATCGATCCCGTCCTCGACATCGGCAATGGCCGGCGCAACCGCATCCGCGACGCGCTGCGACATGTCGGCGACTAGCGCGCGGAACACTTCCTCCTTGGAATCGAAGTAAGTGTAGAAGGTGCCGAGCGCGACCTTGGCGCGCTGGGTGATGGCGACGATCGAGGTTTCACCAAAGCCGACCTGCCCGAATTCGACCCGCGCGGCGTCGAGAATCTTGGCCCGCGTCGCCAGCCCGCGTTTGGTGCGCGGCAGCTTCTCGCCGCCGGCATTTTCGCCCTTCGGCGATGTGCTTTTTGAAGTGTCGATCCCGTCCCCCATGACGCTTCATGTAGCAAAAGTTGAAACTCGGTTCAACTTTCAGTATGGAGGTCTGCAACAGGGGCGGTCTTGTCAGGAAGATTGGCCCCGAAGGAACAAGGGGAGGATTTCATGACTCGCACCATCATGCTCGGCGCAACCGTTTCGCTGGCCGCGCTCGCCACGCCCACTTTCGCGCAGGAAAGCGCCACACAGCAGCCGCCCGAGGCCGACGCCACGACGGCGACCAATGCCGAAGGCCAGGACAATGACGAGGGCGAGATCATCGTCACTGCGCGGCGTAATGCCGAGGCACTGACCGACGTGCCGGCCTCGATCTCGGCTTTCAACGAGCGCTCGCTCGATCGCTTGCAGGCCAACGATACGACCGGGCTCCAAGGTGCGGTCCCCAACCTCAACATCGTCCAGGGCCGCGGTTCGTCCAACGCCACCAACATCTATATTCGCGGCGTCGGCCAGCCCGATGCGTTGCAGACGTTCGACCCGGCGGTCGGCGTCTATGTCGACGACGTCTATTACAGCCGCATCCGTGGCACGCAGATGGACCTGCTCGACCTCGAGCGTATCGAAGTCCTGCGCGGCCCGCAGGGAACGCTCTACGGCAAGAACACGATCGGCGGCGCCATCAAGCTCATCTCGCGCCGCCCGGGGGACGAGACGCGCGGCAGCCTCCAGTTCACGCTCGGCAGCTATAATCGCTTCGACCTGAAGGGTGTCTTCTCGACCCCGATCGCCGACAATGCCGGTATCGGGTTCGCGGTACTGACGGCGGACCGCGACGGTTTTGTCGAGGATGTGTTCGGCAACCGCAAGTTCAACAACAAGGACACGTTCGCGGCGCGCGGCTCGCTCGCCTTCGACCCGGCCGACAATGTCCGGCTCGACGTCAGCGTCGACTATGCGCGCGATGATGCCGGTCTGACCGTGGGCCAGCCGATCAATCCACTGACCGACCTGTTCGGCCTGCCGCTGGTCGATGGCGACATGATGCCGCTCGTCGACATCACGCCCAATCCCGATCCCGACGACTACGATTTCACCGGGCGCGTCACGCCGGGCCTCCCCAACTCGACCAAGCTCAAGCATGGCGGTGTCACCGGCACCATCGGTGTCGACCTCAGCAACACGCTCGAATTCAAGTCGATCACCGCGTTCCGCCAGCTGATCACCGACGACTATATCGATATCGACGCGACCGAGCTCGAAACCGGCGACGTGTTCGTCGGCGTCGACCAGGAACAGTTCAGCCAGGAATTGCAGCTGCTCATCGACGCCTCGCGCGTCACCGGTGTGGTCGGCCTCTATTATCTCAACGAGAATGTCGCCTCGCACCAGGAGGCCTATGCCGACGACCTGGTCGGGCCGATTCTCGGCAACCCGACCTTCCTGCGGACCATCGACGATGATCTCAACACCAAGAGCTATGCGGCCTATGCCAATTTCAGCCTCGCGGTGACCGATCAGCTCAACCTGTCGGCGGGCATCCGCTACACCAACGAGGAAAAGGATTATTTCCGCACCACCTCGACCTTCTCGTCCAGCCCGCTGCTGACCAGCGCCGCGCCGTTCGTGTTCGAGCCGGAAGATAGCTGGGACGACATCTCGCCGATGGCCAGCATCGACTTCTCCCCGACGCCCGACACCTTGCTCTATGCGCGTGTCGCCAAGGGCTTCAAATCGGGCGGCTTCAACGGCCGTGCCAACAATGCCAGCGAAACCCGCCCCTATGATCCGGAGACGGTGTGGAGCTACGAAGCGGGTGCCAAGGCCTCGATCAACAACCAGCTCGATATTGCGGCGGCGGTCTTCCACAACGACTATCGCGACTTCCAGGCGCGCGTTGCCGGCTTGGCCGAGGATGAGAATGGCTTGCCCGTGCCGTCGCTCGCGGTGCTCAATGCCGGCGAGCTGCAGATCCGCGGCGCCGAACTGGAAGTCGTCTACCAGCCCGTTCCGCTGCTGCGCCTCGATGCGCAGATCGGCTATCTCGACGCCGAATATAAGGAATTCGACGATGATCGCTTCGTCGATTTCGGCGGCAGCCGCGCCTTCCAGGAGCCGGCCTTCAGCCCCGATTGGACGATGCGTTACGGCGCCCAATATGGCACCGAATTCGGCGATGGCAGCGTCCTGACCTTCGGCGGTCAGGCCAAATATAAATCGCGCCACGCGCTGGCCGTCGACAATACCGCCTTCCTCGGCACGCTAGTGCAGGTCGGCACGGACGATGAGATCGAAGGCCTGTTCCAGGACGATTTCTGGCTGTTCGACGCGCGCGTCGTCTACGAGATGCCGCAGCACGGCCTGTCACTCGGCGTCTATGGCAACAATCTGTTCGACCAGCGCTACAAGACCGACGGCCAGGAATTCTCCTCGGTCGGCTCGATCCGCACTGTCTATTATGGCGCACCGCGCACGGTCGATGTGCGCGTGACCTGGCGCTTCTGAAATCACGGCATGGGCGCGCGGGCTCTTTCCCGCGCCGCGCGCCCACGCTAGCACCTTTGCCATGACTGTTACCGAAACCGCGCCGGCCCGACCGGTCATCGCCAATCGCAACGTGATGATGGCGATGCTCGTCATCGCCTACACGCTCAATTTCATCGACCGGCAGATCATCGGTATCCTTGCCGAGCCGATCAAGACCGACCTCGGCCTGACGGATGGCCAGCTCGGCTGGATGGGCGGCACGGCCTTTGCGTTGTTCTACACCATCCTGGCGATCCCGCTGGCGATGCTCGCGGACCGCAAGAATCGCAGTTGGATCATCGCCATCGGCCTCACCGTCTGGAGCGCCGCGACGGCGATTTGCGGCCTGGCCCAGAATTTCTGGCAGCTCTTCCTCGCGCGCATGAGTGTCGGCGTCGGCGAAGCGGCAGGCGTGGCGCCGGCCTATTCGCTCATCAGCGATCTCTATCCGCCCGAAAAGCGTAGCCGCGCTCTCGCCATTTTCTCGCTCGGAATCCCGATCGGCTCGGCGCTGGGCGTGCTGTTCGGCGGCCTGGTGGCGGCCTCGGTCGACTGGCGCACCGCTTTCATCACCATCGGCATCATCGGCGTCCTGTTCGCGCCCATTTTCAAATATTTCGTCCGCGATCCCGGCCATGGCCATTCGACCAAGCCGCTTGCCGGCGAGGAGCCCGACCGTAGCGAAGCCGCACCGACGGCCGATGCGCCCAAGATCGGCGAGGTCTTCAAGACCATCGCTGCCAAACCTAGCTTCTGGTTTCTCGCATTCGGTGCGGGCCTCGCCAGCATGGCGGGCTATGGCTTTGCCTTCTGGATGCCGAGCTTCCTCGCCCGCAGCTTCGAACTCGGACTGGTTGAGCGTAGCTGGCTGTTCGCGGGCATCCTCTTCTTCGGCGGTGCTGCCGGCATCTATGGCGGCGGCGTGCTGGGCGACCGGCTCGGCTCGCGCGCGGTGGGCGGCTATGCCAAGCTCATCTCGATCGCCTTCGTGATCACCTTGCCGGCCTATTTGCTCGCATTTTCGAGCACGAGCCTGTGGGTCGCTTTCCTCCTCTTCCTCATTCCCACCGCGCTGGGCCTGATGTGGCTGGGGCCGATCGTCACGGCGGTCACCAAGCTGGTGCCCGCCAACATGCGCGCGACTGCCTCGGCGCTGTTCCTGTTCATCAATAACCTCCTCGGTCTCGGCCTCGGGTCGCCGCTCATCGGCGAGATTAGCGATGCGCTGACGCCCATCTATGGCGACGAGGCGCTGCGTTACTCGGCAATGGCAACGACCCTGGTCTATGCGGGCGCGGCCTTGTTGATGGCATTGGCCGCAAAAAGGCTTCACCGCGACGTCGTCGAGGCCTAGGCCGCCGGAACTGGCGCAAAGCGAGCATCGTTCCTGTCTCCAAGAAGGAGACGCAACCATGCGCAACATGATCTTGGCAGCTGGCGTAGCCAGCCTGGCGCTCGCCGTGCCCGCCATCGCGAGCGGCAGCGCCGACAGTGAAGAAAACATCAGCCAGGACCGTGGCAACGGCAATGGGAATGGGAACGGCAATCGCGGCAATGGCAACGGCCGCGGCAACGGCAATGCCCAAGGCAACCAGGATCGCGGTAATGATTTGCGCGAAGACCGCCGCGACCGCGCCGAGGATCGCCGCGAAGCCCGCCGCGAGCGTGTCGAGGATCGCCGCGAGGACATCCGCGATCGCCGCGAAGATGCGCGCGACCGGGCCCGCGATCGCTACGAAGACCGCCGCGACCGCTATGATGACGGGTTCGACGCCCGCCGCGTCGTCTACGAGGCCGACCGCTATCGCTATGACGGCCGCGATCGCCGCGGCTATGTCGACGGCTGCCCTCCGGGTCTTGCCAAGAAGAATAATGGCTGCCTGCCGCCGGGCCAGGCCAAGCAGATTTACGGCCAGCGCGTGCCGGCCTCCTATGCCGACCGCCGCCTCGTCGGGCCTTATGCCGACTGGTACGGGCGCGACAATGATTGGGAATATCGCCTCGGCCGCGAGTTCATCTATCGCATCGGCGGCGACGACCTCGTCAGCGGGCTGATCCCGCTCTACGACCGTCGCGGCTACTATTACCCGGTCGGTTCGCGTTATCCCGACGCCTATGACAGCTACAACCTGCCCTACCAGTATCGCTCATACTATCGGGACGATTATTATCGCTATGGCGACGGGGCGATCTATCGGGTCGATCCAGAGACGCAGCTGATCCAGTCGGTCGCGGCGCTCCTGACCGGAGATGTCGCGGTGGGCCAGCCGCTACCGGCCAGCTATCGTACATATAACGTGCCCTACAGCTATCGCGATCGCTATTACGACCAGCCCGACGGCTATTATCGCTATAGCGACGGCTACATCTACCGGGTCGATCCGGAGACCATGCTGGTCGCCGAAATCGTCGACGCGGTCCTGTAGAAGAGGGAAGAGATTTGATCATGAAGACACGATTGATTGCGCTTGCCGCTGCGCTCGCGCTCCCGCTTGCAGCCTGTGGTGGCAATGCGCCCGAAAGCGTGACCGAGGCCGATGCCGATCCCGGCACGCTGAGCGGCGCCATTCCTGCCGACAGCCAGTTCGCCGCTGCGATGGAGGCTGCCGGGCTTGCCAACCTGTTCGACGGACCGGAACCCTATACGGTGCTGCTGCCGCCCGACAGCGCATTTCCCGAAACGCTGCCCGAGGATGCCGAGGCGGTGGCGGAAATCGTGACGCTGCATATCCTGCCGGGTACCATCCTCGCCGAGGATCTCGTCGCTGCGCTCGACCAGAATGATGGCAGCGTGAGCCTGCCCAGCTATGGCGGGGCCAATCTCGATGTCTTGCGCGACGGCGATGCCATCCGCGTCTCGGTCGGCGGTAACAGCGTGACGCTGACGCCGGGTGAGGCAGAGCTCGAGGACGGCGCGGTCCATTCGATCGACGGCCTCCTGCAGCCGCCGGCCTGACACTTACCTCCGGTCCGGAGGTGAAAACCCTGTGAAATTCTACGGTTGGGTCCGGATAGGACCGGCTATGACGGGTCTTCTGCACTCGCACCCCTTACGCTCGCAGACAGCGTGCGGGGCGCGAGTGTGGAGGTTGCAAGATGAAGGCAGTACCGTGCGAAGCGGGCCGTAGCCCCGACCCTGCCGAGCGGGACATGGAACCGTCCGTTTCCCGCGATCTGGTCGGCTTGGGAGCAATGATATTGCTTTTGGCGGCCGTGATTGCGCTGACCCCGTCATTCGGTGTTCCTGCTCCCCTGTCGCTGACGCTGGCAGCGGTCGGTGCGGTCGCCGCCATCGCGATTGTCTGGCAAAGGCTCAGGTCGCGCCGACACGCCTTGATGCGCGAACGCACGACCCAATGCCTCCTCACTCGAAACATTGCCGATAATTGCGGGAGGGGCGTGGTCCAGTTGACCCTCGACGGCAAACCCGTTTGGGCCAATGCCGCCTGGGAAGAGTTGACGGGCGCGCCAGCGGATTCGTCACAATTGGACGCGCTGCGCCGACAACTGGCCCGGGATGATGCCGACCGGGTCGCCTCGCTCTGGCAACGGTGCCGGGTCACGAAGGAGCGTGCGGCGGTCGAAATCTGCTGGGCCGGACGCCGGCACGGCAGCGAACGGCAATTGCGCCTGTCCATCGATCCGTTGCTCAACGATCATCGCTGCGAAGGATTCCTGCTCTTCATCGAGGACCGCACCGACAGGCGCCGCGATGCCGAAGCCTTGGAGACCAGCGAGGACCTTTATCGCCTCGTGACCGAGAATAGCCGTGACATCATCATCCGCATGAGCCTCGACGGCGTCCCGCTTTACGTGTCCAAGGCATCTCAGCGCGTGCTCGACCTCGCGCCCGAAGAGATGGTGGGCACCTCGATGCGCGAGTTCGTCCATCCCGAAGACTGGAGCCTCTTCGCGCGCATCTTTTCCGACAATCTCATTGGCGACGACGCCCCCGAGCTTCGCTACCGACAGCGCCGCGCCAACGGCAAATATCTTTGGGTGGAGGCCAGTTTCCGCCCTGTCTTCGATTCCAAAAGCGGCATGGCGCGCGAGCTCGTAGCAACCCTGAGGGACATCCATCGTCGGCACCTCACCGAACAGATTGTCTACGACAGCGCGACCAAACTGCGCGAGACCAACCGCCTTCTCGTGCTCGCGGAGGAGCTGGCGCAGGTGGCGCATTGGCGGCTCGACCTGGGCGATGGCAGCCTCGATCATGGCGGGGAGTTCAACCGCATTCTCGGATTGCTCCCCGGAAAAGGCGTGAAGCTCCGTGCTGCACTGCGCCTGCTCGTCCCGGGCGACCGCAAGCGGCTGTTTGCGGCGACCCGCGAAGCGATTGCCCGGTCGGGCTCTGTCGATTGCGCAGTCGACATACGGATCGATCCCGATGAACGCCGGCACTTGCGCATCGCCATCCAGGGCGATCGTGCCCGCTCCGGTGCGCTTAATGGCATTTTCGGCGTCGTCCGCGATGTGACCGAACAGTATGAGGCCAATGCCGAACTCGTGCAGGCGCGCGACCGGGCGCAGCAGGCGGCGCGAACCAAATCGAACTTCCTCGCCACGATGAGCCATGAAATCCGCACGCCGATGACCGGCGTCCTCGGCATGATCGATCTCATGCGCGACAGCGAGGACACGACCCGGCAGCAGCATTATCTGGAAACGCTCAAGCGCAGCGCGGACCACCTCATGACGGTGCTCGACGACATTCTCGATTTTTCCAAGATCGAAGCCGGGCACCTCGTTTTCGAGCAGCGTGATTTCAGGCTCGAGCGGCTGGTCAATGAGACTGTCGACCTGTTTGCAAGCGCGGTCCGTTCGAAGGGGCTCCAACTCGATATCGAACGAGACATCGGCGATGCGCGGCCGGTGCAAGGCGATCCGGCTCGCTTGCGCCAGGTCCTATCGAACCTGCTGTCCAACGCGGTGAAATTCACGCCGTCGGGCAAGATCGTCGTGCGCGTCGAGGCAGGTTCGCAGATCGACCATCAGCAATGGCGCATCAGCGTGCGCGATAGCGGAATCGGGATCGCGCCCGACGCGCTCGATCAGTTGTTCCAGCCATTCACGCAGGCCGATGCGTCGACCTCGCGGCGCTTCGGTGGCACGGGTCTCGGCCTGTCGATCACGCAGGCGCTGGTCGAAGGCATGGGTGGAAAGCTGCATGTCTCGAGCGAGAAGGGCGTCGGCTCGACATTCACGGTCGAACTGGACCTGCCGGACGGTATCGAGCCCGAACAGCAAGCCGAAAAAACGCACGCTAAAGGGATCGAGCAACCGACCCCGCGGCGCGTTCTTGTCGCTGAAGACAATCCGGTGAACCAGATGCTGGTGCGTGCCGTTCTGGCTGGCGCGGGTCATGCCGTGGAGACTGTCGGGGACGGCCGCGCGGCGGTCCGGCTCGCTAATGAAAGCCGGTTCGATGTCATCGTCATGGATATGCAGATGCCCGAACTGGACGGATTGGCCGCGACCCGCGAAATTCGCCGCGCCGAGGGCGATAACCAGGACGTGCCGATCATCGCCTTGACCGCCGATGCCTCGCCCGAACGCCGGCGCTTCTACGAGGGCGCTGGGCTGACGGCGTTCCTGACCAAACCGATCGACCAAGCGCTCCTGATCGCCACCATCGAAGAACTGACGGCCTCCCCCCTCGACATGCAAGCAAAGGACAAAGCCGTGGACACCCAGACCAAGCGGCTTGCCGCCGACGATACGCAGGGCTGTTTTGACAAGGAAAGATTGGACGAACTTGGTGCCGCCCTCGGGGCCGCCCGGTTGGGCGATATGTTGGGGCTCTTGAAGGTGGAGCTGGAATTACGTCCCGAGCTCCTCGCGACGGCGCTCGACCATGACGATGTGGACGAGTTGCACGACCTTGCGCACAGCCTCAAGGGCGCGGCATCTAGTGCCGGCGCTATCGCGGTCGCGAAGATTGCAGCCCAGTTGGAGCGCAGCGACGATCCGGTGGCATTGCGGGCCTTACTCGATGATCTCGATTTGGCGGTCGAGCGCACGCTGGAAGCACTGGTCGACCAAGTGCCGGCGCTCGATGGTGACAATCAAACGGCAAGTGTCGCCGGCGGCGCCGCTTGAAGCGCTACCCCGCCTCGACTTATCCACAATAGAAGGGCTGGCGCACCCGGCGGAGCGCGTTATAACGATACCTGAAACTTCTCTTTTTTCAGGGGCGATACAGCAATGAAAGCGACGTTGGAGCGGGCGGTTCTCTTGAAGAGCCTCGGCCATGTGCAATCGGTGGTGGAGCGGCGCAACACCATCCCCATCCTCTCCAATGTCCTCATCGAAGCGAGCGAAGACGGGTCGCTTCGCCTGATGGCCACCGACCTCGATCTGCAGGTCGACGAGAAAGTCTCGGCGGAAGTGAGCCAGGCCGGTGCGACCACCGTGCCGGCGCACACCTTCTTCGATATCGTGCGCAAGCTGCCCGAAGGCGCGCAGGTCGAACTGACCGCCAGCGACGGCAAGATGCAGGTCGTGGCCGGCCGTGCCCGGTTCAACCTGCAAACACTGCCGCGAGACGATTTCCCGGTCATCGCCGAGGGCGAGCTGCCGCACCGCTTCGAACTGCCTGCAGCGACGCTCCGCCAGATCATCGACAAGACGCGCTTCGCCATCTCGTCGGAAGAGACGCGCTATTATTTGATGGGCATTTTCTTCCACGTTGCCGACGATGCGCTCAAGGCTGCGGCCACCGACGGCCACCGCCTTGCCCGCGTGACGGTCGAAAAGCCTGATGGCGCGGACGGCATGCCCGACATCATTGTCCCCAAGAAATGCGTCGGCGAACTGCGCAAGTTGCTCGACGAAGTCGACGGGACGGTCGAACTGTCGCTGTCCGACAGCAAGATCCGCTTCGGCCTCGGTAATGCCGTGCTCACTTCCAAGCTGATCGACGGCAAGTTCCCCGACTATAATCGCGTCATCCCGACCGCGAACGACAAGCTGCTGAAGCTCGACCCGAAAAGCTTCATGGCCGGCGTCGATCGCGTCGCGACCATCGCCAGCGAGAAGACCCGCGCGGTCAAGATGGCGGTCGAAAATGACAAGGTCACGCTCTCGGTCACCAGCCCCGAGAACGGCGTCGCGGTCGAAGAAGTGCCCGCCGACTATCGCAATGACAGCCTCGAGATCGGATTCAACGCGCGCTACCTCATGGACATCCTCCACGAGATCGAAGGCGACACGGTCGAAGTGCATCTCGCTGACGATGCAGCGCCCACGCTGCTGCGCGAGAATGACGACAGCCCGTCGCTCTACGTCCTGATGCCGATGCGCGTCTGATGCGTTTCGTTCTAGTTGCGTTTCTCGCTGCACTGACCCTCGGCGGCTGCGGCAATTCGACGGACACGGCCGAGCCCGGTGCGCTGGAATCCAGCAACGCGTCGGCAGCGGCGCTCGAGCTCGCGCAGGCCGCGCAGCCCGAAGACATCTTTCTCGACGGCGCCGAAATCGGCTTCCGCTTGGGGCTCGCCAACGAGTTCGGCCGCGACCCCACCTATGCCCGGCGCGACGATTTTGCCGAGATCATGGCGGATATCCACGAACGCGCATGGCCCGTTTATCGCGAGTCCCTCGCCGACCGGATGCCCGAACTCTATGCCGGGCTGGCGGAAGTCTATGACGACCAGCTCAGTGTCGAGGAAATGGATCGCATCCAGACGTTCCTCGAATCCGAGACCGGCGAGAAATTCCTGCGCATGAGCCTTGGCGCCATGGAGGGTTTGTCGCCCGATGCGATCGACGGCATTGCAACGAGCAGCGACCTTGAGGCTTTCAATGCGCAGACTGGCATGAATGCCGCTGCGCAAATGAGTGCTGCGGAGCAGGCCGAAATCGTCGAGTTCGAGCGCGAGAATTACGAGGCGCTCACCCGCGTGGCAGGCCCGGCCAACCGGATGATCATGCGCTTCGGCCAGCAGCCTCCGTCAGCGGAAGTACAGGCCCGTCTCGCCGAGGTCGTGGACGAGATCAAGGCCGAACGGGGCCTCTAGGTCGGGCGCGCAGGCCATGCTTACCCGCCTGTCCCTGACCGATTTTCGCAACCACCGCGACACGCTGATCGAACCAGCCAGCGGCTTCAATATCCTGACCGGTCCCAACGGGGCGGGGAAGACGAACATTCTTGAAGCCGTCTCGCTCCTCGCGCCCGGACGCGGCCTGCGCCGCGCGCCCTTGCGGCAGATGGCTCGCGAGAAGGGTGCTGGTGGTTTTGCAATCTCCGCCCGCCTGACGGATGGCACGAATATCGGCGTCGGCACGCGCGCGTCGACGCCAGATCGCCGTGAAGTCCGGATCAACGAGACGACGGTGCCGGCAGCTTCACTTGCGGAGCGCCTCGCGATTCTGTGGCTGACACCGGCGATGGATCGCTTGTTTCTCGAGGGGGCGAGCGGACGACGGCAGTTTCTCGACCGGCTGACGTTGGCACTGGAGCCCGGACACGCCGCGCAGGCGACGCGCTATGAAAAGGCGATGCGCGAGCGCAACCGGTTGCTCGCTGAAGAATTGCGGCCCGACCCCGCATGGCTTGAGGGTGTCGAGGCGGCAATGGCCGAAGCCGGACATGCCCTGCATGATGCTCGGATGCGGACGGTGGCGGCGTTGAGCGATGCGGCGCCGGACGGCGACGACTTTCCCGCCGCGACGCTCGAACTAGAGGGCTATGACGGCGCTGATCTTGGTGCGGCACTCGCGGCGTCCCGACAGCGCGATGCGGCGGCTGGCCGAACCTTGGTGGGCCCGCATCGCAGCGACCTCCAAGTGACCTACGCCGCGAAGGGCCAGGCCGCCGCTTTATGTTCGACCGGGGAGCAGAAGGCGTTGCTGCTCGGCATCATCCTTGCTCATGGCGAATTGGTGGCGCAGCGGCGCGACATGGCGCCGATCCTCTTGCTCGACGAAGTCGCGGCGCATCTCGACCCGGACCGCCGGGCGGCACTCTTCGTGCGACTGCGCGGCCGCGGGCAAGTTTTCATGACGGGAACGGAGCCGGGTCTGTTCGACGCAGCGGGCGATGCTGCACGCTGGCGGGTCGAGAATGGCGAGGCGGTTAGCGCCTAGGCGAAGGCAGATTTGTGTGCCTGTGCGAGGCGCTCACGATCATGCGACTGGCCCAGCGCGGCATTGGCGCGTTCGATTGCCTCGCGCGCAATCGCCAGAAACACGCCGCGATCGTCGCCGACGCGCATAGCGATCGATCCCAGCACACGCTGGATGCGGATCCCGACTTCGACGATTCCCGCGCCGTCTCGTGACAGCGGGTCGATCAGGTCGCGCACCATTTCCTCTAGGCTAAGTCGGGGTTCGGAAAGACCCGGCAAATCGCCATCGCCCGGAATGTCGCGGTCGAGAAAATCGTCAAAGACCCGCAAGCCTGCCGACAGGACAGCGATAGCCGTGCCGGGGTCGTTGACCGCCGGGGACAAGGCTCGGCTCGCAATCTCGCCGAGCACGGTCACGCCGAAGCGAGGGTCCTGGTCGAAGTCCCGCGACGGCTCCAGCGCGAAGGCCGCGCGGACCTTGTCGGCGATCTCGGCGCAATCCTCCTTGTCGGCCATGCCATCCTTGAACCAGGCGAGCGCACGGGTGCGATCGGCGAACGTGCCTGCTGCGGCGGTCAGGTGGATCTGCGTCTCGCAATGCTTGGCCAGTTCCGACAGACGATGGCGATCGACATGCGCCACGTAGAGCGCTTCATCCGAATGGACCTGGAACGGGGCGTGACCGGGTGCGCGTCGGCACCCCTCGCCGGTGATGGTCAGCGGCCCCTCATAATCCTCGAGCGCGTCGCGGGCCTTTCGCTCGACACGGGCAATCGTGTCTGACACCCGCCCGAAATTGGAAAGCTGGCCGATCCAGCGCAGCAGCACGATGGAGATCCAGACGATGACGCCGACCGTGCCGGCGAGCAGCACAGCGCGCCCTTCTCCACCGTAAAGATTGGCCTTGAGCGCAATCAGGCCGACGATCGAGAAAAGGAAAGCGCCGAGGAAGGTCGAAAGGGCGTTCTGCGCGGCGGCATCCTCGACCAGCAATTCGGTCGCGCGCGGCGTGCCGTTCTGGCTGGCGCCCGAAAAGGCCGTGACCATTGCGGTGAGCGAGAAAGTCGTCACCGCCAGCATCGACGAGGCGAGCACCGTCAGCACGCTGTCGACCGAGCCAGAGCCAAGTTTGGCGAATTCGTACGGGATGAGAGGCGCGAGCCCGCCCGCGGCGAGTGCGAGCAGCACCGACAGAAGGCCGATCAGGGCCGCGCGAAACCAGATCCTGCGGGTGATCTGACCGATGAACCAGCGCCATTTGGGCATGGACGAAACTCTCCCTTTTGATGCCGAACGCGGCACCTGCCGTTTCGGGCGCAAAACGGGGACTTTTTGATGTATCCGGCCGACCAGGCGGCGAGGTCCGAAAAGCTGTCATTTTTCGGTCAAGAGCCTTGGTTTCAGGGGCAGATTCTGCCATAAATCGTCTATGGAAAACCTGCCCCCCAATCCCCATATCGGACGGGCATGAGGAGCGCCCCCGCGCTTCCCCGCCGCATGACGGCTATCTCACTGAAAAACAGACAAGAATTGCATGGCTGAAGAACAGAACAAATCCGAATATGGCGCCGACAGCATCAAGGTCCTCAAGGGCCTCGACGCGGTGCGCAAACGTCCCGGCATGTATATCGGCGATACCGATGACGGATCAGGCCTCCACCACATGGTGTTCGAGGTCTCGGACAATGCCATTGACGAAGCGCTGGCGGGGCATTGCGACCGCGTCCTGATCACCCTCAATCCGGACGGTTCGGTGAGCGTCGAGGATAATGGCCGCGGGATTCCCGTGGACATGCACAAGGAGGAAGGTGTCAGCGCGGCGGAGGTCATCATGACCCAGCTGCATGCCGGCGGTAAGTTCGAGAATACGAGCGACGACAATGCCTACAAGGTGTCGGGCGGCCTGCACGGCGTCGGCGTCTCGGTGGTCAACGCGCTCTCCGAATGGCTCGAGCTGACCATCTGGCGCGACGGCAAGGAACATTGGATGCGCTTCGAGCATGGCGAGGCGGTCGAGAGCCTGCGCGTCGTCGGCGATGCCGAAGGGCGTAAGGGCACCAAGGTGACCTTCATGCCGTCGGCCGCGACGTTCAAGACGACCGAGTTCGATTTCGACCGGCTCGAGCATCGCTTCCGCGAACTCGCCTTCCTCAATTCGGGCGTGCGCATTATCCTGACCGATGCGCGCCATGACGAGCCGCGCGAAGTCGAGATGTATTATGAGGGTGGGATCGCCGCCTTCGTCCAATATCTCGACCGCGCCAAAACGGCTTTGATCGAGCCCATCGCGATCACCGGCCAGCGCGACGATATCGGCATCGAGGTCGCGCTCGAATGGAATGATTCCTATTACGAGAACGTCCTCTGCTTCACCAATAACATCCCGCAGCGTGACGGCGGGACGCACTTGGCGGCCTTCCGCTCGGCGCTAACGCGGACGCTCAACGCCTATTCGGAGCAGACGGGCCTGCTCAAAAAGCAGAAAGTCAGCCTCACCGGCGACGACATGCGCGAGGGCCTGACTGCGATCGTCAGCGTCAAGCTGCCCGACCCCAAATTCGGCAGCCAGACCAAGGACAAGTTGGTGTCGTCCGAAGTTCGTCAGCCGCTAGAAAGTCTGATGAGCGATAAATTGCGCGAATGGCTCGAGGAAAACCCGGAGCCCGCCAAGGCGATCGTGCAGAAGATCATCGATGCTGCCGCGGCCCGCGAGGCGGCGCGCAAGGCGCGCGAAATGACCCGCAAGGGGGCGATGACCATCGCCTCGCTGCCGGGCAAGCTTGCCGACTGCCAGGAAAAGGATCCTGCCAAGGCCGAACTGTTCCTGGTCGAGGGTGACTCGGCCGGTGGCTCCGCAAAGCAGGGCCGCGACCGCAAGACGCAAGCCATCCTGCCGCTGAAGGGTAAAATCTTGAACGTCGAGCGCGCGCGCTTCGACCGCATGCTCGGTTCGAAGGAAATCGGGACGCTGATCCAGGCGCTTGGCACTGGCATCGGGCGCGAGGATTTCGACCCCGAGAAGCTGCGCTATCACAAGATCGTGATCATGACCGACGCCGACGTCGACGGCGCGCACATCCGCACGCTGCTGCTCACCTTCTTCTATCGCCAAATGCCCGAGCTCATCGAGAACGGTCACCTCTACATCGCCCAGCCGCCGCTCTACAAAGTCGCGCGCGGCAAGAGCGAAGTGTATCTGAAGGACGATGCCGCGCTCGACGATTATCTCGTAGATGCGGGGATCGACGGCCTGTTGCTCGAGGCCGATGACGGCGCCCATGCTGCGGACGATCTGCGAAACCTCGTCGAACATGCCCGCCGGATGCGGACTCTGCTCGGCTATGCACCGCGCAAATATGATCCCGCGACCATCGAGACGCTGGCCCTGGCCGGCGCGCTGGAACCGGGCCTCACGGGCAAGAAGCTCGAGGACGCCGCTGCCTTGAGCGCTGCACGCATGCAGCTTGGCGATCCCGAGGCCGAATGGTCGGGCGAGGTCGACAATGGCGATATCATCCTGCGCCGTGCCTGGCGCGGGGTGACCGATGCGATCCGCGTCGGCGCGAACTTCCTGATGAGCGCCGAAGCGCGCAAATTGGACAAGCTCGCCGCCGAACATCGCGACACCTATGTCACGCCCGCCGTGCTTAAGAAGGGTGATGCGGACGATGGCAAGACCACGATGGTCGCGCGTCCGACGGCGTTGCTCGATGCCGTGCTCGCGGCGGGTCGAAAGGGCCTGTCGATCCAACGCTACAAGGGGCTGGGCGAAATGAATGCGGACCAGCTGTGGGAGACCACGCTGGACAAGGAAAACCGCTCGCTACTCAAGGTGGAAGTCGATCAGGCCGATGTCGCCGACGAGATCTTCACGCGCCTCATGGGTGACGTCGTCGAACCGCGCCGCGAATTCATCCAGGACAACGCGCTGAGCGTCGCCAACCTCGACGTCTGATCGATGGCGCACTGGGAAGGAAGCTGTCACTGCGGATCGGTCACGATGCGCTATGACAGCGACCTCCCGCTGACCCTACGCGCGTGCCAATGCAGCTTCTGCCGCAAGCATGGCTCGACCAATGCGAGCGATCCGGACGGTCAGCTCGCAATCCGGTCCGACCTCACGTTGCTCCGCTACCGCTTCGGCCTCGGCATCACCGATTTCCTCATCTGTCCGAATTGCGGCGTCTATGTCGCTGCGGTGATGGAAGGCGAGAAGGGCCTGATCGGCACCGCCAACATGAACTGTTTCGATGTCGGCAGCGTCGAGGTCTCACCGATCGACTATGCCGGCGAGAATGCAGGCGACCGCACCTCGCGCCGTGAGGATCACTGGACCCCCACGACTCTGGTCGAAGCCTAGTCGGCGCGTAAGAAGATGGCGGTGGTCACCGCCGGCACCTCGATGCTCTCGGCATCGATTGCGACGGTGCCGAGCATTGGATCGTCACTGGCCGCCTGTACCGGATGCAGCGCGAAGCGACGGGCATCTGCCATGGGCAGGGTGATGCGTTCGCGGGTGGCATTGAAGACCACGATGACCTGTTCATCACCTTCCGATCCCAAGCGCATGACGATGAGCCCCGGCACCTGGTCGGGACCGGTATTGTCGAAGCGCAACAGCTCCTTCACGCCGGTGCCCGTGCGCATCCGAAAGAGCGGCTCTTGATTCCGAATGGCCAGCAATTCTTCCATGTGCGCAGCCGCGCGCGCAATCTGTTCGGGTCCCATGGCCAGGCGCTCATCGGCGAGCATCTGGCGCGCGATCGGCCAGTCCACTTCATTGTCGGCGCGGTGCGCGAGACCGCGGCCCCACCAATGCTCCCGCCCCGAAAAATCGATGCGGTTGAACCAATCGCCCGAATTGTAGCTGTTATGATCGAGGCTCTTGGTGCGCAGCAATTCCTGCCCGGCATGGATGAAGGGAATGCCCTGTGCCAGGATCACGAGCGAGTTACCCATGTTCTGCCAGCGCACACGCTCTTCTTTCGACGTTTCGAGCGGCAGCTTCCATGCATTGCTGTCGAACAGGGTCGGATTGTCGTGCGCCGCGGCGTAGTTGATCGCCTCTTGCGGGTCGCGGACATAGCCCAATGGCGCGCCATTATAGTCCATATCGTCGAGCGACCGGATCACGCCATCGGCATTTGCGAAGGCGAAACCGGCGATGCTGCCTGCGAGGCCGGCGCGGACATGATCGGCAAGGCGCAGCGCCTCGGCGCGGGCCGCCGGATCGGCCGATGTCATGCGATTGGGCGCAGCATAGAGGCCGCTTGCAAAGCCTTGTGTTCGCACGGCTTGCTCGGCCTTGCTGTTATAGGCGCCGCCGCGCACCGCATCGCGCATCCGGTCGTTGAACGTGCCGATTCCGGTCCCTGCCATATTGGCCTGCGTCGCCTGGACGAAGCGGGCATCATTGGCGACCTCGCCAAAATTCCAGCCCTCGCCATAGATGAGCAGGTCCTTGCCATCGACGCCATGCTCTTCGAGCGTCAACTCGGCGAGGCGGTCGCGCACCTTGAGGATGCTTTCGCGTTCATGGTGGCCCATCAGGTCGAAGCGAAAGCCCGACACCTTGTAGTCGCGCGCCCAGACGATCATCGCATCGATCAGGATGCGCTCCATCATGTGGCGCTCGGTCGCGAGGTTGGAGCAGCAGGTCGAGTTGGTAACCGCGCCGGTCTCGTCGAGGCGGTGATAGTAACCGGGCACGATCTTATCGAGCACCGACTTGTCGGCCTGCCCACTGGCCGGCGCATGGTTGAAGACGACATCGAGCACGGTGCCGAGGCCCAAGCGGTCGAGCGACATCACCATGTTGCGGAACTCGCGAATGCGCGCCGGCCCATCGGGGTTGGTGGCATAGGAGCCTTCGGGCGCGAAATAATGGAGCGGGTCGTAGCACCAGTTGAAGGAGTCGCGGTCGGCAATTTCGCCAATGTGCGCCTGCTGCGCCTCGCTATTGGCGGGCAGGTCGGTGAGGTCGCCCGGTTCGCGCTGATCTTCCTTCTTTTCCGGGATCGAGGCGCAATCATTTGTGGGCAGGAGGTGGACATCGCTGAGCCCCGCCTCGGCGAGCCGGGCAAGGTGACGCGTGCCGGCATTGTCACCGGCAAAGGCGCCATAACCTCCGCGCAGCATGTCGGGCACTTCAGGGTCCGAGGCCGAGAAATCGCGGACATGCAATTCGTAGATGACGCGATCTTCGGGATGCTCGGGCAGGTCGCGACGGAAGGCGCCCCACCCCGTCGGCATCAGCCGCGGGTTGGCAAGATCGACGAGTTGTCCCGCAACGCTGTCGGGGCTGAAATTCACGGCATAGGGATCGGTGACGCGATTGGTGACAACTTCCCCGAGCGCGGGAACGTACACCTCTACATCAAATCCGTAGAAAAGGTCGGTGTAGCTATCGTCGAGCCGGGCCGACCAGATGCCGGTCGCCGCGTCAAAGGCCATGGCATGCCCGCTGCTTGAGCGCATGTCGCCATCCATCGACGTGACCAGCCGGACCGAGCGAGCCGTCGGTGCCCACAGCGCGATGTGCCACTCATTATCGATCAGACGTGCGCCCAGCGGTTCGTCATTGGCGTACAGCGCATCGAGAACGGGGCCGATCTGCAGCCCCGTCGGGATGTCGCCGACGAGACCGAAATGTTCGATCATGACCGGGCCTTTGAGCCACTCGGCCACCCGTTCGCGCGACGCGTCTTCGATACGCCAAAGCGGCATGTCGGCAAGATGCGGAAACTCGTCGAACGTATCGCCCACGGTCCCCGCGCGCTGGAGCGGGACGATGTCGTTGCCGGCGACGAGCTGGATCGAATGACCCTGGCTGGTCGGGGCCGCGATCAGGTCGGGGGCGAGCCAATGGGCGCGGGCGTCGGCGGGTTGGACCATGGGGGCCGAAAGCGGGGCATCAATCGGCGTGGCAGTGGCCGTGCATCCGATCGTCGCGATGCCCAGGAAGGCGGCGCTCGCCAGTCGCGCAACGCGCATCGTCTTCACCATCGTCCGTCCCCTGATCCTCAACCTGAAGGCTCGACTATTCAGGCAGGGCGGTGCCTGCACAAGGCTGCATACGTCTGCATGGATTGGAGAAAGGCGGGTGCGCACCTACATAAGAAGGGATGCAGTTCAAGCTGGCCTCCTTCAACATCCGCAAGGCGATCGGGACCGATCGCAAGCGCGATCCGTCGCGGATCCTGCGGGTGCTGGACGAGATCGAGCCCGATATCGTCGTGTTGCAGGAAGCGGACAAACGTGTCGGCACGCGCGGTGCAGCGGTACCGCACGACCTCATCGGCACGCATGGCCGCTGGCGTCCGGTGCCGGCGGCGCGCAGCCACGACAAGCTGCTCGACCTGGTGCCCGACCATCGCCTGACGCGGGGCATATTGGACGGGCTCGATACGCGTAATCTCGGCTGGCATGGCAATGCGATCCTGGTGCGTGATGATCACGAGGTGAGCGATGCAATGTGCCTCGACCTGCCGAGCCTCGAGCCGCGCGGCGCGATCATGGCGGACCTTGCGATTGACGGGCATCCGCTGCGGATCATTGGGGCGCACCTCGATCTGTCGGGGCTGTACCGGCGACGGCAGGTAGCGGCTTTGATCGAGACCGCACAGGTGCTCGACGGCGACCTTCCCGCCATCATCGCCGCCGATACGAACGAATGGCGTCCTTCTCCCAACAGCCTCGACGGGTTCGATCCGCATTTCCGCCAGGCGCGCCTCGGGCCGACCTATCATACGCGCCGCCCGATGGCCCCGCTCGACCGCATCTTCGTCGATCGGCGTCTCGGGATTGCGGCGTCAGGCGTGCACAAAAGCGCCGCAGCACGCGCGGCGAGCGATCATTTCCCGGTCTGGGCGACCATCAACCTGAAACCCTAGCCGCCGCGTTCCATCTTGCGCTGGCGGCGCCGCTGGACCGACGAGCCGATGCCCATCGCCTCGCGATATTTGGCGACGGTGCGGCGGGCGAGGTCGAAACCCTGCGCTTTCAATTCCTTCACGAGCGCATCGTCCGAGAGAATCTTGTCCTCCTCGTCGATCAGCTTCTTTATCGCGGCCTTCACCGCCAGCGCGCTGGCGCCATCCTCGCTGTCGGCCGATCCGACGCCTGAGCCGAAGAAATATTTGAGCTCGAACAGCCCGCGATCGCACATCAGATACTTGTTCGAAGTCACGCGGCTCACGGTGGATTCGTGCACCTCGACCTTCTCGGCGACCTGCCCGAGCGTCAGCGGTTTCAATGCGGAGACGCCTTCCTTGAAGAAGCCTTCCTGTTGGCGGACGATCTCGATCGCGGTTTTGAGAATGGTCTGCGCGCGTTGGTCGAGCGCTTTGACGAGCCAGTTCGCACTTTGCAGGTGATCGGAAAGCCATTGCCTTGCCGCCTTGTCGTCCGACCCGGCCTTCAGCTCGGCATGATATTCGCGATTGACCAGCACGCGGGGCAGCGCGTCCGAATTGAGCCGAACGTCCCAGCCCTCAGCGCCTTCCATGACGAGCACGTCCGGCGTAATCTCGGTCGCAGGAGTAGAGCTGAACTGGCAACCCGGCTTGGGATCGTAGGCGCGCAATTCCGCAACCATGTCGACCAAGTCTTCTTCGTCGACATTGCAGATACGCTTCAAGTCCTTCATCCGACCCTTGGCAAGCAGGTCGAGATTCTCGATGAGCCGCGCCATGGCGGGGTCATAGCGATCGGCCGCCTTGGCCTGCAGCGCGAGGCATTCGGACAGCGAGCGCGCGCCGACGCCTGCGGGATCGAGGTCCTGCACCAGCGAAAGGGCCAGTTCCACCTCGTCCGGATGGGCGCCGAGCGATTCGGCGATGTCGTCCAGCGACCGTTCGAGATAGCCCGTCTCGGCGAGGCTGTGGACGATCGTCTCAGCGACCACGCCCAATGTGCCCGGCGTACCGGCAAGCTGGTCGAGCAGATGCTCCTTGAGGCTGTGCGGTTTATGTTCGAGGCGATCGAAATCGAAGGCTTCCCCGGCCTCGCCCATCGGGAGGTCGGGAATGGAATCGGTATCGCGCGCAGCCGCGCCCTCGTCATAATCGAGCGCGCCGCTCGTCCCGATCATCTCGTCGGCGCCGGCAGGGTCGGCGGCATCTTCGAAGCCGTCCACGTCGGGTTCGCTAACCCGTTCCTCGCCGCGATCGTCGCGCTCGACTTCGAGCAGCGGGTTCTTGGCGAGCTCCTCGGCAACGACCTGTTCGACCTCGAGTGAGGACAGTGCGAGCAACTTGATCGCTTGCTGCAGCTGCTGGGTCATGACCAGCTGCTGCGATTGCCGGATATCGAGGGAGGGTCCGAGCGCCATCAGCGCATCTTACAGGGCGAAGCTTTCGCCCAGATAAAGGCGCCGCACTTCGGGATCGGCGACGAGCGCTTGCGGCGTCCCCTGGAACAGGACCTGGCCATCATAGATGATGCAGGCGCGGTCGACGATATCGAGCGTTTCGCGTACATTATGGTCGGTGATGAGGACGCCGATATCGCGCTGTTTTAGGTCGCGGATGAGGTCGCGAATGTCGGCGATCGACAGAGGGTCGATGCCCGCAAAGGGTTCGTCCAGCAGCATGATCGAAGGATTGGCGGCCAGCGCGCGGGCAATTTCGGCGCGGCGGCGTTCGCCGCCCGACAGCGCCATGGCCGGGCTTTCGCGCAGGCGGGTGAGGCCGAATTCGTCGAGCAATTGTTCGAGCCGATCGGCGCGGGCCTGCGGCTCCGGCTCGGCGATTTCCAGCACCGAGAGAATATTCTGCTCGACCGTGAGGCCGCGAAAGATGCTGGTTTCCTGCGGCAGGTAGCCGAGGCCGAGGATGGCGCGGCGATACATGGGCAGGCCGGTAATATCGTTGCCGTCGAGGACGATGCGCCCTGCATCGGGTTTGACCAGGCCCATGACCGAATAGAAGCTGGTGGTCTTGCCGGCGCCGTTGGGCCCGAGCAATCCCACCACTTCGCCGCGCGCGACGGCCATGGACACGTCCTTGAGCACGACATTCTTGTCGTAGCTCTTGGCGATCGAATTGACCTGGAGGCCGCGATACTCGACCTCTTCCGGAATTTCCGACAGGTCGGTGCGGGTGAGGGTCTCGGGTTCGGCGTCGGCCATTAGTCGCGCGCCCTAATCATTTTGCGGCACGGTAAAGCGCCCGGTGACGCGTCCGCCCGACTGGTCGACCCCGCGCGGGCCGCCGTCGATCACGGCGCGGCCGCTGACCAGGTTGATGGTGAGGCGCGAGCCGTAAATCTCGTTGGCGCCTTGGCGCAGCTCGACATTGCCGACGAGGGTGATGACCCGCTCGTTGAGGTCGTAGATCGCATAGTCGCCGCTGGCGCGCTCATCGCCCGAGCGAACGGTCACGCCGCCCGATGCATCGAGGCGGTCAATGTCGACGCCGTCGCCGGTCGAATAGGCAATGCGCAGCCGCGCGGTCGACAGCGTCAGGGCGCCCTGACGCGCGACGACATTGCCGATGAAGAGGGCGCGGTCGTTGCGGTCCTGCACTTCGATGCGGTCCGCGGCGATATCGACCGGCGCATTCACGTCATGCCCGCGCAGGATCGAGGTCGGATCCTGCGCGACCGCTGCACCTGTCAGGCTGGCAAGGCCGATGGCGGCGATGATAATTTTGGCACGCATATTGCTCATCTGACCGCCCCTTGCGCGATTTTCAAGCGGGCACGGCCAGAAAGCACGAGGGTTCGTGCGTCCAGATCGGCGGTCAGACCGCTCGCTTCGAACGATCCGAGGCGCATTTCCCCGGTCACCCGGCCATCGCTCCGCAGCATGTTGGTATTGAGGTCGAGCGTCACGTCGCTCGTGTCGAGCCGATAGCCATCGGTGCCGGTGACGCGCAGCGTCGAGGGCACGTTCACCATCTTCTCTTCGATATCGTAGCGGCCCTGCGGCGCGAGCACGGTCAGCTCGCCTTCGTCGGTCGACAGGCTGGCGGCCATGTCCTCGATCATGACGACGGGCACCGCGCTCGATTCCTGTACCGCGCGTTCGGCGATGATCAGGAAGGCGCGGCCTTCTTCATCTTCGCCGCGATAGCGCGCGCGCTCGACCCGCATCCGTTCTTCGGCCTGGTCGACCTCGGTCTTGTCGAGAATGAAGCTGTTGTCGCCGCGTTCGGCGAAGGGGAAGAAAGCGAGCGTCAGCAGTGCGAACAGGAAAATTACGGGCAGCAGCCACTTGCCGATCCGGACCACCTTGTCATGGCGGCTCCCGGGTTCGGCCCAGCGGCGCTTGGCTGCGCGTTCTTCTCGTGCCGCCTGGCTCACGCGGGCTCCCTAGCTATGGGCGAAAATGTCGACTTCGTCCCAACCGGCAAGGTCGAGCCGGGCACGGTCGGGAAGGAAATCGAAACAGGCCTGCGCGAGTTCCGTGCGGCCTTCGCGGGCGAGGCGCTTGTCAAACTCTTCCTTGAGGCGATGCAGGAAGCGCACGTCGCTGGCGGCGTAGTCGCGCTGGGCATCGGACAGTTCCGGACCGCCCCAGTCGCTCGACTGCTGCTGCTTGGAAATGTCGGCGCTCAGCATCTCCTTCACCAGCTCCTTGAGGCCGTGGCGGTCAGTATAGGTCCGAACGAGGCGGCTGGCGGTGCGGGTGCAGTAGAGCGGCGCGGCCATGATGCCGAGATAATGCTGCATGATGGCGATGTCGAAGCGCGCGAAATGATAAAGCTTGAGGCGATTTGGGTCGCCGAGCAGCTTCTTGAGGTTGGGCGCGGCATAATCGCTGTCGGGGCCGAATCGGACGAGATGTTCGTCCTCGCCGCCGTCCGACAATTGCACGAGGCAGAGGCGATCGCGGTGCGGATGGAGGCCCATCGCCTCGGTATCGACCGCAATCGGGCCATCGGCGAACGTCACGTCGTCCGGCAGGTCTTCTTCATGAAAATGTACGGCCATCTGCTTCCTTTACCCTGCAGGATGAATGTCTTGCGAGGCTTCTAGCGCCCGCCGTCACCATAGGCCAGAGGCCGAAATCGGGAGAATTCGGCAAGAAATATTAGTAGTGTAACATTTTTTGGTATAAAAGGCGGTCGAGGTGCGAGCCCAATTCGCGCCAGGGGGCCCATGCGACTCGCCCGGTTCGTACGGCCCTTTATGAATTTTACCGGGGTGAAAAAGTTTGGACGGGCATGGGTTACGATAGAGGGCGTAAAGGCGATCGCGGCGGACGCGGACGCGACAAGCGTGACGGCGGATTCTTCGGAGAAGACAATTACCAGGATCGCGGAAGCAGCTACGGCGGCGACCGTGGTGGTGGTGGCGGCTATCGCGGTGGCGGTGGCGGCGGCTACGGCGGTGACCGCGGCGGCGGAGGTGGCGGTGGCTACCAGGATCGTGGCGGCGGCTATGGCGGCGGCGGCGGTTACCAGGATCGCGGCGGCGGTGGCGGCGGCTATCGCGGCGGCGGTGGCGGCGGTGGCGGCTATCGTGGCGGCGGCGGTGGCGGCGGCGGGATGCCCCCCCAGGTCGTCGGCGAAGGCAAAGGCGTCGTCAAATTCTTCAATCCGCAAAAGGGTTTCGGCTTCATCGTCCGTGACGATGGCGGCGAAGACGTCTTCGTCCATATCAGCGCGGTCGAGCAGGCCGGTCTCCAAGACCTGGCCGACGGCCAGCCGCTCGAATTCACGCTCGTGGATCGCGGCGGGCGCGTCTCGGCGACCAACCTCAAGATTGACGGCGAACCGATGGCCGTCGAGCGTGGCGGCGGTGCAGGCGCTGGTGGCAACACCCGCGAGCTGACCGGCGAAAGCTCGACCGGCACGGTCAAGTTCTTCAATGCCATGAAGGGCTTCGGCTTCATCCAGCGCGATGATGGCCAGCCCGATGCCTTCGTGCATATCAGCGCAGTCGAACGCGCCGGCCTAGCCTCGATCCACGAGGGCGACCGGTTCGAATTCGACCTCGAGGTCGACCGTCGCGGCAAATATGCTGCGGTGAACCTCAAGCCTGCGCCTGCGCAGGAAGGCTAATTCGGATGTGGGCGCTGGTTGCAGCCGGTCTGCTCGGCATGGCCGCGCAACCGGCGTCCAATTCGGGCCTCGAGCCCGGCACGGCCGAGTTCGACCTGGCATGTTTTCACGCTGTTCCCTTTTTCATCGATGAAAATCCGCGGTTCCGGAACGACCTTGCCGTGGTCGTCGGATTCTATACGGGGCGTATCGATGCGACCTGGGATATCCTGTCGCTCGATGCCGACTGGGAAGTCATGGCCAAACGGTTCGAGGACGGCGAACTGGATTACGATACGGTCGTGCCCGTGTGCGCGGCCTATATGAGCGTCAAAACCGAATCGATGGTCGAGTAGGCTATCCCGTCACCATCGCCTGCAGTGTTTCGATCCGGTCCGCCTCGTGCGCGGGCTTGTCTTTGCGGATGCGGCTGATCCTGGGGAAGCGCATCGCGAGCCCCGATTTGTGACGCTTGCTCAAATGGATCGAATCGAAAGCCACTTCGAGGACGAGTGACTTCTCCACTTCGCGCACCGGTCCGAATCGATTCAGCGTATTGCGCCGCACGAAGCGGTCGAGCCATTTCAATTCCTCGTCGGTGAATCCGAAATAGGCCTTTCCGACCGGGAGCAGGCTGCCATCTTCGGCCCAGCAGCCGAACGTATAGTCCGAATAGATACTGGAGCGCTTGCCCGAGCCGCGCTGCGCATACATGAGCACGCAATCGGCATTGAGCGGATCGCGTTTCCATTTGTACCACAGGCCGACCTTGCGGCCGGGCACGTAGGGCGAATCCTTGCGCTTGAGCATCAGCCCTTCGACGCCCGTGTCGCGTGCTTCCTCGCGTAGTGCCTCGAGCTGGTCGAACGTGTCGGCCTCGACCAGTTGCGACAGGTCGAAGCGGTCGGTGTCGAGCCGTGGCATGAGCTGCTCCAGCCGCTCGCGGCGGACCTGCCACGCCATCGGTCGTACATCATCGCTGCCTTCGATCAGCACGTCGTACAGCCGCACGAAGGCGGGCGCCTCGGCGAGCATCTTCTTGCTGACCGTCTTGCGACCGAGGCGCTGCTGGAGCGCGTTGAAGCTGCCGGCCTCGCCGCCCTGATGGTCGCCGCGCACGAGCAATTCGCCATCGACCACTCCGGCCATGTCGAAGGCTTCGCACACGTCGGGAAAGCTCTGTCCGATATCGTCGCCTGTGCGGCTGTAGAGGCGGGTCTCGCCGCCTGCGCGCACGAGCTGGACGCGGATGCCGTCCCATTTCCATTCGGCGGCATAGTCGGTGAGGTCGATCCGCTCCTCATCCTCGAGCGGATGGGCAAGCATGAAGGGACGGAAGAGCGGGAGGCTGGAGAGGTCGGGCAGGTCGGCGCGTCCCTCGGCCCAGGCGAACAAGGTCTCGAATGGTGGCTCGAAGGCGTGCCAGACTTCTTCGACTTTCTCGACATCGCGTTCCCACGCCTCGGCCAGCGCAACCTTCGCGAGCCGCGCCGAAATACCGACGCGCAGCGCGCCGGTCGCGATCTTGATCAGCGCATAGCGCCCCGACGGGTCGAGCCGGTCGAGCATGGCGGCGAGGAGTAAAGGCGCGTCGGTTTTCTTGGCGGACTGGAGAGTCTCGACCGCATCCTTGAGGCGGATGTCGTTGGCCGGCGCGTCGTCATAGTCGCGATCCTGATCCCATAGCAGCGCGATCGTCTCGGCGCTGTCGCCGACATAATCGCGGCTCATCTTGTATAAGACGGGGTCAATCTTCTCCTCCGCCATGGCTCGGATGGCGGCAGGTTTGACGTGCGGAATGTCCAGCGTGCCCGTCAGCGCGCCCAACGCATAGCCGCGATCGGGATCGGGCGTACTCTTGAGATAGTCGCCGATCCGCCGCAGCTTGGCGTTACGCGACCGCGTATAAGTGAGGTCGTCCAAGAGTTGGGAGAAAGCGCGCATGGTGCCTCAACCTTCCATGCGCGCCTTTCGCTCCCGGCTTAGCCTTTTTGCGCGGCTTCGAAGAGGAACCAGGCGCGTTCTTCGGCTGCATCGATCCATTCGTCGACCAGCGCGCTGGTGGCATGGTCCTTGGCTTCGTCAGCGACGTCCTTGAGGCTGCGCAGCGTCTCGACCACGGCGAGATTGTCGTCGCGCAATTCCTTGAGCATGTCGGCGGCCGAGACGAAGTCGGCATCATTGTCGTCGAGCGTCTGGTGACGCGAAATGTCGCCGATCGAGCGCAGGGTCGTGTTGCCGGTCTTGCGCACGCGTTCGGCGATCGCATCGGTGACGCCGAGAATGGCGGCCGCCTGCTCGTCGAACATCAGGTGATAGTCGCGAAAATGCGGGCCCGACACGTGCCAATGGAAATTCTTGGTCTTGAGATAGAGCGCATAGCTGTCGGCCAGCACGCGGTTCAGCCCAGTTGCCACATCCTCGATCTCGTTCGATTTGAGGTCGGTCGGGGTGGCCAGCTTGTCTACAACATCGTTCATGTCTTTTCCCTCCAAAATTGGTTTCACCTCCTCAACGGACGAGGCAGCAGAGGGTTCGACGCAGATTTTCGATTGCTGTAATCGGGCGTACTGTTTGGCGAGGGATTTGCCGCAACATGTAGGGACGTTGTAGGCTGGCGACATCGAGTGCCGCGTATCGTGAAGCGATCGAGGGGGGCACGGGAAATGGCCGAGGAAAACGGTCCAACCAAGGCAGGGTTCATCACCCACCTGCACGCTTTCCGCGGGGTGGCCATCATCTTGATCGTCGGAGCCCATGCGCCGACCATGACGATCTGGGACCTGGGCATGCAGGGCCCGCTCGACCCCAATCTCGCTTTGGCCGCCGGCGTCGAGGTGATCGGGCACAATTCCACCCTGTTCTTTGCGTTCATCTCGGGCTTGCTGTTTTCGACCATCCTTGCGGGGCGGGGTTGGGGCCGGTTCTACAAGAGCAAGATCCTCAACGTCCTCTTTCCCTATGCGTTCTTCACGCTGCTGTTCACGCTCTTCCATTGGAAGTTCGGCCAGAGCCTCCAAGTCTTCTCCGGTGACGTCGGCGCCTATGCCCGCGAAGTCTGGGACAATCTCCTCACCGGCCAAGCCTCGTTCCAGTTCTGGTACATTCCGGTGCTCGCCATCCTGTTCGTCCTGACCCCGATCACGGCCTGGACGATGCGGCAGCGATGGGCACCCTTCATTCTCGTCCCTTTGCTGGCCGCGCCATTGGTCCTGTCGCGCACCTTTCCCGACAATAGTGTCGAGAATGTCGTGGTCTTCCTCGCGCCCTATGCGTTCGGGGTCTGGCTCGGCCTCGATTACGAGAAGCGCGTGCGTCACGTGGAGCGCCTGTTCTGGCCGTGCGTCGTGCTGGCCATCGTGGCGAGCATCGCCGCCTATATTCTGTTCTTCAATCACTATGGGCCGCTGCTGGTACGCGACGAGGATCCGGCCGGGCCGGTCAACTGGTACGAGACAGCGAGCTACGTCCAGAAAATGGCGCTGCTTTGCCTCGTCCTCTTGTGGCTTCGGGCGCACAGCGACTGGTTGCCGCGTTGGCTGGACCTGTTAGCCATCAACGCGTTCGCCATCTACTTCATGCACGCTTTCCTGCTCTTCAGCTTTTTCGAATGGGTGAATCTTTTTCTCGATGCGCAGCCGCCCGCCACGGTCCAGATTGCCGTCGGCCTGTTGGCATGGATCGGGGTGCTGGCGGTCTCGCTGGCCATCAGCGAGGGATTGCGGCGGCTATTGGGCCCGAGATCGAAGATGCTGATCGGGGCCTAAGCGCGGCGGATCACTTGACAAAAAGCCGATGCTGCGACAAAGAGCCGCTCGATCCGGGGCGGCCTCGATTGCCGCCCTTATTCTATTCATCTTTTGATTCGGGAATGACCCATGGCCAAGCCGGCAACCGTCAAGATCAAGCTCGTCAGCACCGCTGACACTGGTTTCTTCTACGTGACGAAGAAGAATCCGCGCAATATCACGGAAAAGATGACCTTCCGGAAGTATGATCCGGTTGCGCGCAAGCATGTCGAATTCAAGGAAGCCAAGATCAAGTAATTGATCTGGCGCGCCGCCAGGCTGCGGCGCCCTTCCTAGCGAATCGCGATTTCAAGCGATCATGCAGCGGGGTCGATTTCGGCCCCGTTTTGCGTATCCGCGTCCGGCGTGACGTCGTCGGCGCCTTTTTCCGGGTCGACCGGGCCCGCTTCCAGCAACTTGTCCACGGTTTCGGCAAACCGCGCGACCGAAATGGGCTTGGAGACATAGGCCTGCGCACCGGCACTACGGATGCGTTCGTCGTCGCCCTCCCCGGCGTAAGCGGTCACCGCCATGATCGGGACGCGGCACAGCTCCTCGTCCGCGCGCAGACGGCGCATCAACTCCATGCCGTCAATATAGGGCAGTTGGATATCGGTGATGACAAGATCGGGGTGGAGGTCGCGCGCGACCGCCATTGCATCGCGGCTGTCGCTGACGCCGCGCGTCTCGTGGCCGTGCGCAGTGAGGAGGTCGCAGAACAGCTTGATGTTCAGCGCATTGTCCTCGACAACCATGATCTTGGCCACGTCTTCCCCCTGGAAGCGACTTCACTTGGACCGGCAATAGGCGATGACGTCAGAAAATCCAAACGATCCGCACATTTTGGCGCTTCAGGCGCTGGCCGTGACGTTGGGCGAGCAGAAACGGGCTGATCGGCTATTGGCGACAACCGGGCTCGATCCCGACGACTTGCGGCACCGCGCGAGCGCGCCCGAAGTGCTGTCGGCAACCCTCGCGTTTCTCGAGGCCCACGAGCCCGATCTCGTCGACGTGGCGGGTGAATTGGGCGTCAAACCGGAACAATTGGTCGCCGCCCACGCTGCCCTCGAGAGATGACCAAACCCCTTCTGATCTGCGACTGCGACGAAGTGCTGCTGCACATGGTCAGCCATTTCCAGGACTGGCTGTCGGCCGACCAGTCGATCCATTTCGACTTCGAGAGCGGCAAGTTCGCCGATGCGCTCATCCGCAAGGATGGCAGCGTCGTGCCCGAGGCGGAGGTCTGGCCGCTCCTGGAAACCTTTTTCCGCCACGAAATGCATCGCCAGACGCTCGTCCCCGGCGCGCGAGAAGCGCTCAAGGAGCTGGAGCGGCATGGCGAGATCGTCATCCTCACCAATATCGGTGACGAGGCACACGGCTTTCGCGTCGACCAGCTTGCCAATCTCGGGCTCCACCATGACGTCGTCACCAATCGTGGCGGGAAGGGGCGTCCGGTACGCGCCTTGCTCGAGAAGCACGTGCCGAGCCATGCCGTCTTCGTCGACGACCTCGAAGTCCAACACAGCTCGGTCGCCAAGCATGCGCCCGAGGTCAAACGCCTCCACATGGTCGCCGAACCGCGACTGGCCCCTGTCATCCCGCCCGCCGACAAAGCGCATGCACGGATCGACGATTGGGAGACCGCGACCGGCTGGATCCTCGAACAATGGGAAATCTCATGACCAAGACCGCCTTCATCACCGGCGCCACTAGCGGGATTGGCGAGGCCACCGCGCGCATTCTCGTGAACGATGGATGGAACGTGATCGGGATGGGGCGCCGCAAGGACCGACTCATCGCGCTGGGCAACGATCTGGGCGGGGCTTTCCATCCGATCGTCGGCGACATGCGCGATATCGACGACCTGCAGCGCATCGTGCGCCAGCTTCCGGGCAGCTGGGCCGAAGTCGACCTGCTCGTCAACAATGCCGGGCTCGCACCGCCGATGGACGATTTCCAGGATGCCGATCTCGAGGCGAATCTGAATGCGATGCACACGAACATGGACGGCCTCGTCGCGCTGACGCGGGCGCTGCTGCCGACATTGAAGGAGCGGCGCGGGGCGATCATCAACCTGTCCAGCGTGGCGGGCAGCTACCCTTATCGTGGCGGCGCGGTCTATGGCGCGACCAAGGCCTTCCTGACGCAATTCGGCCTCAGCCTCCGGAGCGACCTTTCGGGAACCGGCGTACGCGTCACCTCGATCGAGCCGGGCATGGTCGAAACCGAATTCACACTCGTACGAAATGGCGGCGACAAGGCCGCGTCGGATGCGCTCTATGCCGATATGGACCCGATGACCGCCGAGGATATTGCCGCCACGATCCATTGGGTGGCGAGCCTGCCACCGCATCTCAACATCAACCGGCTCGAGCTGATGCCGACCAACCAGAGCTTTGCCGGCTTTGCGGTGCACCGCGACTCTTGACCGCGTCGCGCCGCCGCGCCAAGCCAACGTGCATGAGCATTTCCAAGCGCCTTGAAGAGCTGAGCATCAAGCTGCCGGCTCCCGCCAAACCCGTCGCCTCCTACCTTCCTGCCGTGGAAGCGGGCGGTTTCCTCCATATTTCGGGCCAGATCTCGATGAACGAGGATGGCTCGCTGATCGTCGGTCGGCTGGGCGAGGATTATAATGTCGAGCGCGGGCAGGCCGCGGCGCGGCGCTGCGGCATCATGCTGATCGCGCAGATGCAGGCAGCGCTTGGCGACCTCGACCGGGTCGAGCGCATCGTCAAGCTGGGCGGCTTCGTCAATTGCACAGAGGATTTCGTCGACCAGCCAAAGGTGGTGAACGGCGCGAGCGACCTCATGCAGGAAGTGTTCGGCGAGGCCGGGCGCCATGCGCGCAGCGCGGTCGGCGTCAATACGCTGCCGCTGGGCGTTGCGGTCGAGGTCGATGCGATCGTCAAGATCCGCGACTGATCCACTCGATCCGGGGCCGATGGGGTTTGCCCATCGCGGCCTGCACGATTCCGAAATTCCCGAAAACAGTCTTGCTGCAGCGCGCGCTGCCATGGAGATTGGGGCGGGCATCGAGTGCGATGTCCAGCTGTCGGGCTGCGGCACGGCAATGTTGTTTCACGATGCCGACGGCAAACGACTGTGCGGCGAGCCTCGATCGGTCGGCGACACGAGCGCCGAGGCGATGCGCGGCTGGCGATTGCTGGACACCGACGAACCGGTCGTGCCGCTCGCCGAGCTTCTCGACCTGATCGACGGACGCGTGCCGTTACTGGTCGAGATGAAGCGCGTGCACGGCAATGCCGAGCGGATCGCCGCAGCCACGGTGCGCGCGCTGGGCGACTATGCGGGACCGATCGGGCTGATGAGCTTTTCCTCGCGCGCGATGCGGATGGTCCGGCGGCTTGCCCCTGATGTCCGGCGCGGGCTGGTCCTTTCGGGTCGCGAAACCCCGATCCTGCGTTGGGACAAGATGCGCCGAGCCCGGCCAGACTTCCTCGCCGTCAAAGTGTCTATCCTGCACCAGCCCTGGGTGGCGGCAGCGCGCGCGGACGTGCCCGTCTACAGCTGGACGGCCCGCACGCCTGAGGACATCGGACAGGTTGCGCAATTTTCCGATGCCCCCATTTGGGAAGGTGATGGACACCCCCGCATCTGATCCCGTCGCCCGGCTCGTGCCGGCGATCGACATGATCGAGGCAGCGCGCTGGGACGCGCTGGCGGGCGGCAGCGACCCCTGCGTCAGCCACGCTTTCCTGTCGCTGCTCGAACGCTCGGGCAGTGTGGGTGATGGCAGCGGCTGGTCACCGCTCCATGTCGCGGTCGAGCGCGATGGCGAGACACTCGCAGTCGCGCCGGCCTATCTCAAGAGCCACAGCCAGGGCGAATATGTGTTCGATCATGGCTGGGCCGATGCCTACCAGCGCGCCGGTGGCGACTATTATCCAAAGCTGCAGGTCGCCGCGCCTTTCACCCCCTGTCCGGGACCAAGATTGCTGGGGGAGGAAAAGGCGACGCTGATCGCGGCGCTGGAAACGATCGCGCGGCAGAATGGCCTGTCGGGCGCCCATGCCACTTTCATCGACGAGGCAGATCGCGCCGCTTTCGAAGCGCGCGGCTGGCTGATCCGCGAGGGGCTGCAATTTCACTGGTTCAATCGCGATTATGCGAGCTTCGACGAGTTCCTTGGCACCTTGGCCAGTCGCAAGCGCAAGTCGATCCGTAAGGAGCGGGCGCGTTCGGTCGAGGGGTTGGAGATCGAAACGCTCCGCGGTGCCGAGATCGGCGCCGAAGCGGTGCAGGCCATGTGGATGTTCTACCAGGACACCGGCGCGCGAAAGTGGGGCCGCCCCTATCTCACCTACGACTTTTTCGCCGGGATGGTGGAGGCGATGGGCGACGACTTGCTTCTCTTCCTTGCGCGCGAGGACGGGCTGCCGGTCGCAGGTGCGCTCAACCTAGTCGGCGAGGATACGCTTTATGGGCGTTATTGGGGCACGATCATCGACAAGCCCGGCCTGCATTTCGAGCTGTCCTACTATCGCGCCATGGACTGGGCGATCCAGAACGGATTGAAGGTCGTGCAGGCCGGCGCACAGGGCGAGCACAAGTTGCTGCGCGGCTACGAGCCGGTGCGCACCTATTCGGCGCATTACCTCCCCGATCCGGGCTTTAGGGCTGCAGTGGCGCAATTCCTCGAGGGCGAGAAGCAGGCGGTGGCGCAGGAACTGGAATGGGCGCGAGACGCGCTGCCCTACCGCTCGTCGGACGCGTCGAACACCGCGACCTGACGGCCGCCATCGCTGCCGACGCGGCCGCGATACATGCCGGGCGTGGTGAAGCTCCATGCGGCCTGGCCTTCGGGCGTGACCGCGATGAGCCCGCCCGCGCCGCCCATGTCGCCAATCTCCGCAAGCACATCGTCCAACGCCTTTTGCAGGTCATGGCCGCAAAAGCGCATGCGCGCGCAGATTTCGTGAGCAGCGGCGGTGCGAATGAAGATTTCGCCAAGGCCCGTCGCGCTGACCGCGGCGGCGCGGTCGTCGGCATAGGTGCCCGCGCCGATCAGCGGGGAATCGCCGATGCGGCCCCAGCGTTTTGCAGTAAGCCCCCCGGTCGAGGTGGCGGCAGCGACATGGCCGTCGCTATCCACCGCAACTGCACCGATCGTGCCATATTTGATCTCTGCATCGAAGGCGTCGTGCCCCTTGGCGAGCAGCTCGTCCAGTTGGCGGCGACGCTCGGGCGTGACGAACCAGCTATTGGCGACCTGCTCGAGCCCGGCTTCGCGTGCAAATTCGTCGGCACCTTCCTTGGCGATGAGGACGTGGGGGCTGTCTTCCATCACCTTGCGTGCGGCGCTGATCGGCGCGCGGGTCGAGCGCAGGCCCGCAACCGCACCGGCGCGGCGCTCCGCACCTTCCATGATTGCCGCATCGCATTCGACATGGCCATCGGCGGCAAGCACGCTGCCATGACCGGCGTTGAAGGCGGCATCTTCTTCAAGCACGCGGGCGGCGGCTTCGACGGCGTCGACTGCGCTACCGCCTGCAGCGAGGATGGCCTCACCGGCATCCAGTGCGTTGGAGAGCCCGGCGCGCGCCGCCTTTTCCTGGGCTTCGTCGAGCTTGCCGGGGCGCATCGATCCGGCGCCTCCATGGATCATCAATTGCCACATGGCTCCCCACTAGCCTTTCGACGAACGGCGGACCAGTTCCGATTGACTCCCCTATCACAACGATATAAAAGTGATATCAATTAAAGAAAGGGACTCGACATGAACGCCATCCAAGAAGGCCTGCTCCGCGCCAGCGACGAGCGCGCCGCAACCACCAATTCGGGCTACCCCGTCCTCTTGGTCCTCGTCGCGATCATCGCGGCCGAGGCCTGGACGGTCTGGCAGCTGGCCGAAGGGTTCAAGCATTGGACCATGATCGTCAGCATGATTTTCTGGCCGCTCGCCTTTGTCTTCGTTGCGGTCGGCTTCTACATGCTGCAGCCCAACCAGGCGGCGGTCATCACCTTGTTCGGTACCTATAAGGGCACCGACCGGACCGATGGCCTGCGCTGGGTCTGGCCGTGGCTCGGCAAGCACAAGGTGTCGGTGCGCGCCAACAACTTCATCTCCGACAAGATTAAGGTGAACGATTCGCGCGGTAACCCGATCGAGATGGCGGCACAGATCGTGTGGCGCGTGGTCGATACCGCGCAGGCCGTGTTCGACGTCGACGATTACAAGGAATTCGTCCGCGTCCAGGTCGAGGTCGCCATTCGTACCGTCGCTTCGCGGCACCCGTATGATGACTTTGACAATGACGACATCACCCTTCGCGGGCATCTGGAGGAAGTGGGCGTCGAATTGCTCAAGGAAGTGCGCGAGCGCCTGAAGGTCGCCGGTATCACCGTCGACGAGTGCGGCTTTACCCACCTTGCCTATGCGCAGGAAATCGCCTCGGCGATGCTCCGCCGCCAGCAGGCACAGGCCGTCGTCGCTGCCCGCCAGACCCTCGTCGAGGGCGCGGTCGGGATGGTCGAACAGGCTCTCGCCGACCTAAGCAAGCGTGACGTGGTCGAACTCGACGACGAGCGCCGCGCGGCGATGGTATCCAACCTGATGGTCGTCCTGTGCGGCGAGCGCGACACCCAGCCCGTCGTCAACGCTGGCAGCCTCTACTAGGGGCTGCCGCCAGCGGCGAACCACCATGGCCAAGCGCAAAGCCTTCCCCCTCCGCATCGATCCTGCCTTGTTCGCAGCGATCGAGCGGCTCGCCGCGGCCGAACTGCGCTCGGCCAATGCGGAGGTGGAGATCCTGCTGCGCGAAGCGCTGAAAGCGCGCGGTATCAAGCTCGACCCGCCCAAGCCCGTGCGGCGCGGGCGTCCCCCGAAGGAGTAGAATGATGATGCATTGGGCTCTCGAACATGCCTCCCCGCAAAAGAAGCGCCTGCTCGCCGGCATTTTCGGCACCGCGCTGATGATCGGGATGGCGCTGTACGGCGCTTCTGTCCTGTGACCGGCAAGCGCCTCCTGCCCGCCATGAGCGTGTCGGCCTGCCTGTCGGCAATCGTCATCGCGCTTCTCTATCTGACGAAGGCAATTCCATGACCGAACGAAAAGAAGATGGCTGGTTCTACGCCAAGCGCTACGGCTATGGCACGGGCCTGCCGCGGACCTGGCAGGGCTGGCTGGTGACGGCACTTTTCATTGCGTTGATCCTCATCGGCGCCGCCTTCATCGCGCCGCTGAGCCAGCTCGCCTTTATCGCCTACGTCATCCCCCTCACACTCGCTTTCCTGGTTATTGCGGCCAAGACGACGAGCGGCGGCTGGAAATGGCGCTGGGGCAAGGATCGCGAAGGAGGGACCTGGTAGAATGTTGATGAGCGTACTGGCCGCGCTGGCGGCGATCACCATGCACCCCGAAGACGTCGAGATTTCTGGCCCCGAAGGTCCGGTTCGCGGGACGCTGACGCAACCGGTTGCGGGCGCGCCGAGCATCCTGCTGATCGCCGGATCGGGCCCGACCGATCGTGATGGCAATAGCCCGATGGGCGTCACCGGAAGCGCCTACAAGCAGCTCGCCAATGGTCTCGCGGACGAGGGGGTCGCCACTCTGCGCTTCGACAAGCGCGGCATGTTCGGCAGCAGCGAAGCGGTGCCCAACGCCAATGCCGTCACCTTCGACGATTATGTCGAGGACGTGCGCGGCTGGGTGGGGTTGCTTGGCGAGCGGGGCAGCGCGTGCACCTGGCTTGCCGGGCATAGCGAGGGCAGCACCGTCGCGCTGCTGGCGGCGCAGGAGAGCGAAAATCTTTGCGGTCTGATCCTGATTGCCGGGGGTGGTCGTCCGATCCTCGACCTCATGGTCGACCAGTTCCGGCCCCAGCTGCCGCCCGAAATGCTGACCCAGGTCGAAGCCGCCTTTGCCAGCCTCAAGGCGGGCCAGGAGGTCGATATTGCCGACGTGCCCGCCCCGCTGCGGAGCCTGTTCGGACCCGACCTCCAGCGCTTCATGATGTCCGGCTATACGCTCGATCCGGTCGAGCTGCTGGCAGGCATCGACCTGCCCATCCTGATAATCCAGCCTGCCGAGGACATTCAGGTCCCGGTTGCGGAGGGCGAGATGCTGGCCGCGGCGGTGCCGGAGGCAACCTACCTGCTGCTCGACGGGGTCAATCATACGTTGAAGCCGGTGCCCGCAGGCGACCGTGCGGCGAATCTTGCCAGCTATAGCGATCCCGATCTCGCCATCGATCCGCGTGTCGTGGCGGCGATTGCCGACTTCGTGAAGGCCGAGCGCTAGAGGCGGCGGAAGCGCGGGGCTTTGCCCTCGCTCAACGCATCGTCGAGTAAGCGGGCAAGGCGCATGCCGCCCTTCACCGCGGCCTCGCGCATGATCGGGATGAGCACCTGCACATCCTCCTCGGTCAGCGTCTTGCGCGTCACCTCGGTGTCGCACGGAATGGTGTCGAGGAGCAGCGGGTAGGCATAGTCTTTCGAGACGATCCACATCTCGCGGCTCCATTGCACGACGTCGCCGCCTTTGTACGCCTCAAGCGTCGCGCGGTCGTAGGTCGATACCAGTCCGCGCGCGCCGCCGGGTGACGTCGTGAAGGCACGCTCGGCGAGATAGCCGTCGAAGATAGCGTGGAGATTGAGGCGGCGCCCTTTGAGCAGGCCGTAATTGGCGGGCACGTCATTGCCGCCGCGATCGGCCATGTCGCCGGCATGCATGGGCTGGTGCAAATCGCCGACGAAATGGGTGAGGAAGGCGAGCGCCTCGATCCGCTCGTGCATCGGCAAGTCGATGTCCGCGAGCAGGCGGGCGTGGCGTTCGATCTGCGCAGCGACGCAATTGCCGTTGGCACACGGCTCGCTAAGCGAGAATGTCTCGCAGATGTTCACATTCTGATAGTGCCAGGGAAAGGCCGGCGCATAACGGTCGCCGAGCGGCTTCACGCAGTCGGCCCAGTAAGCGACATCCTCGATCGTATCGAACGGGCAGGTGGGCGTGTCGACCGCATCGTAGCGCGCCATCAGCGCATCAATCTTGGCCCGGGTTTCGGGGCGGACCTCTTCATAGGCGATGCGCGCGACGACACCGTGGCCATATTCCCAATAGGCGGATGCGGGCGACGCAATGAGGGTGGTGAGTGCAACAGCCAGTGCGGCCAGCCAGCGGATCATTCTTCGTCGTCTCCGTAAATGCCGATATAGCGCTCGCCCGAGGAGCGGGCATGGCCGCGATACATGCCGGGCGTGTCGAAGGCGTAGACGGGCGTGCCGTCGCGCCACAGGGCAATGACGCCGCCCGAGCCACCCAAATCGCCGACATCGTCGATGGCGTCATTGGCGATCTTGTTAATTTCCAGCTTTTTCCAAGCGGCCCATTCAGCGGCAATCTGACCGTCCTGTCCACTATCCGACGACATCCGCAGAAGTGTCGTCGGAACTCTGCGATATCTGTCGCAGATCCGATAGGCGACCGCGAGGCGGATGAACTTCTCGCCCGTCCCAGTCGCCGAGACCCCGCAATCTTCGTTTGCATAGGTGCCCGCGCCGATGATCGGGCTGTCGCCGATCCGGCCCCAGCGCTTGCCGGTCATGCCGCCGGTCGAGGTTGCGGCGGCAATCACGCCATCCTGGTCCATCGCCACCGCGCCGACCGTGCCGAATTTGTAGTCGACCGGCAGGTCTGCCTCGCTGGTCTGTCCCTCGGCACGCGCCTTGAAGCGTTGCAGTGCCTGAAACCGGCCTTCGGTGAAGAAATAGATGGGGTCGACCTGCGCGATGCCGCGCTCGCTGGCAAATTCGTCGGCGCCAGCGCCCGACAGCAGGACGTGGGGGCTGTCTTCCATGACCGCGCGCGCGGCGAGGATGGGGTTCTTGGTGGTCGACAGGCCCGCCACAGCGCCCGCCTCCAACGTGTCTCCGCGCATGATCGAGGCGTCGAGGCTGTTGGTGCCTTCCCACGTGAAGACCGCACCTTTGCCCGCATTGAAGTTGGGATCATCCTCGAGGATCATGATCGCGGCCGTCACCGCATCGAGCGAGGAGCCGCCCGCCGCCAACACTTCCTCGCCTGCATCGAGCGCGGCGTTCAATGCGGCGCTGATCTCCGCTTCCTTCTCTGGCGTCATATTCTCGCGCAGGATCGTGCCCGCTCCGCCATGGATGACGATCGACCAGTCGCCGTCCTGCGCGATCGATGGTGCAGGCAAGGCGAAGAGCGCGGCAAGCGCGAGGAAGAGACGGGTCATGACGGCCTTTCGGTTGGCTACCAGGGGATTTCTTGGCCGTCATAGGCCATGAAACGACCCGAATTGTCCACACTCGTCTCGTCGATCACCTTACGCATGCCGCTCACGCTGGTCTCGGTATCGATCAGCGCGTTGGGGCCGCCCATGTCGGTCTGCACCCAGCCAGGATGGAGCATGACGACGCCAATCCCGTCGGGGCGGTAATCGTTGGCAAGGCTCTTCCACGCCGCATTCACGGCAGCTTTCGAGCTGCGATAGGGGATCGACCCGCCCGAGCCATTGTCGGCGATCGAGCCCATCTTGCTGGTCAGCACCGCCATCTTTTTCTGTTCCGACGCGGCGACGTTGGACTTGAGTTTCTGCGCCAGCAGGGTCGGCGCGATGACGTTGATGTCCATGAGTTCGAGCCAGCCGTTGCGCTCGGGCTCGCGCGGCCCGTAGATGCCGGCATTGTTCAAGAAGACATCGATCGGCTCGTCGCCAATCTCGCCGACGAAGCGGTCGATCTCTGCCGGGTCGCTGACATCGAGCCGATGCGCGCGGACATTGTTGATTTGGCCAAGGTCGGCAATGTCGCCTTGGCTGCGCGCAGTGGTGATGACGTTCCATCCGTCTGCTGCATATTGTTCGACAAATTCGCGCCCGATGCCGCGATTGCCGCCAGTGATGAGGATGTTGGGCATGTCTGGTTTCTCCCTTTTGCCTTTACCCCCTCAATGATCGAGGCCATGCCTTGGGTTCGTCTTATAGGCATCCTATAGAGAGCGTATGTCCGAGATCAGACCCTGGCGCACCATCGAGCGCCGCCAATCGAAGCAGATCATGGTCGGCAATGTGCCGGTCGGGGGCGATGCGCCCATCACCGTGCAGACGATGACCAATACGCCGACGTCAGATGCGAAGGCGACGATCGACCAGATTCGCCGCTGCGAGGAGGCGGGCGCCGACATCATCCGCGTGTCCTGTCCGGATACGGATTCGACCGCGGCGATGCCCGAAATCGTCAAGGCGGCGAACATCCCGATCGTTGCGGACATCCACTTTCACTACAAGCGCGCGCTCGAAGCCGCCGATGCCGGCGCCGCGTGCCTGCGCATCAATCCCGGCAATATCGGGTCTGACGAGCGGGTGAAGGAAGTCATTCGCGCCGCGAAGGCCAATGGCTGTGCGATCCGCATCGGCGTCAATGCCGGCAGCCTCGAAAAGCACCTTCTCGAGAAATATGGGGAGCCCTGTCCCGACGCGCTGGTCGAAAGCGCAATGGATCATATCAAGATCCTGCAGGACCATGATTTTCACGAGTACAAGGTCGCGGTGAAGGCCTCCGACCTGATGCTTGCGGTCGCGGCCTATACCGACCTTGCATACCAGGTCGATTGCCCGCTCCATCTCGGTATTACCGAGGCGGGCGGCCTGATTGGCGGGACGGTGAAATCGGCGCTGGGCATCGGTTCGCTGCTCTGGGCCGGTATCGGCGACACGATCCGCGTCAGCCTGTCGGCCGAGCCCGAAGAGGAAGTACGGGTAGGGTTCGAGATCCTGAAGTCGCTCGGCCTGCGATCGCGCGGTGTCCGCGTCGTCTCCTGTCCAAGCTGCGCGCGGCAGGGTTTCGATGTCATTCGCACCGTCCAGACGCTCGAGGAACGCCTCCAGCATATCAAGACGCCGATGAGCCTGTCGGTTCTCGGCTGCGTCGTGAACGGCCCCGGCGAAGCGCGCGAGACCGATATCGGCGTGACCGGCGGCGGCAATGGCAGCCACATGGTCTATCTCTCGGGGGTGAAGGATCACCATATCGAGAATGAGAGCATGGTCGATCACATCGTGAAGCTGGTCGAGGAAAAAGCCGCCAAGATCGAAGCGGGCGAGGCCGAGGCCTTCGTCCCTGCGCATTGACGCCGCGCTTCACATATTTGTCTGAGATCAAAGACGTTTTTCAGTCGAAGGAGGAAAGTGTGAGGGTGCAGCACAGCAATTAGGTCTGCAGTTGCACCACTCGGAAAGGACTGGGAAATGAGCAAGAAATCGAAACCCTCCGCAGGTCGCAATGGCATCGTCAAACGCAATCGCGCGGCGCTCGGCGCCGGCTCCGTGGGCGCGATTGCCGCTGGCGCATTCGCGCTTGGCGCAGTTGCCATGGGTGCGGTCGCGATCGGTATCCTCAAGGTCGGCAAACTGTCGATCGGTCGCCTCCAGTTGCGTAAAGGTGAAATCGATCACCTCAAGGTCCGCAAGCTCGAGATCGAAGAGCAGCCTGCATAGGTGAAGGTCGATTATCTCGTCGTCGGCGCGGGTGCGGTTGGACTGGCCTTCGTCGACACGCTGATCGCCGAAGACCCCGACGCGACTGTCCTGATCGTCGATCGCCATGCCGCGCCTGGCGGCCACTGGAACGACGCTTACCCCTTCGTTCGCCTGCACCAGCCGAGCGCCTTTTACGGTGTCGAGAGCATGGAGCTGGGGCAAGACAGGATCGATGAAAGCGGGCCCAATGCGGGCTTCTACGAGCTGGCCTCTGCGCCCGAAATCCTCGCCTATTTCGAGCGCTGCATGGCAAAGCTCGTCGGGTCGGGTCGGGTACAATACGCGCCGCTGAGCGAGTATCGCGGCGATGGCAAATATGTCGGTCTCTTCTCGGGGGAGGAGCAGCAGGTCGAGGTCACACGCAAGGTAGTCGACACGACCTATTTCAAGACGTCGGTGCCGGCCACGCACACACCCAAATTCGAGATTGCTGAAGGTACGCTCTTCATGCCGCCGGGCGAACTGCCCTGCATGATCAGGGGCGATTGCGCGATCCCGTCGCATTTCGTCATCCTCGGCGGCGGAAAGACGGCAATGGATACCGGCGTCTGGCTGCTGACGCAGGGCGTCGCGCCGGAGCGCATCACGTGGGTCTGTCCGCGCGACAGCTGGCTCATCAACCGCCGCTTCACCCAGCCTGGTCTCGATTTCTTCGAAGGCACGATCGACTTCCAGGCCGCGCTGATGCGCGCCGCCATTGAGGCCGACGATGTCGACCACTTTTTCCTCGAACTCGAAAAGGGCGGGCAGATGCTGCGGATCGACCGCGACGTCCTGCCGACCAAATATTTCTTCGCGACCTTGTCCGAGGGTGAGGTCGAGACGCTGCGCCAGATCGGGAATGTCGTGCGGGCGGGTCATGTGACGCATATCGCACCGGGACGGTTCGAAACGGTCGAGGGCTCGTTCGACGTCCCCGAAGACAGCCTCTTCATCGATTGCACGGCGAGCGCGGTGGCGGACAAGGAGACGGTGCCGGTCTTCCAGGAGGGGCTTGTCACGGTGCAGGCCCTGTTCGCGCCCCTGGTCGTCTTCGGGGCAGCGCTGACCGCCTGGCTGGAAGTACATCGGGACGATGATGCGACCCGCAATGCGCTCGCCCAGCCGATTGCGGTCCGGCAGGGGCCGGCGGCCTATCTCACCGCGACGCTGGGCAATGTCATGAACCGGATGCGCTGGATGCGCGAACCGGATCTGGCGGCATGGTTGGCCAAGTCGCGCCTCGACCCGATGTCGCGCACGATCGCCGAGGTCCAGCGCACGCGCCCCGAGTTGCTGAACACGCTCAACGATTATCGCGACTTGGCGAAACGGGGCATGCCGGAGCTGATGCAGCTCATCCAGAAAAGCCGGGAAAGCTGACTTTTCCGGCTTCCTAAGCGAATCTTTACGCCTCCGCGCCTAGAGGGGTGGCATGCGTAACCTCGTCATCATCATGATCGGCTTTGCCGTGATGGGCACCATGTTCGCCGCGCGGCATGATATGGAAAATGTCGACGGTGCGGTATCGTTCGAGGAGCATGACGCCTCGCTCGAGACCGAGGGCAAGGATGCCTGGGCGGTCGCGCGGGCCGAAGCCAAGCAGAAGAAGAGCGGTGGCAGCTGGAGCAATGGCGACACGTTCGGTCATCGCAGCGGTGACAGTGCGAGCCGGCCCAGCGCGCGCAATGCCTCCATGTCCTCCGGCCCGGTCAAGTTCGACCGCGGCGCCGGTGGCCACTTCTACGCCAATGCCAATATTCGCGGCTCGACCATCCGCTTCCTCGTCGATACCGGCGCAACCGGCGTTGCGCTCACCGAAGCCGATGCGCGCAAGATCGGGCTGCATTTCTCGCCCAGCGAGTATCGCGTCGTCGGACGCCAGGTCTCAGGTCTCGTTCGTGGCAAGAACGTTACCCTGGATTCCATCACGGTCGGGTCGAAGACCGTACGCAATGTCGATGCCGTCATCATCCAAGGCGGGACGATGAGCCTGCTCGGCCAGTCCTTCCTGACCCGCGCGGGCAAGCTGGAGATGGATGGCGATACGATGATCCTGCACTAGAAATTGGCCAGGGGTGTCGACGCGCTGGCCGCCCGGGTCGTGATCAGATAGTCGAAGCCAAGGATGATGAAGCGCGTGTCCTGGTCGAGCGCTTCGAGACCTGTGTTTCGAAGCGCGCGTCGGACCGGATCGAGCGGAATGATGACATGGCCGCCATCCGCCGCGATCGCATCCATGTCGACTCCTGCTTGCTCCAGTGCTGCGGCCAGCTCCTCGTTCGAGGCCGGGCGCACGCTGAAAATCCCCTCGGGGCTCGGCATGATTGCCGTCGCTTCGCCGCCCAGCGGAAGGTAGGCGATCTGCAAGGCTTCGCGCCCTTCGGCAGCGGCCATGCCTTCGATCAGCGAACCGATGTCGAACGTGTTCATGCTCGAGGTCGCCGCGCCGGCATGGATGGCGCCCATCTTCATGATGACGCGCGGTGCCTCGCCAGTCGCCTCGCGCTCGGCGGCATATCGCGCGGTGAACTGCTCTTTCATCAGCGCGATCCGGTCCAGATTGTTGTCGAGCCCGCGCCCGAGGCGATAATATTGGTAGATACCGGCCGAGCGCGCGAGCAGGACCAATCGCGCCGTCGCTTCGGCATCCTCACCATATGCCGCCCGCAGCGCCAGGAAATCGGCTGGCGGGACGGTCATGATTGTCACCATGCCTTGATTGCCGGTGCGCATTGCTTCCTGGTCGGTGTCGAGCCAGCCCTGAACCACTGCGCGCGTGTCGTCATCGGGAGCGCGGTCGATCAGCCAGGGGTAATGGATCAGTGTCGACAGGATAAACTCCTGGTCGATCCCCCACATTTTGCCGGAAGTCGCGAACGGCAATGCCGCCTCGGCCTCCTCGCGCATCCCGAGGAAGGGAATGGACAGCGCCTTGCCGGCAAGCGCCGCGCCGTAACCGTCGACGCCCTCGTCGCGCAGGAAGGCCATCACCCATTCCGCACTATTGGGGCCCATCTCGACCGCATAATGATCGAAGCCGTGGGGCTTGGCCTCCGCCGCCAGCGCAGCGAGCAGCAAGGGTGCATCGGCATGGCCATGTGCCTCGCCGACCGCGATGAACTGCTGGTCGGCCAGTTCGTCCTCGATCATCGCAGCGCCTGGTTCGGACAGTCCGCTTGCATCGAAACTGATCGGCTGGGGGATAATCGTCGGTTCGGGCGGGGTCTCGGCCGGTTGCATGGCGAGCGCGGCTGCGACGGCATAGGAAATGAACATTGAAACCCCCTCGTGCTGACTTACACGAGTAACACACTAGGCGCGACAATTGTCAACGGCAAGCCTTTGCGCCATGGCGCTCAATATGTCTGCCCAGCGCTCTTCCCTGATCGCCTTTGCCGTCGCCGTGCTCGGCGTGGGCTGTCTGTCGGCGATGGACGGGGCGGTGAAGATGCTGAGCCTCGAGGTCGGGGTGTTCGCGGCCTTGTGCTGGCGCCTTGGGGCATCGGTGCTGGTCGGCGGCGGTATCTATGCGATCGGGCGCAAGCGGGCACCTTCGCGCAAGGCGATGAAGCTCCACCTCATGCGCGGCGTGCTGGTGGTGCCGATGGCCTATCTCTTCTTCTTCGGTTTGGCGCGGGTGCCGATGGCGCAGGCCATCGCGCTGGCCTTCCTCGCCCCGCTCTTCGCGCTCTATCTGGCGGCGATACTGCTCAAGGAGAAGGTGGCGCGCGCCAGCATCGGCGGCTCGCTGCTCGCCTTTGCCGGGACTTTGGTCATTTTCGCGGGCCAGGCGCAGGCCGATGTGGGACGCGAGGCCTGGCTCGGGAGTTTCGCGATCCTCGGCTCGGCGATGATGTATGCCTTCAACATCATCCTCATCCGCCAGCAGAGCCAGGCCGCCGACCCCGCAGAAGTCGCCTTCTTCTCGCACCTTTTTCCGGCGATCATCTTCTGGCTGATTGCAATCCTGTTCGTCGGCGTGCCCGACTTCCCGCAAGGTCTGGACCTGGTCATTTGGGCGAGCGCGATCACCGGCATCTTCGGCGCCATCGGTCTGGCCTGGGCCTATGCGCGCGCCGATGCGGGCTACCTCGCGGCGACCGAATATTCGGGCTTCCTGTGGGCTGCGATGTTCGGCTTCATCCTGTTTGCCGAAATTCCGTCACCTTGGACAGTCGCGGGCGCGGTCGCGATCGTCGCAGGCTGCTGGATCGCGGCGCGCCCCGATCCGCCGGGGCATGAGATGATCGAGGCCTAGTCGACCGGGTCGAGCAGGCCCTCGAACTCGGCAAGGTCGCTGGTCGTCGGGGCGAAAGTCGGGCCGGGCAGCGGTCCGCGTAGTTCCTCCCAAGCCTCGCCAAGGTCGAGCAGGTCCCAATCGTCCCCGGCCGTCCCGACGAAGCTGATCCCGACGGGCAGGCCATCGACATGGCCCATCGGCACGGTGAGGTGCGGATAGCCCGAACGGGCGGGCAAATAGCCTGCGCCGCCACCCGGCCAGCGATCGCCCAGAACGTGATCGATGAGGAAGGCGGGCGCTGCGGTCGGGAAGATGAGCGCTTCGACCTGATGCTCGTCGAGCAGGCCGTCGATAATCTCGCGGGAACCGTCACGGCTCAGTGCGAGGGCGTCGCGATAGGCCTGGTCATCCAGACTGCCTTTGGCCTCTGCCAACTCGAAGATCGACTGGTCGAAGACGGCCAGCTCTCGGTCATTGGCTTCGTTGAAGGCGATAAGGTCGGCCAGCGTCCGGCTAGGCACGCGGGCGGCGTCGGTGGTGGCGAGGTAGCGGTTGAGGCCGTCCTTGAACTCGTAGAGCAGCACTTCATATTCCGCGCCGCCTGCCTCGGGCGGGACGCCGAGATCGTCGATTTCGACGAGGATCGCCCCCGCGGCCCCAAGCTTGGCGAGCGTCTCGGCAAAGGCTTCGTCGGCGCGAAAGCCGCGCACGCTGGTCAGCACGCCAAGGCGAGTGCCTGCCAACTGCATCGGCTCGCGCGGCTCTTCCCTCATTTCCGGCATCATCGCGACCAGCAGGTGGCGGGCCTGCTCCACCGTGCGGGTCATCGGTCCGGCCGTATCCTGCGTCGCGCTGATGGGGACGATGCCTTCCTGACTGACCCATCCGACGGTGGGCTTGAGCCCGACAATGCCGTTCATCGCGGCGGGGCATGTGACCGAGCCGTCGGTCTCGGTCCCGACGGCAAGGTCGACATAGCCTGCCGCGACAGCGACGCCCGAGCCCGAAGAGGAACCGCAGGGGGTGCGATCGAGCGCATAGGGATTGCGCGCCTGCCCGCCGACTGCGCTCCATCCCGAATTGCTGCTTTGCGACCGGAAGTTGGCCCATTCGCTGAGGTTCGTCTTGCCGAGGATGACGAGCCCGTAATTGCGCATGTTGGCGACGAGCGGCGCATCGCGGCCGGTGACATTGTCGGCGAGCGCGAGGCTGCCTGCCGTGGTCGGCAGCGCGCCGGCGCTCTCGATATTGTCTTTGATCAGCACCGGCATGCCCGCAATCGGGCTTGAGGAGGAGCGGTCGTCCAACGCCCGAGCCTGCTCGATGGCGGTGGGATCGAGGGCGATGACCGCGTTGAGGTCGCCGTCGCGTGCTTCGATGGCGGAAATGGCCTCGCGGACCATGGCTTCCGAAGCGCCGATTTCGGCGGATTGCGCTGCGACATTGGAGGCGCTCGCGGGTCGTTCGTCGCCGCTGCAGGCCGCTAGTAGAATGCCGCCCGTCAAAATCCCCAGAAAACGCGCATTCATTGGCACCTCCGCTGCGATGATTAGTTACAAAGGCGTCATTGCAGGAAAGCCGGCGGTGCGCCAGTGCAGGCCCAGGGGCGGTGGATGCAAGTTGGAAAGGTTCGTTACGCCGTGAAGCTTCTTTCGCAGACTGCGAGCTGCGCGATCGCAGCCGCCCTGATGGCCGTGCCGCAGCAGGTGGCGGCGCAGGACAATGCGCCCGCACCCGCCCCGGAACAGCCGCAACCGGCCGAACCCGAGGTCCCCGACGATGCCATTGTCATCACCGGGAACAGCCGCTCGGTCGTCGGCGATGTGCCCGCCGAAGACGTGCTCGACGCGCGCGATATCCGCGCCACCGGCGCGACCAGCGTCGCCGAATTGCTAGAGGCGCTGGCGCCGCAGCTCGGTTCCGCGCAGGGCCGCGGCGGCGGACGTCCCGTGCTGCTGGTCGACGGCAAGCGGATCTCGGGCTTCCGCGAATTGCGCGACCTTCCCGCCGAAGCGATCGAGCGGGTCGAGATCTTTCCCGAGGAAGTCGCGCTCAAATATGGCTATCGCGCCGACCAGCGCGTCGTGAACTTCGTCCTGCGCGAAAACTTCTTCTCGACCACGATCGAGACCGAAGGCCGTTTCGCCACCGATGGCGGTCGCGCCGGCGGCGAGTTCGAGGTCGACCGGCTGATCCTGTCGCCCGGCAAGCGCACCACATTCAATTTCCAGTATGAGGTCGACGGCGCGCTCACCGAAGACGAACGCGATATCGCGCTCGACCCGGTCGAGACGTTCGACGGCGATATCGATCCGCGTCCCTTCCGCACGCTGACCGGCAGCTCCGAGGAATTGACCCTCGGTTCGGTCATCAAGCGCCCGCTCGGCGAAGCGACCGGCACGATCAATCTCGAATTCCGCGAAAACACCGGCCAGTCCTTGCTGGGCCCCTCGGTGGCGACGTTGGGCGTGCCGGCAGACAGCCCATTTGCGGACGGCGCAGCCTTCGACCTGGTGCGCGATGCTGGTCTCGGCCCCTTAGCGCGTGATCGCCGCACCCGCACCGGCTCGGCAGCCTTCGTCGTCAACAGCGCGCCGGGCGACTGGCGCTGGTCGACGACGGGTTCGCTCGAATATGTCGACAGCCGAACGCGGACCGACCGCGGGCCCGATACGGCTGCGATTCAGGCGGACCTCGACACGCTCGATGCCGGCACCGATCCGTTCGGCAGCTTTACCTTTGCCGAGCTGACGCCGCGCGACGAAGCCGTGTCGCAGACGCTGGACGCCTCGTTCGACGGCCTGTTCGGCGGCACATTGTTCGAATTACCGGCTGGCGACGTTGCAGCGACCTTCCGCGGCGGGCTCAACCATCTCACCATCGACAGCCGCGATTTCATCGCCGGGATCGAGGATGAAGTGGGGCTCGAGCGGACGCGTTTGTTCGCCACCGCCAATCTCGATTTCCCGCTGCTCGACAATGACAGCCCGATCGGCGCCTTGTCGGTGAGCTTCAACGGCGAGGTCGAAGAATATTCGGACTTCGGCACGCTGACCCTAGTCGGCACCAACGTGAACTGGCGCCCGACCGGTCGCCTGCGCTTCCTCGGCTCCTATACGCGCGAAGAGGGCGCGCCCTCGCTTAGTGCACTGGGAAGCCCGGTAACGGTCGACCCGCAGGCGCGTCTGTTCGACTTCGTGACCGGCGAAACGGTGATCGCCGAAACGCGCACGGGCGGGAATCCCGATTTGCTCGCCGACACGCGTGAAGTCTGGAAGCTGGGGTTCAATTACGAACTTCCGATCGAAAGCGAGGATTGGGATGTCAGCCTGCGCGCCGACTATGTCTCAAGCCGCATCGACAATCCGGTCAGCAGCTTCCCTGCCCTGACCGCGGAGATCGAGAATGCCTTCCCCGACCGCTTCGAGCGCGATCTCGAGGGCAATCTGCTCTCGGTCGACCTGACGCCGGTCAACTTTGCCGAGCGCAATAATGACGTACTTCGCTGGGGCTTCAATTTCTCCAAGGCGATCCGGCCCAAGCCGCCGAGCGCCGAGACGATCCAGGCTTTCCGCGAACGCGCGCAGCGGATGCGGGCGCAAGCCGGCAATACGCAACCCCTCCCGGACGGCCAGCAGGGTCCGCCGGGTGCCGGTCGCCCACAACAGCAGCAGGTGCAGGGTGAGGGCCAGCAGCAGGGCGGCGAACAGCAAGCCAATGCGCAGCAGTCGCAGCAGCAGGGACCGCCCCAGGCACGTGGCGGCGGTGGTGGCTTTGGGCGCTTCGGCAGTTCGCGCGGCCCGCGTGGCGGGCGTCTCTATGCGTCGATCACGCATGAAGTTACCTTCAGCGACGAATTGCTCATCGCCCCCGGCCTGCCGCCGCTCGATTATCTCGACGGACAGGCGACCAGCCGTTTCGGCGGGACCTCACGCCACCGTGTCGAGGGTCGCTTCGGCCTATTCAACAACGGCTTCGGTGCGCGCGTCAGTGTCGACTGGCGCTCGGCTACCGAGGTCGATAGCGGCATCGGCCCGCTCCAGTTCGACGATTATGGGACGGTCGACCTGCGGCTCTATGCCAACCTCACCGAAAGGCTCGACGTGATGGCGCGCCATCCTTGGCTGCGCGGGACCTCGCTACGGCTCGGCATCGACAATGTGCTCAACGAGCGGCCGCGCGTGACCAACGGTTTTGGCGACATCCCGGTCGGCTACGAGCCCGATCTGCTCGCGCCCGAAGGCCGCGTCATCAGTTTCGAGATCCGAAAGCTCTTCATCCCGCGGCAGTTCATGCAGCAGGAAATGCGACGACGCGGTTTCGGAGGCTAAGCCGGTTTATTTTGCAGCGCGGGCGATCGAATCGCGGACGACCTGAAGCGCGTCCTCGCGGTCGCCCCAGCGGCCGATGCGGACCCATTTCTGCTTTTCCAGGTCCTTATAGTGCGTGAAGAAGTGATTGATCTGCTCGACCACGATGGGCGGCAGGTCGGTATAATTCTCCACGCTCTCATAATAAGGCGAGACCTTGGTGATCGGCACGGCGAGCAGCTTTTCATCGCCGCCGGCTTCGTCCTCGAGATGCAGGACGCCGACAGGGCGTGCGCGGATGACCGTACCCGGCAGCAGCGACCAGCGCGTCATGACGAGGCAGTCCAGCGGATCGCCATCGTCGCACAGGGTCTGCGGGATGAAGCCGTAATTGGTCGGGTAGCGCATCGGCGTGTGCAGGATGCGGTCGACGAACATCGCGCCCGATTTCTTGTCGAACTCATATTTGACCGGCTCGCCGCCGATCGGGACTTCGATGAAGACATTCAGCTCTTCGGGCGCATTGTCGCCCACGGGAATCAGGTCGATATTCATGATGCGCGCTCATACGCCTTTGAAATCGCCTGACAAGGGTGTCAGGACCTAAAAGCGGTGGAAAGCAGGGGCTTTAGCGGCTAATCGCCGTGCCCATGGAAAAATTCCGACCGATCAAGGGCACGCAGAGCCTCTTTGGCGAAGAGGCCGAGCGCTTCAACCATGTCGTCCAGACCTTCGACCAGGTGCGTCGCCTCTACGGCTTTTCGCGCGTCGAAGTACCGATGTTCGAGGCCACCGGCGTGTTCGCCCGCTCGATGGGCGAGACCAGCGACGTGGTGTCGAAGGAAATGTGGAGTTTCGAAAGCCGCAGTGAAGGCTCGGTAACGCTGCGCCCCGAATTCACCGCGGGTATCTCGCGCGCCTTCATTTCCGAAGGCTGGCAGCAGCATGCCCCGATGAAGGTCGCGACGCACGGTGCGGCGTTCCGCTACGAGCGTCCGCAAAAGGGCCGCTATCGTCAGTTCCACCAGCTCGACGCCGAGGTAATCGGCAGCGACGATCCGCTGGTCGACGTCGAACTGCTGGCGTTCGGGTCGCAACTGTTGAGCCAACTGGGCATTGGGGGCGTGACCCTGAAGCTCAACACGCTCGGCGACGCGGAAAGCCGCGACAATTGGCGCGCCGCATTGGTCGAGCATTTTGCGAGTCATCGGGGCGACCTGAGCGAAGACAGCCAGGAGCGGCTCGAGAAGAACCCGCTGCGTATCCTCGACAGCAAGGACCCGCGCGACCGGCCCTTTGCCGACAGCGCGCCGACCATGGAATTGACCGCAGAAGCAGAGGACTTTTTCGGCAAGGTGAAGGCCGGGCTCGACGCGGCAGGCGTCGCCTACACGCTCGACCCGCACCTCGTGCGCGGGCTCGATTATTATCGCCATACGGCGTTCGAATTCGTCACCGACCAGCTGGGTGCGCAGGGCACGGTGCTGGCGGGTGGGCGCTATGACGGTCTCATCGAAGCGCTGGGTGGTCCGTCCACGCCGGCGGTCGGTTGGGCCGCCGGGATCGAACGGCTGGCGATGCTCTTGGATGGCGATTTCACACAGCAGATCGATGCCGCCGTATTACCCATGGGCGATGCAGCGCGCGGGCTTGGCATCGCGGTGCTGACGGCATTGCGCAAGGCGGGCCTGTCGGGAGAACTGTTTGCCAGCGGCAAGATGGGCAAGCGCATGTCGCGGGCGAGTAATGCAGGCGCACTGGCGGCAGTGATCATCGGCGATGACGAGATCGAGGCCGGCGAATTGCAGGTGAAGATCCTCGAGACCGGCGAGCAGAAGGCGCTGGCGCCGGCTGCTGCGGTCGAGACGATTACCGAGCTGGCCGTCGAACGCCAGATGCGTGCCGTGCTCGGCCAGGACGAGGAAGAATAATGGCGACGGTCAGCGACGAGCGTATCGAGCAATTGCTCGCCAAGAAGGCGCAGCTCTCCGAAGCGATGGCAGCGGGCGATCTCGACCCGCAGGAGTTCGTCGCGCTCTCCAAGGAATATGCCGAGGTCGAGCCGGTGGCCGAAGCCGCCGCCGAACTCAAGCGCCTGCGCGCCGAAAAGGCCGATCTCGACGAGATGCTCGACGATCCCGAGATGAAGGAAATGGCCGAGGAAGAGCTTTCGGAAATCAACGAGAAGCTCCCCAAGGCCGAACGCGGGCTCGCCGTGCTGATGCTGCCCAAGGACAGTGCCGATGAAAAACCGGCGATGCTTGAAGTGCGTGCCGGGACGGGCGGCGACGAAGCCGCTTTGTTCGCGGGCGACCTGCTGCGCATGTACCAGCGCTATGCCGAATTGCAGGGCTGGAAGGTCGAACTGATCAGCGCCAGTGCATCCGACGTCGGCGGCTACAAGGAAGCGGTGGCTAGCGTGAAGGGCAATGGCGTGTTTGCCAAGCTGAAGTTCGAAAGCGGCGTCCACCGCGTCCAGCGCGTCCCCGCAACCGAGAGCGGTGGGCGGATTCATACGTCGGCGGCTACCGTCGCGGTGCTACCCGAAGCCGAAGAGGTCGACGTCCAGATCGACGAGAAGGACCTGCGCATCGATGTGTTCCGTGCTTCCGGCCCTGGCGGCCAGTCGGTCAACACGACCGACAGTGCAGTGCGCATCACCCACATACCGACCGGCATCGTGGTCAGCCAGCAGGACGAGAAGTCGCAGCACAAGAACAAGGCCAAGGCCATGAAGGTGCTGCGCACGCGTCTCTACGAGCATGAGCGTGCGATTGCCGATGCCGAACGCTCGGGCGCGCGCAAGTCGATGGTTGGTTCGGGCGACCGTTCCGAGCGCATCCGTACCTACAATTTCCCGCAGGGTCGCGTGACCGATCACCGCATCAACCTCACCCTCCACAAGCTGGACGCCATCCTCGAAGGCTCGGGCCTGGGTGAACTGGTCGAGGCGTTGATCAGCGAGGACGAGGCGCAGCGCCTGGCAGGGCTCGAAGAAGGCGAATGATTGCCGCGACGTTGATGGCGGCCGAAAAAAGGCTGCGCGATGTCAGCGATACGCCGATGCTCGATGCAGAATTGCTGCTGGCCGAAGCGTTGGGCGTGACGCGTGAGCGGCTCATTCTCGGCTCTGGCCTGTCCGCCATTCCTGCCAGCTTCGAAGGACTGCTCGAACGCCGCGAGGCGGGCGAGCCGCTGGCCTACATCCTCGGGATGCGCGCCTTTTGGACGATCGAACTGGAAGTCGGTCCCGGCGTCCTTATCCCGCGCCCCGACACGGAAACGTTGCTCGACGCGGCGGTGGCGCATTTCAAGGGCGGTGACGGGCCCAAGACCATCCTCGACCTGGGGACCGGACCGGGCAGCCTGCTGCTCGCCGCGCTCGACGAATGGCCCGACGCCAAGGGCGTCGGCGTCGATGCGTCACCCACTGCACTGGACTATGCCCGCCGCAATGCGGATCGGCTCGACATGAGCGACCGCGTCGTCCTCAAGCAGGGCGATTGGGGCGCGGGGCTGTCGGTGCGGTTCGACCTCATCCTGTGCAATCCGCCCTATATCGCTGATGAGGACGACGAGGTCGCCGCCGATGTGCGCGCGCATGAGCCGACCGAGGCCTTGTTCGCCGGGGCAGATGGCCTCGACGACTATCGCCGGATCGTCCCGCAATTACCCGCTCTGATGGCCGAAGATGGATTGGCAGTGATCGAGATCGGGTACCGCCAAGCGGATGCGGTTTTCGCGCTTATCGAGCAAGCAGGGCTGAAAGCGAGCCTGCACCGCGATCTGGCGGGACGCGACCGCGCATTGGCCGTTCGTCGATAAGTCCATAAAAAGCTTGGAATCACCCCTGCGAATCGCTACATCCAAGGGTGAAACGGGGCGAAATTGCGACCGTTGGTTGCCAAAACCCCCGCTTCATACTCCCGACCCATCGGTGCTCTCCATGCCTTTTCCGGCATGCACGACTGCCACAGGATCGGGACTGAGCCTCGGTCGGAGGCCCCCTTGCCCCGGCCGTTTCGGGCGTTCGCGCGTGGCGCAACGTCGCTAAGCAAGGGACGAGATTTTGATCAGTAATCGTCAGAACCGGCGCCGCGGTCGCGGTGGCCAGCGGGGCGGTAACAACAACCGCAACACCAACCGCAACAGCGGGAATGCAGCACAGCTGCTCGACAAATATAAGGGCCTTGCCCGCGACGCGCAGATGAGCGGCGACCGCGTCCAAGCCGAATATTACCTTCAGTTTGCGGACCATTATTTCCGCGTCCTCGAAGAGGTCCGCGCGGCGCAGGAAGAGCGCCAGCAGCAACAGCAGGCCAAGCAGCAGAAGAAGCAGGGCCAGCAGGACGACAATTCGGACGAGGAACAGGCGCAGGACAAGCCCAAGCGCCAGCTGCGTCGCAAGAAGTCGGACGACAACCAGGATAGTGAGCAGCAGCAGGACAAGGCCGAAAAGCCGAAGCGCCAGCCGCGCCGCAAGAAGTCGGACGACAGCGATGGCGGCATGCCGATCGACGCGCTGCCGCCGGCCATTTCCTCGGATGATGACGAGGCCGACGCCGCCTAGGCGGCGCGCACGGCCAGCAGGATCATCATCACCGCACCGGCGGCGGCGAGCCCGCTGCCGAGCGGATATTCATAGCCCTCTTCGCGATGCCGACCGGTCAGTACGGCGAGCGCGACGAGCCCCGAACTGCCAACCAGCAGCACTGGCGCTAGTCCGGCCCAGCCGGTCCAGAGGCCAATGGCGCCCATCAGCTTTGGATCGCCCGCGCCCATGCCCTCATGGCCCTTGGCGCGGGCATAGGCGCTGCGAATGAAGGCGAGTACGGCAAAGCCGATCGCCCCGCCGAGCAGGCGATCCGCCAACGGGACAAAGGTGATGCCCTCCGCGGCGATAATGCCTAGGATAGCGACTGCCGCGGTCATGCTGTCGGGGAGCCAGCGATAGCGCACATCGAGCCAACCCAATCCAAGCAGTAGCCAGCCCGTCAGTGCGAGCGTCGCTCCGCGCAGGTCCGGGAACAGCGCCATCGCGCCGCCGCCGATGGCCAAGGCGGCAAGTTCGACGGCAAGATGCTCGCGCGAGATGCGTGCGCTACAACCCCGGCAGCGACCGCGCTGGACGAGGTGACTGAGGACAGGAATGAGTTCGAGGATCTCGAGTTTTCGTCCGCAGGCTTCGCAGGCGGACCGGCCTTTCAGCGCGCTTTCGTCATGTTCTGCGCGGCGGATGACGGTGGCAAGGAAGCTGCCAACGATCGCGCCCAGCAATAGCCCGAGCGCAATCGCAAGCGTCGGGTCGATCGGCAAGGTCAAAGCAGTCTTCCGCCCCCGACCAGCCGAACACCATTGCCTTGCGAGATGAAACCCGCACTGCCGAGCGGGACGGCTAGTGCCGGTGGGACATTGGCGATGTCGAGGATGCTTTCGGCCTCGCCGTTCGCATTGATAAAGATGTCGAGCGTCGCCTCGCCGCCCAGGAGCGAGAGCTGGAGACGGCCATCCTCTGCGCAGCTGAGCGGACCGGTGAGGCTCGGCACCAAGGGACGGATTGCGCCTGCGGGCACGGCAGTCATGGTGCCACTCGCACCGGCGCAGCTGCCATTCTCGAACCGGGCGGTCGCATTGTCGAAGATGAGCGAATCGATGGGCAGCGGGTCGAGCAGGCGTGACGCGCCAAGCTGGCCGCTGAGGCCGATGACGCCCGGATTGTCGGGATCGGGAAGCAAGGTGCCGCTGAGCGGGCCGTCGGGATCGTTGAGGCGCTCGAACATGGCATGCTGCTGCCCGGTGAGGATCGGCAATGGCTTGAGGCCCACATCGAAGGTGCCGAGCCGTTCGGGGCCGATCATCGCATCGCCGACGCGGCCGGCCCAGATCGATCCGGCGACTTGCCGCGCAGAGAGCGGGGACTCGCTACCGAGCGCGCCGCCAAGGGCGAGGCGCAGCGGAAACAGCACCGCCAGCGCCAACGCGAAGACGCCGAGGCTCACGATGAGGATGCGGCGGTTCATTGGCGCCCCCGTGCGACGATCAGGTCGACGGCGACGCCGCCTTCGCCATTGTCGGTGAGCCGCACGCTCTCGATGCGCAGACCCGATGCGCGGAGCTGGTCGATCCAGGTCAGCGCGGCCTGCGCCTGTGCCTGGGCGATGCCGATATCGGTGCGGTCGGGGCCTGCTTCGACATTGCGCGTGAGCGCGAACCCAGCCTGCGCCGCGCTTACCGAGACATAATCGGACACGGTGCCGGCAAAGGCGGCGACCGGCGCGTCATCCTCGCCCTGTTCGAGGGCCAGCGCGAGTGCACGAACATTGCCATAGCGCTCGCTCGCGACGACGAACTCGTCGCGTGCGCTGTCGTGCCAGGCGTTGACCGGGCGAATGACGGCGAGCCAGAGCAGGACGGGTGCGGCGATCGCCAACATGGCGAGGACCATGACCTGCTCGCGGCGCGACAATGCGAGATACCAGTTGCGCAAGCCTTCCATCAGCCAGCCCCCTGCATCGTCAGGTCGACCGTCGCGCGCCCGTCGGCTGCGTCGATCGGGTTGGCGATCACATTCCAGCCGCGGCGCTGCAGCGCCACGAGCAGGCGATTGATCGAGTCCATATCGGGCGAACTGAGGCGTGCGGTCAGGATACCGGCCGGTTCGACGCCGATCAGCGTCGCACCGATCATCGGCTCCTGTTCGATTTCGGCCAGCAGGCTGGCGATCAGCTGCGCCGCTCCGGGCCCAAGCGCGCGGTCGGCGAGCGCGACTTCCAGCCGTGCCTGCGCCGCATCCGCAGTGACCGGCTGGCCGAGCGCTGCGGTTGCGATGGCGGCGCTGTCGCGATCGAGCCGGTCCGCCTCGGCCTCCCAGCGTAGGGCCTTGCCGACGGGGATGAGGACGGCGACGAGGATGATGGCGGCGGTGAGCCAGGCCAGTTGCTTGACGATCCGGCGGTCGGGTTTCCAGCGGCGACGCATGGCGAAGCGCCCGCTGCGCAAGTCGACCGGCGGGTTTGCAGCGCCGGCAACCAGCAGGTTCGCCAATTGGTGATGGTCGATCGTGTCGACGAAGTCCTCGCCCACCAGGGCTTCAACCAAGGCAGGATCCTCGCCGATGGCCATGCCGTCGCGGGCAAGAATGGTGCGACCGGCAATGCGCGCTTCGTGCCAGTCACCGTCGAGCGGCATCAGGGATGCAAAGGGAACGATCATGTCGAGCGCAGCGCCATGCGCCTCGCCCCACGCGATCCAGCCATTCATGTCGCTAGCGTCGGTCACCGCTTTCCAGGCCGGGTCGGCCTCGCTCGGCGGTGCGCTGATGACGACATGCGGATCGGGGCCGAGGGCAGCAGCTTCGGCTTTCAGACGTGCGGCCGTGCGCAACTGGGCGCTGGCGACGTCGCAGCCTGGAATGAGGTCGAGGCGGACCGCTTCCGGACCGGCGAGCCCGATCGTGCGATCGACATTTTCGAGGCGTGCGATCCAGTCGGCATCGACGCCGTGGGCGATGACGCCTTCCTCGCTGACGTCCCACCATGCGGCGGTGCCGTCGCTACCCGGATCGTCGGGAAGGAAGAGGATGAGGCTGCGCATGACTAGAGCGCCTCCGCCCAGCGCCTCGCATGGAGCTGTGCGACCCCGTTTTCGACGGTGAAGAGCGACACTTGCTGCAACTCGCTATCCCCTTCCCCCACGCGGGTGATCAATCGGAACGTCCCGGTCTCGACCGTCACCTGCTGGGACCGCTGGCGCGGCAGGTCAACCCCGGAGAGCGGGCCCGTATTCCAGAAGTCGACCACCGAGCCGAAGCCGGCGCGCGGTCGCGAGGCGATCTGGGCGCGCGCTGCGCTGAGGCTGATCTGCTCGGGCGCGAGCATCGCCAGCAAGGCAGCCTGTTCGGGCCGCAGCGTTTCGACGTTCACGCTATTCGCCTCGTGCGAGGGAAGGGCGCAGAGCCACGGGCGGACGATTTCCCAGGTCGCGACGTCCATGCCCTCGATACCGGCCAGCTCATCGGGGCTGGCGACGGCGCGATTGGGCACCAGGCTGCCATCCGCCATGCGCTCGCTGCCGAGCGGGCGGGGATTGTCATTGCTGTCGAGCGCGTCGCCCGCTGCATCGGCGAGTTGCTGGGCGCGGCTCTCGGGAAGGCCGATCAGCTGAAGGAAATCGCGAAACTGGAAGACGCGGCGCGCGGTCGCCCTCAAGGTCCCGTCGCGGCGCTGGCGCACCAGGCTGTTCACGTTGAAGCAATTGCTGCCGTCCTCGATGCGCGCGGTCACGGTCTGGCCGTCCGGTAGTTCGATACTGCGTTCGACCCCGAGGACTTGCGCCTGCTGCGCGCCGGTTAGCGAGGCGGCATCGACCAGCCGCGCCTGTGCAAGCTGCTCGGCCATGACGAGCCATTGGCGGCCCTGCATGGCGACGCCGGCATTGCCCGCCAGCCGTGTCGAGAGGCTCAGCCGGTCGAGCGCGGTTGCGGCGATGGCGGCCATCACGGCGACGATCAGCAAGACGGAAAGTAGCGCGGTGCCGCGTTCGCTGGTCTTCATTCGGCCGCCTCCACTTCGCTATCCGTGTCGCGGTCGAAGCCGACGAGCGGGGGCAGGGCGACGATGAACTCGGTCTGCGGCTGGCGCGTGCTTGCGAGGGTCAGGCGGACAGCGCGTGGCAGCGCTTCGCCGCTTCCGTCGGGCCAGGTTGCCGACCAGCCGCCGGACAGGTTGCGATAGGCGAGCGAGAAGCCCGATACGTCTTCCATCAACACGGCCTCGGGCAGGCGGTCGGCAGGCCCGTCGACCGCATCGAAGGTCAGGCGAACGAGGCGCCCATTCTCGACCGTCCAGCCGATGCGCCTGAGGTCGCTCGTGGGGGCGGCATCAAGTGCGACGACACCGGCGCGGACGAAATCCATGCCGTTCGGATCGCCGGTAAATGCAGGGCGATCGCCGCCATTGGCATCGCGGCGCGGACGCAGCGCGACTTGCGACAGATCGGCGTCGAGCAGGAGGGCGATGCGCTCCACTTCCGCCTGTTCGGCGAGCGAACGATCGACCACGGCCTGCGTATCGGCGCTGGCGCGCAGCAGCCCAACCCCGGCGCTGGCGAGCAGCGCAAAGATGGAGAGCCCGACGAGCATCTCGATGAGGGTGAAGCCGTTTTTCCTCACGCGTCGATCCTCTTGACCGTGACGAGACGCTGCGAGGGGCCGCCGGCCAGCGGACGCACGGTGATGGTGACGGTGACGAAACGCGGGTCGGCCGTATTGGCGACATTGGTGAGGACGGCGAATTGCTGGCCGCCATTGACGAGCGTGCGGCTCGTATCTTCCGGGCGTCCCGGCTCGGACGCGACGAGCGCCGCTTCGTTGCGCGCGACCAATCGCGCCATGCCATTCTCGGTGAGATTGGCGGCGGTGCCGACCGCATAGGCATCGATGCGCAGCAAGGCGAGCGCGGCAATCGAGAAGACGCTCAAGGCCACGAGCATCTCGATGAGCGTGAAGCCCTTCTGGTCGGCGGGCACGCGCATCAATTGGCCTCCACCCGCCCGTTGGCGGCGACGGAGACGGTGGCGATGCGGCCCTCGGGACCGGTCAGCTGAACGATGCTCGGGGCGCTCGGCATGCCAAGATTGTCGAAGCGGATGCCGACGCGCCCGGCTTCCCCTGTGCTGGCAGTGACCCCGCCGCGAAAGGCCTGGCGACCATCGAAGCGGCGCGCCTCGAGCACTTCCCATTCGCGATTGCGATATTGTTCGAACCCGAAACCGGAGGTCGTCACCCAAATGCCGGTCGGCCGGCCGCGCAGGACGGCCTCGTCGCGCACCGCGGCAATGCGGCCGGCGAGCATGACGGCTTCGTCGCGCGCCACATCGCTCGGGCGCAGCGTCAACACGACTGCGCTCGCGGCAAGCCCGATGAGGACGAGCACCACCATCAGCTCCACCAGGGTGAAGCCGTTGCGGGTCGGTTTAGGGGGCGTAGATGTCCGCATTCTCGTTTTCGCCGCCCGGCTGGCCATCGGCGCCGAGGCTGTAAATGTCGAAGGGACGACCATCGCGGCCCGGCACCTGGATCTGGAACGGGCGACCCCACGGATCTTCCGGAATGTCGCGGACATAGCCGCCCGGGCGGTAGCGGTCGGGCTGGGCCAGGTCGGCGGGCGGGGTTTTCAGCGCCTCGATGCTGGTCGGATAGGTGAAATTGTCGATGCGATACTGCTCCATCGCATTTTCAAGCTGGCTGATATTGGCCTGCGCGGCAGTGCGCTGGGCTTGGTCCTGCGCGGGCAGGACGTTGAGCATGACGACGGTGCCGAGCAGGCCGATGATGACGATGACGACCATCAGTTCGACGAGGGTGAAGCCGTTTTTCTTGCGGCGTTTGGGCTGGGTCTTGGACGTCATGAAACTAGCTTCCGATCAGGGTCTGGAGTTGCAGGATGGGCATGAGGATCGCGAGCACGATGGCGGCGACGACGGCGCCCATGATGATGATGATCAGCGGCTCGAGCAAGGCGAGCGCAGAACTGGTGAAGGTATCGAATTCGCGTTCGAGATAGTCGGCGGCCTGGCCGAGCATGGGGCCCAGTTGGCCGGCGCTCTCGCCGCTGGCGGTGAGGTGGACCAGCAAAGGCGGGAACATGCCGGTACGGCGAAGCGCGCCCGACAGGCTGCCGCCACCGCGAATTTCTTCCTCCATCTGCCGCGTTGCTTGGGCGAGGCGACGATTGGAGATGGTGCGGGCAGTCAGGCGCAGACCCTCGACCAGCGGCAGGCGCGCCTCGACCATCGTGGCGAGCGTCCGCGCCATGCGGGCGGCATTGAGGTCGCGCAGCAGGCGACCGAAAAAGGGCAGTTTCAACAGGGCGGTGTCGAAGCGCAGGCGAAAGGCCTCGTTGCGCATCGCGGTTGCAGTGCCGATCACGGACAGCGCAATTGCGCCGAGCAGCACCCACCAATAGCCTGCGAGGAAGTCGCTGATAGCGATGACGATGCGGGTGAGGAGCGGCAGTTGCTGGCCGACATCCTCGAACTGTTCGACTACCTTGGGCACGACCGCGATCATGAGCGCGGCGACGACGCCGATGGCGACGAGGGTGAGAACGGCAGGATAAGCGAGCGCGCTGACCAGCTTGGAACGCATTTCGGCCTGGCGCTCCTGCAGCGCGGCGAGACGGTTCAATTGTTCGGGCAGCGTGCCCGAACTTTCGCCCGCCGCGATCATGGCGCGGTAGAGCGGGTCGAAACTCTTGGGTTCGGATGAGAGTGCATCGGCGAGGCGCCGCCCTTCGACGACGCGATCGGCGACGCGGGTGACGATGCCGCGCATGGCGGGCTTGTCGGTCTGCCGCGCGATGGTGCGCAGTGCCTCCTCGATCGGCGAGACCTTGATGAGGGTCGCCAGCTGGCGGGTGAACAGCACGCGTTGCTTGGCGTTGAACTTGGCCTCGCGCGACAGGCTGAGGCCACCGCCCGACACGGCTTTTTCCTCGGCCACCGCGACGCGCACGGGGACAAGGCGGCGCTGCTCCAATGCAGCGCGCGCTTCGCCGTCATTGGCGGCGCGGATCATGCCGCGCTTCTCGCGCCCGCGCGCATCGACGGCGAGATAGGCGTAGAGCCCGGCCATCAGCCTTGTTCTGCCTCGCCTTCATCCTCGTGACGCGAGATGCGGATGGCTTCCTCGGGCGTGGTTTCGCCCGAGCGCACCAGCTTGCGTGCTGCCGAGCCGAGATTGGGCGAATTGAGGAAGGCATGACGCGCAATCACCGCTTCGTCGCCGCCATCGGCGATGAGGCGGCGGATGGTGCTGTCGACCTTGACCGCCTCGAACACGCCGATGCGGCCCTTGAAGCCGGTATTGGAGCATTCCGCGCAGCCCTGCGCGCGATAGACGGTCTCGCCCTCGTCGAAGCCAAGCAACGCAGCGACGCTGCGGTCCGCCGGGACGGCTTCGCGGCAATTCATGCATAGGCGGCGCACGAGGCGTTGGGCGACCACGGCGCGGAGCGTCGAGGCGATGAGGAAGGGCTCGATCCGCATGTCGCGCAAGCGCGTGATCGCGCCGACCGCGTCGTTGGTATGGACGGTCGAGAGGACGAGGTGGCCGGTCAGCGAGGCCTGCACCGCAATATCGGCGGTTTCCTTGTCGCGGATTTCGCCGACCATGACGATGTCGGGATCCTGGCGGAGAATGGCGCGAAGGCCCGCGGCAAAGCTCATGCCGACCTTCGAATCCACCTGCGTCTGGCCGATGCCATCGATCGAATATTCGACCGGATCCTCGACGGTGAGGATGTTGCGTTGGCCATCGTTCAAATGCTGGAGCGCGGCGTAAAGCGTCGTCGTCTTGCCCGAGCCGGTGGGGCCGGTAACGAGGATGATGCCGTTGGGCTCGCCCAGCGCTTCGCGGAGGATCTCGTCGGCAGTGCCGTGGATACCGAGCAGGTCGATCGACAGGCCGGCATTCTCCTTGTCGAGAATACGCATGACGACACGTTCGCCGGCGCGGCTGGGCAGGGTCGAGACGCGTACATCGAGCTGGCGACCGCCAAGCTTCAGCGCGATACGGCCATCCTGCGGCACGCGGCGCTCGGCAATGTCGAGGCGCGCCATGACCTTGATGCGGCTCACCACCACGGGGGCGGCGTGCGCGGGCATGCGCAAATGCTCCTTGAGCACGCCGTCGCGGCGCAGGCGGACCACGAGGCCGCTTTCATAGGGCTCGATATGGATGTCGGAGACACCGAGACGGACGGCTTCGGCGATGATGCCGTTGATAAGGCGGATGGCGGGTGCGTCATCGCTCGAATCGAGCAGGTCTTCGGCGCTCGGGATGCCGCTGGCCAGTTCGTCCAGCTCGTCACCGCCGCCGCTCATTTCGGCGAGCCCTTCGGCAGCGCCACCGGCATAGCGGCCGTGGAGCAGGCGGTTGAATTCGCCTTCGTCGACAAAGTCGATGGCGAAGGGTTGGGCAAGATAGCGGCGAACCTCGATGAGGATCGACGGATCGGCGCCTTCCTTCACGGCCAGAGTGAGGCCGTTCTCACTGTCGGGGCGGATCACCACGCTATGTTCGCGCGCGAAGGCATAAGGAATGTCGATCACTGCCGACATCGGCACTTCGGCGCGCGGTTCGTCGAGCGCCATCGTGCCGGGCGTGGGCTTCTGCTCCTCGATGACGAAATCGCCCGGCTCGTCGATCGGGTCGCGGTTGCGGCGTCGGATGATCATCATTGGATGGTCTCCTCGTCTGCAGGATCGGTCAGGATATTTTCGCCCATCGGCTCGGCCGGCGGGACGTCAACGTCCTGCACGGTCGAGGGCCGCACGACGACATCGCCCGGAGCGAGCGGCGCGGCGACCGGCGGAACGGCGCCGAGATAATCGCGGACCAGCGTATCGAGCGCGGGCTCGACATCGGGATCGTTATAATATTGAGCGTTGCGCATGTAGCCGTAGCGGCGCGCGGTCATGGCTCGGGCATCGTCGCTGTCGCGGATGATGGTCGGGCGGATGAAGACCATGAGATTGGTCTTCGACTTCGACCGCGAGCGCGATTTGAACAATTCGCCGATGAGCGGGATGTCGCCCAGCAGCGGGATCTTCTCGATCGTGTTGCGCTCGGCTTCGTCAAGCAGGCCGCCGATCGCGAGGATCTCGCCATCGTCGACCGTGACGACCGTCTTGAACTCGCGCTTGTTGATGACGAGGTCCGAGGATCCGCTGGCAACCGGGCCGGCGACGCTCGAAACTTCCTGGCGGATGAAGAGCTTGACCGAGCCCGACGAATTGACCTGCGGTTTGACGTCGAGCTGGATGCCGACATTCTGGCGCTCGACGGTGCGGAAGGCATTGTCGAAATTGGTCGAGAGCGCTTCCCCGGTGGTGATCGGCACTTCCTGGCCGACGAGCAGGCTCGACTCCTGATTGTCGAGCACGACGGTCGAGGGCGTCGAGAGAATGTTGCTCTCGGTATCGGATTCGACCGCATTGATGATCGCGCCGAACAAGGCATTGCCCGCAAGATTGACGACCCCGCCGGCAAGACCGCCCGTGGAGCTCAGCGCGGACTGGACCGCGGCCTCGGTCACGCCGTCGCCGAGCGGGCTGTCGATCGTGGTGGTGACGACGCCTTCGTCGGAGACGCTCGTCTCGCGGCCAAGTTCGTAATTGGCGATGGCGCCGCCGATGGCGAGGATGTTGGGCTGCGCGTTGGAATAGTTGGCGGCGAGGAACGGGCTGTCCTCGCCTGCAAGCAGGAACTGGACGCCCAGCTGGCGCGCGGCATTGTCGCCGATTTCGACGATGATCGCCTCGACCAGTACCTGTTCGCGGCGCGTGTCGAGCTGGCGGATGACCTCGCCGACCTGGCGCTGCACTTCGGGATTGGCGGCGATGATGATCGCGTTGGTGCCGGTGTAGCGGGTGACGACGGCCGGCCCGTATTGGACAATGCCGTTATTGCTGGTGCTGGTCGTTACGGTCGATGCGGTTTGCGGTGCGGGCTGGCTGCGCGGACCGGCGCCCGTACTCTCGCCATCCTGCGAGGTGAGGAAGGCGGGCGCTTCGGAAGTGGTCGTGATCGGCTGGCCGAGCAATTGCTGGAGCACCGGCAGCATCGCCTCGGCATCGGCATGTTCGAGCCAGTAGACGCGGATCTGCGAGCCGCCCGCGGCGCGCATGTCGAGCTCGCGGGCAAGGTCCGCGTAGCGCTCGACGGCTTCGGAGGGCCCACGCAGCGCCAGTGCATTGGCGCTGTCGATGGCGCTCACACCGACCGGTGCGGCGAGGTCGCCGCCCTGCTCGTTAAGGGCGGCCAGAGCCTCGGCAATCTCGCGCGCGCCGGCATTCTGGAGATAGACGACATCGCTCGAGCTGGTGTCGGTATCTAGACGCTGCAGCAGCGCGCGGATGCGGCGCACATTGTCGGCATAATCTGCAATGACGAGGCTGTTGGCGTTGCGATTGGCGGTGATCGACCCTTCGCTCGAGACGAGCGGGCGCAGCGTTTCGATCGCTGCTGCCGCCTCGACCGTGCGCAGGCGGAAAATCTCCGTCACGAACTGGTTCTGTGCGCTTCCGGCAAGGCCGGTGCGGCTCGGCTGCGTCGCGGCGCCTTGGGCGGGCTGGATGCGATAGCCGCCGGGAATGGGAATGGCGACGAGGCCGTTGGCGCGCAACGTGGCCAGGAACACCTCGAAATATTCCGAGCGCGACAGCGAGCGGTTGGTCACCACGCTGATATTCTGGTTCACCCGACTGTCGACCACGAAGGTGAGGCCCGTCACGCGCGCGGCATCGTCGACGAAGGCGCGCACGTCGGCATCGCGCATGTTGAGCATATATTGCGCGTAGGCCGGCACCGGGGCCGCCGCGATCATCAAAGCGGCTGTGGCGAGGGCGATTTTCTTGGTCAGCATAAGGTGCGTCTTCATCTCGAGGTCTAGAGGTTGACCGAAACGGTCACGACGCCGTCGCCGCGCTCGACATCGAGCGCGAGGCGGGCGGCAGGTTTGAGGCTGGCTTTGAGTTCATCGATGTCCGACTGGCTGTTGATCGGCGCGCCATTGACGCCGACGATCACGTCGCCCTGCTGGAAACGAAAGAAGCTGAGCATTTGCGGCTCGACATCGAGCGGCAGGCGCGCGCCGGTAATGCGATTGCCGGTGGTGCGCGGCAGCAGGCGAAGGTTGGGAATGGCCGCAGCGACGGCGGCTTCGGTGCCGGCGGGCGGGCCGCCGACAACGCTCACCGTCTCGGCCGGGATGCTGTTGTCGATATAGAGCCGCTCTCGCACCCCGCCGCGGTCGAGCACGACATGGTCGAAGGCGACGGCGGCGAGCGTGACGCCGGGGGCGACTTCCTCGCCGACCGCGTAGCTGACCTGTTCGCCGTCCGATCCGGCGATGATGGCGCTGCCAGTACCGGCGCCGCGATTCTCGCGAATGCCGAACAGTTCGAGTTCGAGATCGGTCACGCCTTCGCCGGCCTGCGCGCTGGCGGCGCTTTGCGGGAAGGGGTCGACGCGCAAGAGCAAGGCGGATTGTTCGGCCTCGGACAGCAGGCGCGGCGTCGGCGCGCGCCAGTCGCCGACCGGGCCAACGGGGGTGACGATGACCCAGAACAAACGGGCGAGCAGGGCTGCGAGAATGGCGATGAGTACGAGCCGGACAAGCCGCGGCACGCCCGCAAGAAGGGCGCCTTGGCGACGCTTGGCGCGCCAATTCAGAATCGGGTTCGGCATTCGTGAACTCCCCGGGCTCCGTTTAGGTCTGAGGTAAAGGAAAGACTCTTTCAAGACTTGTTTTTTACAGATTTTAGACAGAAAGAAAGGCCGGCTCCCTTTTCAGGAAACCGGCCTCTTTTCAACACCTTGTGTCGGCTACCCGACAGCGGGGACCGATCGATGTGCGTCGATCAGAAGGTCATCGTCGCCGAAAGCGAGAAGGTGCGGCCACGATCATAATTCTGGATGATCAGTTCGCTTCCATTGAGCGTCTGCACTTCCTCATAATCGGTGCCGAGCAGGTTGCGGCCTTCGGCCTTCAACTCGACCAACGTGCCGCCAAGGTCGACTGCTTCGCGCAGCACGACATCGAGCTGGATGCCGGGCTTTTCGATGAAGTCGGGCGTCCGGTTCGGACCGCGATTGGTCGAACGATCCGACGCGTAGGTCAGGATCACCGTCTGCTGCGACAGGCGATCTTCATGCTCGAAGCCGAACTGCAGGTTGACGAGATGCTCCGACTGACCGGTGAGTCCGAGGGTCTGGGTCGTGTCGAACACCTGGTCGACCGCAATTTCGGTCGGGCTCGAGAAAAGGATCGAGGTTTCGCCGTCCGGGAAGAACAGCTCCGAGTCCGTATAGGTGTAGTTGGTGATCAGCGTGATGCGACGATCCGACAGGAAGCCTTCTTCGAACCCGAGGTCGTAGAAGGGGAGATATTTCCGGAACTCGACTTCGGCGCCGTACAATTCGGCCTTCGGCGCATTGGCGAAGGTCGACAGGAGCGACGAGCCGACATTGGCCGCGATCGTTTCGATCGGATTGTCGATTTCCTTGTAGAAGGCAGCGAGGCTGAAAATCTGGTCGCGTGGGAAATAATATTCGTAGCGCGCATCGATATTCAGGATCTCGCTGTCCTGCAAATACTGGTTGCCGAAGAAGGTGCGCTGCGTCTCGAAGTCGACATAAGGCTGCGGCGCCAGTTCGCGGAACTGCGGGCGAGCGATCGTCTTCGAAGCGCCGACACGCACCTGCATGTCGTCGGCGAAGTTCCAGGTGATCGTCCCAGCCGGGAGCCAATAATCATTGGCGATCAGCGTTGGGTCGGCTGCAGGCTGGCCGAACAGGATCTGCGGCGTGACCGTCTGAGTGCCATCCTCATAGCGAACGCCGAGGTTCACGAGGATGTCGCTGGTCGGTTCGATCTCGACCATGCCGTAGGCACCCTGCACTTCGAGGCCCGCATCATAGGCCGCCGAGCCGAGGCCGCCGGTCGTTTCACGAAGCAGGATGTCGAACGTCTGGATGTTGAAGTCGCTCAGCAGATAGTCGATGCGCTGCTGCGCCACCGTATCGGGAAGCGAAGCGACCGGACGGAAGTCGAAATCTCGGCGGATCGCCGAACGGGTGTTGTCGGTATAGGCATAGCCCGCCGACAGGGTGATCGGCATGGCCGTGGGCAGGAAATAGGCCACGTCGACCGCGCCGAACCACAGCTCGTCATCCAGCTCCGAGAAGGACAGGGTCGCATTCTGGGCCGGCGAACGAAGGTCGTTCACATAGTCGCCAATCTCGTCGTCGAAGAGATAGGAATAGCGACGCTCATAGGGCGAATCGCGACGGGTCTTCGCGTAGGAGCCGCGAAGGTCGATGTTGAAATCGCCGAACTGGAATTCGCCGACAACCTGCGCGTCATACAGCTCGCGCTCGAAATAGTTGGTGGCGCCGGTCTGGATCGTCTCGTCGGGACGTTCCGCCGAGGGCTGGACAGAATCGAAGGCGTTACCGATCGAAGCGCGCGCTTCCTTGAGCACGTCGCGGATATAGACGCCGGTCAGGCGGACCTTCTGGTCGCCGACATTGAGCGCAGCGCTGGTCATGCCGTTCACGACGACGCGGTTCTGGGTCGACAGATAGTCGAAGTCAGACGAGGCGACGAGTTCGTCATTGCCGCCGCGCGTGCCGGCCTGCTGGACACCACCACGCGTACGCCAGCTGTTCGAAATGCCACCGACCGCGATGAGGCCGAGATCGGCGCCGCCGATGTCGAAGGTCTCACCCGCGGCGATATCGCCCGACCAATTGACGGGCACGTCGTAGGTCTTCTGGATCAGCGAGGTCGACGCATTGTCGAGGCTGGTCGCGATATTCTTGATGTCCTGCTGCGAGAAATCGGCACCCGAGATGATGCGATTGCCGCTGTCGAAGGCGTTCTGGACGACGCTGGGAAGCGTGCGGTTGCCATCGTCATAGCCGAGAAAATCGGTCGAGCTGCCGAAATAGGTATAGCCCAAATTGAGCGAGGTTTCGGTGTCGTAGCCGATGCCGCCGCCTACCGAGAGGAAGCCTTCTTCAGGGGCCGACCGGGTAGTGAGGTTGATGACGCCGCCACCAAATTCGCCGGGATAGTTGGCTGAATAGCTCTTCTGGACGACCGTCGAAGCGATGATCGAGGTGGGGAAGAGATCGAGCGGGACCACGCGGCGCAGCGGTTCGGGGCTGGGCAGCGGTGCGCCATTGAGAAGCGCTGAGGAATAGCGTTCGCCAAGACCGCGGACATAGACGAAGCGACCACCAACGACCGACAGGCCGGTGACGCGCTGGAGCGCGCCGGCAATGTCGCCGTCACCGGTACGGGCAATGTCTTCGGCCGACAGGACCGAGACGACTTCGGGCGTCGCACGGACGGGCGAAGGAATATAGGTGCCGCGGATGATGATCTCGCCCTCGTCGCGATTGGCGCCGGGGCCGGAGATCTCGACCGGCTGGCCTGCAGGCTGGTCGTCGGCGCCGGGATTGGCGGCCTCGAGCGTGTCCTGCTGCTGGTTTGGATCCTGCGGATCGCCGACATCGCTGGCCGATGCGGACGAGGGCGGGGTCGCCTGCGCGAGCGCCGGGGCCGGGCCGAGAAGCGCGGTCGTCGCGAGCAAAGCGGTGATCAGTTGGGGATTGGTCATGACATGTCTTCCATGCGCTTCATATTAAGTAGCGAAGAGGGAGCGACAGCTGACGCCGCCGCTCCCCATCCTTCAGTTTGCGGACCGGCGGATCAGTTGCCGGCAGCCGGGATATCCAGGCAGCTGGCCTGGCCCGGAAGGTCGCAGGTCCAACCCTGCCACCACGTGTCCGCCGCACCGTTCACGGCACCGACATAGGCAGCGGCCTGGACGGCGGCGCTATTCTCGAGCGCGCTGAAGTCGGCAGCCGCAGTGGCCGCAGCTTCCGTGCCGCCATTGACGAAGGTGTCGGTCAGCGAGTTGGTGTAGTCGGCGTTGCTGTTGGCATCGAACAGCGCAGCGATGGTCGCTGCCGAGACGCCGCCATTGCCGTCGTCATAAGCGGGCGTGCCGCAGTCGAGCAGGACCGAGCGAAGCGGGGTGGCTTCCTCGTCGGTCATGTTGGTGACCGTCTCGCTATTGTCGATGTCGAGGCAGAAGCCGCCGCCCGTGACGACGACCGAGTTGTAGATCGACAGGTCGGTGCCGGCGCGGGCGTTGATGACCTTGCCGGTTTCGCTGGTGACGGCGGTCATGTTGAGGATCTCGACGTCGGTCGACGGGATGTTGTCGAACGGCTTGTCCGAGCTGTCGATCTCGATCAGCTTGTCGCCGCGGCCCGACGTATTGTCGATGATCACGAACTGGGTGAGACCCTGATAGCCCGAATCATAGTCGATGGCTTCGTCTTCGTTGCCGGTCAGGACCAGGTTGTAGTTGTTCACGCGGCCACCGAACCACTCGATGCCATCGTCCGAATTGTTGTGGACCTGGACGTGGTTGAAGATGGTGCCGGCGCCAACACCTGCCAGCGTGATGCCGTTCAGCTCGTTGTTGAGGTCGACCTGGAAGCCGGCATAGCGAACCTGCAGATATTCGATGCGGCCCGACGTGTCGTTGGCGGCGTTACCACCGTAGAGCGAACCCGACGTGCCTTCGACCGGCGATTCACAGCTTTCCGGCGTGGCGGGCGTGCCCGAGAGGCAGTCGCCGATCGGGGCGCGGCCCAGCAGGACGAGGCCGCCCCAGTCACCGGTCGAGCTTTCGACGGCATCGCCGACGACGTTGGCGCGGCTGGTCATGACGACCGGATTGTCGGCACGGCCATCGACGATGAGCTGCGAGCCGCGGTTCACGGCGAGGAAGTCGGCGCCCGAGGCACCGAAGATGGTCACGCCTTCTTCGATCGTCAGCGTGGCCTGCATACCGGTCGGGTTGTTGGCGTCGCCGCCGGCATCGGTGCCGACCTGGACCTTGCCCGAGAGCGAGTAGATCGTGCCGGCATTGTTCGGCAGGAACAGGTCGCTCGTGATGGTGCCCGAAATCTGGCAGACGCGGCGCTCGTCGGCGCTGTTGCCAAGGACGTCGACAGTGCCGGCATTGGTGGTGCCCGTCGGGCAGTCGGCGGCCGGGCCACCCGTCGGGGTGGGGGTCGGCGTGGGCGTCGGCGTGGGCGTCGGCGTCGGGGTGGGCGTCGGGACGACGATCACACCTTCGCCGGGCGAGGCGACATCGTCGGCACCGCAAGCAGCCAGCGCACCGGCAGCCACGGTCAGCATCAGGACGTTACGAACATTCTTGAAGTTGGTCATCTTTGTCTCCGCTCTCGGGCGAGTGATTGGATTTCGCTGAAACGGGCGCAAAGGAACCCCCTGCGGCGCCCGGTCTCGAGAAGCGGAGTAGGATGTGGGTTTGACGCTATCGTGCAGTGCAGGTGACGCGAACATGCCGACGGCATGACGGCTTCGTGCCGTCAGCTTGACGCGAGAATCTCGATTTCATGACGGAGCTGTGACGCCCCCGCCGCTAGCGCGCGGAAATCAGGCGATATCCTGCCCGACCGGCGGGTCGACCGGACGCGGGCGGGCATTCTCGTCGATGGCGACGAAGGTGAAGACGGCTTCGGTGACCTTCACTTCCTGCGCGCCGG